>CAZNPZ010000001.1:0-9961 GCA_964575255.1 uncultured Oscillospiraceae bacterium
CGCTTGCGGGAGGCGTTCAGGATGTCCGGGTTCCTGCGCTCCATGCGGGTCATCGAGCAGATGATGGCTGTGGTGCGCGTCTGCTCCTTCTGCACCTGCTCCTCGTCAATCTGAACGTTATTCAGCTTGTTGCCCATGCCGGGCAGCATCTTGAGGATGTCGGTGATGGAACCCATCTTTTTCATCTGACCCAGCTGCTCCAGGTAATCCTCCAGCGTGAAGGACTGGGTCTTGATCTTGCGGCCAAGATCCATCGCGTTCTTCTCGTCGAAGGATTCCTGCGCCTTTTCGATCAGGCTGAGTACGTCGCCCATGCCCAGGATCCGGGAGGCCATGCGATCCGGGTGGAACGGTTCGATATCGGTCAGTTTCTCGCCGGTTCCGCTGAACTTGATGGGCTTTCCGGTGACCGCCTTGACGGAGATCGCCGCGCCGCCGCGGGTGTCGCCGTCCAGCTTGGTCAGGATGACCCCGTCCACGCCCAACTCTCTATTGAAGGTTTCGGCGACGTTGACCGCGTCCTGGCCGGTCATCGCGTCGACGACCAGCAGGATCTCCTGCGGCTTCACCGCGGCGCGCACGTCGCGCAGCTCCTGCATCAGCTTCTCGTCGATGTGCAGGCGTCCGGCGGTGTCGATGATGACCGGGTCGCGGCCATAGTAGCGGGCGTGCTCGATCGCTTCCTTCGCGATCTTCACCGGGTCGCCCTGTCCCTTTTCAAACACCTCGACGCCCGCGTTCTGGCCGACAACCTGAAGTTGCTTGATGGCGGCAGGGCGGTACACGTCGCAGGCGGCGAGCAGCGGCTTTTTGCCCTGCTTTAAAAGCATCCCGGCGAGCTTACCCGCCATCGTGGTCTTGCCCGCGCCCTGAAGGCCGCACAACATGTACACCGTGGGCGGGTTGGAGGCGTAGGTCAGCCGCGCGTTCGCGCCGCCCATCAGGCCCGTCAGTTCCTCGTTGACGATTTTGATGACCATCTGCGCGGGCGTGAGGCTGGAGAGAATCTCCTGCCCAACCGCGCGCTCGGTCACGCGCTTGATGAAATCCTTGACCACCACGAAGTTTACGTCGGCTTCGAGCAGCGCCATGCGCACCTCGCGCATTGCCTCGCGGACGTCCGCCTCGCTCAGCTTGCCCTTGCCGCTCATTTTTTTGAATGCTGCCTGTAGTTTGTCGGTCAGCCCTTCAAAGGCCATTCGTCTCACCTCAACGTTTGTTGCTTTAAGATAATCACGGGTTGGCGCTCAGGTTTCGATGCGCTCGATCGCGTCCAGCGCGCGCTTCGCCTCGTTCAGCGCGCCTGACGTATCCGGTGTGGAGATTACGCCGGACAGCGCCGTCCGGCAGCTGTGAATGGCGTCTTCCAGGCGTCGGTAGCGCGCCACAAGCCCCAGCTTTTCTTCATACGCTTCCAGCTGCGCCTGCGCCCTGGTCAGCGCGTCGTGCACGCCCTGCCGCGAGATGCCCGCCTCTTCGGCCAGTTCGGACAGCGAAAGGTCTTCCTCGCAGTAGAGTTTCAGGAGCCGCGCGCGGTTTTCGGTCAGGAGCGGCCCATAGAAATCCATCAGCCAGTTGAGCGCGATTCGCTTTTCCATCGAAACACCCCGCTTCGCGTTGTTCATCATAACCCGACAGGCGGTGCTTGTCAAGTAAATATTCTTGACAGTCCTGAGGAATCGATGTGCGGTAAAAATCCAAAGAAACGGAGAAAAAAACCAACGCGCGATCCTTGATCCCATTATCCAACTGGTGTATAGTATAAGAGTTGGGTATATTGCACAATTCTTGAATTCGTGGAGGGTTCATCCGTGAGCATAATGAAAACGTTCTTCGGCACCCTTCCGGACGGACGTCCGGCGGATCTGTACAGGATCTCGAACGCTTCCGGCGCGTCGGTTTCCGTCACGAATTACGGCGGCATTCTTGTAAGCCTCCTTGTGCCCGACCGAACGGGGAAACTGGTCGATGTGCTGCTGGGCTTTTCGGACATCTCCGGTTATGCGCCGGTCAACCCCGGCTACATGGGCGCCCTGATCGGGCGGGTCGGCAACCGGATCAACAAGGGCCACTTTACGCTGAACGGAACGCCCATTCAGGTTGCGACCAATGCGAACGGCCATCACCTGCACGGCGGCGTGAACGGTTTCGATAAAAAAATCTGGGTCGTGCAACCGGACGAGACAGGCCGATCGCTCAGGCTTTCGACCGTCAGCCCGGACGGTGAGGAACACTATCCGGGACGCCTGGACGTCACGGTTACCTACACATTCTCCGACGACAACGCGCTTTCCATCCGCTATCAGGCGGTATCCGATAAGGATACGGTGTGCAACCTGACCAACCACGCCTACTTCAACCTGTCCGGCGACGGCAGTGGAAACATTGAGGATCATATCATCCAGATTTTCGCGGACCGCGTCACGGTCTCGGACGCCGACCTGATCCCGACCGGCGAACTTCGGCCGGTGGACGGCACGGTCTTTGACCTTCGCAAACCTGTCCGGATCGGCGACGGCCTAAAGCACACGCAGGAAGACGAACAGATGCGCTACGGCGGCGGATACGACCACAACTTCATGTTGAACGGCGAGGGCTACCGCCACGGCGTAACGCTTTCATCGCCCGCGACCGGCATTCAGATGAAGACGTTCACCGACATGCCCGGCGTGCAGTTGTACACCGGGAATATGACCGAATCCAGCTGGGCCGGAAAGTCGGGCAAAAAGTACGCGAAGCGGGACGGGCTGTGCCTTGAGACGCAGTTCCCGCCGGACGCGGTCAACCATCCGTCTTTCCCAAGCCCAATCTTGAAGGCGGGAGTTCGATTTGATTCAACGACGTCGTATATTTTTACCACATACTGATGAAATTCTCTAACAAGTTCCTGTATAATGACGCTTGACAAGCATTCTCCACCTACATTATAATGTTAACGATCCTGTAACGGGAACCCGGAATGCACGCCGATCTTACGGCGCAGCATATCTCAAGGAGGAATCAACCCATGAAGAAACTCGTATCCCTCATGTTGGTGCTGCTCATGGTTCTCAGCACGACGGTCGCGTTCGCGGAAGCGCCCGCGAAGACCGAACTCAACATCGGCGTCCTGGTGTGGAAATTTGACGACACCTACGGCTCCACCGTCCGCGCTGCGATGATCAAGTACGCCGAAGAAATCGGCAAAGAGATGGGCATCAAGATCAACCTCGACCTGCAGGACGCCAATGACAACATGGCCAAGCAGATTGAGGAAGCGACCGTCATGTTCGCCAACAAGCCCGACTTCGTCATCATCAACCTGGCGGAAGTCGCCTCCGGCATGAGCCTTGTGGAGATCGCGAAGGCCAACGACGTGCCCTTCCTGTTCTACAACAAGGAGCCCTCGGCCGAAACCGTGCAGCAGGTTGTCGTAGACTCCGGCTCCATCTTCATCGGCACCACGCCGCGTGAAGCCGGCGACATGCAGGGCGAAATCCTGGCCGACCTTTACGCGAAGGATCCGTCCATCGACAAGAATGGCGATGGCGTCCTCCAGTACATCATGTTCGAAGGCGAGCCCAATAACCCCGAGGCCATCGCCCGCACCAAGTACTCGGTGGAAACTGCCGAGGCCAAGGGCGTGAAGCTTGAGCAGCTGGGCGAAACCCTCGTGTGCAATTGGGATCAGGCGCAGGCGACCGATGCCATGACCGCCACCTGGGCCAGCTTTGGCGACAAGATCGAGGTCATCTTCGTCAACAACGACATGATGGGCCTTGGCGCCGTGGCGGCTCTGAACCAGGTCGGCTACAACACCGGCATTGAAGGTGATCCTTCCATCGTCGTCATCGGCGTAGACGCGGTTGACTCCGCGCTCGAATCCATCAAGAACGGCGGCATGACCGCCACCGTCAAGCAGGACGGCGACGCGATGGGCAAGGCCAACATCCGCATCGCGATCAACGGCGCACTCGGCAAGCCTTGGCTGGACGGCACCGACTACCAGCTGGCGGCCGACGGCTACTCCGTCCGTATCCCCTACGCGAAGGTTACCGGCTAATCAAGGTACGAGCGTAGCTCGCGTCTGAACCAGCGGGAAGAGGCGCCTTACGCGCCTCTTCCCCGTATTCGTAGTATAGGTTTGGTGAAGAGTATGGATCATAGCCAGGTGCCGCTTCTCGAAATGGTGGGTATTGACAAGCATTTTCCCGGCGTCAAAGCACTGGACGGCGCACAGTTGACACTCAAGGCGGGCACGGTGCATGCGCTGATGGGCGAAAACGGTGCGGGCAAGTCCACACTGATGAAGTGCCTGTTCGGCATCTATAAAAAGGACGCCGGCATCATCCGCATGGACGGCAGCGAAGTCAGCTTCACAGGTCCCCGCGACGCGCTGGATCATGGTGTGGCGATGGTGCATCAGGAACTCAACCAGGTGCTTCGCCGCAACGTCATGGAGAACGTGTGGCTGGGCCGTCTGCCCACCAAGTTCGGCTTTGTCGATACACGCAAGATGTACAACGCAACGCGCGCGATATTTGAGGACTTGCAGATCGAAGTCGATCCGCGCACCAGGATCGGCGCGCTGTCCGTCTCCCGCCGCCAGATGGTGGAGATCGCCAAAGCCGTCTCATTCAACGCGAAAATCCTAGTGCTGGACGAGCCGACCTCGTCGCTGACCGAGAACGAGGTCGAGCACCTGTTTCGCATCATGAAGCAGCTGACGGAAAAAGGCGTCGGCATCATCTATATATCGCATAAAATGGACGAAATCCTCCGCATCGCCGATATGGTTACCATCATGCGGGACGGCCAATGGGTTGCCACCAAACCGGCCAGCGAGCTGGATACCGACGAGATCATCCGGCTCATGGTCAACCGCGACATGTCTCACCGCTTCCCGCCCAAGCCAAATCAGCCGGGCGAGGTTTTGCTGGAGGTTAAAAATCTTTCCGGCAAGTATGAGCCGACGTTCCACGACGTCAGCTTTACACTGCGCGCAGGCGAGGTACTGGGTGTATCCGGCCTGGTGGGTTCACGCCGAACGGAATTGGTCAACGCCATCTTTGGGTACTATACCAAGCAGAGCGGCGAGATTCTGCTCAGGGGCAAACCCATCGCCAACCGGAAGCCGGGTGAATCCCGGAACAACGGTTTCGCGCTTTTGACCGAGGAGCGTCGCGCCACCGGCATCTTTCCGGAGATGACGATCACGTTCAATGCCATCATCGCAAACGTCAGCCGGTATGGGAAGTTCTTCCTGTCAAACCGGCGGATGACCACGGATACCGATTGGGTCATCCAGTCGATCCGTGTCAAGACGCCCTCAAAGCGCACCCACATCAAGAGCCTTTCCGGCGGAAACCAGCAGAAAGTCATCATCGGGCGCTGGCTTCTGACCAAGCCGGACGTGCTGCTTCTGGACGAGCCGACGCGCGGTATTGACGTGGGCGCGAAATACGAGATCTATCAACTGATCTTGAATCTCGCGGCGGAGGGCAAAGGCATCATCATGGTGTCCAGTGAAATGCCTGAGCTGCTTGGTATCTGTGACCGCATTCTGGTCATGTCCAACGGCCGCCTGAGCGGTATCGTCGAACGGGGCAAAGAATTTGGCGATAAGCCTGGCGAACAAGAGACGATCATGCGGCTTGCCGCCAAGTACGTATAAGCAAGGATGGGATTCGATATGGAGAAAGTAACGAAGAAATTTGGCGGTCGCAGTGTTGGTGAGCTTTTGCTCGATTACGCGCTGTACATCATTCTGATCCTGATCCTTGCGACGGTCATCATCATCAGGCCGGACTTCGCGAGGCTGGACAACATCATCAACATCATCAAGCAGGCTTCGACCAAGGGCATTCTTGCGTTGGGCTGCGCCGGGTTGATCGTATTGGCTGGTACAGACCTTGCCATCGGTCGCGTACTGGGACTTGCCGCCGCGGTCACCGCGTCGCTCGTGCAGTCGGCCACCTACGCGCAGCGCATGTACCCGCAGATCACCGAGCCGGTCAATCTGATGATCCCGCTGCTCTGCGCGATCGCGGTTGGTGTTTTGTTCGGCGCGATCAACGGCTTCGGCGTCGCGAAACTGCACCTGCATGCCTTCATCATTACGCTGGGCACGTCACTGATCGCCTACGGCGTCAACTGTCTGTACATTGAATCCCAGCCTTCTGGCACCGCGCAGGCGCTGTCCACTTTCACCAGGGATTTTCTGAACACCTCTGCCGGCAACATCATCTTGGGATCGCTGAAGATTCCAAAGGTCGTGATCTACTTCCTGTTGTGTGCGGTCGTGGTGCATTTCATATGGACGCGGACGCGGCTTGGCAAGAACATGTTCGCCGTTGGCGGCAACGAGGAAGCCGCGGCGGTCTCCGGCGTCAACGTTACCAGCACAATCATGTGGGTCTACATCATCTCCGGCGTGCTCTATGGCATCGCTGCGTTTCTTGAGGCGGGTCGCGTCCAGTCGGTCGGCGCCAACACCGGCATCAACTATGAACTTGACGCGATCTCCGCGTGCGTCATCGGCGGCGTCAGCTTCTCCGGCGGCGTCGGCACGATTCCCGGCGTGGTCATCGGCGCGATCATCCTGCAGGCGATCAACTACTCTTTGGTATTCCTCCAGGTCAACGCATACTACCAGTACATCATCCGCGGCCTGATCATCATCATTGCGGTCGCGATCGACGTGCGCAAGTACCTGGCCAAGAAGTAATGGATAAACGGGACGGCAAACCGTCGGGCGCGCAGCGCGAACAGAACGGGCAGGGTGATAAGAAACTGCTCCGAAAAGACCTGCTCGCGGTGCGCGGCCGATTGTATGACAAGATCAAAATCCCGCTCAAGACGCTAGATCTGATCATTTACGTGCTGGTCGGGCTCCTGGTTCTGGCGATTCTCTTCGGTATAGGATCAAACCGCTGACTTTTCGTTGGCGGTTTTTCTTTCCTCACGATGCGGTTTCCGTAGCGCGCATGCGTGTGCAGCGCGTCGGAAACCATAAGTCGGGAGGTGTCCTCATGCAATCGATCTGGACGTCTGTAAAAATTCCTGCCCAGCCCAAGCTCTCGGAAGACCTGAAGACCGACGTCGCGGTGATCGGCGGCGGAATGGCGGGCATGCTGATCGCCTATGAGCTCACGAAGCGCGGCCTTGATGTCGTCGTCCTCGAAGCGGAGCGGATTGGAAGCGGACAGACTTCAGGGACCACCGCCAAGATCAGCGCGCAGCACGGCCATGTCTATGCGCGGTTGATCGACCAGTGCGGACGCGATAAGGCACAGCAATACGCGAATGCCAATCAGGCTGCCATCCGGGAGTATGAGAGAATCATCGAGCAGGAAAACATCGCCTGTGATTTTGAGCGTAAGTCCTCATTTCTCTATTCCTGCCAGGACGAATCGCCGCTTGAGGCGGAATACCTGGCCGCGAAGAGCCTGTCCCTTCCCGCCACGCTGGTTCTTCCCAAAGAACTGCCGTTCCCCTGCGCGGGCGCCGTGCAGTTTTTGGATCAGGCGCAGTTCCACCCGCTGAAATTCCTGAAAGCGCTTTCAAAGCATGTGAAGGTCTACGAGCATTCGCGCGTTATAAAGGTGGAACCGGACGTTCTGTACACCCAGGATCACGCCGTCCGCGCGCGCCACATCGTGTTCGCGACCCACTACCCCTTTATCAATAAACCGGGGTATTACTTTGCTCGGATGCACCAGGAGCGATCCTATGTACTGGCGCTCGAGAACGCCGCGAACCTGCCAGGCATGTACATCGGCATGGACGAGGGCGGCGTCTCGCTGAGGATGCACGGGAAAATCCTGCTTCTGGGGGATGAACGGCATCGCACGGGTGAAAACATCACCGGAAGGTACGAGGAACTTTTGGAGATCGCAACGCATCTGTTCCCCGGCGCGAGGGAGGTTGCGCGCTGGTCGGCGCAGGACTGCATCACGCTGGACGGCATCCCCTTCATTGGACGGTATGCGGCTTCCCGCCCGACCTGGCATGTGGCGAGCGGATTTATGAAATGGGGCATGACGACTTCGATGGTGGCGGCGCAGATTCTCGCGGATGACATCACCGGCAAGCGCAATCGCAACGCGGCCGTTTTCCGTCCGCAGCGTTTTTCCACGGCGGAACTGCCGCAACTAACCCGCGACAGCGCGAAGGCGATTGTCAACCTCGCGCTCAACGTAGCGCCGCCCGACATGTCGCTTGATGATCTTGCCGCTGGGCATGGCGGCGTCGTGGAGGCGGACGGCCGGAAGCTGGGTGCGTACCGGGATCCGGACGGGAACGTTCACTTCGTCACGACACGCTGTCCGCACCTGGGCTGTGAGCTCGCCTGGAATCAGGATGAACTCAGTTGGGACTGCCCCTGCCACGGTTCCCGGTTTACATGGGATGGCCGCCTGATCAACGGGCCGGCGCAGGAAGGGATCAAGGTTGAGTCAATTCTTTAAGGGCTTCTACTTCAAGCAGGTTTCAAAGGATTACGCGTTCACGCTGATCGCGGCGAACGGCCGGGACGCGGGAGGGTCCGCCTCGCGACGTATCTGGGCGCACGGGTATGTAAAGCCATCAACGGCAGCGTGGCCGTCCGGCAGGGCGGTTTTGCGCTGACCGTGGTGTTTGACCGGCAATCGTGCGTTTCTCTTCAGGTGCCGGTGGAGGGCGGCATGACGCGCGCAATTCGCGAATGTCTGGCCGGTTCCGCACGCTACGTTTTTACCGCTCATGGAAAGACGCTGTTTGAATATAACGCCAGTTTTGAATGCGAATACGACCGGTAGGACAATCGAACGCATGTTCCAATCAGATTTAATCGCGCGTTCGGTTGCCGGGCTTCGCTTTGTCTGATATAATCGGTATTAGAACATGTGTTCTGCTTTTTGAATCGAGGGGATTTCATGGACGTGATGCAAAAACTGACGTATCTGACCGATGCGGCAAAATACGATGTGGCCTGCACATCCTCCGGGGTCAACCGCTCCGGCCGAGGCGGCGCGATTGGCAGCGCGGCGGCCTGCGGCATCTGCCACAGCTTCGCGGGCGACGGGCGGTGTATTTCTCTTCTCAAAGTGCTGATGTCCAGCGCCTGCCGGTATGACTGTGCCTATTGTGTCAACCGTCGCTCCAACGACACCCCACGCGCCACCTTCCAGCCGCGGGAACTGGCGGATCTGACGATGGCGTTTTACCGCCGCAACTACATCGAAGGGCTTTTTTTGAGCTCCGCGGTGTACGGTACCCCCGATAAAACCTGCGAACTGATGATCGACACGCTGCGTATCCTGCGGGAGGAATACCGCTTTGGCGGCTACATTCATTGCAAGGCGATCCCCGGCGCGGATCCGCTTTTGATCGAGCGCATCGGCCTGTACGCGGATCGGATGAGCGTCAACATCGAGCTGCCTTCTCAGGAAAGCCTGCGTTTGCTCGCTCCGGAGAAAAACCGGGACAACATTCTCGGCCCAATGAAGCGCATCGCCGGCGGTATCTCCGAAAACACGCGCGCGCTGTCGCTTTACCGTCACGCGCCCAAGTTCGCCCCTGCGGGCCAGTCCACGCAAATGATCATCGGCGCGACGCCGGAAAGCGACCGGACGATTCTAACGCTGTCCGAGGCGCTCTACAGCCGGTTCAGCCTGAAGCGCGTGTTCTACTCGGCCTATATCCCGATGAATGATGACCGTCTTTTGCCCGCCATTGGCACGCCGCCACCGCTTTTGCGCGAACACCGGCTGTACCAGGCGGATTGGCTGTTGCGCTTCTACGGGTTCAAGGCAGAGGAACTATTGGATGACCGCCGCCAGAATCTGGATCCCGGCCTCGACCCGAAGTGCAACTGGGCGATCGGGCACCTCGATCAATTCCCGATGGACGTGAACCATGCGTCCTATGAACTCCTGCTCAGGATTCCCGGCGTGGGCGTCAAGAGCGCGGGTCGCATCCTCCAGGCGCGCAGACAAGGCGC
>CAZNPZ010000001.1:10061-137463 GCA_964575255.1 uncultured Oscillospiraceae bacterium
AGGCGCGCAGACAAGGCGCACTGGACTTCGAGGCGCTTCGAAAAATGGGGGTTGTCTTGAAGCGCGCACAGCACTTCGTGACATGCTCTGGAAAATCGCTGACCCGCCTCAGGCTGGACGATCCGCACTCCCTGACCAGCCTTCTCTCCTCCCGCGCGACCGCGCTGGGCGAGCAGGCGGAACAAATGACGCTTTTAGACCCGACGGAGGAGGATCTGACGAAATGCCTTACCGGTCAGATGTAGTCTATCGCTATGACGGCACGCTGGACGGGTTTCTGTGTTGCGTGTATGAGAGCTATCAGAATCGGGAAATGCCCGCCGCCATCCTCGGCCCGGAGGATGCACAGCTCTCGCTCCTGCCGACGCGGGAAATCGAGACCGACGCGTTCCGCGCCGCGCGGGTGCTGAAATCGATCCCGGCGCGCATCTCCCTGGACGCGCTGGACTTGGTGGAGCGCGCAATGCTGACATGCCTTCCGGATAAAGAAGTGCGGCTTTTGGGCTTCCTGCACCTGGGCTACAAAAAAGGACCCCTGGTAATGGACATGCTGCAGGACGACGCGGTCGCGCCGCTCCTTGCCGCCGTTACGCATCTGGGGCGGGAGGCGCACCTCTTCCTGGGTTTCGTACGGTTCACACAGAACGCAGGTGTGTTGGCCTCGGTCATCGAGCCAAAGAACCGGGTGTTGCCGATGATCGCGCAACACTTCATCGACCGCTACCCGAACGAGGCGTTCGTCATTTTCGACCGTACGCACCGCGAGGCGCTGGTCGCGCGAAACGGCCGGGGGCGCATTGCGCCGCTTGAAAAACTCGAACTGCCGGAACCGGACAACCTGGAGCGCGCAGTGCGGGCGCTGTGGCGCAGGTTCCATGCCACGGTCGGCATCGAACCGCGCAAGAACGATCTCTGTCAGCGCACCCATCTGCCGCTGCGATACCGGCGCGTGATGACAGAGTTCGAGTATGTCCCCGAAGAAAGAAACGGGCAGACCCTTCCCAATCCGAATGAAGAACCCGTTGTTATCCCAACCCGGCTTCCGTCAAGCATTTGAAGGAGGAGCATATGGAGTTTAAAGTGGCGCTCATCGCGGTCACCGATGTGGAGAGATCCAAGGCATTCTACGGAGATCTGTTCAAACAGCGGGTTGCTCTCGATTTGGGCTGGAACGTGACGTTCCACGGCGGCTTTTCCATTCAGCAGAATTTCGCATGGCTCACGGGTCTGCCTCCGGAGTCGGTAGTCACCCGTGCGCACAACCTTGAACTGTATTTCGAGGTGGACGACTTTGACGAGTTCCTGCGTGAACTGGAAAACCGCCCGGAAATCGAGCTTGTGCATCCTCCGAAGAAGCACGACTGGCAACAGCGCGTCGTTCGTCTGTACGACCCCGACGGGCACATCATCGAGGTCGGAGAATCGATGGCGGTCATCGCGCGGCGTTACCTGCGCGAGGGAATGAGCATTGAGGAAACGGCGAAGATCATCCAGCACCCGGTCGCGTTCGTCGCGGCTGTGGCGGAGGGAAAGTGATCAAGAACACAGGCAGCCGCATCCGGCCGCCTGTGTTCGCATTATCCTTGTTCATCGCTCAGGAATGTCTGAAGGATCTTTCGGTTTTTTTCAAAGTCAGGCTTGATGACCCAGGCGCCGTCCACCGTGCCGGTGGTGTATGCACCGTCCGCGGGCAGCCGCAGTTGATCCATCTGCTTGCTTCCGGACAGCAGATGGATCGCGTCCATGCCCATCTCGAACAGGTTTACGTTGGTCTTGACGGTTGAGAGCGCGGTCTGCATCAGCTTCGCGTACACCAGCGGGTTTTTATTGGAACGCAGTTTTGCGATCATCGCCTCCAGCACCGCGCGCTGACGGCTGGAGCGGATGTAATCGGAGTCGATTTTCCGGATGCGGGAGTAGGCCAGCGCCTGCGGGCCGGAGAGCAGCGTGCTGTCGCCGTATGTTTTCAGGTAGTCCACGGGTTTTCCGCCGCCAAGACGCTTCCACGTAGCGTCCAGGCCCTCGTTGATCGCCTGCATCTCCGCCTTGGTGACGTTGACCGTCACGCCGCCGACGCTGTCGATCAGATCGGAGAAACCTTCGAAGTCGATCACCGCGTACTGCGTGATGTTGAGGCCAAACGCCTGATTCACGGTCTGCATCGCGAGCTTCTCCCCGCCAAACCGATACGCCGCGTTGATCTTGTTTTTGCCGTAACCTTCGATGTTCACCAGCGTATCCCGCAGAATCGAGGTCAGTTTGACCCCGTCCTTGGCAATGGAAGCGATGATGATCGTATCCGTGCGTCCTCGGTCTTCCTCGTTGTCCGTGCCCAGAAGAAGCACATGGGTATATCCGGATGGGATGAGCGGGATCCCGCTCGGCAGTTCGGGCAGGTTGATCGAAAAGGGCAGTCGGGTCAGGAGCAGCAGCACCGCCCACAGGATTGCGAGGATCAGTGCGATGCGGAAAAGACGACCGAGGCAGCTCGTTCGTCTTCTGGGTCGGTAGGGTTCATAGTACATATTTTCACTCCAGGGATGCGTCTCTCCGCCGCGTCAGCGGCCAAGCATCCTTCCGGCAAGGTCTTCGTCTCCATGCTGCTTCGCGGTGCGGATCCGGGTCGAGGACACTTTTTCGCCGTCCAGCAGCACAACGGGCGTCTCGTACACTTCAAAGCCCATTACCGTACCCATCGCCCGAAGCGTTTCGATGTTCCCGGCGCCGTGATGGCCGAATGTGAAGTCCGTGCCCGCGACGACGGCCTGTACATTGTACCGCTTCATCAGCATCTCAAGAAACGCGCGGGGAGATTTTTCGGCAAGCGCGTTCGTAAAGGGAACCATATCCACCCGATCCGCCCCAAGCGCCAAGAGCGCCGTGCGGCGTTCTTCCGGCTCCATCAGCGGAGCGGGTGACTGTCCGAACACACTCCTCGGATGGTTGATAAACGTATAGACGACCGCGCACCAATTCCGGTTGCGCGCAATTTCGACCGCTTGCCGGACGAGTGCCTGATGCCCGATGTGTACGCCGTCAAACATCCCGAGCGCCACGACGCAAGGCTTTTCGTTCTTCTTTTCGGACGGCGCGGCATTTCCGGAACCGGGGTTGCTGGTCGTACCCGCTGTATTGTGTGTTTCGCTTGGCGTCATATGTTCGTTCCTTGCTTTTATGAAGGGCATCAGCGCCCGAACCCGGAAAAGCCCGCCAGCGCCAACGCGATCAGCCCCGCCGTGACGAGGTGGATCGGAAGACCCTTCAGCCCATTCGGAACATCGGATAACGCGATCCTCTCGCGCACCCCCGCGAGCAGCACTACCGCCAGCAGGAAACCCGCGCCGCCGAAGACGCCGGTCAGCGCGCCGGACAGGAAGTTTTCCGCCTGCGCGCTCAAAAGCAACGCGCCCAGCACCGCCGTGTTCGCCGCGATCAGTGCGTGCATCGCCGTCGGCTCGCCGAGGTTGAACGGGTTTTTCGCTTTCAGAAAGCGGCTGGCCGTGAGGAACACGCCCGCGATCACCACGACGCCAAGCACCGTGCCAAGGAATGTCAGCCGCAAAGGGGTCAGCACAAAAAAGTACAGCGCGCTGTTAACAATGGATGAGACCGCGGCGACCAGTGCGACCGCGAGGCCGATCAGGATGGAGGCTCGAAATTTCCCTTCGCCCAGCGCGCCTTGCCCGGCGAGAAAATGAGAGAACACGAAGTTGTCGGTCAAGACGCCGCCGATGAAAAGCGCCAGCACCGCCATTAAGTCGATCATGCCGCGTCGCCTCCCTTCAAGCGGCCAGGCATGAGCGCCCGGACGATGGCGAGCAGGATTCCGGCCAAGATAAACCCGCCCGGCGCGGTGGCGATCATGTACATCGGAGAAAAACCATCGCCGAGCGTGAAGCCGAAGATCGATCCGACGCCCAGGACTTCACGAACGCAGCCGACGACCGTCAGCGTCATAAGGTAGGTGGCGCCGTTGCGAACCGCGCGTACGAGCGAATCCTCCAATTCATGATCCTGGTCGGAAGCCTCCCAGAAACTGGTCAGCGCGCAGGAGAACGATACCAGCGGCAGGGTAAGTCCCAACGTTTTGGCGACCGCCGGGAGCGCGACCGAGGCGATCATCTGTGCCATTGAAGCGACCGTCGCGGAAAACAGGATGTACGCGTAGAGGCGATGTTCCCAATGGACATACCGCCATACCAAGGACAACAACAGGCTCGCGCCCGCCATCGTCAGGAGTACGCCCGCGCCCTCGACAAGTCCGCCGATACCCGTGGTAACGGCCGCCATCGCGGGCAGAACCGCGAGCACCAATGGGACGAGGCCTGGCTTGTGGGCCGCGCCATAAGCCGTGTCACGCATGGCGCTCCCTCCTCTCATGTCCGTAGATTCGTGGACGAATCGAGCGGTCGATCAGCGGGGTGACCACGTTCATCGTGAGCACCGCATAGGTGACGCCTTCAGGATACGCGCCGAAATTGCGCATCAGAATGGTCAGGATGCCGCAACCAAAGCCGTATATCCACTGACCGGGGCCTGGGCGCGGGCCGGACACGTAGTCTGTCGCCATAAAGACCGCGGCGAACAAGAGGCCGCCCGACAGAATATCGGAAAGCGGGTTCCGGCCGAGCGCCCAGCTGGTCAGAAGCGCGCCAACCGCCATCGACAGAGGAATCCGGATGCTGATGGTGGAGGTCACCAACAGCCAAATCAGGCCCGCCAGGATCATCAGTTTGCTGACTTCTCCGATGGAGCCGGGGATATTGCCCAGGAAGAGATTGAGACTCGAAAACGGCTGAACAAGTGGCGTGGCGGAAGAGAGCGCGTCCGTGCCCGGCGTGACGTAGCCGCTCAGCGCGACCGGCCAGGAAACCAGCATCATCGCACGACCCGCCAGCGCGGGGTTCATGAAGTTGCAGCCGAGGCCGCCGAAGAACTGCTTGACGACGATGATGGCAAACGCGCTGCCCATCGCGACGATCCAGAGCGGCACGGTAGGCGGAATCGAAAGACCGAGTAATAGTCCCGTCACCAGCGCGGACAGGTCGTCCACAAGGATGGGCTTTCGCGTCACAGCCTGCCAGATCAGCTCCGAAAGTACCGCGGCGGCGGATGCGGTCATGAGCACCCACAACGCGGGAAGCCCGAAGTTGTATACCCCCATCGCCGCGCAAGGGACAAGCGAGAGCACCACGTTGAACATGAGCCTGCGCGTCGTAACCGGAGATAATACATGTGGCGGGATCGAAACAAAATACTTCATTTTTTGCTCCTTTCCGCCAGAATCTGACCGCGTGCGTCGCGAAACGCTGGCGAGAGCCGTCGCCTCGCCGGACAGATGTAGGAACAGCTTCCGCACAGGATGCAGTCCATCACGCCGATCTCCGCGGCCTCTTGCAGTTGTTTGGAAAGCAGGAAAGCCTCCATCTCGTAGGGCACAAGCCCAGCCGGGCACACGACGGTGCAGCGCCCGCAGCGGATGCAGGGCGTCGGGTCGGGCAACTCGTCGGGCGCGAGAACGACGATGCCGCCGGTGCCCTTGACAACCGGCGTTTCCGGATCGGCGGCGCACAGCCCTGTCATGCTGCCACCCAGCACAACCTTCGCGCCGTCCTCGATCCCGCCGCAGAATTCCAGGAGTTCCCCGACCTGCGTACCGATCGGAACCCTGAGGTTCGCAGGATGCCCGACGCGCCCGGTCACCGTGACGATCCGATCCACAAGCGGCCTGCCATACTCTACTGCGTCCGCGATGGAGGCTGCGGTTGCCACGTTGATCACCACGACGCCCACGTCGATCGGGAGTTTGCCGGACGGGACTTCGCGTCCTGTGAGCGCCTGGATCAGTTGCTTCTCTCCACCCTGGGGATAGCGCGTCGCGAGTACCCTGACACCGATACCGGATAGCCCGTGCGCGGCAGAACGCATCGCCTCGACGGCGTCTGGCTTGTTGTCTTCGATGCCTACGACGCCTGTCTCAGTACCGAACGCGCGCATCGCGGCGCGAAGGCCGGAGATTACCCGTTCGGGCTGCTCCACCATCAACCGGTAGTCGCAGGTCATGTGGGTCTCGCACTCCGCGCCGTTCAATAGAACGACATCACATTTGTCGCCGCACGGGATGCACATCTTGACGTGGGTGGGAAAGCCAGCACCGCCCATGCCGCAGAGCCCGGCCTCCTGGATGGCGGACAGGATCATTTCCGCTTCGCAGTCGTCCACGCGACATGAAGGCGTGAGCGGAACCCATTCGTCCCGGAAGTCGTTATTAATGAAAACCGTGGCAGGTGCGCCGTTTTTCATCTCCCGGACTTCCGTGACGACGCCCGACACGCTTGCGTGGACTTTGACGCCCAACGGGCCGACCGCCTCCGCGATCAATTGTCCGATGCGCACGGTCTCGCCTGCTTTGACGACTGGTGCGGACGGCGCGCCGACGTGCATGTTCATTGGAATACGAACGGATTTGGGTGCAAAAGGCTTTACGGCCAGGCCTTTTGTCGGATCTTTCCCCGACGATTCCTTGCCCAGCGGGTGCACGCCGCCCCAGAATTTGCTTTTCCGCATGTTAATCCCCCGTCCGGCGTTAGCCGTTGCCGCCGGAAAGCAGCGTCTTCAGGTATGCCATGCACTGGTTGATGCCGTTTACGATGGCGGCGGAGGTGATCGTCGCGCCGCTGATGGCGTCCACCGTGGAGGCGGCTTCATCTGTTGGCGTCTCAGGGATCGAGACATTGCTGTTTTGTGTAGCCCCGGAAACGGCGTCTCCGGACGGCTTTGCCGTCGCGGCCCAGTCCCCGGACTGTGTCCCGCCGGTCGCAGCTTCGACGGCGGGCGCAGTCTGAGCCCAGTCGCCGGATTCCGTCGCACCGGACACAGTATCCGTCGCGGGCGTGACCGTCGAACCGGGATTCATGGTTTGCATGCCGCTGGAGAGCGTTTGAAACAAAGGTGATTCCGCTTCGGAGTTTCCGATGGACTCGGTTGCTCCGGATGTTGCGTCCGCCGCCGGTATGGTGGAGGCGGTGGTTGCAGTCGGCTTCAAAACCAAGTCGCCGCCAGGCGCCGCATTGGGCGTCACCGAAGGTACTGGTGTGGTCATGAAAGCGTCAGACTGCGCCGCACCCGACGTATCATCCATTGTTGGCACAGGCGTGGTCTGCGTCGCGCCGTTCACGGCATCGGCTGTCGGCATGGCGGCAGCATTCCCGCCATTGATCGCGTCGGACGAGGCTTCCAGCGCAGGGGGTTCCGCCTGGGCGGGATTCTGCGCCGCGCCTGCGGTTGGCGCGGCGGTCGCCGACCAATCGCCGGTCTGTGTCGCGCTCGACGCGGCATCCACCGACGGCGCGGCGGCAGACGCCCATTCGCCGCTTTCTGTTGCGCTGGAGGTCGCGTCTCCTTTATTCAGTCCCACCGGTGCCGCGATGCCGACGAACTGGCTTTTAAATTCCGGGTCTTTCGCTTTTGCGCCCAGTCCGGGAGATTCTTTGAATTGATCGCCGCCGACGCTGATCCCGGTCAGAAGCCCGTTCAGATCCATGCCGACGACCACCTCGATCGGTCCGGCATATCCTTTTACGGTGACCTGCCCCGTATAGCCGACCGTCTTGCCGCCCACCTGCCCTTCGTAGGCGTTGTCAAGCCCGGAGCCATCGGCGAGCGCGAGCGGCAGAAACTGCTCAGCCGCGGGCAAGGCTTCCCCTTGCGCGCTGTCCTTGCCGAGGGTTCCCTCCGGCAGGCGGAAGATCCCCGTGATCAGATGGGTGGAAACCAATAATATCGCAGAAATCGCCGCCATCAGCGCGATCGATGCCCACGCGGGCAGTTGCCTGTCCATACTTCGTCCCCCTTAGTCAAGTATTTCAGGTGACGAGCGCCTTCGCGCCGTCCGTCATGGTTACTGTGCCGTCGGAACCGATGAAGACCGCATCGATTCCGTCCAGACTTTCAATGAGTTTCTTCCCCTTTTCCAACCCCAGCACGTAGCACGCCGTGGACAGAATGTCGCCCATCGCGGAACTTTTGGACAGGATCGTAACCGAATCCAGCCCGTTTTCCACAGGCCAGCCGGTCTTAGGGTCGAGCAGATGGTGGTAGCGGACGCCATCCAGGATGAAGAAGCGCTCGTAATTGCCGCTGGTGACGACGGAAAGATCCTCCGCCTTGAACATCAATTTGTTTACGCCGTTCTCCGCTTTCGGATCCTGAACGCCCACAACCCAGGGCGCGTCATCGGTTGCGCGCCGCCCGATCGTCAGGACGTTGCCACCCAGGTTGATCAGTGCGCTTTTCACGCCTTTGTTTCTTAGAAATTGAGACAGTTTGTCCGCGATAAACCCCTTGGCGACGCCACCCAGATCCAGACCCATGTCGTCCGGGAGCGTCACTTTGTCGCCGTCCACCTGAAGTCTGCGGTAGTCCACATGTGTGGCTGCTTCCCGGAGTGCCTCCGCATCCGGGAGGCGCGCGGTATCGCCAGAGAAATCCCAAAGCTTTATTTCCGGCTCCACCGTCGGGTCAAACGCGCCGCCCGATAATTCACTGCCTGCGATCGCGTCCTTCAACATCTCCGCCGTTTCTCCGGACACTTGGACGGGGCCGCTTTCCTGATTGACGCGCCAAATGTCGCTTCCCTCGACGGTTCTGGAAAACAGTTTTTCGTACCGGGCGCATTCGTCCAGCGCCTCTTTAAGCGCCGAGTCATCTTCCACGAAGGCCGAGAGCGTGATCACTGTGTCGAAATAGAACCCGACCACCGACTTTTTTTCCGGTATCCGCGTCCCGCCGCAGCCGGCGAGGAATAAAAGCGCCAGACCCAGCGCCAAGATTTTTTTCATTTGGTCCACCCCGACTTTTCAAGCGCCGCGTTTACGTATTTTGCCGCAATTCCGGTAATCAATCCGGTCACCGCGGAAAGCGCCATATACAGCGGAAGCGTCGCCATCAGCGCCTCCGGGCGTATATTCACGACGAGCGAGGCCGCGATGAGCTGACCCGCGATGTGAAACACCGCGCCCAGGATCGAAACGCCCACGATGGACAGACCCTTCGCGCGCTTCGCAAGAAACATGACCGTAAGGCTCAATAGGCCGCCACCCAGGCTGAACGCCATCGCGAGACCATTCAGGTACACAAGGCCCGCGATCAGCACTTTGATCGCCATCAGCCCCCACGCCATCTTCGGGCGCATCAGGTAGATGGCGTAGAGGAGTACCGTATTGGCAAGGCCCAGCCGAATGCCGGGAATTGCCGAAGCCGCCGGAATCATTCGCTCCAGGTAGGAAAGTACCAGCATTACGGACGACAATAGCGCCATGCGCGCCAACGTTTTTACGTTCACGGTCCCTCCGTAAGTTCAACCGCCACGCCGTTGGGGAGGCAGACGATCCAGTCCCCTAACGCGCGGTGCTTCCGGCTCTCGTCCGTCACGACGCCCTCATGCACGCAGTCCTGATTTTTACAGGTGGAGTAGCCCATCGACACCCCGCCGTCCTTGATTTCAATCACATTGACCCTGCCGTCTCCCTGGTCGACGCGGATGGTCTGATCCTCGTTAAGCGGCGCGCGCTGATAAGGCTCGTCTCTGTTTCCGACGTAGACATTCACATAGGTCGCGCTCACGGGTTTCACGCGCCCGAAAAACACATAAAGAATCAGCGCCGCGGCGACCACCGCCAGCGCAAGCAAAAGATCCCGACCCGTCATGAGCCCTTTACGCTTCGCATCCGACATATTGATATCATCTTACCAGAACACGCCTTGGAATGCAAGCCTGCGGGGCATCGGGGCCGGGAGTATTCGTCTTGTACTGATATCTTTCGCAATATCCTTTCTCAGTTCGCCACGTTTTTCCGGGTGTCGGCGCGATGTTCGGGTTTGTGCTCGATCCAGGAAATGCCAAGGCAGCCACGGCCCAGGTGAATCCCAAGCACCGGGCCGATGCTCCGTAATTCGGCGCGGTGTCCTCTGGCTTCGACCTTCGCTTTCAGTAGCGTCATCTGCTCCTCCGCGAGGAAACCTTCCACGAGGCAGTCGCAGGGTTCTTTGGGCAGGCTCTCCGACAGAACCTTGAGCTGCTCCGTCCGTCCCCGTACGAGGCCGGTGGAGATGATGGAACCCTCGACGCACTGGAGCACTGGGCGGATATTCAGGATGGTCGAGATCGACAGGCGCACACCGCCCAACCGCCCGCTTCTTCGAAGCGGCGCGATGTCGTCCACCGTGAAGATGATCCGGACAGAATCCTTCATCGCGTTCAGCGCCGCGACGGTCTCCGAAAGCGTCATTCCTTCGTCCAGTAACCGTCTCGCCTCGCGAACCATCTGGTACAGCCCGCCGCTGGTGGTCATGGAGTCCACCACCTGAATCCGTTCCGGCGCGAGATCGCGCGCGGCGGTTAAGGCATTGCCGAAGGTTCCGCTCAGGCGTGAGGAGATCGTCAGGCACAGGATGTCCGCGCCCGCCTCCAGAAGCTCCATGAATTCCCCCATGAACGAGGAATAGCTGGCCTGCGACGTGCGCAGCTTCTCCATATTGGCGTCCACAAGGTGCTCATAATCTCCGTTATCATCCATATAACCTTCATGGAACGTCTGCTGCCCCGACAGGCTATAGGTCATCGGCACCACGGTGACGCCCAGCGCCTCCGCTTCCTCCCGGTACAGATGCGCGGAACTGTCGGTCACAATCGCGATCATAGCGCCTGCCCTCCGATGGCTCTGAATTTCCTGTAACGCTGGTCGGCAATCGCCGAAGCGTCCATGCTTTCGTAATGTTCGAACGCCTCTGCAAGCGCATCCCGGAGCCGGGCGTTGAGCGAGGTTCTCTCGTCCTCTTCAAACACCCGTTCGACGACGCCGAGGTCGAGAAGATCCTGCGCGGTCAGCTTCAGGCACTCCGAGGCTTCCTTCACCCGCTTCGCATCCTTCCAGATGATGGACGCCGCGCCTTCCGGCGAGATCACGGAATAGACCGCGTTCTCCAGCATCCACACCTCATTGGCCGCCGCCAACGCCAGCGCGCCGCCGGAACCGCCCTCGCCGATGATGATCGAGATCACCGGGACGGTGAGGCCCATCAGCGTCTTGATGCTCTCCGCGATTGCGTTTCCTTGACCGCGTTCCTCCGCGCCGATGCCGCAGTATGCGCCGGAGGTGTCGATGAAGCAGACGACCGGTCGGCGGAACTTTTCCGCCAGAAGGAAGTGTCGGATGGCTTTGTGGTACCCCTCCGGGTGCGCGGAGCCAAAATTACGCTTCACGCGCTCTTGGGTATCGCGCCCTTTTTCAATGCCGATCACGGTGACAGGCTTTCCGGAAAGCCTCGCGATGCCGGCGACGATCGCTCGGTCGTCCGCGAAACGGCGGTCACCGTGCAGTTCCACGAAGTCGGCGAACAGCGCGTGGATGTAGTCCAGCGAGGTCTGTCGGCCCTTCGCCCGCGCCGCCTGTACGCGGCTGTACGCGTCCATCAGGCCACCCCCCGGTGCAGCGCCAGAAGGCGCGTAAGCATTTCCCGAAGTTCCCGCCGGTCGCAGATGATGTCGACGAACCCCTTTTCCAGCTGGAACTCGGCGCGCTGGAATCCCGCGGGCAGTTTCTGGCGGATCGTCTGCTCGATGACGCGCGGCCCCGCGAAGCCGATCAGCGCCTTGGGTTCGGCGATCAGGATGTCGCCCAGCGTCGCGAAGCTCGCGTCCACGCCGCCGGTGGTCGGGTCGGTCAAGACCGCGATGTAGAGAAACCCTGCCCGGCTGTGCCGCTCCACCGCGCCGGAAGTCTTCGCCATCTGCATCAGGGATAGGATGCCCTCCTGCACCCGCGCGCCGCCGGACAGCGTGAAGCCGACGACCGGGAGCCTTCGCTCGGTCGCCAGTTCAAACAGCCGCGTAACTTTTTCACCCAGCGCGGTGCCCATCGAGCCCATCATGAAGTTGGGATCCATCGCGAAGACCGCGCACGGCTCGCCGCCAATCGCGGCGGTGCCGGTCAGGACGCCCTCCGCCTCGCCGCTGGCCGATTTCGCCTTCTCCAGTTTATCGTCATATTCGGGGAAATTCAATAGATTCGACGAAGAAACGGACGCGTCGATTTCCGAAAAACTGCCCGGATCGACGGTGAGCGCGATACGCTTCCGGGCCGCGAGGCGCATGTGCGCGCCACAGCGGCGGCATACGTAGAGCGACTCCTGAAGTTCCGCGTCCGTGGCGCGCGCCTTGCAGCCCGCGCATTCATAGAGGGTTTCGGACGACCTGGCCTCACCCTCCAGCGTATTCTTCGGTTTTCCGAACAGATACTTGGGCAGCATTTATCGCTCCTCCAGAAAGGAAGTGGTGTAGCTACCGTCCAAAAAGGCGCTCTCGCAGATCAGATCCTGCTGGAGTTCGCCCGTGTGGTCGATGCCCTCGATGACCATTTCGCACAGCGCCGCGCGCATCTTGCGGATCGCCTCGGCGCGGGTCGCGGCGAAGACGATCAGTTTCCCGACCATCGAATCATAAAACGGCGGCATCTGATACCCCTGGTACAGCGCGGTGTCGAACCGCACCCACGGGCCGCCAGGGATGTGCAACAGTTCAATCTTCCCGCAGCTGGGGCGGAAGTTTTCCGCCGGATTTTCCGCGTTGATGCGGCACTCGATCGCGTGGCCCCGGAGGCGAACATCGCTCTGCGAGAAGCTCAGCGGTACGCCCGCCGCGACGCGAATCTGCCACTTGACAAGGTCGACCCCCGAAACCATCTCGGTCACCGGGTGCTCCACCTGCAGCCGCGTGTTCATTTCCATGAAGTAGAATTCGCCGGTCTTTGTGAGCAGGAATTCGATGGTTCCCGCACCTTCATAGTCGACGGCGTGGGCGGCTTTCGCGGCCGCGCGGGTCAGTTCCTCCCGAAGTCCCGGCGACACGGTGGACGCCGGGCTTTCCTCGATCAGCTTCTGATGTTTGCGCTGAGTGGAGCAGTCGCGTTCGCCCAGACACACGACGTTGCCTTCCTGATCACCCAGAACCTGTACCTCGATGTGTTTGACATGGGGCAGGTATTTTTCAAGGT
Organism: uncultured Oscillospiraceae bacterium; assembly: GCA_964575255.1. Lineage (GTDB taxonomy): Bacteria > Bacillota > Clostridia > Christensenellales > Aristaeellaceae > JAEZHK01. The sequence continues at coordinate 23,114 of CAZNPZ010000001.1, forward strand.
ATACGCCGTCGTCGCCGAACGCGGTGCGCGCCTCCGCCTGCGCGGACAGGAACGCGCGCTCCACGTCCTCGATTTTCTCAATCAGCCGGATGCCGCGCCCGCCGCCGCCCGCGCGCGCCTTGATGAGCACCGGAAGCCCCGCGCGCTGCGCCTCGATTTTTGCCTGCTCGGCGCTGGCCAGCAGGTCGCACCCCGGTACGACCGGAACGCCCGCCTGACGCATCGTACGCCGCGCTTCGTCCTTGTCGCCCATCCGGCGAATCGTTTCCGCGGAAGGGCCGATGAACTTGATGTGCAGTTCCTCGCAGCGCCGCGCGAATTCCGCGTTTTCGGACAAAAGCCCATAGCCGGGATGGATCGCCTTCGCGCCGGTAATCAGCGCCGCCGACAGGATGCGGTCCATGTTCAGGTAGCTTTCGCGAGCCTGCGGCGGGCCGATGCACACGCTTTCATCCGCCAGAGACACATGCAGCGCGTCGCGGTCGGCCTCGGAGAACACGGCGACCGTCAGGATGCCCATCTCCTTGCAGGCGCGGATGACGCGCACCGCGATCTCGCCACGGTTTGCGATCAGAATTTTGGGAAACACGCTTGATCCTCCTGAGAGGCGATTTTTTCCTGTATCAGCGCTGCGCGATGATGAATGTGAATTCTCCGGACGCGCACAGTTCCCCGTTCACGCGCGCCTCGCCGGAGACGACGTGTACGTTCAACTTGCTGCGAAGAAGCGTCGCGCGGGTCTCGACCAGGTCGCCGGGTCTGACCGCGCGTCTGAACCTGGTTTTGTCGATCCCGGCGTACATCGGCGTTCCGCCACCGATAGAATCGCGGAACAGGATGCAGCACGCCTGCGCGATCAGTTCGCACACAACCACGCCGGGCACCACCGGATTCCCCGGAAAGTGGCCGTCCAGGAACCATTCGTCACCGCGCACCAGGTACTTACCGGTGGCCGCGCCGCCTTCGTCCAGCGACACTTCATCCACCAACAGCATCCTGCCGCGGTGCGGCAGCACGCTTTCCAACTCCTGTCTGTTCATGCCGCTTCCTCAGTAGAGCTTGAACAGCGTCTGGCCGAACTCAACCACAGCGCCGTTCTGGATGCACACGTCGACGATCTCGCCGTCGTGGGTCGCGGTGATCTCGTTCATCAGCTTCATCGCCTCGACGATGCACAGCACATCGCCCTTCTTGACGCGATCACCCACCTTGACGAACGGCTCCGCGTCGGGCGCGGGTGAACTGTAGAAGACGCCCACAAGCGGCGACTTGACCTCAACGATGTCGTTGAAGTCCACGCCGACGTCCGGCTTCTTTTCTTCCGCCTGCATCGGCTGCGCCGCGATGACCGGCGTGGGCGCGAACTGCACGGCCTGCGCGGCTGTGACCGCGCACTCAAGCCGTACATGGTTTTCGCCCTCGGTGACATCGATGGAACTCAGGCCGTGTTGGCGAAGGATCTGGGCCAGTTCCCGAATCTGCCGGATGTTCATGAATACCTCCTGACGGCGAGTACCCCATTATGGCCGCCGAAGCCCAGTGAAATTGAAATCGCCATAGACAATATGGCTTCACGCGCGACATTCGGCACGTAGTCGAGGTCACACTCCGGGTCCGGTTCCTCAAGGTGGATCGTGGGCGGCACGATGGACGCGTTCAACGCAATCACCGACGCGATCAGTTCCGCCGCCCCCGCCGCGCCCAGCATGTGGCCGGTCATCGACTTGGTGGAGGAGATGAGCGCCTTCCTCGCCAGTTCCTCGCCCAGTGCCTTCTTGATGGCCAGCGTCTCAAGTTTGTCGTTCAGCGGCGTCCCGGTACCGTGGGCGTTGATGTAGAGCTGTCCTTCCACACCGCCTGCTTCCTTCATCGCAAGCTCAATGGCACGCGTACCGCCGACCGCGTCCGGGTGCGGCGCGGTGATGTGGAACGCATCGCAGGTATTGGCGTAGCCGACGATCTCACCGTAGATCTTCGCACCGCGCGCAACCGCGCCTTCCAAGGTCTCCAGTACCACGATGCCCGCGCCCTCGCCCATCGCGAATCCGCCGCGCCGCCGGTCAAAGGGCAGCGACGCACGCGCCGGGTCGTCGGTCTCGCACAAAGCCTTACTGTTGATGAAGCCCGCGACGCCCAACGGCTCAATGGTAGCCTCCGAGCCGCCCGCGATGATCGCGTCCGCGTAGCCGTGCCTGATCGCGCGGTAAGCCTCTCCGATCGAGTTGGTGGACGTCGCGCACGCGGTGACCACCGGAAGCGACGGTCCTTGTGCGTTGTAGCGGATCGCGATGTTGCCGGCGGCGATGTTGGCGATCATCATCGGGATGTAGAGCGGGGACACGCGGCTGGGACCGCGGGTTAATAGCTTCTCAGTTTCCGCGACGAATGTGTGCATGCCGCCGATGCCGCTGCCCACGTACACGCCAAGCCGTTCCGGCGCGACCGCGCCCAAGATGCCGCTGTCCCGAACCGCCTGCGACGCGGCCGCCATCGCGAACTGCGTAAACAGATCCATGCGGCGGGCGTCGCCCTTTTCAATGCCGAAGGCTTCGGGGCTGAAATCCTTAACCTCCGCCGCGACTTTGCATTTGAATTCCACCGGATCAAAATGTGTGATCGGCCCGATGCCGTTCACACCCGCGAACAGGCTGTCTCGAAATGTCGCGATATCGTTGCCGACGGGCGATATGATCCCCATGCCGGTGATGACCACACGGTTCAAACGAAACCCTCCCTACATGTACAGGCCGCCGTCGACCTGAAGCACGGCGCCTGTGATATACGCGGCGGCGTCGCCCGCGAGGAAGCAGATTGCCTCCGCAATCTCCTCCGCCTCGCCGATCCGGTTCAGCGGCACGGCCTTCAGCGCCTGCGATAATACTTCTTCCTTCATGGTGCCGGTCATCTCCGTTTTAACAAACCCCGGCGCGACCGCGTTGACGGTGATCCGCCTCGCGGCGAGTTCCCGAGCCAGCGTCTTGGTCAGGCCGATCATGCCCGCCTTGGCGGCTGCATAGTTCGCCTGCCCGGCGTTTCCCATCAGCCCCGCTACTGAAGTAACGTTGATGATGCGCCCGGCGCGCTTTCGGATCATGTCCGGCATCACGGCCTTCGCGACCAGAAAAGCGCCGGTCAGGTTGACGTCCACGACTCGCCGGAAGTCCTCCTCGCGCATGCGCATCGAAAGGCCGTCGCGCGTGATCCCGGCGTTGTTGACCAGGATGTCGATCGGCCCCAGCGCGGCGCGCGCGTCCGAAACCGTCTTAGTAACCGCTTCACCGTCCGACACGTCACATTGGAAAGCGTCGGCGCGGACGTTCTGCGCCCGGACGAGCGCCAGCGTTTCCTCCGCCGCGTCGCGGTTGCCAGCGTAGAAGAGCGCAAGATCCGCGCCCTGTTCGGCAAATTTCACCGCCACCGCGCGCCCGATGCCGCGGGTACCGCCGGTGATGAGCGCAACCTTGCCCTTCATCAGTACCTCCCCCTGAGGGCTTCCAGCCCTGAAAGACCGCCGACGCACAGGGTTTCGGCGTCCGGCCTGATCTTCTGGATCAGGCCGGTCAGCGTGTTCCCCGGCCCGACTTCAACGAACAGGCTGACGCCCTCGGAAGCCATATGTTCAACCGTCTGCTGCCACTTAACGGGCGACGCGATCTGCGCGGCCAGCGTTTCGGCCTCCCCGCCGGGCACATATGGCAGCGCGGTTTTGTTCGAGTAGAGCGGCATGGTCGGTTTACGGAAAGCCACGCCTTCAAGCACAGTACGCATGCCATCCGACGCTTCGCGCATGAACGGCGAATGGAACGCGCCGGAGACGGCGAGGCGGATCGCCCGGCCTCCGTCCGCGCGCGCCGCGGCCAGAAGCGCGTCGGCGCTTTCAAGCGCGCACGCGACGACCGTCTGGCCGGGGCAGTTGAAGTTGACCGGGTACGCTTCCGGCAGCGATTCGCACAGCGAAACCACCTGATCCGCGGACAGCTTCACGATGGCGAACATCGCGCCGGGGTGCTTCTCGGCCGCGGCCTGCATCAGTTCCGCGCGCTTTACGACCAGCCGGAATGCGTCTTCAAACGGCATCAGCCCCGCGAACGCTGCGGCGGGCCATTCGCCCAGCGAAAAACCTGCGGCGGCGGTCGGCTGTCCGGTGATTTTCGCCGCTGCAAAAGCGCAGGCGTAGTCCATGACGAACAGGCACGGCTGCGCGTTGACGGTCTGCGTCAGGTCTTCCGCAGGGCCTTCGAACATCTGTTTCAAGGTGCCGGGTCGAAGCGCCTCGGCGCGGTCGAAGAATGGCCGTATCGAAGCGACGTTTTCATAGAGATCCCGGCCCATGCCGGGCGCCTGCGCGCCCTGACCGGCGAACACATAGCCTACTGCGCCCATCGATTCCCCTCCGCGAACAGTTTTTCAGCCTCCGCGAGGATGGAATCGATAATCTCGGCGGCTGGTTTGATGTCGCACACGAGACCCGCGATCTGCCCGGCCATGAACGAGCCGTTCTCCAGATCGCCCTCGACGGCGGCCTTTCGAAGCGAGCCGGTGCCGAAGGCTTCGATCTCGTCATTGGTGATCTGGGAATCGTACTCCATCTTGCCCAGCTTCGCGGTGAACAGGTTTTTGAGCGCGCGGACCGGATGCCCCAGCCGCTTCCCGGTCACCATCGTATCGATGTCCTTGGCGGCGATTACTTTCTGCTTGTAGGCGTCGTGGATGCGGCACTCGGCGGCGCACAGAAAACGCGTACCCATCTGTACGGCCTCCGCGCCCAGCATGAACGCCGCCGCGAAGCCGCGCCCGTCCGCGATGCCGCCCGCCGCGATGACGGGGATTTTCACTGCCTGCGCGACCTGCGGAACCAGCGCCATCGTGGTGATCTCCCCGACGTGGCCGCCCGATTCGCAGCCTTCCGCGATGACCGCCGTCGCGCCCTCGCGCTCGACGCGCCGCGCGATGGCGACCGATGGAACCACCGGCACCACCTTGATCCCTGCGGGAATCCAGTCCTTCATGTACTTTCCGGGAAGGCCCGCGCCGGTGGTGACCACCGGCACTTTCTCTTCCAGTACGACCTGCGCGACCGCGTCGGCGTGCGGGCTCATCAGCATGATGTTGACGCCGAAGGGCTTGTCGGTCAAGTTGCGGCAAAGCCGGATCTGCTCGCGCAGATACTCGCCCGGCGCGTTCATGGCGCTGATCACGCCCAGTCCGCCGGCGTTTGACACAGCCGCCGCGAGGTGCGCTTCGCTGACCCACGCCATGCCGCCCTGCAGCACCGGCTTTTCGATCCCCAGCGCACGGGTCACTCTGGTGGTCATTCTACTTCGTCCCTTCGATGCGATTGACCAGATCCTGCACGGTCTTGTCGGTGGCGTCCAATTCGATGGTCATGGAGAACTCGTCCTCCAACTTCATCGCCATCTCAGCCACGTCCAGCGAGTCGAACTCCAACTCCGCGAAGCTGCTCTCCGGCTTGATGGTCGAAACGTCGATGCCCTTGTACTCCGCCAGAACCTGCGCTACCTTTTCAAACGTCATGGGAATGTCCTCCAATTTCAAAATAATCTATGTGATGGCGTTCGCCTTGCGGCCTTTCAAGGGTTCCATTTCATGAGACATGCGCCGGTGACAAGTCCTGCGCCAAACGCCGCCAGCGCAATCGTCTCGCCGATTTTGAGTGCGCCGGAACGGTTCAGTTCATCCATTAAGATCGGGATCGTGGCCGACGAGGTGTTGCCGTACCGCTCCAGATTGTGGGGGAATTTCTCCGGCGGCTGCGCCATCCGGGCGCGTACACCCTCCAGAATGCGGAGGTTTGCCTGATGCAACAGGAAATGCCCGACTTCGTCCGGTTGTAGGCCGGTCTGGGCGAGGATCGACCTGAGGTCTTCCACGCAGGTGCCCACCGCGAAGCGGTAAACCTCCTGCCCGCTCATGTGCAGGTAATCCTGTGCTGTGAGATTCGGGATGAACGGGCTGTTGCCGTCGGACGCGCGCATGTGTAATAGCGCGCTGTCGCCGCGTGTGGTCAGCCGCATCGCGAGGAGTCCTTCCCCGCCATCCACCACCACCGCGCCCGCGCCGTCGCCAAAAAGCACGCTCTCCTCGCGTCTGGTCCAGTCCACGATGCGGGTCATCGCCTCGGCGCATACGACCAGCACGCGCTTCGCGCGCCCGGTCGCGAGGTATGCGTCCGCGATGTCCAGCGCGTAGACGAACCCCGCGCACGCACCGTTGATATCCAGCGCCGGGCAGACCGCACCCAGCGCCTTCTGGACGACGCAGCCAAGGCCGGGCGTTACCCATTCGCCCTGCACCGTCGAACACAGGATGAAATCAATCTCCTCCGGCGCGACGACCGCGTTGACAAGCGCCTGTGACGCCGCCCGCGCGGCCAGTTGATCCAGCGTTTCGCTGCTGATCACGCGGCGCTCGAGGATGCCGGTGCGGGTAGAAATCCACTCGTCACTTGTATCGAGAAAGTTTGTCAGATCCTGATTGGTCACAACCCTCGTCGGCAGCGCGCTGCCGGTTCCGATGATCCTCAAATTTCAGAGCCTCCGTCCGGAGATTTTGTCAGCTCCAGCGCCCGTTTCTGGAAGAATTCGTTGAGCAGCTTCAGACCGTGGAGCAGCGCGGCCTTTTCTTCTTCCGGGATGCTGCGCCCAACGGAGCGCACCATCTGCCGATGAAAATAGCGGTGGGAGATGTCCGCGCGCCGCCCAAGTTCGGTCAGATGGACATAGGTGCGCCGCCCGTCGTTTGCACATTTTGACTTCGCGACGAAGCCCTTATGCTCAAGCCGCTTCACCATCATCGTAACGGAAGGCGGCGAGATCGAGAGCGCCTGCGCGATGTCGGTGATCGTTCGACCATCCGAGCCTCCGGCTGCAATGGCCTCGATCGTGTGCATTTCGCTGATCGACAGGTTTTCGCCGCTGAGGTTCATCAGCATGGCTTCCTCGATGGCAAGCACCGACCGGTAGGTATTGACCAACATGTCGTTCAGCTGAGCGGAAAACGGATCCATGCCGCACCTCATCAGGATTTCTTTTAATTAGCCTAATTAATTATATGGAGCGGAATATCCCTTGTCAAGCCTCTGGAAACAATTGGGCTGTTAATTCATTTCGCCGGTTGATTGCGGAAAACGGTTATGCTAATATGAAATAACACCATCCAGGAAAGGTCGAACATGATGCGAACACGCTGTTGGATCATAGGCGCGGGTGAATTTGCCGGCCCGCTCCCCCATATTTCGGAAGATGATCTCGTGATCGCGGCGGACGCGGGCTACAGGACGCTTCAGCGCATCGGCGCGCGGATTGACCGCGTGGTGGGGGACTTCGATTCTCTGGGCGAAGTGCCGGTCCATGCGAAGGTCGAAGTGCATCCTGCAGAAAAGGACGAGACCGACACGATGCTCGCCGTGCGCATCGCGCTCCAGGAAGGATGCCGCGAGGTGCGCATCCTGGGCGGCTTGGGCGGGCGGCTCGACCATACGTTCGCGAACCTCCAAACCCTCGTCTACATCGCGCGACGTGGCGCGCGGGGCTGGCTGATCGGCGGGAGCGCCGCCGTCACCGCGATCGCGGACGGGGAAATCGCCTTTTCAGAGGCTGCCAAGGGAATCATCTCGATCTTTTCCGCTGACGGAACCGCCTATGGCGTGACGTTGGAAGGGCTTAAATACCCGCTCACAGACTATACGATGACTTCGGAAATGCCCATCGGCGTCAGCAATGAGTTTGCCGGCATGCCTTCGAGCGTCATCGTTCGGAAAGGCGTACTGCTCGTTATGTCGGGCGAAGACGCACCATTGTGGTTGATGGAAGCGTACAGTCCTGATTAGTCGCCAAGATATCAACGGAGTATGATACCGAACCTTTGCAAGTATTCGCTCAGAGATTCCCTCGCGTGGCCTTTGAAACCTGTCACGCCGCCGGACGCGGCCAGCGCGTTCAGAATCGCTTCCTCGGTGGCTTCGGCGACCGCTCGGAACACCAGATCCATCCGATCTTCATGCAGCGCGCGCAGCGGCAATACGTCTTCCGAGCACTCGTGGGGCAGGCGGTTGGCGGTGGTGAAGCCCACCATCACCTCGCCGCTGCCGTGGCCGATGTACGAACCCAGCCGGATCAGCCCCACCCCCGCCCGCCGGATCGCCCTTTTCAGCTGCCGGTCGGTCAGCGGCAGATCCGTCGCGACAATCACAATGCACGACCCGCGCTCCGGCTCCATGTCCGGTTCTGTCCGCTCCACCGGAACGCCGTTAATCCGGAGGTCGGCGAGTTTTCCGTGGTTGGTCAGCGTCAGCACGCCCAACGTATACTCGCCGTCTTTGAGAGGAACGATTCTCGACGAGGAGCCGATGCCGCCCTTCAGCCCGTGGCAGCTCATCCCCTTCCCCGCGCCCACGTCGCCTTCCGAAAAATCCGCGCGCGCGTCCGCGATTGCCTGAAACAGATGCTCCTTGGTGATCACTCGGCGGCGGATGTCGTTCAAGTATGCGTCATTGCACTCGCACACCAGCGGGTTGATCGACGTAAACGCGCCGTCGCAGCGGGATAGCATGTATTCCACCATGCCGTCGTGCACCGCGCCGACAGACAGCGTGTTGGTCAGCGCGATCGGCGTCTCCAGCGCGCCCAGTTCCTCGATCTGCATCAATCCCAGCGTCTTCCCAAACCCGTTGAGCACATGCGCGGCCGCCGTCAGCTTGCTGAAAAAGGGGTTGTCCTGACAGGGCATCACGCAGGTGACGCCGGTCATGACATCCCCGTCATCGATTGTCGCGTGACCCACCGTCACGCCCGGCACGTCGCTGATTTTGTTGCGCTGCCCCGGCTTCATGTGCCCGACGACGACGCCCATGTCCCGAATTCTCGTAAAATTGTCCTCCCACTTGATTCAGCTGCCCATTAAGAATAATTCCAACTCATGCGGCGCGCCAAACCGGTGCGGCGCGTGTTCCTCCATGTATTCTCTGGTCACGAACGCCGTGTCCGACCAGCCCGCCCACGCGAAGTCCACATTCCGCTTTCTGGCCATGTCGAAGCCCAGCTTCAGGTCGTCCACCAGCAGAAGTTCTTCTGCGGAGAATCCGAACGCCTCCATGATCGCGTCCAGCGGGTAGGCGTGGGGTTTTCTCTGGTGCTCCGGCAGTTCCCAGCCGAACACCATGTCCGGTTCAAACCCAAAGAGCGCCTTATAGTCCCGGAGGATGGTGCGTTTCTCCGAATGCGACACCACACAGACCCGCCCGCCAGCCGCGCGATACCGCCTGAGCAGCACGTCAAACCCCTCATAACTGTCGGGGACGCGCTGGGTGTATCGCCGCCAGATCTCCTGCTCGATCTCCATCTCCGCGTCGGTGAAATGGTACACGTCGCGGCACATCGGCAGGAACCCCGGATCAAAGTTGAAGGTGATGAATTCCTTCAGCGTAATCTCCGGCATTTCGGGGCGCAGCAGGCGCACCGTTTCAACGAAAGACGGGTAGTGGATTTCCGGCGTGCTGCGTACGAGCGTGTCGTCGTGATCCAGCACCAGACAGGGATAACGGAGCAATGCTTCCATGCAGCGGATTTCCTTTCTTATGTGACCTCGTCACATAAAACGCGGGGGACGGCGTAGTATACTGGTCTTACAAATCAAAAAGGAGCGATTTCAAAATGGCAACCGTGAATCTGACGATGGAGAACTTCCAGAGCGAGGTACTTAACAGCGAAAAACCCGTGCTCGTCGACTTCTGGGCCAGTTGGTGCGGCCCATGCCGCATGGTCTCCCCGCTGCTCGACCAGATCGCAAACGAAAATCCGAACGTGAAGGTCGGAAAAGTGGACATCGACGCCCAGCCGGAACTTGCGAACGCGTTCCGCGTGATGAGCATCCCGACATTGATGGTCTTTAAGGATGGCAAACTTTCCAAGAGCGTCGTCGGCGCGCGCCCCAAGGCCGCGATCCTCGCAATGCTGGATTAGTTCAGCAGCGCGCGAAGGCCTTTCCGGTTCAGCACTGTGACGCCGCCACGGCTCAGCGATACCAGCCCCTCCTGCTGAAAGTACTTCAGCATCCGCGTGACGGATTCGCGCGCGCCCCCCAGATAGCGCGCGATTTCCTCCTGCGTATGGCGCACGGTGTCCCCGCCGGTTCGGGAAACCTCGTCCAGCAGGAACACGGCCAGGCGCTTGTCGAAGCTCATGAACAGAATCTGCTGCATTGCCCACATGACGTCTGAGAACCGCTCGGTGACCTGACGATAGGCGAAAGCCTCCGCGTAGATGTTCTCACGCTGCACCTGGTCGAAGACAGACGGCTTGATCACGCAGAGTTCGCAGTCCTCCGAAGCGTCGATGCGAACCTCGAAGGTGATCGCACGGAGCGCGCAGCTCGCGCTCATCACGCAGACATCGCCGCCGCTCATGCGGTAGAGTGTCACCTCGCGCCCCTCTTCGGACAGCATGTACACCCTCAGTTCGCCGCTGATGACCAACAGAATCCCTGCGCAGTCGTTGGACCCGCCGTGAATGTTGGTGCCTTTGGGATAATGATGGCAGGCGGTGCTTGAAACCAGCAGTGCCTGCTGCTCCGCCGTGAGATGCGCCCAGAACGGCAGAAACGCTGGCAGGATTGCGGAAAGCTCTCGATCCGGCATTGCAACGAACCCCTTTCATTCTTATAATATCATATAGGTGCGTTTTCCAAAAGTCAACTATAGGAGGCAATGGCCATGAAGGTTGTCATCATCGGCGGCGTAGCTGGCGGCGCATCGGCGGCAGCAAGACTCAGAAGGCTCGATGAAAAGGCCGAGATCGTGATGCTGGAGAAGGGCGAGTACATCTCCTTCGCCAACTGCGGCCTGCCTTACTTTATCGGCGGCGAGATCAAAGAGAAGTCCGCGCTGACGCTTCAGACGCCCAAGAGCTTCCGCGCGCGTTTCAATGTGGACGTGCGCACGCTGAGCGAGGCGGTGCGCATCAACCCCGCAGACAAGACAGTGTCTATCCTAAACCACGCGACGGGCGAGACCTACGAGGAAGGCTACGACAAACTGATCCTCTCCCCCGGCGCGGAGCCGTTCGTGCCGCCGATTGAGGGCGCAAAATCGGACAGGGTGTTTACGCTGCGCAACATCCCAGATACTTACCGGATCAAGGATTATGTTGATCAGAAAAAGCCCAGAACCGCGATTGTCGCGGGCGGCGGCTTCATAGGCGTGGAGATGGCGGAGAACCTGACGCAGGCGGGCGTTTCTGTGACGCTGGTTGAAATGCTGGATCAGGTGATCGCGCCGATCGACTACGACATGGCGCAGGACGTGCACCGCCACATGGAGGAGAAGGGTGTGCGCCTGATGCTGGGCAAGTCCGTTCAGCGCATCCGCGAGGCGGGTGAAAGCCTGATGGTCACGGTTGGAGACACCGATGTCCCCGCCGACATGCTGATCATGGCGGTGGGCGTGCGCCCGGACAACCGCCTGGCGAAGGAAGCAGGCCTCAAGCTTAACCCGCGCGGCGCGGTCACGGTGGACGAACACATGCGTACCAGCGACCCGGACATCTTCGCTGTCGGCGACGTGATCGAGATTACCGATTTCGTGACCGGCGACAAGGGCTACGTGCCGCTGGCGGGGCCAGCCAACAAACAGGGCCGGATCGCCGCGGACAACATCGCGGGGCTTGACAGCGCCTACGAAGGCACGCAAGGATCGTCAATCCTGAAGGTGTTCGATCTGACCGTCGCCGCAACCGGCATCAACGAAAAGACCGCGAAGCGCCTGAACCTGAACTACGACAAGGCGTTTACCTATTCGGCCAACCACGCGGGCTACTACCCCGGCGCGGTGAACATGTCGATCAAGGTCGTGTTTGAGAAGGAAACCGGACGCATCCTTGGCGCGCAGGCGGTGGGTTACGACGGCGTCGACAAGCGCGTCGACGTACTCGCGACCGCGATCCGCGCGAAGATGACCGCCTATGACCTGACCAAGTTGGAGCTTTGCTACGCGCCGCCCTACGGCTCGGCGAAAGATCCGGTCAACATGGTGGGCTTCGTGATCGAGAACCTTCTGAAGGGGCAGGTTCGGCAGTTCCACTGGCACGATGTGGCGGCGCTTCCGCGCGACGGCAGCGTAACGCTCCTCGACACCCGGACGGCGATGGAGTACGAGAACGGCCATATTGACGGGTTCATCAACATCCCGTTGGATTCGCTCCGCGCCCGCATCGGCGAGATCGATAAAGCGAAGCCTGTCTACGTCACCTGCCAGGTGGGGCTGCGCGGTTACGTAGCCACCCGAATCCTGACGCAGAACGGCTTTGATGCCCTGAACCTCGCCGGCGGCTACCGTCTGTACCATTCGATCTTCGGGCCGCACGAAACGCCCAAAGGAGGGGTGCGCATGAACACCGACACACAGCTACCTGAAAAGAAGGATGCGCCTGTGAAGACCATCGTACTGGATGCCTGCGGGCTTCAGTGCCCCGGCCCGATCGTGAAGCTGTCCGAGGCGCTCGCGGCTGCTTCAGTGGGCGACGTGATCGAGATTTCTTCCACAGACCCGGCGTTCGCCTCCGACCTCCCCGCGTTCTGCCGCCGCACCGGAAACCTGCTGCTGGATTCTGGCAGCGAGAAGGGCATCGCCCATGCCCGGGTGCAGAAGGGCGAGAAGTTGGTGCAGTCCGCTTCCGGCCCTGCGCGGGACGCGAAGAACATCATCGTGTTCTCCGGCGATCTGGACAAGGCCATCGCTTCGTTCATCATCGCCAATGCCGCAGCCGCGATGGGACGCCATGTCTCTATGTTCTTCACGTTCTGGGGGCTGAACATCTTAAGGAAGCCGGAATCGGTGTCCGTGAAGAAGGACTTTTTGTCCAGGATGTTTGGGATGATGATGCCGCGCGGCTCGAAAAAGCTGGGCCTGTCCCGGATGAACATGCTGGGCATGGGGCCGAAGATGATCCGCGGGGTCATGAAAAAAAAGCATATCGCGAGCCTTGAGGAACTGATCGCTTCCGCCCGGAAGAACGGCGTGGAACTGGTCGCCTGTTCGATGTCGATGGACGTGATGGGCATCAAGGCGGAGGAACTGCTGGACGGCGTCACGTTCTCCGGTGCGGCGGCGATGCTGGCAAACGCGGAAGAATCCGATATGTCACTCTTTATCTGATTCGAATAAACAGCATGCGCCGCCGGTTCAAATGAGCCGGCGGCGCTTTGCTGTATGACGCTTTACATGAAATCTTTGCGTTCCTTTCCGGAGAACGTGTAGTAGGCAGAAAGCCCGAACAGCATCGTCTGAACAGAGTAGATAGACAGCCGCTCGGTCACGCCCAGGATGTTCCAGCCCGCGCCCATGCCGATGGGCGTCGTCATCCCGGTCAGTGTGATCAATATCGCCATCACCAGCGTGAACCGGCCCAGACCCTGAAGTTTTTCACGGCGCAAATAGCCAGCGGCCATCAAAAAACCGAATGCGATGGTGGTCAGGACGACCGTTATGGTCACGATGATGTGCATCAGGTTCCCAAACGTCATCACCGTCTTGTCGCCCGACAGCGGGAACAGCATGTAGCCGAACATGGACACCAGTTCCATGACGAGCAGCGTGATTGATCCCGCCCGAACCAGCGCGCCGTATTTTCGGAACGCTTTCAGTATCATGCCGATAGAAAACGCGATCATCAGCAGGCCATAAATGTAAGTGAGAACCCGAAGGAACGCCGCGTTGGGCGCGCCGTCGGCGGTGAGCGAACTTATGTCCATCGTCACCGGGTTGTATTCCGCCCACATGATGCGCCCCAGCAGCGTATGCGCAAGGTAGAACAGGATGCCGAGCATGCCCAGCGGGATCAGAACCTTTTCAATCCTCTTCATATGGTCACTCCTGTACAGTTTCCGTTTCGACTTCGGGAATGGTTTCGGGAACCGAAGCGGGCTCCAGCCGCCGATGCGTATAGACCGCAAAGAACGCCAGCAGGATCGCGAAGACGATCACCATGCCCTCCAGTGCGAACACATCTTTGAACACGCCCGCCTGCATCAAGGCTGCCGGCGCGTCCACCGCCGCATGCAAAAGGATCGCGAGCGGATACAGCCACACCCTGCGGTTTTCGTAAACGGCATAGAACACCAATACCGACAGTGAAATCTGGATGGCGAGCGCCGACATGCGTTCAAGGCCGCTGATCAGGAACATGTAGGAGGGCGTCGCAGCCAGCGCCTGGATCTGCGCGGCCAGCGCTGGATTCTGGTCGAGCGCTGCGCCACCGGAGTTTGCCGAAATAACAGTGATGAGGTTCATCAACATCGTGACCCCGGCCAACAGAATCGCTTCAATGCCGCCATGGCCTACGCCATAGGCGAGCGCAGTCCCGACTCCTCTGTACTTTCGACGAAGCGCATGGTACGACACAAATCGAGCGGTCTCTTCGAAGATTCCCGCCGCGAAACTGCCGTAGAGCATGTATAGGATTGGGTGATTCATCAGCGCGTGCGTCCCGTCCGGCTGCGGCCTTAGTACCAGTACATGTAAAAGCTGCTCCAAAACCAACGCAAATACGACGAAACCACCGACGCCGACCAGCGCGGGCACGAATTTCGCGCCATAACGCCTGTGGAACACGACGAGCAGTGCGATCGGAACTCCGATCGCAAGCAACGCGGAGATCCCCATACACAGCATGGACTCGAATGGAACAGGCATTCGCGCTCCCCCATCTCTCAAGCATTACCTGCATTTTAAGCAATCGCGTCTATCGTACCGAAACGCTTCGGAACTGTCAAGGGCACGAATATAAAACGTCATGCCATACATGGGCATTGGATACATTTTGAACGTGTTTCTTATATCGCTTCCAATCATCCAGGTGCAGCGCGACATAGTATGGAGCGACACTTCGCCAAAACGCATGATAGACAGGAATCATTAGCGTAAGACATGAAGGTTCTGACCTTACCACCTGCGTATAAAAAACTATGAAGGCGGCGGTTCCATCAACGCAAGAAATGGAAGGGGTAGAAAATGGCTCAGAAAATCACGAATCTTGAGTTGGTGTCGTATTTATTGGAACTGTACAAGAGCGATCGCGCCGTTTACTGGTACGGCACGTATGGGCAACAGTGTTCAACGGCACTATACAAAAGAAAAAAGGCGCAGTATCCGAAACACTATACCTCAAACCGTACGGCGCGATACTTGCGCGACATCAAAAACAACAAACTCTGTATGGATTGTATCGGCCTGATTAAGGGAGCGGTGTGGAGCAACCTTGGCACGCGCAAGCCTGTATACGCATCCAATGGCTGCCCCGATAAATCCGCCAACGGGATGCTGGCCTATTGCAAAAGCAAGGGCATGCGCAACGGCAAGATGAGTACGATGCCAGAAACGCCGGGTATCATGCTGCACAAAGATGGACACGTGGGCGTGTATATCGGCAACGGTTATGCCATCGAGGCGCAGGGATTTAGCACAGACATAGTAAGAACAAAGGTCAAGGGCCGCGGCTGGAAGCAGTGGACGAGGATGCCCTTCATCACGTATAAAGCCGGTACGGTCGCTATGGAGGAATACGCGCTGGGCGACCGGATTCTTTCGATCGGAAATAAGGGCGAGGATGTATTGGCGCTTCAGAATCCGTTAAAGACGCTCGGCTTCGCGAAAGGCGCCGGATTCCCGGACGGGAACTTTGGGCCGATCACACAGGCAGCCTTGATTGCCTTCCAGAAGCGCGTTGGGCTCACGGATGACGGCGTCTTTGACAGCTTTGACTACGATGCCCTCATGGACGCACTGAAGAACGGCTTGCCGGCCATTGATGAGAACGACGGCGCGCCCGATGACGGGTGCGCACACTGCCCAGATCCGGAAGAGGAACAGGAGCCGGACAACAATCCGGACGACGACGCGACGGGCAGTGTCGCCCAGTACGTGCGGGCAACCGGGTACCTGAATGTTCGCTCGGAGCCCAACACTTCCGCGACGATCCTGTCGCTACTAAAGAAGGGGGCGAAACTGCCCTACGCGGGTACGACAAAAGACGGATGGCACGAAGTGATGCTGAACGATGCGACAGCCTGGGTAAGCGGAAAGTACAGCCGCCTTGTCGAGGCGCAAAAGCTAGTCATCGATCTTTCCCAGTACAATACCGTGACCGATTGGGATCTGGTTGCGGATAACGTGGCTTTCCTATGGCTGCGCGTCGGATTACGATCCAAGGCCGCGACCGGCCCGATTGTCCTGGATGCCAAGGTATTCAGGTATGCGGCGGAATGCGCAAAGCGCGAAATCCCGTTTGGACTGTATTTCTTCGGACGCGCGGGGACAAAGGCCGCCGCCGTCGAGGAGGCTGATGCGACCGCTCAGTGGGGAGAACCATTGAACCCCACGGTGTATGCGTACAATGCCGAGGTCGCCGCGCAGACGCATGACAGCATTCAGGCGTTCGTTGACCGGCTTTCCAATCTCACAGGCCGCTCGGTAGGCGCGTATATCGCGCACCATCGCTATAAGGAATACCATGCCGAGACGCTGAAGCTTGCTTACGTGTGGATCCCGCGATATGGTTCCACCGACGGCACCATCCAGGTCGAACCCGACTACCCGCACGATGTGCACCAGTATTCGAGCCGCGTCAAGGTTCCCGGCATCGAGGGCAACGTGGATGGGAATCACATCAGCGGAACGGGCAAGACACTCGAGTGGTTCCAGGGGAAGGAACCTACGTGAAAACCTGCGCCCGGGGTTTAATGCTGGGAATCATATAGAACAATATTTTCAAGGGCTGCCGCACTGAATACAATTCGGTGCGGCAGCCCTTCATTTGATTAAAGAAACTCTCCGTCAGGCTCAGCCCTGCAGGCGCTTTTCGAGCGCTTCAAGCTGCGCGTACATTTCCTTAGGCAGCTTGCCGCCGAACGTTTGGTAGTACTCCTTGATGGATTCGAGCTCGGCCTTCCAGCCCTCGATGTCCACGTGCAGGATTTCGTCCAGCGCGCCTTCCTTCAGGGTAAGGCCTTCGACGTCCAGGTCTTCCTTTCTGGGCAGGTTGCCGATCGGGGTTTCGACGGCGCCGATCTCACCGGACACACGCTGAACGATCCACTTGAGCACGCGGCTGTTGTCGCCATAGCCCGGCCAGAGGAACTTGCCTTCCTTGCTCTTGCGGAACCAGTTGACGTAGAAGATCTTGGGCAGTTTGTCCGCCTCGGCCTTCTCGCCGACTTCCAACCAGTGCGCGAGGTAGTCGGTCGCGTTGTAGCCAATGAACGGCAGCATCGCGAACGGATCGCGGCGAACCTGGCCGATCTTCGCGGAGATCGCGGCGGCGGTGATCTCGGACCCCATGATGGAGCCAAGGAAGATGCCGTGCTTCCAGTCGAAGCTCTCGTTGACCAGCGGGATGGTGGACGGACGGCGTCCGCCGATCAGGATCGCGGAGATCGGCACGCCATTCGGGTCTTCCCACTCGGGCGCGATGGACGGGCACTGTTTGGCGGGCGTCGTGAAGCGGGCGTTGGGATGGGCGGCAGGTTCCTTGCTGTCCGGCGTCCAGTCGTTGCCCTTCCAGTCGATCAGGTGCGCCGGCGCGGGGGTGCCGATGCCCTCCCACCACACGTCGCCGTCATCGGTCAGCGCGACGTTGGTGAAGATGGTGTTCTTGGTGATGGTGTGCATCGCGTTGGGGTTGGAATCCAACGAGGTGCCCGGCGCCACGCCGAAGAAGCCCGCTTCGGGGTTGATCGCGTACAGGCGGCCGTCTTTTCCGAACTTCATCCAGGCGATGTCGTCGCCAACGGTCTCAACCTTCCAGCCGGGAATCGTGGGAATCAGCATGGCGAGGTTGGTCTTGCCGCAGGCGCTGGGGAACGCGCCGGTGATGTACTTGACGTTGCCCTTCGGGTCGGTCAGGCGCAGAACCAGCATATGCTCGGCCAGCCAGCCCTCGTCGCGGGCCTGAACAGACGCGATGCGCAGCGCGAAGCACTTCTTGCCCAGCAGCGCGTTTCCGCCGTAGCCGGAACCGTAAGACCAGATCGTACGCTCCTCCGGGAAATGGCTGATGTACTTCTGCTCGATCGGCGCGCAGGGCCACGCGACGTCTTCCTGGCCTTTTTCAAGCGGCGCGCCCACCGAGTGCAGGCAGGGCACGAATTCGCCGTCGCCCAGCACGTCCAGCACCGCCTGACCCATGCGGGTCATGATGCGCATGTTGACCACGACGTAGGGGCTGTCGGTGACTTCCACGCCGATCTTGGAGATGGGCGAGCCGATCGGGCCCATCGAGAACGGGATGATGTACATCGTGCGGCCCTTCATGCAGCCTTTGTACAGACCCTTCATCGTCTTTTTGAGTTCGTCCGGATCGATCCAGTTGTTGGTGATGCCGGCGTCCTCCTGCTTTTTGGAAGCAATGAACGTGCGATTCTCGACGCGCGCGACATCCGAAGGATGGCTGCGGAACAGGTAGCAGCCGGGGCGTTTCTCCGGATTCAGCGGGATCGCCGCGCCGGAGTCCACCATGCCCTTCAGAAGCCGATGATATTCCTCTTCCGAGCCGTCGCACCAGTATATATCATCCGGCTGACACATATCTTTGACTTCGTCTATCCACTGCAAAAGTTTCTTGTTCTTCGTCATGATCTTCGCTCCTTATGTCTCAAATTTAGCCATAATAATCATACCACATGACGAAGCTAAAAGGAAGCGGCAAAAGCGAAATCTATATGAATTTGTCGTGCATTTTTTGACGTTTTCCAGAGCTGAATTATTCATTTTCAAAAACTACCGCATTTATTCCGCCGCATGATTGCCTGTTATTTCAGCGTTGCGCCTTGCAACCAATCGATCACCAATTATCCATTGACGCCTGCTTATGGATTGACTTCTTCCGTGCGTTAATTTTTTGGGTATAACAATTGGTTTGCAGATGCCTGTATCCCTTGGATTCCATCTTCGTCCGAAAAATCAGGAACCAGAATTAACCAATCGGTCTCTCGGCTTTTGCATAAATATCGCATCTGTCATGAGATATAATATGTAGATATGTTTCTATATTGCCATTGACGGAAGATCATGCAGGATTTATAATGGCGTTTGGTTTGCAGACGCCTTAGGAAATGCGTTTTTCGACCACGGGTCGCGCTGCGTCGCGCGATGCCGCCAAGTTGGTGCGGGGGGTTAAGATATGTCGGATCCGGCCCTAATGCTCCTTACCGTATTCGTCCCGCTGGTCGGCGCCTGCGCGCTGCCGCTGGTCGGGCGCGCGTCGACAAACTTACGAAACGCGCTGGCGTTTCTGTTTATCGCCGTTCCGTTCGGCATCCTGTGCGCGATGTTTCCCAGGGCGCTGTCCGGCGAGCCGTATTCCTTTGACATCACACTGCCGCTGGGCCTCAGTTTCGGCTTCCACGCCGACGGCTTGGCGGTTTTCATGGCGATGATCTCATCGTTCCTGGGGCTGATCATCGTACTGTATTCCTTCGGGTATCTTGGTCATTACCCGAATCAGAACGAGTATTACTTCTACGTGGTATTGTTCCTGGGCGCGATGATGGGCATCACGCTGACGACCAACCTGATCTTCCTCTACGGTTTCTGGGAGCTTTCCGCGCTCGCCTGCTGGCGGCTGATCGGTTACTTCCGCGAAAAGGAAAACGTGCGCCGCGCCAACAAGGCGTTTTTAATCACCGGTATTGGCGCGCTGGTCATGCTGGTGGGCTTCCTGATGGTGTACATGCAGTATGGTACGATGGATCTTCTTGCGCTTCGCGGCAGGGAGATATCAAGCGCCGCAATGCTTCTGATCCTTTTTGGTATCCTTTCCAAATCTGCAACGCTGCCGCTGCATTCCTGGCTCGCGGACGCGGGCGTCGCGCCGACGCCGGCCACCGCGCTTCTGCACGCGGCAGTCCTGGTGAAAATCGGCGTGTACGTGTACGCGCGGCTGTTCGCCGTGACGTTCCAGATTGACGCGTTCTGGCATACGGCGGTGCCAGTGATCGCCGCGGTCAGCGCGCTCGCTTCCGCCGGGGCGGCCATCGCGGAGAACGACCTGAAGCGCATCATTGCCTATTCCACGGTCAGCCAGATCGGGTTCATCTTTCTGGGTCTCTCCATTGGCGGCGAGGCGGCGCTGGCGGGCGGGCTGATGTACATCCTGATGCACGCGATCTCCAAAGCCGGTCTCTTCCTGTGCGCGGGCATCGTGGAGCACAGCCTGCACACCAAGGACATCCGGAAGATGGGCGGCCTCGCAAAGTTCCTGCCGTGGACGGCGGGCTCATTCTTCCTGTGCGCGTTCTCGGTCATGGGCGTTCCGCCGCTGGGCGGTTTCTTCAGTAAGGATATGGTCATCCACGGCGCGGTGGAAGCCGGGCATCCATGGATCGCCGCGGTGTTCATCCTGGGCGCTGTGATGACGGTTCTGTACCTGATGCGCGCGTTCTACCGGGTGTTCCTGGGCGCGTCCCACGCGGAGCACACGCCGCATGAAGGCGGTACGATGGTATTTTCCGTTTCGCTGCTCGCGGCGCTGTCGATCGCAAGCGGACTTTTGATCTACTATCCGGCGACCCTGGTTCAGGCGATTGTTTCGCAGATGGCGGTGATCATCCAATGAGTGTCAGCGTGGATTCGTTCCTTCCTATATTTCTGGTGCTGCTGCCCGCGTCCTTCGGTGCGCTGATCCTCGCAATGCCGAACAGGATGCGCGCCGCGCGCCCTGTCGCGCTGGCGATTGGCGCGGCGGCAACGTTCGCGCTTGTGTGCTCCATGCTAGGCCAGTCGCTATCGTTCACCCGCGCATGGGCGGGCTGGGGCATGGACTTTTCCCTGAAATTCTCTCCTCGGAGCGGCGCGATGATCCTTGCGGCGACGGCGCTGACATTCCTGATCGCGGTCTTCGCCTCGTTCAAGAAAGCGTCGTCTTCCAGTGACCGGTTGTTTGCATTCGGCGGGATGTGCGCGCTCGCGATGGCGAATGGCGCGCTTTTAGCCAACAACCTGGTGGCGATGCTGTTTTTCTGGCAGGGGATGTGGCTCCCGTTGTTTCTCATGATCCGCGCGGGCGGCGAAAATGCCTGGCGCACGTCGGTCAAGGCGTTGTTCACGACGGCCGCAGCGGATCTTACGATGATCCTGGGCATCGTCTTTACAAGCCTTGCCGCGGAGAGCATGACGATGGACGCGATGCATGCGCACATGAACACGCTGGGTACGGCGGGCTTCCTCCTGATGGCGGTGGGCGCCGCCGCGAAGCTGGGCGCGATCCCGTTCCACGGCTGGATGTACAATGCGGCGGAGGATGCGCCTTCCCCGTTCATGGCACTGATCCCCGGCTCTTTGAATCTCCTTCTGGGCGCGAACCTTTTGTCCCAGTTCCCCGGCATGTTTGAGATCGGCGGAGATTCCTTCGCGCCCCTCCTCGTCATGATCGTCGGCGCGGGTACGGTGCTCGTGTCCGGATTTTTGACGCTGACCGCTGTCCGCCATCAAATGCTCGCGGTCGCGCTGACCATCGCGCAGGGCGGCGCGCTGATCCTCGGTGTAACAACTTCGGCAGGCGGCGTCTTTGCCTATGCGGCCATCTTCGCGGCGACGGCGGGTGTTGGCCTCTTCCTCTCCGCGGGCGTGCTGGATGGTTCGAAAGATCGGAAGAAGCCACTTGTGACCGCCGTATTCTACCTCTCGGCGCTGGTGGCTGTGGCCGTCGCGTTTTCATGTGCGATCTGCCGCATCGCGCTGACGGACGGGGTGCTCGGCCTGATCCTGTCCATCCTGTCGCTGATTGGCGCGATTCTGGCGGGTGCCGGCATCGTTTCGTTCGCCCGGCGCAGCGCGCTGAACCTGCCTGCCGATCAGAGCCTGCCTGCCATCACAGTCGGCAGCAAACGCTCCTGGCTGGAGGCCACGCATTGCGATCCTTATCCCGCCCTCGCCAGGGCGTTCAAGGGCTACGGAAACGTATCTCTTACCGTCAACGACGCGATCAGCTGGTTCTACGACGTGGCGGTCGTGTGGTTTGTCGGGGCGCTGTCGGGCATCGTCCGATGGGCGCACAACGGCAACCCGTCCAGGTATGTACTCTGGGTGCTTGCGGGCGTCGTACTCGTCATCGCGATCTTCTCGCTCTCCTGACACAGGTCATAAGGGGGAAATAGCTCGTGCCGTTTCTGTTTCTTGGGATCCCGCTGGCGGCCGTGGTGATTCTGAACATCCTGACATGGAACAGCCGTAGATCTGCGCTGTGGGTGGCGGCTTCCATTGCGCTGGTTCAGGTCGGGCTGGGCGTTTGGGATCTCGTCCGCACCATCCAGACGAACGCACCGGTTGTCTCGACCTTCTTCGGGACGTTCTCTGTGGATACGTTCAGCGCGATTGTACTGACGATCATCGGTTTCATCGGCTTTGTCACCGCAATTGTCGCGACCAATACGATCCATTCAAGCCGGTTCAGCTTCGGCAGCGCGCTGATCCTTCTGATGATGGGCATGAACGGCGTCTCGATGGTGACGGATCTCTTCACGCTGTATGTCTTCATCGAAGTCACCGGCGCGGCTTCGTTCCTCCTGATTGCCATCGACAAAAAACGCGACGAGATCGAGGGCGCGTTCAAGTATTACCTGATGAGCGCGCTGGCCACGGCGATGATGCTGCTCTCCATCGCGTTTCTGTTCACGCTGTCCGGAGAGACTTCGTATACCGGCGTCGCGGCCTACGTCGCCTCGCTGAACGGGAATTACCCGGTGATGCTGAACGCCGCGATCCTGCTGTTTGTGATCGGGCTTTCAATCAAGTCCGGCGTTGTGCCATTCCACACATGGGTTCCAGACGCGCACTCTTCCGCGCCCTCCCCCGTTTCGGTGGTGCTGGCGGGCGTCGTCATCAAGGTTTCCGGCGTGTACGCGCTGATGCGCGTCTATCGCGATGTGTTCCTGAACGATCCGAAAATCGGCTGGGTAATGGCAATTCTGGCAGTAGTGTCCATCCTGGTCGGCGCGCTGGGCGCGATCGGACAGACGGACATCAAGCGAATGCTGGCCTTCTCCTCCGTCAGCCAGATCGGCTACATCGTCCTGGGTGTCGCCACCGGGTCTCCGCTTGGCTTCGTGGGCGCGGTGATGCACTTCTTTAACCACGCAACGTTCAAGTCGCTGCTGTTCGTGGATTCAGCGGCGATCGTCCATCAGACCGGCACCCGCGACATGGATCAGATGGGCGGCTTGGGCGCAAAGATGCCGGTGACAAGCATAAGTTCAATCATCGGCCTCATGTCGATGTCTGGCATCCCGCCGCTCTCCGGTTTCTGGAGCAAACTCATTATTGTAATGGCGGTCTGGAAGATGTCCCCCGGCCTCGCGATCGCGGCGCTCGGTTTGAGCGCGCTCACGCTTGGGTATTTTCTTATCCTGCAGAAGAAAGTGTTCTTTGGAAAGACCGCGCCCAACATGGAAGCGGTCACCGAATGCGGCGGAAGCATGAAGTTCATCGAGGTGCTGCTCTCCGCGGTCAACGTGGCGGCTGGACTCCTGTTCCCGGTTCTTTTGATCTACCTTAACGGCAGAGGCCTTCTCTGACGGTGACCAAAGCAACGGAGGGTGAAGAACTTTGAACCTTACGGTGATCATCCTGCTCTTGGTCGGGCTTATCATTACCGCCCTGATGACGGTCATGATCCGCGACCTGCTCAAAGCCGCGGTCTCGCTGGCGGCGCTCAGCGCCGTTCTGACGGTGATCCTGTTTCTCCTGAAAGCACCGCTCGCGGCGGTATTTGAACTGTCCGTCTGCGCGGGGCTGATCACGGTGGTGTTCATCAGCACGATCAGCATGACCAAACTGCGTACAAAGGACCAGGTCGCCGAGCACCGAGAGGAGCGCCGCAAGCGCTTCAGACTCCTGCCGGTCATCGTGATCGCGCTGACCAGCGCCGCGCTGGCGCTGATGATCCCCCACCTCGGAGAACTGATCCCCACCGCGGTTCCGCACGTAACCACCGCCGCGGAGGCCGCTGTGTTCTGGAACGACCGCCAGGCGGATCTTTTCGGGCAGATCGCGATCGCGCTTGCGGGCGTGTTCGGCGTCCTGATCTTCTTCAAGGAGGTCAACAAGTCATGAGCTTGCTCTACACCCTGTTTTTGATCGGTGCCGCGCTTTTGATCGCAATCGGCGTGTACGGCATCGTCGAGACGAGGAACCTGATGCGCATCCTCCTGTCTGTGGAAGTCCTCACCAAGGCGGTGACGCTGATGATGATCGCCGCGGGCTACGAAACCGGCAAGATGGGCATTGCGCAGTCGTTCGTGATCACGATCATCGTGATCGAGGTCATGCTCTTGGTCATCGCTACCGGCATCCTCTTCGGCGCGTACCGCAACAACGGTTCGATTCTGACCGACCACCTGAAGAACCTCAGAGGATAAGTTGGCCGCCTGATTTCGATGAATGGATGGAGGCATCCGATGGAAAACTTTCTCTTGTCGCCGCCGGTCGCGTTTCTGATTCTGCTCGCGATCTCCTTTGGCGTATCGCTGATTTCAAAGCGGCTTGCCGCCCGCGGAGACGACGTGGGCAACAAGATGCAGGCCTACGCCTGCGGCGAGAGCATGGAGGAGAACCAGGGCCAGCCGGACTATACGCAGTTCTTTAAATTCGCGTTCTTCTTCACCATCATGCACGTGGTCGTGCTGCTGGTGGCCACCGATCCGGCGGGTCTAACGATCACGTCGGCGGTATACCTGGGCGTGACGGTGCTTGCGCTGTTCATGCTGCTGCGGAGGTAAAGAATGAAAATCGTCGACCGAATCATCAACTGGTCCAGACTGAAGTCTCCCTGGATCATCCACTTCAACTCCGGCGCGTGCAACGCCTGCGACATCGAAGTCCTTGCCGCGCTGACGCCGCGCTACGATGTGGAGCGCTTCGGCGTGCTCTTAAAAGGAAGCCCCCGGCACGCGGATGTTCTCGTCTGCTCCGGACCGGTCACGATGCAGCAGCGGGATCGGCTCGTCACCATCTATCAGCAGATGCCCGAACCCAAGTTCGTGATCGCGGTGGGCACCTGCGCGTGCTCCGCGGGCGTTTTTGAGGGATGCTACTGCGTAGAGGGCGGTATCGACACCGCGATCCCAGTGAACATGTACGTGCCCGGCTGCCCCGCAAAACCGGAGGCGATCATCGACGGTGTCGTGAAACTCCTGTCAACGCTCGAGAGCAAGGCACCCAAAAAGTCCGAAAAGAAGAAAGCGCCGGACTCCTCGCCTGAAACCGAGAACACCCAGACTGACGACGCGGCGAAAGAAAATGAAGCATCCCCGGCGGAATCCACAAAGGCGTAAGGGAGCGGGCGTATGGAATTGACTCTGGAACGGGAAAACAGCATTTTAAACCGTTTGGCCGAGCGCTTCGGCCTGGACGCAAGCCAGGCGGTCGTAAAAACGCGCAAGATCTATCTGAGCGCGCCCGAAGAAACCTTCATGGACGCGCTGAAATTCCTGCGCGATGAACTGGGCTTTGATCATCTGTGCACCATCACCGGCCTCGATACCGGCGAGAACTTCGAATTCCTCTACCACGTCGCGGAGCCGGAGGGCATCGTTCTGACGCTGAAATTCAAGACCCGGCGGGAAGACCCTGTGGTCATCCAGTCGGTACTTCCGATTTACAATGGCGCGACCTTCTATGAGCGGGAGCTGGAGAGCCTGCTGGGCGTCAAGGTCGAAGGCCTGACGCCGGGTCGCCAGTATCCGCTGCCCGACAACTGGCCCAAGGGGCAGTACCCGATGCGCAAGGACTGGATACCTGGCGCATCCGCGGGCGCCGCGGTCGAAACCGCCGCGAAGCCCAAACTTTCCGATCCCGCAAAGGGGGTATAAGCATGAAAAAAGACAACCGGATCATGATCCCGCTGGGACCTCAGCATCCCGCGCTGGAGGAACCGGAAAGTTTCAATCTGCTGTTGGACGGCGAACGCGTCGCGGCGGCGGCGGTCGCGCTGGGCTACAACCACCGCGGCATGGAAAAAGCGGCGGAGAGCCGCACCTATATCCAGAATATTTACCTGCTGGAGCGCATCTGCGGCATCTGCTCCCACTCCCACTCCACCTGCTATGTGCAGACGGTGGAGACGCTGGCGGGCGTGGAGGTTCCCCGCCGCGCGCTGTACCTGCGCGCGATGATCGGCGAACTGGAACGCATCCATAGCCATCTTCTCTGGCTTGGCATCGCGGGGCACGAGATCGGCTTCATGTCGCTGTTCATGTATGCGTGGCGCGACCGAGAGATCGTCATGGACATCCTGGAAATGCTGACCGGTAACCGCATCAACTACGGCATGAACGCCATCGGGGGCGTGCGCCGCGACATCACCCCCGAACAGGCCGCGAAAGTCCTGGAAGCTGTCGACGCGCTGCAGGCCCGAACCGAATACTATAAAATGGCGGTTCTAGCCGAGGAGACCGTCGCGCAGCGACTCGCTGGCGTCGGAAAACTCTCCAAAGAGGACGGCCTTCGGCTTGGCGCGACCGGCCCGGTTCTCCGCGCGGCCGGTATAAAACGGGATGTCCGCCGCGATGACCCCACTGGCATCTATCCTGAGCTTGATTTTGAAGTCATCACCGACGACCACGCCGACGTATTCGGCCGCACGGTCGTGCGCGTCCTCGAACTGATGGAGAGCTACAAGATCATCCGCCAGATTATCCAGCAGATGCCCGAAGGCCCGATCTCCGTGCGGGTTCCGCCGCGCATTCCGGCGGGCGAAGCGATCAGCCGCTATGAAGCGCCGCGCGGCGAGGACATCCACTATACCCGCTCCAACGGCACCGATAAGCCTGAACGCGTCAAGGAGCGCGCCCCAACGCTCGCGAACCTCGCCGCGATCACCCACATGATCGAGGGCGGATACCTCGCGGACGTGCCCATCATCATCGCGGCGATCGACCCGTGCTTCTCCTGCACCGACCGCTCGGTGCGCGTCACGGACGTCTCCTCCGGCCGCGAAAAGCTGTTCGACTGGGAAGGCCTCCGCAAGTACAGTGTGGACTGGTATCGCAAACAGGGCGTCGACCTGACGACCTTTACCCTGAAGGGAGTATGATCGGCTTGCTACTTGCCCTGTTCCAGATCGTGATCTTTCCGGGCTTTCTGTTCCTGGGTTCGCTGTCGTTGGTGTTTGAGTACGTCGACCGCAAGCTGTACGCCCTGATGCAGAACCGCGTAGGCCCGCCCTGGTACCAGCCGCTGGCGGATCTGCTAAAGCTATTGTCCAAGGAGACCATCATCCCCCGCGACGTGGAGCCACGCCTGTTCAGCGCGATTCCAGTGTTCGCGTTCGCGGCGACCTGCGCGGCGTTTCTGTACATCCCGATCTGGGGCGTTAAGTCGCTGATGCCCTTTGACAGCGACCTGATCGTGGTCATGTACTTTCTGACCATCCCGGCGCTGACATTCTTTCTGGCGGGCTGGTTCTCGTCGTCGCTGTACGCGGAACTGGGCGCGATCCGCGCGATGACGCAGCTGTTCGCCTACGAGGTGCCGCTGTACATGGCGCTTCTTGGACCGGCGCTGCTGGCGGGCACTTGGTCGATCAGCGGCATCTCGCTGTTCTACCACCAGCACCCGGCGCTGATCCTCGTCAACATCCCGGCGCTCCTCGTATCCTTCGTCACCGCGCAGGGGAAACTGGAGCGTGCGCCGTTTGACATCCCCGACGCCGAGACCGAGATCGTCGGCGGCACGTTCACCGAGTACAGCGGGCGGCTGCTCGCGATGTTCAAGATGACGATGAGCACCGAGCTGGTCGTGCTGGCGGCCTTGATCTCCGCCATCTTTTTCCCGCTGTTTCTCGGCGGAAACGCCGTCGTCGGCTTTTTGCTGTTCCTGATCAAGGTACTGGTCGTCGTATTCCTGCTGGCGCTGATGCGCGCGGCGCTCGCCCGCTTCCGCATGGATCAGATGATCGACTTCTGCTGGAAGGTGCTCGCGCCGGTTTCCCTTGCCCAAATCCTGATCGACCTGATCGTCAAAGGAGTGCTCCTCAGATGAAAACGACGGGCACGATGGTTCCCCTGCTACTCAATATGATGACCAAGAAGGCCAATACCGTCATGTACCCCGCGGTGAAACTTCAGGTTCCAGACAAGTTTCGCGGCGCGCTGAAGTTCCACGCGGACAAATGTGTTGGCTGCAAGCTGTGCATGCGCGTTTGCCCCTCAAACGCGATCACCATCGAGAAGGTCGCTGACAAACAGTACAAGGCCGTCGTCCATCTGGACAAATGCCTGTACTGCGGCCAGTGCGTGGATACCTGCAACAAAGCCGCATTGGAAAATACCCAGGATTTCGAGCTGGCCAGCGCCGATAAAGAATCCTTGACGGTGGAAATCTGAACCGTGAATCTTGACACTTTTTTCGCTGACTGGCTTCAGGGCGCGGAGCGCCTCGCGGTGGTCGGCGTGGGTTCCACGCTGCGCGCGGACGACGCCGTGGGCATGCTGATCGCAGAACAGCTTCTTGAGGAGTTTCCCCGCGACATCTATCCCCGGCTCCTCGTCTGCCCCGGAGAGACCGCTCCGGAAAACTACTCCGGTTGTATCCGTTTCTTTAAGCCCACGCATATCCTCGTCATCGACGCGGCGGATCTTGGCCTCGCGCCGGGCGAAATCGTGGAGATCCCGGCGGAAGCCGTGGGCGGCCCCGCGTTCCTCTCCCATATGCTGCCGCTGAAGGTGATGATCAATTACCTTGCGGACGGTACGAGCGCGAAGTCGGCGCTCCTGGGCATCCAATATCAGTCCATGCAGTTCGACGGCGCTGTGACCCCGGAGGTTTTACAAGCGAGCGTAACCCTTACAGATGCGCTGCGCCGCGCGATCCACGAAAAATTGAAATAGAGTTCAATGGCGAAACAGCCTGCCGCACAACACAGCAGGCTGTTTGTGTTGTATCAGGCGCTTCTGCAGAGGATCCCAATCACCGGCGAATCGTCCCGATACGGTTCACCGGCCAGATTGGACAGCACGGCTTCCATGGTGAATCCATTCTCTTCCAATTCTTGTCGGATGGATTCGGGGGTAAAGAAGGTCTGCCATACGCGGTACGCTTTCACGCCAAGACCGTCGATCACGAGGTACCGGTCGCACAGCGCATGTATTTCCGTGTAGAAAAGCGTGTCCTCCAGGACCAGATGCCGACCCGGACGCCAGAAGCCCGCGTCAGATACCGACCATCTCGCGGCGGCGCGATCCATCCGGCTCCGATAGGCAGCCATGCTTGGAACGTCGAACGCGAAGAGGCCGCCCGGTTTCAGCGCAAAACGGATGTTCTGAAGTAAAATCCGCCTCTTTTCCGGGGAGGGCACGCCGTAATCCTGCGAGATCATGATCGCCGCGTCGAATTCTCCCTCCCCGAAGGGATCAAGATAGCTCCCCTGTATATAGCGCGTTTGCCCACCGACCGCGTGTTCCCGCGCATACCGGATCGAGTTTTCCGAGCCGTCAACGCCCGTCAGGCGATACCCCTTCGCCGCGAGACGTTCGCAGTACAGGCCTGGGCCGCATCCGAGATCGACGATGGAACCGCCGCTCTCGACGCCCATCGCGCCGGGCAGAAAATCGCAGATCGCGTCGATTTTCTCAGGCCGGTAGCTTGCGGCGTCCGTGTCCGGCGACAGGTGCGCTTCCAGCATACGTTCCGAGATGTACGGGTCGTTCCAGAGTTCCTCGGCGGCTTCGTAGGGTTTGGGTCTCTGGGTCACGCCGGGCATATCAAAAATGGTCATTGAGATTCCCCTTTCAAGCTGTTCATCATGACAGCGGACAAAAAGAGAGATACCCACGTGCGGCAGACAGACGCGACGAAAAAGCCTTCTGAGGCCTTTCTCATCCACGCTCCGTCTTTCTCGCACTTCCAGTCCGCGCAAGCGCGGGCCGGACGGGTATCCCTCCCAATTTTTTGTCCGCTGTCCGGTACATTATCGCACGACAGGCGGTGGCTGTCAACCCGGTTTCAGCAAATTCTGGGCAACCCCTCGCCGGACAGCGGCGGCAGGATGCGCCTTCCGCCCAATTCCGTGATCAGTGTGACGCCCTTCCCCGCCTGCGCGCAGCCAATGTACTTAGCGTCCCCTCCATAGCGGGATGAACGGATGATCGAAAGCGCCTCATCCGCGTGTTCTTCCGGCACGACGGCGACCAGTTTCCCCTCGTTGCCCATGTATTTGGGGTCAAGTCCCAGAATCTCGCACAGGCCGCGCACTTCGCGGCTGACCGGCAAGCGCGCGTTTTCAATCTCAATCCGACAGCCGGAGGCATCTGCGATCTCGTTCAGGATCGTCGCGAGGCCGCCCCGCGTCACATCCCTGAGCGCGTGGAGCGGAATTCCCGACTTTTGAAGCGACAGAACCATCTCCGTCAGCGGCGCGTCGTCGCTCCGGATGCCGTTCTCGATCCCCATGCGGCTGGACAAAATCGCGGCGTGATGGTCGCCCAGGTTCCCGGACAAAAGCACCGCGTCGCCGGGTTTGGCGTTCCCGACAGAGACTGCACCGCCTGAAATCGCGCCGATGCCTGCCGTGGTGATGATCAGCCCGCCGCTCCCCTCCACCACCTTGGTGTCCCCCGCGACGATTTGGACGCCCGCCTCGTCCGCGGCCGCGCGCATCGATCGGGCGATTCTTTCGAGGTCCTCAGTATCCATGCCCTCCTCGATGGCGAATGCCGCCGTCAGGTACAGAGGCGTCGCGCCCGCCATCAAAAGGTCGTTGACCGTGCCGCACACCGAGAGCCGCCCGATGTCGCCGCCCGGAAAGAACAGCGGCTTCACGACAAACGCGTCGGTCGTCATCGCGAGCCGCTTTCCGGGCAGTTCCAGAACCGCCGCGTCGCCCATCGCGTTCAGGTATTTGTTGGAAAGGTGCCTTTGAAACACTACACGGATCAATTCGTTCGTTTGAACGCCGCCGCCGCCGTGCGCCATCTCGATCTTCACACCCCAGCCTCCCTCGCCCAGATTCCGCACGAACCTTCCGCCGACACCATGCACGCACCCACCGGGCGCGCCGGGTTGCAGCCGTGGAGGAACAGCGGGCACTCATCGGGCACGATCCGCCCCAGCATCACATCGCCGCATCGGCAGGCTGGGCTCTCCATCCCGCGCGGCAGTTCCCCTGGCCAAGCGTTGAATGTATCGTATTCGCGCCGCAGCCGCAGCCCCGATCCGGGAATGAAACCGATTCCCCGCCAGCGCGCGTCGGCGGGTTCAAAATACCGTGCCACCGCGTTCATCGCCTGTGTATTGCCGTCTACCGTTACAGCGCGGGGGTACAGGTTGGCCGCGTGAGGGTTTCCGGTGTCGATCTGATCGAGAATCTCAACAAGTCCTTTTAGAATGTCCTGCGGTTCAAAGCCTGCGATTACAAACGGTTTGTGAAATTCTTCCGCCAGCGGCGTAAACGCGTCGCTGCCGGTCAATACCGCGACATGGCCGGGGCACAAAAACGCGTCGATGCCATTCTCCGCTGCCGCCAGCGCGCGCAGCGGCTGGATCATCGTCTTGAGCGCCGACACCAGGCGGATGTTTGGAAGCCCTGACTTCTCCGCCTCCTGTAGGAGCAGCGCGTACACCGGCGCGGTCGTTTCAAACCCCACCGCCGCGACGACGCAGGTTTCGTCCGGGTGATTCGCGGCGTAGTCGATCACGTCGCGCGGCCCCAGAAACATCGTAACGCGTCCACCCATCGCCTTCGCGCCGGATAGGCTCGTGGTGCTGCCCGGCACGCGCAGCATGTCACCGAACGCGAACACTCGGTGGCCGGGTCTGAGCGACAACTCGTTCAGCGCGTCGATGAAGCCCGGCTCCGTCACGCATACCGGGCAGCCCGGCCCGGAGACCAGGCGGATGTTTCCCGGCAGCAGCGCGCGAAGCCCAGACCGAGCGATGGCCGCAGTGTGCGTGCCGCACACCTCCATCACGCGAAGCTTCGGACCGCCATACCGCCGAATTCTATGCAGGAGTTCTTCCGCGTTCACAGCGCGCCTCCGATTTCCTCGTGGAGCGCCGCGATTTCCTGCGCTGCCTCCGGCGTCAGAATCTGCATCGCGTAGCCCGCGTGCACCAATACCCAATCCCCCACGTTTGGCTGAACGAAGCCGACGTGCACACGGATCAGGTTGCCCAGCACGTCCACTTTCGCCCAATCCCCGTCGATAGACGCCACCCTGCCCGCCGCGGCGACGCACATAGAAAATCACCTCGATGCGATGAATGCCTGCCCCAGGCTGATCCCGCCGTCTCCCGGAGGCACCTGCCGGTTGATGAAAACGCGGAAACCCTTCGCGCGCAGGCGCAAAAGGCATGAATCTGTGAGTATCCGGTTCAGGAACACGCCGCCCGACAGCGCCACGTCCCGAATGCCATATCGCGCGCACAGGATGTCGCACACGCGCTCCACCATGTCCGCGACCGACTCGTGAAAGCCCAGCGCCAGCGCCGGAACATCGCCGATTTCCGAGAGCGCGAGGACGACCGGCTTCCAGTCTGCGATGAGACGCCCGTCCCGCTTGGAAATGTCGAATCCGATTTTCGCGGGCGCAATCCCCACACGGCGTGCCAACGTCGCTTCATTTTCCAGCCGGATCGCGCACTCGCCCTCGTACCGGTTTTCGCGGCAGACGCCCAAGATCGCGGATGCCGCGTCAAAGAGCCGCCCCATGCTGGAGGAAGTCACCGTGTTGACGTCCAGTTTCAGCGCCTTTTCCAGCACGTTCCAACCAGTATAGTTTGGTGTAACCCCGCACGCCGCCAGATAGCATGCCGCGGTTTTTTCCGCGTCCCGCATGGATTCGTCGCCACCTGTCATTTTTACAGGAAGAAGGTGCCCGACTCGTTCGAATTCTGAGCCGTGGCACAGTAAAAATTCCCCGCCCCAGACGGTAGTGTCTGTTCCGTAGCCGGTTCCGTCGAAGGCGACGCCGAGCGCGCGGTCAAGGCCGTGTTCCGCCATCACCGACGCGACATGCGCGTGGTGGTGCTGTACCTCGACCACAGGAAGCCTACGCCTTTTCGCCCAGTCCCGGCTGAAATAGCGCGGATGCATGTCGCAGGCTGCTGTTTGCGGTTTCGCTCCCAGAAGCGCGGTCAGATTTTCCGCGATCATGACGTAACGTTCGAGGCAATCCGCATCCTCAAGATCGCCGATGTGCGGGCCGACGGTTGCGTATCCGTTCTCCGCGACGCAACAGGTGGCTTTCAGATCGCCTCCGGCGGCAAAAACACGCCTTTGACCTTCCATTTTATGCGGCAGCGGCGCGTATCCCCTCGCCCGGCGAAGAATCTGTGGCGCGCCGTCGATCACCCGCGCCACCGAATCGTCCAGTGGGTTCACAATCTTCCGGTCGTTGGACAGAACCCCGGCAACTTCGCCCGGCGCGAACGCGAGCGCCTTTTCCTCTTGGAAAATGATCGGCTCGCCGCTTCTGTTCATGCTGGTCATCACCAAAGCCCTCGCGCCATCCACAGCGACCGCGTCGAACAGCAGATGGTGAACGGGCGTGTACGCGAGAAAGCAGCCGTATTCCAGGCTGCCCTGCGCCACGTTTTCGCTGAACGCGGAGGTTTTGACCTTAAGCAGCACGATGGGTCGCGCGAAACTCTCAAGCAGCGCGCGCTCCTGTGAACTGACTTCGCATACGGCTTCGATGTCATTCATGGAGGCGAACATCACCGCGAACGGCTTTTGTTCCCGTCCCTTCAGCGCGCGCAGGCGACGAACCGGTTCGTCTTCCGGCAGGCAGCACAGGTGATAGCCGCCGATACCCCTGACCGCCACAATGCCGCCTTGAAGGATGTCGCGGGCGGCGCTTTCCATCGGTTCGTCCTGCTCCACGCCGTATTTCAGATAGCAAAGCCTCGGCCCGCAGTCCGGGCAGGCGATGGTCTGCGCGTGCAGGCGGCGGTCGCCTGGTGAGCGGTACTCCGCCTCGCAGACGGCGCACATCGGAAACGCGCGCATCGTGGTGGTCTCCCGGTCATAGGGAAGCGCCCGCAGGATCGAGTAGCGCGGGCCGCAGGCGGAGCAGCTGATGAATGGGTGGCGGCACCGACGGTTCGCGGGGTCGCGCATTTCCCGCAGACAATCATTGCACACCGGCGCGTCAGGCGGAACCAGCGCGGGATGCGTTGTTCCCTCCGGCGCGCCACCGCTTTCCAGAATCCAAAAGCCGTCTCCGTCAAACGGGACGGCTTCCTCCGTGTCCATGCTCAGGATCGCGAAGCGCGCACACAATGCTTCTATCAGCTCGGAAACTGATGACGCCGTCCCGGAGAGGAGGCACTCCGCCAACCCGCCCGCGTTGCGAACCCAGCCGATGACGCCCAGTTCCGTCGCAAGCTGTTTGACCGCGGGCCGGAAGCCAACCCCCTGGACTTGCCCGGAGAAGACGATTTTCAGGCTCCGGCGCGCGCTGTCAGCCAAGCTGCCACCTCTTCGAAGCCTTCGCCGGTGCGGGAACTGACGCGGAACACCACCGCGTGGTCGTTCAGCGCGCGTACGCCCTTCATGTAGTAGGCTTCGTCAAAGTCCACGTACGGGGCGAGGTCAACCTTGTTGATCAGCACCGCGTCCGCCTTTTCAAACGCCAGCGGATACTTGTAGGGCTTGTCGCTTCCCTCGGTGACGGTGGTGATCAGGAGCTTCATGTGTTCGCCAATCACGAACTCCGCCGGGCACACGAGGTTCCCGATGTTTTCGACGAACAGGAATCCGTCGGTCAGGCCGATCGCCTCTGCGGCTTCCCGAACCACCGGAGAATCCAGATGGCACGCGCCGTGGGTGTTGATCTGGCGTGCCGGAATGCCCAGCGCGTTCAGTTTGTCGGTATCGATGTCCGACTCAATATCGCCCTCGATGACAGCGGCTTTTTTCGGAAGGAGCGGAATCAGCCTGATCAGCGTGCTGGTCTTTCCGACACCCGGCCCGCCCAGAACGTTGACGCAAAACACTTTTTTCATCGTAAGTTCCTGATTCAGCGCCGCCGCGACCTCTTCGTTTCGCTTGTAGATGGACTCCTCAATGTCTATCTGGCTCATGATTGTACCTCGATCGCTTTCACATAAAATTCCCGCCCGATCTCGGTGGGGCGGCCCTGCCCCCCGCACGGGCAGGTAAACTCAAAAGGTTTTCGCTTAAAGAGTTGTCCACAGGTTTCGCACTTCAGCATGGATTGGACGGTCTCAAACGAAAGCTCCGCGCCTTCGCACAGGCTGCCCGAGCTGACCAGGTCGAAGTACATCCGGATGGATTCCTCCATGTAGCCGGAGGCGTCGCCAGCGACCAGTTGAATCTTCGTAATCCTGGACGCGCCGCGCGTTTTCGCCGCCTCGGATGCGATGTCAATGATCCGTTGGGTAATGGGAAGCTCGTGCATGGTTACCTCCCGCCTGAAAGACGCGCTTTCAGAGCATATACCGCGCGACCCCGTCGTGAAAACACGTACGCCTCAGTCGAAATGGCGTGTGAAAATCTCGTCCTTCTCCAAAAGATCCTCAATCTTGTCAAACCCAAGCTGGCGCAAAAGCTCCATCACGTAAGGGTTTTCTGCGGGGGTGCGGTACTGCGCCGCTTCCGCGTAAGCGTTGACCGCCTTTTTCCCTTCCTCGGCCGGTGTTACCGCTTTCGGCCCGCCTACGCAGCCGCCGCGGCAGCCCATGCCCTCGTAAAAGTTGCCGCCGCCCATTCCGGCGCGGATGTCGTTCATCATCGCGCGGCACGCCGGGATACCGTCCGCCTGCCGGGTGTGGACAGTGACTTCACGGTCGGGGCTGAGCCGCGCGACCGTCTCCCGGACGGCCTCGCTGACCCCGCCCGTCCGCGCGTAGATGCGCCCCGCGCGGGAGGAGTGATCCTTGTCGCTCTCCGCCATCGCCGCCGGGTTGATGCCCAGAAGGTCGAAGATCGCCTGCGTCTCGTTGAACGTCAAAACAAAGTCCACCGCGCCCGCGAGATCCTTCTCCCTCGCCTCCGCCTTCTTGGCGAGGCAAGGTCCGATGAACACGGTCAGCGCGTCCGGATACAGCGTCTTGACCGTCCTCGCGCACGCGACCATCGGCGACACGGAGCCGGGCACATGGGGCATCAGCTCGTGGTAGATCTTGCGGATCATCGCGATCCACATCGGGCAGCAGCAACTGGTCAGCTGATAGTCCGCCTCGGTATGGATGTTCCGGTCAAACTCCAGCGCCTCCTTGAGGGTCAGAATGTCCGCAAACAGCGATACCTCGATCATGCCATCAAACCCCACCGCCTTGAGCGCGGTGCGCAGTTTGCCCGGCGTGACCTCCTCGGAGAACTGCCCCAGAAACGCCGGAGCCACCAGCGCGTAGGCGAGGCTCTTTGAGGTTCTGACCGCCTTCAGCGCGGGCAGTATGTCGGTGGAGGCTTTCAGTTTCTCACCCGCGCAGCCGTCGATACAGTCGGCGCAGCCCATACACTTTTCGGGGTCGATTCGTATGCCGCCGTCTGTCCCCAAGTACATCGCGTCAAACGGGCAGCGCTGAACGCAGACCTTTCGCTGTTCCTCCGGGCAGTCGCAGTCGCCGGTTCGGATCACCAGCGGATGCTTCTCAGGGTGCAAAAGGCAGTCCAGGTGATACGGGTCGTAATCTTCCAGCGCGCGTTCCAGGGCATCGGGATTGTCCTTGAGCGCAAGGGCGACCGCCTTCGTGTATAGTTCCGAAAAGGTTCTCATGATGTATGCCCACCGCCTGACCATATCGCGTGATGAACCCGCCACGTCATTATATCATAAACGCGGCCGTCATGAAAATGCCTTTCAATATCCTGTTTCCAGTAAAACCAGAAACACATTTTCAAAGAAAAGCCGTGAAATATCTTTGAATGACGGTGAAGTTTTGATATAATGCAATCAATACAGACGTCTGCGCGGATTCGGCGCGAAAATGGCGCCGGAAACGCGAAAACGATGTGAAGGAGGAGCCGTTCATGGACACTACGAGTACGATCCTGGGCACGGATCCGGTCACAGGCGCATTCCCGATCCTGGGTACGCTCGACTTCCAGGCCATACTTCCGGTTCTCATCGGTGTTACCGCCGGGGTTCTTCTGAGCGCGGTGATCTTCGGCCTCATCACGCTGCGGCTCGCCAAGCGCAAGGGCTATCGCGGTTACTTCTGGACAGGGTTCTTCTTCGGCATGATCGGCCTGATTTACGTGGTGGGTCTGCCGCTTTCCGACGAGAAGCGCCTCTCGGACATGAAGAAGCTGGTGCAGATCAGCGTGCGGGCGGGACTCAGGTAATATCATCCCGCTTCCCGATATCCTTGGGAGGCGGGATTTCTATGTCTGTAAGGAGAAATACTCATGAAAATCGCGCTGGCAAACGTCCCCTTTACATCAGAGCAGGTTCTGTCCCTCAAATCCCTCGCCGCCGCGAACGCCGCGGAACTTCAGTACTTTGAACCGGACGCCAAAATGACACGGGAGGCGCTCTCTGATTATGACGCGCTGCTTGGCTACTTCCAGCCCGAACTGGTAAAAGGCCAGCCACGCCTGAAATGGGCGCAATCGCCTTCCGCCGGAGTGGATCACCTGCTGTATGCGATCAATCCGGAGAAGACCATCGTGACCAACGGCTCCGGCGCGTTCGGCATCCCGATCGCGGAATATATGATGGCGGGCATTCTTGCGCTGTACCGAAAGTTTCCCGCCTACCTGAAAAATCAGCGAGAACGCCTCTGGAAGAGCGAAGGCAGCACCCGCTCCATCTACGGTAGTATGGTGACGGTGGTGGGCATGGGCGACATCGGAACCAAATTTGCCGTCAGGATGCATGCCTTTGGCGCGCATGTGCGCGGGGTTCGGCGCGGCGTTTCACCCGCGCCGGAGTATCTGGAGGCGCTCTTCCCCGTTTCAAAGCTCTCGGAGGCGGTGGACGGGGCCGACATCGTCGCGCTGTGCCTGCCCTCAACAAAGGAGACAGAAGGATTGATCGGCGAAGGCGTCATCGGACGCATGAAACATGGGGCGATCCTTCTGAACGTCGGACGGGGCGCGACGCTGGACGAGGTCGCGCTGATCCGGGCGCTCAAGGATGGCCGCCTTTCCGGTGCGGTGCTGGACGTGACCAGCGTCGAACCGCTGCCCGCGGAAAGCCCGCTCTGGGACATGGATAACGTGATCCTGACGCCCCATGTCTCCGGAAGCAACGGTGACCCCGTCTGCGCGAACGTCATCTATGAAATCTTCCGGGAAAACCTGGAGCGTTTCCTCAGCGGAAAGCCGCTCGTCAACGTGGTAGATTACCAGAACGGGTGTTGACCCGGAAGCGATGATTTAATGAGGAGGCGTTTTTATCCCTTGAGGAGCCGCAAGGGCGCTGTATCGGCGCTAAAGGGACCGGACGGGCGACAAATAAAGAGACCGTAAGGCCTAGCGCCGAATCAATCAGCGGTTCCCTAAGACGCCCCCGCTTCCATGCGCGGGCGTTTTTATGCCCCCGCGGGCCGCTTTGCGAGTATGGAATTCATCCCGTGGTAGATGAGCCGTATGGTCAGATCCGCCATCTGCGCGGGGGGTTCCGCAAGGCCTTTTTCCAGCCATTTTTTTACCACCGACACGCCCGCGTGCACGCCGAATGTGACCATATAGTCCGATAGCCCGATGGCCGCGTCCGCGCTCCCCTGCCACTCCCGCATCACTTGCGCCTGCGCGAGCATCATAATCTCTTCCTGAAGCTCTTCGTCCCCGTGTTCACCCAGCAAGACCTTACAGAGTTCCGCGTTTGCCAACACATAGTCAAACACCAGT
The DNA here is from genome assembly GCA_964575255.1 of uncultured Oscillospiraceae bacterium. Lineage (GTDB taxonomy): Bacteria > Bacillota > Clostridia > Christensenellales > Aristaeellaceae > JAEZHK01. The sequence continues at coordinate 61,933 of CAZNPZ010000001.1, forward strand.
TTCATCACCTGATGCGCGCTGAAGTCTTCGATTGGAGAGATGAGGCCGTTCATCCAGGAGTTGATCTCCGCAATCACCTCCTGTTTGATCGCGCGCATCAGATCGTACGGATCCTGATAATGCGCGTAGAAAGTACTGCGGTTGATGTCCGCTACGGTGCAAATCTCCTTGACCGTGATCTCCGTGATCGGCTTTTGGCTGAGCAGCTGTATCAGGCTCTCCCGAATGACCTTCTTCGTATAGCGGATCCTCCGGTCGTCCTTCTTGACCTTCATGGTGTTGCCCTCCGCTTTTCAGACTGTTTACATCGAAAACCGACACATTTTCCGGGTGTGTCGGGTATAGCGCACGGGCGGCATGATCTGCCCGTTGTAAACCGACACCGTGATGATTATACTTTAACCAGTCCCGATTGGCAACACCATGTCGGTTATTTATGCGATAAGGAGATCAAATTGTGGCCAACATCTCATTCGAAGGTGTGTGCAAGATCTACCGCGTTGGGGAAATCTCCATTCCCGCGGTTGATTGCGCCGATTTCGTGATCCAGCATGGGGAGTTCGCCGTGGTGCTCGGCCCCAGCGGCGCGGGCAAGACCACGGTCTTGAACCTTCTGGGCGGCATGGACCGGGCGACCAACGGCAAGATCCTGGTCGGGGGCCGGGACATCGCGCCGCTTTCCGTGCGGGAACTCAACGCCTACCGCCGGTTCGACGTTGGGTTCGTGTTTCAGTTTTACAACCTCATGCCCAATCTGACGGCGCTTGAAAACGTGGAACTCGCGCAGCAGGTGTGTAAGAACCCGCTCTCGCCCGCAGAGACGCTGGATCTGGTAGGCCTCAAGGATCGTATGGACAACTTCCCAGCCCAGCTCTCCGGCGGCGAGCAGCAGCGCGTGGCGATCGCCCGCGCGCTGTGCAAGAACCCGGAACTGTTGCTCTGCGACGAACCGACCGGCGCGTTGGATTCCAAGACGGGCCGGAAGATTCTGATGCTGCTCAATCGCGTGTGCCGCGAGATGGGCAAGACTGTGGTCGTCATCACCCACAACGCGGCGATCGTGCCCGCCGCAGACCGCGTGATTCATATGGATAGTGGCAAGGTCAGTGCGGTGGAAGTCAACGCAAAGCCCATCCCGATGGAGGCGGTCGTATGGTGACGAACGCGCCCCGGCGAAACCTCCTGACACGCAAGCTCCTGCGTGACATCCGCATAAACTGGAAGGCATTCTCGTCGATGCTGATCCTGTCGATGCTGTCGGTCACGCTGCTTCTTGGCATCAGCGCAGGCGCGCGCGGTATGGATCTGGGCCTTTCCGCCCAGTTTTCCCAAAGCAACCTGGCCGACCTCTGGATCGGCGGCGGGATCAGCGACAGCACCGCTCGAAGGGTGGCTTCGCTTTCGGGCGCACTGGATGCGCAGCGTCGCGTTCGCTTGCGCGTTAAGTGCGATCTTTCGGGCGATCCAAAGCTGGACTTGTACATGTACGACGGCGCGGCGCGCGTCTCCATGCCGATCATCCTTCGCGGAAGCGCGCTGCCGGACGGAGAGCACAACGCGTGTGTGATCGATCAGAAATTCGCGAAAGCGCGCGGCATAGACGTCGGGGATCGCCTGACCGTCATTGCCGACGGTGTCCGCCGGGAACTTCGCGTGACGGGCATCTGTCACAGCCCCGAATACGTGGTGCACTCGGACGGCTACAGTTTCAACGTCGATCCGCATACGTTCGGCTACGGCTTCGTATCCTCCGGCACGTTCGCAGACCTCCCCTACAACGAAACAGTCGTGAAGCTCGCGGGCGGCGCGGACGCAAATGCCATGAAACAAGCGGTTGAAGCGCTGGTTGAGGACGACAGCATCCCCGTCATGACGCGGGACGACAAGGCGTACATCAAGATGGCCATCGAGGAAGCGGATCAGGTGCGCGCGATGGGCGAGGTCTTCCCGGCGGTATTCTTTCTGGTGGCGGCATTGATCACATTCTCCACGATGCGCCGCATGGTGGAAAACCAGAGGCTTCAGTTGGGCACGCTGTACTCGCTAGGTTTTGGCCGCGGACAACTGATGTGGCACTACGCCAGCTTCGGGCTGATTATCGGCGGTCTTGGCGCGGTGCTTGGAACGCTGGGCGCGGTGTATGGACTTGGCAGGATCGTGATGGAGATGCTGAAATCTCTCTACGCGATGCCGGGCGCGGCCGAAAGCCTGCACCCCGCGATGATCGCGGCGGCGGCGCTTCTGAGCGTTGTCATCTCAATGGGCGCGAGCTACTTAAGCAGCCACCACGCGCTGCGCGAGTCGCCCGCGAGCCTCCTGCGCCCAAAGCCGCCCAAGAGCGGCAAGCGGGTGCTTCTGGAGCAGATCCCCTTCATCTGGAAACGGCTGTCCTTCAGCGGCAAGCTGATCGTTCGCAACCTGCTTAGAAACCCCTCGCGCTTTCTGGTCGGGCTGATCGGCGTTATCGGCTGCGCGACGCTGCTATTGACCGGCTTTGGCATGCGGGACTCGGTCTCCTACGTACTGGGCCATTACTTCGGTTACACGATGCGCTATGACGTGCGCGTGGATCTTAAGGGCCAGATCCCGGACGGATACCCGGAGGCCATTGCAGGCCGCGCGGGCGCACAGCACATGGAGCGCGTAATGGAAGGATCCATCCAGTTGTTCGTGGATGGGCGCTGGCAGCGAAAGCAGTTCACGGTGTTGGAAGACCGGCACGATTCGGTCTACATTGAACGCGGTGGGCAGCGCGTCTATCTGCCGACGGAGGGCGTCGCGCTGACGCAGCGCGCAGCCGAGGATCTGGGGCTTAAAATCGGCGACACGGTTCGCCTGCGCGGGGAAAACGGGTACGAGGCCGACGCGAAGGTGAACGACATCATCGACATCCAACTTGGCCAGGGCGTCTACCTGAGCCGGAGCGCGTTGCGAAAGCTGGATATCATGCCCTACATGCCCACCGCGCTGTACCTGAGCGGCGACAACATCGACGCCGCCGCTGCGAACGACATGGACGGCGTCGAAAAGGCGCGCACCATCCAGGAAGAGCGCGGCGGCAAGACAAGCATCACCGGCGTCATGGATCTTTTGGTGCTTTTAATGGCGCTGTTCGCGGGGGCGTTGCTGCTCGTGGTGATGTACACGCTGGGAGAGCTTAATTTCTTTGAGAGAACACGCGACCTCGCAACGTTGATGGTGCTTGGCTTCTACCCCAGAGAGACCAAGCGGCTGATCCTCCGGGAGAACATGATCGTCGCGATTCTGGGCCTGCCAATCGGGCTTATGCTGGGGCCGACGCTTCACCGCTGGGTTCTGGCGGCGGGGCTTCCCAGCATCCTGCAGTTCGTGCCCTACATCTCGCTGGAGAGCTGGATCTACACCTCGGCGCTGACCATCGCGTTCGCCTGTCTGGTCAACCGCATCATGGGCACAAAATTCAAGTCCGTCAACATGGTCGAGGCGCTGAAGAGCGTCGAATGAGGAGGAGACACATGTCGTTCACAGGATTTCACAAAGCACTGGCACTTGCCCTCGCGGTTCTCACCGTCCTTTCCGCCTCGATGCCCGCGCTGGCCGAGGAAAACGCCGCGCATTCCGCAAAGGGCGTCGTGCGCTGCGTCGATTCGGTAGATGTGTTTGCGCCAGTCGGCGGGCAATTGAAACCCATTGATTGGGAGACGGGCGATGCCGTGAGCGCAGGCGCGATCCTCGCATCGGTTCGTCCGCTACAGGTTCGCGCCGCCAACGACGGCGTAATCCGCTCGCTGCGCGCGGTGGTGGGCGATCAGGCGGAGGCGGTTCAGCAGCAGTTCGGTGCGCTGTGCTTCATCGACAGAACCGACGTACTGTGGGTGGAGGCGTCGACGAAGAACGCCTACGACAAGCCGGAAAACCGCGCGATTACGATCGGGGAGACGCTGCGCGTGTACAACGGCAAGGACAGCGACCCAATCGAAGCCGATGGTAAAGTCATCTCGGTCGACGGTAAGGATTACGTCGTGGAGATCCCCGCCGGGGATTTTGATCTGGAGGACGACGTCAAGCTGTACCGCGGTTCGGACGGCGCGTACCGTTCCGGTGACCGCGTTGGCGAAGGCGAGATAAAGCGCGCGGACGCTGTCCCTGTGACGGCTTCCGGTGTGGTGGCAGGCGTTCTGATCAGCGAGGGACAAAAGGTGAAGCGCGGCGACGCGCTGTTCACGTTGGACGCGGCGGATACCGTATATACCCAAAACGCGGCGACCGAGGCCGTGTGCGAGCGTGGCGGCGTGATCTCGGCGGTGTACGTTTCAAGCGGGCAGCCGGTTCAAAAGGATCAGCTTCTGATGACCTTGAAGCCGCTGGACAGTCTGGAATTTTTGGTGAATGTGGACGAACTGGACATATTGTCCATCAAACCCGGCGACGCGCTTAAGGTCAAAGTGGACGCGCTGAACGCGACCATGCCCGCGGCGGTCAAGGAGATTTATCCGCTCGGCGTCTCGGTGCTGGACGCAACCAAATATCAGGTCTCGCTGTCGATCCAGTCGATCCCCGCCGGACTTCTGCCCGGCATGCGGGTAACCGCCTATTGGGGCGGCCCAACGGGCTGATCGAAAACCCAAAATGACGAAGAACCGGGGCACGCCCCGGTTCTTCGTCTGTTCCGGCTGCATCATCCTCGGAACAGGATGGAATTCACGACGCTCTCCAGCCACTCCTGACGGCCGCTGCCCGGCTGCGCCGCCGCGCCGTTCTGAATCGCAAGATCAGAAAGCTCCAAAAGCGTCGCCTCCCCCGCTCGAATCTTTTTTCCGAGCGCGGAATCGAAGCTCCTGTACCGCTCTGCGACGAAGCCGTCGATCCGCCCGTCCTCGATCAGCTGCGCCGCCTTGATCAGCCCCAGCGCGAAGCTGTCCATGCCCAGGATAAACGAGATGAACATGTCCTCGAAGGTATAACTGGGCCTGCGTGCCTTGGCGTCGAAGTTGAAGCCGCCCGGAATGCCGCCCGCTTTCAGAACCTCATACATACAGAGCGTGGTTTCGTAGACATTGGACGGGAACTGATCGGTGTCCCAGCCCAGCAGTTCGTCGCCCTGGTTGGCGTCGATGGAACCCAGCATGCCATTCATCGAGGCGACGCGCAGTTCGTGCTGGAACGTGTGCCCGGCCAGCGTCGCGTGGTTGGCCTCGATGTTCAGCTTGAAGTCCTTGTCCAGTCCGTACTGGCGGAGGAAGCCGATCGCCGTCGCAGCGTCAAAGTCGTACTGGTGCTTCATCGGCTCCATGGGTTTCGGCTCGATCAGGTATGTGCCGGTAAACCCGATCGAGCGTCCGTAATCCACAGCCATACGCATCAGCCGCGCGATGTTCTCCTGTTCGAAGCGCATGTCGGTATTGAGCAGCGTCTCGTACCCCTCGCGCCCGCCCCAGAACACATAGCCGCGGCCGCCCAGTTTCTTCGTGATGTCGATCGCCTTTTTGACCTGCGCGGCTGCGTGCAGGTAGACTTCAACGTTATTGGAGGAACCCGCACCGTTGGCGTAGCGGGGATTGGAAAAGAGGTTCGCCGTGCCCCAAAGGCATTGAATGCCGGTCTTCTGCATCTTCTCCAGCATGTAGTCGGAGATCTCGTCCAACCGGCGGTTGGTCTCCAAAAGCGTCTCCGCCTCCGGAACGAGATCGAGGTCGTGGAACGCGAAGTAGCGGATACCCAGCTTTTGCATGAATTCAAAGCCCGCATCCACCTTCAGGCGCGCGTGCTCCATCGTGCCGTACGTCGCGCCGAAGCGCTTGTCGGCCGTGCCCGCGCCGAACATGTCCGCGCCCAGCGCGGTCAGGTTGTGCCACCAAGCCATCGCGAACGGCAAGTGTTCGCGCATGGGTTTACCCAGGATCACTCGATCCGGGTCGTAGTATTTGAACGTCATCGGGTCCTTCGAATCAGGCCCCGCGTGAATTACTTTTGGTAGCCCCGCGAATATCTCACTCATGCTAACCCCTCCTGCTATAGACTCTCTTCTATGTCCGGGCTTAACCGTGGCGCTGTTGACGCCATGCGGCTTTCAGCATATTATTTACCCAGATCGCGGCAAACGACGCATGACAGGGCGCCGCACACTCGTTCTTTTTTAGGCAAACTACCCAAAAAGCAGGCGGACACTCGGTTTTTTGATTTGCAAACCTGCTTTATGTTTAGAAGAATTTGCAGCGCGATTCCGGCATACGAAAGGCGGCTATCCCGCCGCAGATGGAGGAAATGCTTTGAACTTCTTGACGGCCGATTTCCTGAAAGGGTATCTCGATCACCCGGCGCACATGACCCCGCTTGGGCAGTTCACGTTTTACCGCACCTACGCGCGCTTCCTGCCCGAACGAGGCAGGCGGGAGACCTGGAAGGAAACCGTCGCCCGCGCGGTCGAGTACAACGTGGGACTGGACAGGCGGCACCGGGCGAAAATCGGTCTGCCGATCCCGGAGGATTGGCTTCGCGGGGAGGCAGAGGCACTTTTTGACGCGATCTTCAACCTCCGCCAGTTCCCGTCCGGTCGCACGCTCTGGGTGGGCGGAACGCAGGTCGCAGAAAGCTACCCGATGGCCAACTACAATTGCAGCTTCACCAACATCGAAAAATGGGACGACCTGTATGAACTGTTCTACCTTCTGATGCTGGGAAGCGGCGTCGGCCTCAAATGTACGCCGAAGATGGCGGCGGGGCTCGCCCCAATCCGCACCAACACGCGGCTGATCCTCTCGGAGTACAACCCGGTGCCTTCCGACTACCGGTTGGAACATACCGATTTGCGGCAGCTTGAGAACGGATTCGCGAAGATCTACGTCGGCGACAGCAAGGAAGGCTGGCGCGACGCGCTTCGCGAGTATTTGACGCTGTTGACGGACACCCGGTATGGGCACGTGCATACGATCAAAGTCTCGTTCAACTCCGTACGCCCGAAGGGCGAACGGCTGAAGACGTTCGGCGGCACCGCCTCCGGCCCGGAACCGCTGATGGAGATGTTCGCCGGGATCGACGCGGTCTTAAAAAACAAAATCGATCCCAGCCTCGCGCCCATCGAGACCGACGAGCGCGGCTATGGCAAGGTTCGCCCGATCCACATCCTGGACATCGCAAACCTGATCGGCAACAACGTGGTTTCCGGCGGCGTTCGGCGCACGGCGGAAATCTTCTTGTTCGATCCTTCGGACATGGAATGCCTGTTCGCGAAGTACGGCATCAATGGTTTCTGGTCGGAGGCGCATTTCGCGCAACACGAAGCCGTGCGGGCGCAGCTTCAGAAAATCGGCGTTCAGCCGCCCTCGTGGTTTGACGCGCTTTCAGAAAAGTCCTACGACGAGGAGGTCAACGGCGCCGCGCCGTTCCATTACGGACGGCCAAAGATCGGACACCGCCGACTTTCCAACAACTCACTCGCCTTTGACATGAAACCTTCGCCCGACATGCTGCACTTGATTTTCCTCCTGATCCAGCTTGACGGCGAGCCGGGGTTCATCAACCTCGAAGCCGCGCGGCTGCGCCGGGAGAACGTGGAGGGCGTAAACCCCTGCGGCGAGATCCTGCTGGATTCCAAGCAGCAGTGCAACCTGACCACGGTCAACCTTTGCGCGTTCTTGAAAGAGGGCTGCTTTGATCTCGAAGAAGCGAAGCGTGCGCAGGCGCTTTCGGCGCGGGCGGGCCTCCGGATGACGCTGATCGACTTGGAACTGCCGGAACGGAACGACAAACACAAGCGCGACCGGCTGACCGGATGCAGCCTGACCGGCGTCCAGGACGCGCTGACCGGCCTGAGCGAGGCGGAAAAGGACGCTGCGCTTGACGCGCTTTCGCTGGCCGCGCGGAGCGCCGCGGAGGCGTACGCGCACGCACTGCGCATACCGTCGCCGCTGCTAACCACCACGATCAAGCCGGAGGGCACGCTCTCGCTGGTGGCGGGCGGCGTGTCCGCGGGGCTGCACTACGCCCACGCGCCCTACTTCATCCGGCGTATCCGCGTTTCCTCCGACGACGCGCTGGCGAAGGCCGCGCTTGCGCTGAAGTGGAAGGTGCAGCCGGAGGTAGGCACGCCGGGCAACCTGATCGAGAACGCGCGCACGCTGGTGATCGACTTCCCGGTCGCCTCCGGTTCCTCGATCACAAAGGCCGACGTGTCCGCTCTTTCGCAGCTCGCCAATTACCTTCAGTTCCAGCGGCACTACACGCAGCACAACTCCAGCAACACCATCACCGTTCGCCCCAACGAATGGGCAGAACTGGAGAAGGAAATCGTGAAGGTGTGGGACCAGTTCGTGGGCGTCTCGTTCCTCGCGCACGACGGCGGAACCTACCAGCTCGCGCCCTACGAAGCCATTACGCAGGCTCAGTACGAGGCGCTGCGCATGGTCAACCAGCCCTTTGATCCCCAGATTCTGACCCAGTTCGAAGCGGGTGAGTCGCTGGACACAGAAGATGACGACTGCGCCAGCGGCGCTTGCCCGATCCGCTGAACCTTCATCGCCAATTCATCGCCGCGCTGGGCGAACCTTTTCGGAAACCCGGCGCGGCGTTCTGACAATTGCACGTAAAATGATACCTTACCCGATTATTCCATCTTTTCTCCAACCCTCAAGGATTGCGCAAAGGCAATGCGCTTCGCTTGATTTCCCTATCAATGGGTCGATATAATGGATGAGTGAAAGACCATGAATCAACTTACTATGGTCGATGCGCCATCGACAGCATTTATCCCTCATATCACCTTGTGTCAATTTGCGGTTTCCTTCTGCTCGGCATCCTCCTGGGATCGGTGCTCTTCTCCATCCCGTAACACAACGAAAACAACAGCATCCTTCACGCAAAGGGCAGAGCGACAGCGCTGGAGTAGAACATTCAAATGCCGAAGCGCTGTTTTACGAGTAGGTGACCACCGTCGCCCAAATGGATCAGGGGATTGGTCTGATTACCAACGTCATGCAGAGCAGTTTCGCGGCATCTCAGCAAAACAGGTTACGGCCTTTTCATAACCATTTATGCAAAACGTACGACACTATGACGCAAATTCTTGCATGTTAAATACTTATCGACGTTATATTTTCGCAGAATCGGATTTTTCCATAAAATATCGGGGCTATTCGACGATGTATATGACACAAGGGAACCCCAAAACGTAAAAGAAGGAGGTGCGCATTGTTATTCAGGGTTTTAGGCTGACTAAGGAAGCACCCGTCATAGGCCTGGATGGGCTGTCATCACATCTCATCAGTGCATCAAACCGGATTCCGCCCCAATGCGCCCGCCAGGGAGACCGCCTGACATCCAGGCCGGTTCCGCTTCCGGCGTGAATGTCATCCAGTCCGTCTACGAAGACGGCCGCGCATGCACAAACCCTCGACTGCCAAGATGCGGTCGAGGGTTTCTGCATGGCGATATGGATCATCGTCTATAGCGCCGGTTGCCTGCCGTCAAACGCTATTCAGCGCCTCCAGGTCGGGTTGTTGCGTGTTCGATAATGTCACACAGCGCACCTGCTCCTTGCTGCCGTTTCCCATCATTTCCTCTATCGCGCGGCTCTGCCAGGATATGCCGAATCTGTCCTTGAGCCAGCCGCATTGTTCGGACTCCGGCACATTGGTGAGTATGTCCCAGTACGCATGAATTTTCCGCTGATCTTCGCCTTCTTTTTGATTGGTTCGCAACAAACTACCCAGTTTCGCCTCTCGCCAAAAATCGCATGCGTAAAGTGTTCGACGATGTGCGCCTCACCAGGTGAGGTTCGTGCTGTATTGTTCTTGGACGATTGACGCGCTAACGAGAACTACGTATAATTCAACTGGGTTCTTTTACAGGAGGGTGCATGGAGTGAACGTGTCGGCGTGGTGGAACTCGCTGGATTCTCTGCTGCGCGTTTTCGCGATTTCATTCTCCTGCATTCTCTCGATACAGATTGCGCATATTCTGATTAAAAACGAAGGACAGACATGATGGGTAACGCGCCAGTCCGAAAACGTATGGCAATTTCCCGGAATGGACAACGCTCCGGGTTTTCCATTTCCCAATTAGAACCTGTGTTACCTGACAAAGAGGGTTAGATATGAAATATCGTCTGAATCCGAAGAATGGGGATCAACTGTCTCAGCTGGCGTTTGGCTGTATGCGTTTTCAGGGTGGTTTTGAGGAAACAGAAAGGCAAATCATCCGCGCCATTGAGTTGGGCGTCAACTACTTTGACACGGCGTACATCTATCCAAACAGCGAGTCTACGCTTGGCAGGGTACTCGCAAAAGGATACCGCGACCGGGTGAAGATCGCGACAAAGATGCCGCCCTATATGGTCAAAAAGTACGAGGATTTCGACAAGATCTTCGAGGCGCAGTGCGCGCGCCTTCAAACGGGGTACATTGACTATTACCTTCTGCATATGCTGACCGACGTTAAAGTCTTCGAGAGGATTCGGGCGCTTGGGTTCGAGCGCTGGCTTCAGGAAAAGAAGGCGCAGGGCCGGATCAGGAACCTCGGCTTCTCCTACCACGGCGGGCGTTCAGAGTTCCCGAAACTCGTCGACGCGTTCGGCTGGGATTTCGCCATGATCCAGTTCAACTATCTGGACGAGTTCAACCAGGCGGGCCGGAGCGGCCTGGAATACGCGGCTTCCAATGGCCTGCCCGTCATGATCATGGAGCCGCTGCGTGGCGGATGTCTGGCGAAAAAACTGCCTCCGTCCGTCGACGCGCTGTTCCAGGCGGCGGACGCTTCTCGCTCGCCCGCGGAATGGGCATTCCGCTGGATCTACAACTTCCCGGAGGTGACGACGGTTCTCTCCGGAATGAACACGATGGAGATGATCGAAGAAAACGTCCGCGTCGCGTCCAACGCGCTGCCGGGCAGTTTCAAGAACGCTGATTTCCAGATGTTCGGGAAGGTGCGCGAGATCCTTCAGGAAATGATGAAAGTCCCGTGTACGGGCTGCAATTACTGCATGCCCTGCCCCGCGGGCGTCGATATCCCGACCTGCTTTTCCTGCTATAATGGAATCTCCATCGCCGGGAAGCGGCGCGCATTTACGGAATACCTGATGCAGACCAGCATGAAAAAGGATGTGGGCGCGGCGTCTCGGTGCGTTGGCTGCGGAAAGTGCGAAACGCACTGTCCGCAGAAGATCGAGATCAGAAAGCATCTGAAGTTTGTCTCAGGCGCGCTGGAGCCGTTCTATTATCGCCCGGCCAGGGCGCTGATCAAGCGATTCATGAGGCTATGAGCGTGAAGGAGGCTCGGCGATGGATCTCAACGAGGCAATGCGCGCGCGTCATTCCGTGCAAATATGACACCCGCTTGATCGAAGGCGAGGCGCTTAACGGTTTTGACCAGGTGATCCGGCCTTCATGAAACGACTTTTCGCGTTATTTTACGGCGGAATGCCCGCTGTCCCCGTTGTAGACGACGCCGCTCTTGGCGTCGACGGTGGCGAGACAGCCGGTCTTTAAAAGCTGCGTGGCCTTTTCCGCGCCCGAAATCAATGGAAGATCCAGCGCGAGGCATACGGTCGCAGCGCCGGAATCCGCCATGGCTTCCTCCGTCACCACGGCGCTCGCCCTGCGCAGTTCGTGCAGTACGTCGCTGGTGCTGCGGTCGATGACCAGAATATCGCCGTCGTGAAAATGCTTCAGATCGTCCGGCCCGGTGACCACGCACAGCCGTGCCGTGATGGGCGCAAACCCGTTGCCGACACCGCGCGCAAGCGCCGTACCCAGCACATGGATCTGCAGCGTGTTTGTGATCTCGCCGACCCGATCGGAAGAGCCGGTGATGACGATGATGTCGCCGTCCGACGCCAGGCCCGCCTCCTGTACCTTGCGGGCCGCGTCCATGAACAGTTCGCGGCTGGAAGCCTTGTAATCGTTCATCAGCGGCGTCACGCCCCAGGACAGCGCCAGCTGGCGGAAAGTGCGCGGGTTGGGCGTGATCGCGACGATCGGTGTCGCCGGACGGAACCGGGAAACCATGCGCGCCGTGGAACCGGTGCGCGTGACCGACACGATCGCCGCAGCGCCCAGGTCGTGAGCCGTGGTGCAGGTCGCGTGGGATATCGCGTTGATCACGCTCTTGTCCAGCTGCGGCTGCGCGGAATTGAACAATTCTTTGTAATTGATGAACTCCTCGGTGCGCTCGGCGATCTTGGCCATCGTGCGGATGGTCTCAACCGGATAGCGGCCGTTCGCGGTCTCCCCGGACAGCATCAGTGCGCTGGTGCCATCGTAGATGGCGTTGGCGATGTCGGTGATTTCCGCGCGGGTGGGACGGGGATTGCGGATCATCGACTCCAGCATCTGCGTTGCGGTGATGACGCGTTTGCCCGCCCGGTAGCACTTGGTGATCAGCTGTTTTTGCAGGTGCGGCAGTTCCTCAAACGGGATCTCGACACCCATGTCGCCGCGCGCCACCATGATCCCAGAGGAAAGCCGGATAATCTCGTCGATGTGCGCGATGCCGGAACGGTTCTCGATCTTCGCGATCAGGTCGATGCCGGAGTCGCCATACCTTGCGAGCAGCCGCTTTACGTCAATGACGTCCTGCGCGGTGCGCACGAACGACAGCGCGATGTAATCCAATTCGTTTTCCACCGCGAACAGGATGTCCGCGCGATCCTGCTCGGACAGGTAGGGCATGTCGATGTCGATGCCGGGCAGGTTGACACTCTTGTTGTTGGAAAGCGGGCCGCCGCTCTCCACGCGGCAGGCGATGTCCTCCCCATCCACACGCTGCACGGTGAGGCCGATCAGGCCGTCGTCCAGCATGATCACGTCGCCCGGCTTCACGTACTGGGGCAACTTCTCGTGGTTGATGTTGACGTTTCTTTCATCGCCCTCGCAGGCGCGGGTCGTGAGTGTGAACGTCTCGCCGTCCTTCAGCGTGACGCTTCCGTCCTTGAACCGGCCGATCCGAATCTCCGGCCCGCGGGTATCCAGCATGATCGCGAGCGGAACGTTCATTTCTTTGCGCAGCTCCTTGAGAAGGACTACGCGCTTTATATGTTCCTCATGGCTGCCGTGGGAGAAATTGAGCCGCGCCACGTTCATGCCCGCCAGGATCATCTGCCGGAGCGTCTCCCGGTTTTCCGAGGCGGGACCGATGGTGCAAACAATTTTCGTCTTTCGCATGCGTTCTGCTCCTCAGCCGCAATTTTTGTAAGTTTAGCACACACAGTATAGCAGATTTATGTAAATATCTATCCGATAACCGCGAACATACCGAGTAAAATTTCTTCGGTTGAACCCATTCCATGCTTCGGGGAATTCAACCAAAAGAAAAGCGTTGACCTGCGTCTCAATATGGAATAATATCATATCATAAGTTTTTGGAGGGATCGCGGTGCGGCTGATCGAATACGCGGACGCAAAAGCATTCCTCGCCGATGCACATGAGGCATTATGCTCGGACGAGGCGCTGAACAACATGCCGCTTGGTATTCTCACGCGCGGCGCGGACGGCGACGCGAAGCCGGACTGGTTCATGGCGCGTATGGAGCATGAGCAAAACGCGTGCGCGCTGATCGTGCTGATGACGCCGCCGTACAACCTTTTACTGTCCGCCCCGAACCAGGCGGTTCCGGACGGCGCGCTTCGGGCGCTTGCGGAACACTTGGTTACGAGGGGTGTTTACCCGCCCGGCGTTCTCGCGGAAGAGGCGCTCTCGTATGCGTTCGCGTGCGCCTACGCGCCCATGGCACAGAAGGCGATGGACGTCGCAACTAATGAACTTCTGTATCAGCTGACTGCGGCGGAGGATGTACCGATCACCGGAACGCTGAGAACGGCGAACGAAAAGGATTTGCATTTTCTGCCCTATTGGATGAAAAGTTTCACGGACGAGTGCTTTCACATCCAATCGCCGCTGGATTACGAGAACACGCACTGGTCGGTTGAGCGCGGGACGATGTACCTACTGGAACACGAAGGCGTTCCGGTCACAATGGCCGGCTCGACGCGGCAGATGCCGCACGGTCGCTCCATCGGCCCCGTGTACACGCCGCCCTTCTTCCGTGGCCGCGGCTACGCCACTTCCTGCGTCGCGCTGCTCAGCAAAGCCATTCTGGAAAAGGGAAACGACTACTGCGCGCTGTTCGCGGATCGCATGAACCCGACTTCCAACGACATTTATCGAAAAATCGGCTACAAGCCGCTGTGCGGGTTTACAGAAATCCGGTTCTCCTGACGGCGGCACAAAAAACAAAGGACCTATAAGCATGGACAAATCCTTTGGAATCGGCATCGACACCGGCGGAACCTACACTGACGCGGTCGTGTACGACTTTGTAACACGAACCATACTGGCCTCGGCCAAAGCCCTGACCACGCGGGACGACCTCTCCATCGGCATCCTTCAGGCGCTGGACGCGCTCGATCCGGCGCTCCTTCAAGAAGCAGGAATCGTCTCCCTCTCGACGACGCTGGCCACCAACGCCTGCGTGGAGGGAAAAGGCGGGCGCGCGAAACTTCTATTCCTGGGCGTGGATCGGAAAACGGTGGATTGGGTAGGCGCCGATGCCGGGCTGACCGACCCTGCCCTGATTTACTGTCTGGACGCGCGGACTTCGTCAAACGGACATGTCATGGAAACGCCGGACTGGGGCGCGTTTCTCCGGGACAGCGCGGACTGGTTTTCGGATGCGGACGCGCTGGCGATCGTCGCGCTCAACGCCGCCTCCGGCGCGGCGTCGCTGGAGACCGAGGCGCGCGACGCAGTTTCCGCGCGCTATCCCATCCCGGTCATATGCGGGCATGAGCTGTTCATGGATCTTGACGCGATCCGTCGCGGCGCGGGCGCGCTGCTGAACGGTCGTCTGATCCCGGTGCTCTCGGAGTTCCTTGCGGCCATCCGAAAGGCGCTGCGCGCGCGGGGGTTGGATCTGCCGGTATCCATCATGCGCAGCGACGGGAGCCTGATGAGTGAGCAGTTCACGGGCGTCAGGCCTGTGGAAACCATCCTGTGCGGACCGGCGGCCTCGATCGTTGGCGGACAGGCGCTTTCAGGCGCGCGGGAGGCTGTAATCGTTGACATGGGTGGGACGACCACCGACCTTGCGCTGATCCGAGACGGATTCGCGATCCAGGCGACGAGCGGCATCCGCATCGGCGCGTGGAATACGTTCGTCAAGGGCGTTTACGTGGAGACGCTGGGCCTTGGCGGCGACAGCGTCGTTCGGCCGGACGGAAACGGTGTGCTGAGATTGGAACACACCCGCGTGATCCCGCTCTCCGTCGCTTCCAGCCGCTGGCCCGGCATCAACCCGGCGCTTCGGAACCTCTTGAAGTTACGGGAGAAACATTCGCTGCCGCTCCATGAGTTCTTCTCCCTGGTCCGGGACATTTCGGATCGCCCTGGCTATACCGATGAAGAAAAGCGTTTCTGCGCGTCGCTCCGGGACGGGCCGTTGATATACGAGGATGCCGCGCGCGCAGCTGGCCGTGACATCTATGGCCTGAACGTCACTCGGCTGGAACGCGAAGGCGCGGTGCTCCGCATCGGCCTCACCCCCACCGACATCATGCACCTGAAGGGGGATTTTTCCGCATTTGACCGCGAAGCCGCGGCGCTTGGCGCGCAGTTTGTCGCGAACTGCGCGCGGATCAGCGTGGAGGCGCTCTGCGGCTGGGTCTACGGCGAGGTCAAACGCAGGTTGTACCTGAGCGTCGCGTCGATGTTGATCCGGGAGGAAATGCCGTCCTTTCAGAAAAACGGGATCGGCGCTGACTTGAATGCGTTTCTTGACCGCGCCTGGAAGATGAGCGAACAGGCACGCGAAGGCTGCGTTCATTTTGGAGTATCCACCCGAAGCGTTCTGGTAGGTGTCGGCGCTCCGATCCACATCTTTCTGCCGGATGTGGCGCGCGCGCTGGGCACAGCCTGCGTCATCCCGGAATACGCGGGTGTCGCCAACGCGCTGGGTGCGGTTGTGGGAAATGTATCCGCCACCAGCCGAGCCACCATCCACCCGGAGGGCGAAGGTTTCCGCGTGCTTCATGCGCTCCTTTCCGAAGAGGCGCCGACGCTTGAGGAGGCGGTGCTCATCGCACGCGGCGTCACCGAGCGGGAAGCCCGCGCGGAGGCGCTTCGCCGGGGTGTTTCTGGCGAACCATTGGTTACGGTCGAGGAAAAGCCGCTGATATCCTCAAGCGGATACGGCGCGGACATCTTCATCGAGAGCGTAGTGACCGCCACCGCGATCGGGCGAATTCGAACGTTTTAGAACATTTGTCAAGCCATCAAATCAGTTATCATCAAATTCGGATCAGTGACAAGAGATCATCTGCCGCGTTTTCGCGTAACACGGCAGATTGATTTTATGTGCATTGTCAAAAGACTTGCAAATCCGGGCACAATATGTTAAGATTCCATCAGAGGGGTAGCGGCAAAAGAAAGGTGGTAATGCCGATGATCTTTCGCAAGTGTGCGGGCGGCGTGGTGTTTTACGAGGACAAGGTCTTCCTGCTCCGCAACGAGAAGAACGAATGGGTGCTTCCCAAGGGCGTCATCCGGGATAAACAGCTGCCAAACGACGTAGCCCTCGAACGGGTCTACAAAGAAGCGGGCATCAAAGCGAACATCATTTCTCCAGCGGGCGAAACCAGTTATGAATTCTACTCCATGACCCGCCGTCAGCCGGTATGCAACAGGATCACATGGTACGTTATGCAGGCGGATTCTCCGACCTACCGCATCGCGTTTGAACTTGGATTTACTGACGGTGACTATTACCCCATCGAACAAGGCCTCAGTCTGATTACCTACAGTCAGGACAAGGCGCTCGTGAACGTCGCCTACGAAAAATACAAGGCTTCCATAGGAAAGAAATAACCAATCAGGCTGCGTTCGGGCTTTGACAGAATGGCATTTGGATGATACAATATCTCAGCACACACTTTCAGGGGGCGAACGCATGTCTGGACACAACAAGTGGTCGACCATCAAGCACAAGAAGGAAAAGACCGACGCGCAGCGCGGCAAGATATTCACCAAGATCGGCCGTGAAATCGTGATCGCCGTGCGCGAAGGCGGCAGCGCCGATCCCAACGTCAACGGCAAACTGCGGGATGTCATCGCCAAGGCCAAGGCGGCCAACATGCCCAATGACAATGTTCAGCGCTCCATCAAAAAAGCTGCGGGCGAGGGCGACGCTTCCAGTTATAAGGAGATCACCTACGAAGGGTACGGGCCGGGCGGCGTGGCGTTCATCGTGGAGGTTGTGACCGACAACCTCAACCGCACCGCTTCCGAGATCCGCCACCTGTTCGACAAGAACGGCGGCGCGCTCGGCGCGTCGGGCTGCGTCGGCTGGAAGTTTGAACGCAAGGGCGTCATTGAGATCGACAACGCCAAGAATCTGGACGAGGACGAACTGATGATGCTGGCGCTGGACGCGGGTGCTGCGGACGTCGAAGCGGGCGAAGGCGTCGCCGTCATCTACACCGACCCCAACGACTTCTCAGAGGTGCGCGACAAACTGGATGCCGCAGGGTGCGTGTTCCTTTCCGCCGAGCGCGAGATGGTGCCCACGACCACCGTATCCGTCACCGACCCCGAGATGGTCGCGCGAATCAACAAACTGGTCGACGCGCTGGAGGATTACGACGACGTTCAGAATGTGTTCCACGACGCCGACCTGCCGGAAGAGGAAGAAGAGGACTGACGAAAAGCTTCATCATCTGTAGATCCGGCTCGTTTCACGAGCCGGATTTTTATTCGCAAAGAACGCATATTTATTCATATCATGCGTTATAAAATCACCCACCCCGCTTGACAAAGTCCGTCCGGCGGAGGAATAATGTTCATACAAAGCAAAACATTGATATTCCAAAGGGTTGAGGGATTTTCGATGCAGAATGAGGAGCCGGAGTGATGAATAGCAGCGCTGTTTTTACCGGAAGGCGACAAGGTGGCGCACGATTCAAATTGAATCGTGCGGTCGAGTAGCGACTTGGTTTCCCAGAGGGAAACCAACCTTCTCTGCGCGAAAAGTTCCAACGAAGAATTAGTGTTTTGGATTGGGATCAGGTATTGGAAACGCTACTGGAGATGACTCGCCTTGAGAATGAAACCCTTTCTCCGCCTGCAGCTGATTGCGTTCCTCTATAACTTTGGCGCAAATTTCATCCACCCGGTTACGCCGACGCTGATCTTGGACAACGGCCTTCCGGATTACTCCTTCGGCCTTTTGTTCGCGACGATGTCTCTGGGCAGCTTCATATTCAGCACTTTCTGGGGGCGCCTGAGCGACAAGAAGACCCGTTCGTCGGTGATGCTGATCAGTCTCGTCGGCTACGCACTGGCGCAGCTTGCGTTCGGGCTTTCCAGGACGCTGCCTCAGATGCTCGCCGCGCGTCTGATCGCGGGCTGTTTCACCAGCGGCACATCCGTGTGCCTGATGGCGCTGATCGTCGATTTGTCCGATCCCAAGGAGCGCGGCGCGCACCTTTCGTATTACGCGGCGATGGTGGGCATTTCAGCGGCGCTGGGCTACTTCGCGGGCGGGATGATCGGGCTTTGGGGCGTCCTACCGGTGTTCTACGCGCAGACGGCCGTTCTTTTGATCGCGGCGGTGCTTGTCAACCTGATGCTGCGCAGCATGGAGGGCGACAGGCTGAACCACGGCACCACCACGAAGCGGCTTTCGATTCGCCAGATGATGAACATGATGACGCTTCCGGCGCTACTTTTCCTCCTCGGCGTCGCGCTGTCCAACTTCGGCAATTACGGCTTTGACAACGCGCTCAATTATTACATGAAGCGCGAACTCGACTTTGCTTCTTCCATCAATGGCATTGTGAAAGCGGCGTCCGGCCTCATCGGCCTCGCCGCGAACGTGTTCATCAACCGCTGGATCATGAAGAATTTCGACGCGTACAAATCGCTGCCGATCATTCTAATTCTGAGCGCCGTTTTTCTGACGCTTGCGACGGTGATGCCGACGGTGGGGCTGTTCTTTACCTTCAACGCGGTGTTCTTCCTGGTCAGCGCGCTGCATATCCCCATCCAGCAGGCGCTCACGACGGAGGGCCGTCACGGGGACATCGGACTCCTGAGCGGCCTTTTCTACTCCGCCCGGTTTTTGGGTATGATCTTCGGTCCGCTGGTTTCCGGCTTCGCCTACGAATACGGCGCGAAAATTCCGTTTTATACGCAGGTGGCCGCGTTCGTCGCCGCCGCGTTCATTACCTGGTTGGGCTATCGGGTGACGCACGCGGGCGAGCAAGAGCGCGCCTGACCACGCCGGATTCTCTTCGTACACGGTTCTGTGATCACAGCCGCGCGTCGATCCCGCGCTTTCGGAACTCGTCCCGGAACGGCGCGAGCGAGGCGACTCGCATCGGGTTTTCCCAGGCATATGCGTATGGCAGGCCGAGCGCCCGGTACTTCTTCTCCCCCGCCTGATGAAAAGGTTGCAGGTCCACCCTGCGAACGCCAAGCCGGTTGAGCAAATCCGAAAACTGTCTTGCGTCCTCGATGGTATTGTTGAAGCCGGGAATCACTGGGATCCTCGGAATGACCTTCGCGCCGCGTCCGATCAGATTTTTCAGGTTTTCAAGGATGTCTTCGTTGCCACGCCCCGTACACTGCCTGTGCGTGCGCACAGCGTAATGCTTGATGTCGAAGTACCAGAGGTCTACGAGCGCGCACACCTGCTCGACTGCGTCCCACGCGACCGCGCCCGACGTTTCAACCACGGTATGGACATCTTCCGACTTCGCCCTCGAAAGCAGCTCTTTCGCGAATTCTGCCTGCATCAGAGGTTCGCCGCCGGTCAGCGTCAAACCACCGCCTGACTCGCCGAAAAACAGGAAGTCCCGCTTCACTTCGCGCCACGCGGCATCATCCGTCATCTTTTCACCGTACACCTTGCCGTCCCTTGTGCGCTGAATCTCCGCGGACTGCCCTTCCGGGTTTGCGCACCATGGACAGCGGAGCGGACAGCCTTTGAAGAAGACCGCCGTCCGGATGCCCGGCCCCACGTCCAGGCTGGAACTCTGAATGCCAAAGACGATTCCTTCCGCCATGCGCTCCCCTCCCTCGGCCAGAAGACGCCGGTGAAGCGTTCATTGCGCAGTGTACATCCGTTGGGATGCGATTGACAGCCGCGCTTCCCCGTTGGTATAATCGGCATGAAACGATTCCTCGATATTACATATATCGTCACCGTGTTATGATTATTTGAAACAATGTATAGGCAATTATGTAATTTTTTCAGGAAGGTGCTGCTTTTATGGGCTATTCCATCGGCATTGATGTGGGCGGAACCAAGATTGCGTACGGGCTCTTTGATGAAAACCGGTCGCTGATCGCGAAAACGGCTGTGCCGTCTGACGCGCAGTGCCCGCCGGAGCCGTTCTTTGACCGGATCGCGGATCAGGCGCTCCGTCTCGCTTCGGAGCACGGGGTGCGGAAAGAGGATCTGGAAGGCGTCGGCGTCGGCGTTCCGTCCTACGTGAAATACGACGAAGGGCGAATCATGAAAACGGTCAACCTGACCTGCCTGAATAATTTCCCGGCACGGGACTACCTGTCCCAAAGGCTGGGCCTAAAGGTGGCGCTCGCCAACGACGCACAGGCCGCCGCGCTCGCCGAGCACCGGCATGGCGCTGGCCGGGGATTCCCCAGCATGCTGTACTGTCCGGTTTCAACCGGCATCTCTTCAGCGGTCATCATCAATGGAATGCTGTTCCGTGGCAGCTATGGCTGGGCGGGCGAGACGGGACACGCGATCATCACGCCGGGCGAAGGCATCCTGTGCGGCTGTGGCAACCGCGGTTGCCTGATGTCCTACGTGTCCGGCTCGATGATTGTGAAGCACGTCCAGGCACGGATTACACAGGGTGAGCCGTCCATCATGCCGGAACTTGCCGGGGGCGCGGAGCGCATCAATGCGTTCCACATTCAGGAAGGCTTTGACTTGGGCGATCCGCTCGCGATCTGGGCGCTTGAGCAGATGACCAAATACATGGCGGTGTGGCTCTATAACTTGTACGTGACCTTCAATATCAACCTGTTCGTGTTCGGCGGCGGGCTTTTGAAATTTGGTGACCGGCTGTTCCCCGGCGTTCGCGCGCAATTTGACGCCTACAATCAGAGCGACCTTCCGGTCTATTTCAAAAACGCGGAACTGACCGAGGATTTCGGCATCGTCGGTGCGATGGAGCTGCTTCGGTAAACTGCTCCTATGTTTTCGAAAGGCGAATACCCACGCATGAAACAGAGAGACTACCAAGTAATCCGTTCCGCGCGAAGAACCCTCGCGCTGGAAATTTCCCCCGACCTGACGCTGACCGTCCGCGCGCCCTACGCGCTGCCGGACCGGGAGATCGCCCGGTTCGTTTCGGGCAAGGCGGATTGGATCGAACGCCACCGGGCGCGGCTGCAAGCGAAACCCCTACCGGCTGAACCGACGCCGGAGGAGATGCAGGCGCTGATTCGGACGGCTCGCCGGGTCATTCCGGATCGCGTGCGCTTCTGGAGCGGTCGAATGGGGCTTGTCCCCACCCGAATCTCGATCAGCAGGGCGCGCACCCGCTACGGGAGTTGCAGCGCGAAGAACGCGCTCAGTTTTTCCGCGAGGCTGATGCTAAAAGACGGCGAACTCATCGACTACGTGGTGGTGCACGAACTGGCGCACATCCGTTACAAGAACCACGCCCAGGCATTTCACGAGCTGATCGAACAGTTCCTTCCGGGACACAGGAAGCTTGAGAAACGGCTGCGCGGGCGCTGAACCAAAGAGGAGAAGCCATGAAGAAGCTCTTGTTTGTGATCGACTATCAGGTGGACTTCGTGTCCGGCGCGCTGGGCTTCCCCGGCGCAGAAATGCTGGACGATGGGATCGCGCGGAAGGTGCGCGCCTACGGCCCCGGACAGGTGTATTTTACGCGGGACACGCACGGGGAGGAATACCTCCTGACACAGGAAGGCCGGAACCTGCCGGTGTCGCACTGTTTGAAGGACTCCGACGGCTGGCAGGTCTACGGCGAGACCCGGAATGCGCTTTCGGACGTTCACGCGGCGGCCATTGACAAGACCGCCTTCGGCATGTCCCCGGAGCAGCTGCTCGTGCTTCCCGACCCAAACGAGGTGGAATCGGTCGAACTGGTCGGACTGGTCTCAAACATCTGCGTCCTTAGCAATGCCGTGCTTCTGAAATGCCGCTACCCGGAAGCCAGGGTCATTGTCGACGGCGGCCTGACCGCGAGTTTTGATCAAACGCTGCACGAGGCGGCGCTGAAGGTGCTTCGGGGAATCCACGTGGAGGTCGTCTGACGAAAGGAGTAACCTATGCCCATCATCGGCGCATTCGCCCTGCCGCATCCGCCGGTCATCCTGCCGGAGGTGGGGCATGGCCGTGAGAAAGACATCGCCGCCACCATTCGCGCGTTTGAAACCTGCGCCGCGCGCATTCGTGCGCTGTCGCCGGAGACCATTGTCATCCTCTCCCCCCACGCGACCGCGTATCAGGATTACTTCCACATCTCCCCCGGCGCGGGCGCAAAAGGCGACATGGCGCGCTTCGGCGCGCCTGAGGCAAAACTCTCCGTCCGGTACGATGAGCCGCTGGCCGCCGCGGTCGCGGACGAGGCGGCGAAGGCCCGCGTTCCCGCGGGCGGCGCGGGCGAGCGGGAACCGTCGCTCGATCACGGGACGTTCGTGCCGCTCTGGATGCTGCGAACCGGCTGGCAGGATGCGAACATCGTCAGAATCGGCCTCAGCGGACTGTCCGCACTCGACCATTACGGCCTGGGTCAGGCTATCCGGCGGGCAGCGGACGCACTTTCCCGGAGGGTCATCATCCTCGCGAGCGGCGATCTGTCCCACAAACTGACCAAAGACGGGCCGTACGGTTATTCACCAGAAGGGCCGGTTTACGACGAACGGATCACCCGCGCGATGGCTTCGGGCGATTTTCTGGATTTTCTCGCCCTGCCTCATGAACTGAATGAGGCGGCCGCCGCGTGCGGAACCGGCAGTTTCCGGATCATGGCGGGCGCGCTGGACGGCTTGGGTGTTAAGCCCGAATTGCTAACCTACGAGGGGCCGTTCGGCGTCGGTTACGCGGTGGCCGCGTTTGAGCCTACGGAGCCAGACGACAGCCGGAAGTTCGCGGAAGTCTTCCGGGCAATGGAAAAAGCGCGGCTGGACGCCGTCAAGGCGGGCGAAAGCCCGATTGTGCGTCTCGCGCGGCTGTCCCTTGAAACCTTCGTAAAAACTGGGAAGCGCGCAACGATACCGGACGGGCTTCCCGATTGGATGAAGATAGATCGGGCGGGCGCGTTCGTGTCGCTGAAAAAGCACGGCCAGCTTCGCGGCTGCATCGGCACGATCCAACCGGTGACCGGCTGCGTCGCCGAGGAAGTGCTGAGAAATGCCGTGTCCGCCGGGCGAGAAGACCCGCGCTTTGAGCCGGTTTCAGAAGATGAACTGAACGAACTGGTTTATAGCGTGGACGTGCTGTGCGCGCCGGAACCTGCGGTGATCGACGACCTCGACCCGCAAAAATATGGCGTGATCGTCACCAGCGGGCGTCGAAGAGGCCTTCTCCTCCCGATGCTGGAGGGCGTCGACACCGTCGCGGAACAGGTGTCCATCGCCCGGCGGAAGGCGGGCATCGGTGAACATGAACCGGTGACGCTGGAGCGCTTTCAGGTGGTGCGCTACAAATGACGCCGGTACTCACTATGGAGAGGGAGGCGGCCGATCTTCGCGCGGCGAAGTCCGAAACCAGCGAAGCGTTTCCGGACGGCGCGCCGGACAAGTCGCGCTGTCCCGTCTGCCCGCACCACTGCGCGCTCTCAAAAGGCGGCGTCGGCTTCTGCCGCGCGAGGGGCGGCGAGGGCGGGAAAAACTGCCTGAACTACGGGGAAATTTCGTCTCTATCCCTTGATCCGATCGAAAAGAAACCGCTCCGACGCTTCATGCCGGGCAACATGGTGCTTTCCGTGGGCAGTTTCGGCTGCAACCTGCGCTGTCCGTTCTGCCAGAACAGCGAAATCTCGATGAAAGGCCCCGGCGGCGGGCAGAGCGCCACGCCAAAGGAACTTGCGAACCTCGCGCAATCGCTGAAATCCAAGGGCAACATCGGCCTCGCCTACACCTACAACGAGCCATTGGTGGGCTACGAATTCGTGCGAGACTGCGCGAAGGAGATCCGCGCGATCGGCATGAAAAACGTGCTGGTCACCAACGGCTGCTTCTGCTTGGAGCCGCTTGATGAACTGATCCCGCTGATCGACGCAGCGAACATCGATTTGAAGGGATTCACGAAGGACTTCTACGACTGGGTGAAGGGCGACCTTGAAACCGTCAAAGCATTCATCGCTCGACTTTCCGAGTCCTGCCACGTCGAGGTGACTACGCTGGTCGTGCCGGGAAAGAATGATAACGCGGAAGAGATCGAGCGTCTCTCCGCCTGGCTTTCGACGCTGGGCGACATCCCGCTGCACCTGTCCCGATGCTTCCCTCGATACCATTTTTCTGCCGCGCCCACGCCTGCGGACACGCTTCTGAAACTTTCGGATACCGCTCGAAAACACCTGTCAAACGTGTATGTGGGGAACGTATAATTTCGGCCGCCCGCGTGAACATCGCACGGGCGGCCGTATGCCACGATGATGGTCAATCCTGGAACAACGCAGCGGATAAAGCCGAGGCGCGCGCGTTCAAATCCGCTTCCATCGAACGGAACGCTTTGAGCGTTGCCACGCCGCGCTCGGTTAGTTGGGAGCCGCCGCCCGCGTGTCCGCCGGCGGCGCGCGCGATCAGCTCAAATCCAAGCGCCTTTTCGCACTCGTTGACCACATTCCATGCACGCGAATACGCCATGCCCATCTCGCCCGCGGCTTTTCGGAGCGAACCGTTGCGTTGGATGCGCTCAAGCAATTCCGCGATGCCAGGGCCGAAGCATTTCTCTCCGCCGGGTGTAAACAACCTGACGCCCAGG
This sequence comes from uncultured Oscillospiraceae bacterium, assembly GCA_964575255.1. GTDB lineage: Bacteria > Bacillota > Clostridia > Christensenellales > Aristaeellaceae > JAEZHK01. The sequence continues at coordinate 86,885 of CAZNPZ010000001.1, forward strand.
CGAACCAGATAGTCACTCATCGGATGAAGTTGGTGTAAGTCTTCGGTTCCCGCTCCGGCGGCGTGACGCCCGCTGTTTTCCCCGCCTCGATGCACTTGAGGAGGTACGCCATGTTCGAGCCCAGCGTGCGCATGGTTCCAACGCCTTCTTTGTCCTGAAACACTTCCTGGGGTTCGTTCCCGTGCACCATATTCCAATACGTCGAGGAAACCAGCGGCATCTGCGCGATGGTCGGGTACTTGTTCAGCACCTCCAACGCGGCGGTGGTTCCGGCGCGGCGCGCGGACACGACGCAGGCGGCGGGCTTCAGCCGCATCAGCGCGGTTCCCGCGAAGAACATGCGGTTCAAAAGCGCGATCAGACTGCCGTTCGGCGCTGCGTAATAAACAGGCGATCCGATCACAAGGCCGTCGGATGTCTCCATCTTCTCCAGCGCGCGGTTCGCGAGATCGTCAAACGCGCAGCGGTTATTCCGGCAGCCGCCGCAGTCGACGCAGCCGCGGATCACGTTTTTCCCGATCTGGAAGATCTCGGTCTCAATCCCGTTTTGCTCCAAAACGCCCGCGACTTCACACAGCGCCGAGAAGGTGCAGCCGTCCGGATTGGGGCTTCCGTTGATCAGAAGAACTTTCATTCGTATCCCTCCCGCGTGTTGATATTCTTCCAATGCGAAGTAATCATGCATCCAATAACGCTACGTTGAGCGGACGGCGACACAGCGATCCGCGTAATGATCCGGCGCAGACGATGCTTTCATGTTTCAAATAGGCACTATTCGATCATTTCCAGTATGACAGAAAGCTGAAGCGACTCCGCTCTCTTTTCGAGCTCGCCCGTATCCGGGTCGTAGGCGCGGTATACGGAAAGCGTCATCGATTCCCCGGCCTTATGTTTGTCTATCTCGCCGGTTAATGCGTCCACACTCTTGATCCGGATATCGTTGATGGCGGTGATGATGTCGTACATCTTGAGCCCTGCTTTATCCGCGGGACTTCCAGGTTCCACATTCATTACTTGCGCACCGGCGGACGGGTATTTGGGCAGCGCCTCGTCCGGGCCGTCGAAGTCCTGCACCGTTACGCCCATCCGGGGACGGACGACCCTACCGGTTGCGATGATCTGGTCAATCAAAGGTCTGATCGTGTTGACCGGAACCGCGAAGCCCAGCCCTTCGAACACGGTGGTGGTGTCGTACATGATTTTAAGCGTAGGGATGCCAATCAGTTCGCCCTTTGCGTTCAGGAGCGCGCCGCCGCTGTTGCCGGTGTTGATCGCCGCGTCAGTCTGGATGACCGAAACGCTGCGGGAAAAATTGCCCGCGTCGATATCCGCGCGGTTGAGCGCCGAGATGATCCCGGCGGTGACGGTGCCGAACAACACCGTGTCCGAGCCGGGGTTCCCAATGGCAATCGCCAGATCGCCAATCTGAAGCTGATCGGAATCGCCAAACGGCACCGGCGCGGCGTCGATCTTCCCGTCCACCTTGAGAACCGCGATGTCGGTTCCGTCGTCATAGCCCACCAGCGTCGCAGGCATCCGGTCGCCGTTCAAAAGTCGAACGTCGACGAGATCCGCGCCGTCCACCACGTGGTAATTGGTCACGACATAGCCGCGCTCGTCAAAATAGACGCCGGAGCCGTAGGCCTGATCCTCCGACGCCGCGCCGTCCTTCACGTTCCAGCTCTGGACGACGTTGATCACCTGCACGACCGCCGGGCGCACCTTTTTTGCGATCTCCGGAATCGGGTTTTCGGACGAATAGACCACCGAGTAGGGCGTCCCGCCGGACGCGGCCTGCGCCACCAGACCGCCCGCGAGCGCCGAAAGCGCCAGCGCCAGCAGGAATGCCGAATACCGCCTGAGTTCCCGTGCCCTGATGCGCCTCATGATCCCTTGCCCTCCCCCAACTCGGCCTTCGCGCACTCCAGCGTAAACGTGAACGTCGTTCCGCCCGCGCCCGAAGAAACTTTGATGGTCTGCCCGTGCTGATCGAGAATTTTCTTTACGATGGAGAGTCCCAGCCCGGTGCCCATACCGGAAGTATGCGCCTTATCCGCCTTGTAAAACCGTTCGAACAGGAACGGGATATCCTCCTTCGCGATCGGCGCGCCTTCGTTGAACACGCGCACATAGCAGGTGTCACCCGCGGCCTCAGTAGTCAATGCGAGCTTTGCACCCTCCGAGGTAAATTTCACGGCGTTATCGATGAGGTTGGTGATCACCTGCCGGATCCGGTCTGCGTCAGCCAGCACGCGGCAGGGTTCTTCTCGGAAATCCACGTCCACATCCAGCTTCTTTTCGTCGATACGCCCCTCAAACTTCAGAAGTTCCACCCGCAGAAGCTCGTTGACGTCAAAAACAGTCTTCGCCAGCGGGAACTTGCCGGATTCAAACTTGGAAAGCTCCAGAAGATCGTTGACCAGTTTGGTAAGCCGTGCGGCCTCGGACAGCACCACCTGAAGGTATCTGGGCCGCTCCTCCTCCGGCACCGTACCGTCCAACATCCCGGAGACATACCCGCTGATGCAGGTGAGCGGCGAACGAAGCTCATGGGATACGCTGGCCACGAAGCTGCGCCGGGATTCCTCCAGGTTTTTCAGGTCCTCCGCCATCTGATTGAGCGACGCGCCCAACTGCTGAAGTTCCGCGTCGCCGCGGATGTCCACCCGCTCGTCCAGATGTCCGGCGGCGAATCGCGTCACCGCGTGGTTGATCTTCCGTAGCGGCTCAGTCTGCCTGCGCGAGATGAAATATGCCAGCGCCACGCCAAGGATCATCGCAAGCGCCGCCGCCATCAACGCGTTTTTCACCATGTCGCTGTAGTCGACCGACAGGGATCTGATCGAGATATGCAATAGTACCGCGCCGACCACCCGTTGCCCCTTGAACGTCCAGGGGACGCCGATGGTCACGATCTCGCTGCCCAATTCCGGGATCATCCCCTGCACGCGGATCTCCTGCCCCGAAAGCACCTTGTAGATCTGCTCCAGCACGGACGCGTCGTTCAACTGTTCGTTGGTGTACTCCTGCCGCCCCAGGATCAGCACCGCGCCGCTGGACGTTACCAGCCACACACTGGCGTTATAATTCTCGCTGATCTCGGTGATCTTCCAGTTGAGCGCATTGAAAAGGGCCGCGTCGCTCCGCCCGATCGCGAGGCTGTCCCGCTGGGACAGAAGCTGCGCCACGTCGCGCGCCTGCATGCGCACTTCGTCCTCCAGCTGATCCTGGCGTTCCTTACGCACCATGACCACCATCAGGAGCGAAAGCACAACCACCGTGACCAGAAGCGCTGCCAGGAACGCCCAGAACATCCGCCAGAACAGCCGGTTTTTCATCTACTTGACCTCAAACTTGTAGCCGACGCCCCACACGGTCTTGAGGTTCCAGCCGAGAGACTCGCCGTCCAGCTTTTCGCGCAGGCGCTTGATATGCACGTCCACCGTACGGGAGTCGCCGAAGAAGTCGTAGCCCCAAACCTGTTCCAGAAGCTGCTCCCGCGTGAACACCGCGCCGGGGTGGCTTGCCAGAAAGTAGAGGAGTTCCAGTTCCTTGGGCGGCATCTCGACGGGTTTGCCCATGTAGGAAACCGTGTAATGGCTGATGTTGATCGTAAGCCCCGGAAACACCAGCTCCTTGTCGGGCGCGTCGGCGGTCTGATAGCGGCGGATGACCGCCTTGACGCGCGCGACAAGTTCTTTCGGCTCAAATGGCTTTGCGATATAGTCGTCCGCGCCCAGTTCCAGCCCCAGGACTTTGTCGAAGGTTTCATCCTTCGCGGTCAGCATGATGATGGGGATGTTGGAAACCTTGCGCACCTCGCGGCACACTTGCCAGCCGTCCATGCCGGGCAGCATGATGTCGAGGAGGATCAAATTGGGCGCGGCGGCCTTGAACAGCTTCAGCGCCTCGTCGCCGCGCTGGGCTTCCTCCACCTCAAAGCCCTCGCGGGTCAGGTACAAGGAAACCAACTGGCGGATGTTGGGGTCGTCGTCGACCAGCAGAATTCGATTCTTGTTCATCGCAGCCCCCTATTTCAGCGTGACCACCGTCACGCCGTCCTCTCCTTCGCCGTAGCGGCCCAGTCGAAATTCCTTGACCAAAGGATGCTGTTTCAGGTAAGACTGGACGCCGCTACGAAGAACGCCCGTCCCCTTGCCGTGGATGATTGACACGTTCTTGAGGTGCTGAATCCCGGCGCCGTCCAGGAACATATCCACCGCGAGCAGTGCCTCGTCCAGCGTCATGCCGCGCAGGTCGCATTCCAGCGCCAGCGGCTTCTGCGAGAGTGACACGGTGTTTACGGTGCGCTCCTTCTTTGCTTCCTTGACGCGCTTCAGGCCTGTCGCCGCTACTTTCAACTTCATCACGCCCGCCTGCACCAGCGCCTCACCCTTCTCATCGGGCGGCGTGATGACGGTGGCGCGGGTTCCGGTCTTGATGATCTCGACGTTTTCGCCGGGCTTCAGGTCTTTGGGCGCTTCGTTGGCTGTAGAAACATCCGCCATGCGCTCGCCGTTTTCATCAATACCCATCTGGAGCTTTGCGCGCATCTCGTGCAGTTCGTGTTCGCGCAGCGGCGCGCCCTCGTTCCGGCGGCTGCGCTTGAGTTCTGCGATGATCTGCTCCGCCTCTCGCTGCGCCTTGACCAGTACCTTGCGGGCGTCCTCCTTGGCCTTCTTCATCGCGTTCTCGCGCTGGGCTTCGAGTTCCCTTCTGACCTTCTCGGTCTCGTCCCGGAGCGCCTGCGTCTCCCGGTGCGCCTCCTGGGCGAGTTTTCGCTCCTTTTCCGCGATCTGCCGGTGGTACTCGGCGTTCGCGATCACGTCCTCAAAGCGGATCTGCTCCTTGCTGAGCCGCTCGCCGGCGCTCACGATCAGATGATTCGGAAGGCCGAGCTTTCTGGAAATCTCAAACGCGTTGGACTTTCCGGGCACGCCGATCGACAGCCGGTATGTGGGCCTGAGTGTCTCCACGTTGAACTCCACCGATGCGTTTTCCACGCCCCTGGTGGACAGCGCGAACGCCTTGAGTTCGGAGTAATGGGTCGTGGCCAGCGTGGCGACCTTCATCCGGAGCAGGTGCTCCAGGATCGCCATCGCGAGCGCCGCGCCCTCGGTGGGGTCGGTGCCCGCGCCCAGTTCGTCAAACAGCGCAAGCGATTTCGGCGTGACGTTTTTTAAAATCTCCACAATGTTGGTCATGTGGGAGGAAAACGTGGACAGCGACTGTTCGATGGACTGCTCGTCGCCGATGTCGGCGAACACCTCGTCAAAAATCGCAAGCTCGGTGCCCAGGTTCGCGGGCACGGCGAGGCCCGCCTGCGCCATGAGGGTCAGAAGCCCCACCGTCTTCATCGTGACGGTCTTGCCGCCGGTGTTGGGGCCGGTAATGATGAGGGTCGTAAATTCGCCGCCCATCCACAGGTTGATCGGCACGACTTTCGTGGGATCGATCAGCGGGTGCCTGCCCAGTACGATGTTGATTCGGCCTTCGGCGTTCAGCTTCGGCTCCACCGCCTTCATTTGGCGGCCGAGGAGCGCCTTCGCGAAGATCATGTCCAGCTCCGCCAGAATGTTCAGATTGTTTCCGAGGAACGCGGCGTCCGGCGCGACCTCCGCGGACAACGCGGCGAGGATCCGTTCAATCTCCTTTTCCTCTTTCGCGGCCCACTGCTTGAGGTCGTTGCCCGCCTCCACCACCGCCATCGGCTCGATGAACAGCGTCGCGCCGCTGGCCGACTGGTCGTGAATCAGGCCGGGCACGTTCGCGCGGCACTCCGCGCGAACCGGGATCACGTACCGCCCGTTCCGCTGGGTGATGATCGCGTCCTGCAGATACTTCGCCTGCTCGCCGCGAAGAAAGCTGTTCAGCTTCTCGCGCATCCGGTCGGCGAGCAGCCTCAGGTGCCGCCTTATGTCGTAGAGTTCCGGGCTGGCGCGGTCTGCGATCTCGTCCTCGGACAGGATGGCGTTGAAGATCGTCTCCTCCAGCTCCCGGTGGGTGTTGAGGTGGGACGCGAGTTGGGTCAGGAGCGGCGTATTCTCCCGGTCGGTCACAACCGCCTGCCGCACCAGCCGCGAGACCTTCAGCGTTTCCGCCACGTTCAAAAGCGCCTTGGGCGACAGCGTACCGCCCGCCGCGGCGATTTTTATAAACCCGGACACGTCGGGAAAGTACTGCATCGGCGAGCCGCCGGAATAGGCCATGACCGTACTCGCTTCTTCGGTCTGCCCCTGCCACATGATCACCATTTTGGAGTCGCCGGATGGAACCAGTTCCTGCGCGCGCTGTTTGCCCAAATCAGAAACACACAGAGCCGCAAGTTGGTCGCGAATCTTAGTAAATTCGAGAACCCGAAGGTTTCTCTCTCGCATGGGGGTCATTCCACTCCTCTGAAGAAATGTCCGGTGGTCGTTTGGAGTGCGTCCACCGCGCCCCAGAATGGCAGCGACTTGACATCTTCGCCGTCCAGCGCCGCGCGGTGCAGCCGCACGATCGCTTCACTGAGCGCGCCCTCGTTGGTCAGCCGGACGCGCCACCGGGCCGCGTCCGGAATCCTGCCGGGGTTTCTAAGGAGAAGCAGCGGTACGCAGTTGTCCAGTTCGACGATGCAGCCGGAACCCGTTTTCAGCCTGCGCATCGGGAAGCGCGCGCCCTTCCGGTCGGTTAATTGGTGCGCCTCAAGCCCCGCCTGAGGCTTTTCGTCACAGAGGCGGCATGCGTCGTGCGCGCCGCCAAGCCGCGCGCGCACCGGGCAGTGGCGAAGCCGCATCAGCGTAAGACGCCCGTAGACAAACAGTTCTTTTTCGCCGCGCATCCGGGCGATTTCCTTCGCGGTCAGTTCGACCGACGGCGTGTAAGGAAGGCCAAACCACGCGGCGGCGCGGGTGTTTGCGAGGTTCATCGGCGCGTCCAGGCGCGCCGGGCAAGGCCAGGAAAGCGCCATGTGCGCTGGGTTGGACAAAAGCACCGCGGAGACGTTTTTGTTCCCGGACGCCCAGCGGTGCAACCGGTCGAGGTCGCCTCCGTTCAATGTCGGCGGCAGCAAAAGCGCGAACGGACTGATTGGCGCGCTCGAGAGCCCATGCTCCGTCACGTCCGACGGCTCGAATACGATCTCATCCGCACCCCAAACCCGCGCCCGTTCCAGAACGTTCGCGTCGCGGGATTGTACGCAGAGGAGCGGCTTCTCCGCTTGCCCCGCGTCAAACTCAACTGGTTTGAGCGGCAAGACATCTGGCCCGCAGCCACGCCGCCGTTCGACGCGCATCCGGCCAAGCGCTTCTAATGCGCGGCGCCTGATGTCGTTGACCGCCGACACCGGCACGAACACGTCCCGGCTCAGCGAAACATCGATCACTTGGAACCCGTACGGCGTACCGCCAGTCTTTTTCAACTGATCCTTTAGACGCGTTTCCTCCGATGGACTTCTCAGCGCGGTTTCCACAACATCCCCAGTGACCATCGCTTTTTCCGTACCGTCTGTAACAGAAAGCGTCAGCGGCTTCCCGGTTTCGGCGATGAGGTGTGCGGAAAGAATGACGGGGCGCGGAACACGCGGGATCTCCCCATGGCCCTCGACATGCCGTTCGGAGGGGTCTTCCATCAGTTCGCAGTCGTTCAGGCCTGGCCCGTAACCCGAAGTATATCCCCGGTTGAACACGCTTCTCAGTGAATCCGGCGAACACATCTCCCCGGCATCCAGCGCATCCAGCGCGCGGCGGTACGCCGTCGTCACCGTGGCCACATACTCCGGCCCCTTGAGCCGCCCCTCGATCTTGAGGCTGCTCACGCCAATTTCCTGAAGCTTTGGGAGGCTGTCCAAAAGGTTCAGGTCGCGGGTGGACAGAAGCGCGCCCTCCGCGCAGACGGTCGGCCCTTCCAGCACGTAGGGCAGGCGGCATGGCTGCGCGCACAGGCCGCGGTTGCCGCTGCGCCCGCCGATGACGCTGGACAAAAGGCACTGCCCGGAACAGCCGACGCACAGCGCGCCGTGGGCGAACATCTCCAGCGCGACGCCCCGCCCCGCGCAAGTCTCGATCTCGGAAAACGCCATCTCCCGCGCCAGCACGGCGCGCTGAAAGCCGTGGCTCGCGAGGTAGTCCACGCCCTGACGGTTATGAATCGCCATCTGCGTCGACGCGTGCAGCGCGAGGTTTGGGATCATCGCCCGAAGCGCCGCCGCGACGCCAAAATCCTGTACGATCGCCGCGTCCGCGCCCGCGCGCGCGATCTGCGCGGCGAGATCCTCAAGAAGCGGGAATTCGTCGTCCTTCACCAGCGTGTTGACGGTTACGTACATGCGTCGGCCGCGCTCGTGGCAGTAGTCCGCCGCGCGGAGAAGCCCGTCCGCATCAAAGTTTCCGGCGTTTTTTCGCGCACTCAGCGCCTTCCCACCAAGATACACCGCGTCCGCGCCGGCTTCCACCGCCGCGTGAAGTGAATCCATGTCACCCGCCGGAGCCAAAAGCTCCATCCGGGGCGCGCCGTTTTTTGTCACGCCTTATTCGTCCCTTTGGCCGCGTCCGCGCCTTCGATCAGTTTTTTCATCTTTTCGTTCTCCTCGCGCAGTTCACCGAGTTCCCTGCGCAGCCGATTGTTTTCGTCGTGCGCCTTCATCATATCGTCGGTCACGTTGAGCGCGGTCAAGACCGCCAGTTGCAGCGGCGGCAGCCGCATCGCGAGGCCCAGCTCGTTCATCTTCCGATCCACATAATGGGCCACGCGCTGCACATAGGCCTCGCTGTCATAGCTGGTCATGGCGTAATCCTTGCCCGCGATGCGAACGCTTGTCCGGATCTTATCCATGTTCCCACCTCATCCTGTCAATCCAATTTCCATTATAGCATGGCCGAAATCCGGGCGCAAGGAAAAGGAAAGACCGACCAGCCATATGCGTAACAATTGCAGAAATGTAACACCTGAATGCGCTTGACAGCGTTCGGATGCGCTGTTACACTATTTGTGAAATTGATCGCAATGCGTCTTCGCGCGGCCTGGCCGCCCGGAATCGCAGGGCAAGGAACTCACCCGACCGCAAGGACTTCCGAGCGGAAAGGCGCTGATGGCAAGCGTAAATGCTTCATTGCCGTTTTGCTCCCTTTCCGTTTTCGGAAGGGGAGTTTTGATTTTGGATTGGAGGCGTTTCCATGGAGAAGAGACTGGGCATTGTCGGAATCGTGGTAGAGGACCCCTCGTGCGTGGACAGGGTCAACGCGGTGCTGCACGACCACGCGGATTTGATCGTTGGCCGAATGGGCCTGCCCCACCGCGAACGTGGCGTGTCGGTGATCGCGCTGATCGTGGATGGCTCCAACGACGAGATCAGCGCGCTGACCGGAAAGCTGGGCAGGGTCTCCGGCGCGAGCGTGAAATCCATGATCGCGAAGACCAATCAACAACCGTAAAGGACGTGCGTGAAATGAGCTTTCTTGAGAAATACAAGCAGGAATTTGAAGTCTACGACCGGATGGAGAAGGATTTCATCGACGACGACAAAATCTGGCAACAGCTGAACAAATGGGAAAATCCGTCCAAAGAGGACGTTCGGCGGGTTCTCAAAAAGGCGGAGGGCTGCGTGCGGCTGGAACCGGAGGAGACCGCGATACTTCTGCAAAACAAGGATGAGGAGACCATCCGAGAGATGTACGCGCTGGCGCACCGCCTGAAGGAAGAGGTCTACGGCGACCGGATCGTGTTCTTCGCGCCGCTCTACATCTCGGACGAGTGCGCGAACAACTGCGTGTACTGCGGCTTTCGTGCCAGCAACCGCGCCATCCGCCGAAAGACGCTCACCATGGATGAGATCGAGCGGGAAGTCAAAATCATGACCAGCGAGGGCCAGAAGCGCACGGTGCTGGTCTACGGCGAATCCCCGGTGACGGACATCGACTTTCTATGTAAATCCATTGAGAAGGTGTACTCCGTCAAGAGCGAGCACAGCGAGATTCGCAGGGCCAACATCAACTGCGCGCCGCTGACCGTGGAGGAACTGAGGCGGCTCAAGGACGTCGGCATCGGAACCTTCCAGGTCTTTCAGGAGACCTATCACCACGAGACCTACCGCCGCGTCCACCCGAAGGGCACCATCAAGGGCCACTACCGCTGGCGTCTGTACGCGATGGACCGCGCGCAGCAGGCGGGCGTGGACGACGTGGGGCTGGGCGTGCTGTTCGGGCTGTACGACTGGCGCTTTGAGGTGATGGGGCTCCTCTACCACACGATCCATCTGGAAGAGACGTTCGGCGGCGTCGGCCCGCACACGATCTCCTTCCCCCGCATCACGCCCGCGACCGGCACGCCCTACTCCGAGCACCCGGAGTACGCCGTCAGCGACGAGGACTTCAAAAAGCTGGTGGCGGTTCTTAGACTGTCCGTCCCCTACACCGGCCTCATCTGCACCGCGCGGGAACCCGACCGCGTGCGGCGCGAGGTGATCCCGCTGGGCGTTTCGCAGATCGACGGCGGCACGCGCATCGGCGTGGGCGCGTACCAGAATTCGGAGCGCGCGAACGCGCTGCCCGATCAGGAGCAGTTCTCCATCGGCGACGACAGGCCGCTGGATGAAATCGTTCAGGAAGTATGCGGCATGGGTTGCGTGCCCTCGTTCTGCACCGCGTGCTACCGCGCCGGGCGCACCGGCGACCACTTCATGAAGGTCGCGAAGTCGAAATTCGTCCATAACTACTGCATCCCGAACGCGCTGTTTACCTTGAAGGAATACCTTCTGGACTATGCGTCGCCGCAAGCCCGCGTAAAGGGCGAGGAAACCATTCGCACGCACCTGGAGCGGTTCAAGAACGATTCCGTGTATGACAGAATTGTCGCCACGCTGAAGAGAATCGAGGATGGCGAGCGCGACCTTCGGCTGTAGGAGTGATTTGATGGATCTTCCAAAGGAAGCAAAGGGCTTTTCGGACTGGCTGAACGACCTTCAAAAAACAGAACTCGCTGCCGTGCTCCGATTCTTTCTCACGAAGGCAAGCCCGGAGGAACTTGAAGCGCTTCGGCGGATGGCCGCAGAAACACGCGAGGCGCATTACGGGAAAACAGTGTACTTCCGCGGCCTGATCGAGTTCACCAGCCACTGCAAGAACGACTGCTTCTACTGCGGCCTGTGCAGGAGTAACTGTAGCGCTGTCCGCTACAGGCTGTCGGAGGAGGAAATTCTTGGCTGCTGCGAAAAGGGCCACGCGCTGGGTTTCCGCACGTTCGTATTGCAGGGCGGCGAAGATCCGTACTTTACCGACGACCGCATGTGCGGGATCGTCTCCAGGATCAAATCGCGCTTCCCGGACTGCGCGGTGACGCTGTCCCTCGGCGAGCGCAGCCAGGAATCCTACCGCCGCTTGTACGAGGCAGGTGCTGATCGCTACCTTCTTCGCCACGAGACTGCGGATGAAGAACACTACCGGATGCTGCACCCCGCCGGGATGCGCCTTGAAAACCGCAAACAGTGCCTCTACGAGCTCAGGGAGATCGGTTTTCAGGTGGGCGCGGGCTTCATGGTGGAGTCCCCGTACCAGACGTTTGAAACACTGGCGGAGGACTTCCTGTTCCTCCGGGAACTTAAGCCCCACATGGTGGGCATCGGCCCGTTCATCCCGCAGAAGGACACGCGCTTCCGCGATTTTCCCACACCCACCGCGTCAAGGACACTGATCCTTCTGTCGCTGGTTCGGCTGCTGCTTCCGAAGGTTTTGCTTCCCGCCACCACGGCGCTGGGAACGGTCGATCCGAAAGGCCGCGAGAAAGGACTTGCCGCCGGGGCGAATGTCGTGATGCCCAACCTCTCCCCCGTCGCGCACCGGAAAGACTACGCGCTGTACGACAACAAGATCTGCACCGGCGAGGAAGCGGCGGAGTGCCTCGCATGCCTGTCCCGACGGATCGGGTCTGCGGGTTTCACGCCGGAATTCTCGCGCGGCGACCATCCGGACGCGCGCGTCCGTCATACCATCCAATCTGTACAGTCTGTCATGAAGGAGGGGTGCGCGTGCGGATAGAGCGCGACATGCTGGGGTACTTCCCCGTCCCGGACGGCGCGACCTACGGCATTCACACCGCGCGGGCGCTTGAAAACTTCAAAATTTCATGCGTATCGATGCATCCTGCGCTTGTCGAAGCGCTGGTCGTCGTTAAAAAGGCCGCCGCCGTCACCAACCGGGACATCGGCAAACTGAAACCGGACATCGCGGACGCGATTATTCGGGCGTGTGATGCGGTGCTTTCCGGCGCCCTTCGGGATCAATTCCCCGTTGACGCGATGCAGGGCGGCGCGGGCACGTCCGCCAATATGAACGTCAACGAAGTGCTGGCGAACATGGCGATAGAAATACTTGGCGGGCAGAAGGGTGATTATGCACTCGTCCATCCGCTCGATCACGTCAACCTGCATCAGTCCACCAACGACGTGTTCCCGACGGCGGTGCGCATCGCGGCGATCCGGCTGTTAAAACCGGTGTCGGAGAAATTCGCGCTGCTTCAAAGCGCGTTGCAGGAAAAAGAAGAGGAATTCTCGGACGTCCTGAAGGTGGGTCGGACGCAGCTGCAGGACGCGGTGCCCATCACGCTGGGGCAGGAATTCGGCGCGTGGGCGCAGGCGGTCGCGCGCGACCGCTGGCGGCTGTACAAGGCGGAGGAGCGGCTTCGGCAGGTGTCGATCGGCGGCACCGCCGTGGGCACCGGCTTGAACGCGCCCCGCGCCTACGTGTTTGGGATGATCGAGCGCCTCCGCGCGCTGACCGGCATCGGCCTCGCGCGCGCGGAGTACATGATGGATCCAACGCAAAACTGTGATGTGTTCGTGGAAGTCTCCGGGCTTCTGAAGGCCTCGGCGGTCAGCCTTTCCAAGATCGCGAGCGATATGCGGCTGCTCGCCTCCGGCCCGCGCGGCGGCATCGGGGAAATCAAGCTGCCTGCGGTACAGGCGGGCTCGTCGATCATGCCGGGCAAGGTCAACCCGGTGATCTGCGAAGCGGTCAATCAGGTTGCGTTTCAGGTGATGGCGGACGATCTGGCGGTGACGCTGGCGGCGCAGTCCGGTCAGTTGGAACTGAACGCGTTCCTGCCGCTGATTGCGAAGAACCTGTTTGAGATGCTTGACCTGTTGAACAATGTCATAGGACTGTTCGTGGAGCGTTGCGTACGCGGCATCGAAGCCGACCGGGAGTCCTGCCAGAGGAACCTTGAATCCGGCTACACGCTGGCCACGGCGCTGGTCGGGCGTCTTGGCTATGATAAGGCCTCCGAAGTAGCGACGGAATGCCGAAATACAGGAAAAACCGTCCGGGACGTGGCGCTCGGAAAGAATCTTGTCATGGATGCGGAATTTGACGCGCTGACGCGACCGGAAAAGCTGACCGCGCCGGGCGGCGGAACGACGGCGGGTAAAACGGAGGAATACGGATGGACATGAATCAGACCCCGATGGCGAACCGCTTCGCGATTGGGCTTTTCGGGCGGCGGAACGCGGGGAAATCGTCGCTGATCAACGCGCTGGCCGGTCAGCCCATCGCGGTCACGAGTGACGTGCCGGGCACCACCACCGACCCGGTAAAAAAGGCGATGGAACTGCTCCCGATCGGCCCGGTGGTGCTGATCGACACCGCAGGGCTTGACGACGAGGGGGAACTTGGCTTAAAGCGCGTCGAAAAGGCGTATGAGGAACTTAGGCGCTGCAACCTCGCGCTCGTCGTCATCGACGCGGCGGCAGGCGTCACCCAATTTGAGGAAGAATTCCTTGAACAGTTGAAGCGGCGGCATATCCCCGCCCTGCTGGTCATCAACAAGTGTGATCAAGCGGCGGCACCGGATGTTCCCGCGCTTTCGGCGAAACTGGAAATTCCGTGCGTGGCGGTCAGCGCGCTGACCGGCTTCGGAGTTGACAGGTTGAAAGATAAGATCGTCGATGCGTCACGCATCGAGGATGAGGAACCCGCGCTGGTGGGCGACCTGATCCACACCGGGGACACCATTGTGCTTGTCACGCCCATCGACAAGGCCGCCCCCAAGGGACGGCTGATCCTGCCGCAGCAGCAGACCATCCGGGACATTCTGGAGCGGGACGCGATCGCGCTCGTCGTCAAGGAGCATGAACTCAGGCGCGCGCTGGAAACGCTGCGCGAGCCGCCCGCCCTCGTGATCACAGACTCGCAGGCGTTTCTGAAAGTCGCGGCGGACGCGCCGCCGGAAGTCCCGTTGACCTCGTTCTCGATCCTGTTTGCGCGGCAGAAGGGCGACCTAACCCAGATGGTGCGGGGTGTCAAACGTATCGAGCGGCTCGCGCCTGGCGACAGGATTCTGATCGTCGAAGGCTGCACCCACCACCGCCAGTCGGACGACATCGGCACGGTGAAGATCCCGCGCTGGATCCGCCAAATCGCGGGCGGTGGGATCGAATTTGAGTGGGCGAGCGGCGCGTGTTTCCCGAAGGATGTCTCCGGGTATGCGCTGGTCGTTCACTGCGGCGGCTGTATGTTGAACCGGCGGGAGATGAACTTCCGGGTGGAGGAAGCCGCGCGGCAGGGCGTCTCGGTCACCAACTACGGCGTCCTGATCGCGTATGTACTGGGTATCCTTCCAAGGGCGCTTCAGCCATTTTCCGCTGCGCGGCTTGCGCTCGATGAATAGCCCATGATAAAGCGGCTGCCGCGCGCAAAGCGCAGACAGCCGCTTTTGTTTCAATCAGACTTCGATGTCGCCATCGTAATCCCGCTGCGCGTCCCCGGTCATCTTGAGATCGGTCTCGGTCAGTCGGATGATGATCTGCCCGCCCGGCAGGTTGATCTGGATGTCCCGATCCTTCGGCGAGAAACCCAGCTTTACCGCGGCGGCGGCCACCGCGCAGGCGGCGGTGCCGCAGGATCGGGTTTCGCCGATGCCCCGCTCCCACACGCGCACGCGGAACAGTGTGGCGCTCATCCTCTGCGCAAACGAGATGTTGGCTCGCTTGGGGAAAATGGGCGCATGCTCCAGGATTGGCCCGAATTTCGCCACGTCCACCGCGTCCACGTCGTCCACAAAGATCACACAGTGGGGGTTGCCCATCGAAAGGCAGGTAATGCGGAAGAATCCGCCGCCGATCGAGTAGGGCTGGTCGATCACCGCGCCCGCCTGCGCGGCTTCCGGGGTTACGTTCAGCATCGGAACCATCGAAGACCTGAAGTCGGGCAGACCCATGCCAACTTCGACGGAGTACACCTCGGCGTCCCGGATGTAGAGCCTGAGCGACTTCACGCCCGCGCCGGTCGCGATGCGCATCCGCTCATGGCGCACCCGCCCGCTCTCATAGAGATACTTCGCGACGCAGCGCATCGCGTTGCCGCTGACCTCCCCTTGCGAGCCGTCGGCGTTGTACATCCGCATTGCGGCGTCTGCGATGTCGCTGGGCTCGATCAAGACCAACCCGTCGCCGCCGATGGATTTTCTGCGGCTTGAGAGCAGCACGCTGAGTGATTCCGGGCTTTCGATGGTCTGCTCGAAGCAGTCGAAGTAGATGTAGTCGTTGTCGCCGGTTCGGAGTTTGATAAAGTGCAGCTTTCTCCGGCGCGTCGGCAGATTTGAAATGTCCAGAAGTTCAATGTTTTTCTCGGAATAGTCCCCCGCGATGGCGCGTACCAGCGCGGACGCGGTGTCAAGACTGGTCAGACATGCGATCGACCGCTCGACGGCACGGCGGCGAAGCCTGACGCTGTCCCGCTGCGGGAGTAAACCTTTGCTGGAAGTCGAGATCAGGTACTGGAGCTTTCCGCTGTCCATCAGTTCCCAGATGTCCTCATGCCCCTCATGCAGCTTCCCGACGGCGACCGCGTCGATCCCCGCGCGGGTGAGCGCGTCGTAGGTGCCCTGCGTGGCATACAGCGTGAAGCCCAACTCCCGGAATTGCCTTGCAATCGGGACGACCTCCGCCTTGTCGCGGTCGCGCACGGTGATCAGTACGCCGCCCTTATTGGCTATCTTGTACCCCGCCGCCAGCAGGCCTTTATAGATGGCCTCTTCCATCACGCGGCCGATGCCCAGCACCTCGCCAGTGGACTTCATCTCCGGCCCCAGGTGGGTGTCCACGTCGGCCAGCTTCTCAAACGAGAACACCGGCACCTTGACCGCGGAGAACACCGACTGCCTGTAGAGCCCCACGCCGTAACCCATGTCGCGCAGCTTTTCGCCAAGCATCGCGCGGGTGGCGATGTCCACGACGGGCAGGCCCGTCACCTTGCTGATGTAGGGGATCGTGCGGGACGCGCGGGGGTTGGCCTCGATCACGTAGACCTCGTTTTCGTAGATCACGTACTGGATGTTGATGAGCCCTTTTGTGCCCAGTTCCAGCGCCAGTTCCCGCGTGCAGTCGATTAATCGCTGCGTGACCGGGCCGGTCAGGTTCCACGCCGGGTAGACGGCGATGGAGTCGCCGGAGTGTACGCCCGCCCGCTCCACATGCTCCATGATGCCGGGGATCAGGATGTCGTCGCCGTCGCACACGGCGTCGACCTCCACTTCCGTGCCCATCAGGTATTTATCGATCAGGATCGGGCTGTCGATGCCGCCGGCGAGGATGATGTTCATATACCGGACGATCTCCTCCGGTTCAAACGCGATGATCATGTTCTGGCCGCCCAATACGTAACTGGGGCGCACAAGCACCGGGTAGCCCAGTCGCTCGGCGGCCTTCAGCGCGTCTTCCAGCGTATACACGCCCGCGCCCTCCGGCCGCTTGATGCGCAGCCGGTTTAACACCTCGTCAAACCGCTCGCGGTTCTCGGCGGCGTCGATGGAATCGGCGGAAGTGCCTAAGACGTGTACGCCCATCGCGCCGAGGTGCTTCGTCAGCTTGATCGCTGTCTGACCGCCAAACGCCACCACCACGCCGTAGGGTTTTTCGGTCTCGATCACGCCGCGCACGTCCTCCGGCGTCAGCGGCTCAAAGTACAGCCGGTCGGCGGTGTCAAAGTCGGTGGACACGGTTTCGGGGTTGTTGTTGACCATCGCGACTTCGTAGCCCTGCTGCTTGAGCGTCCACACGCAGTGAACCGACGCGTAGTCAAACTCAATGCCCTGACCGATGCGGATCGGGCCGGAGCCGAACACGATCACCCGCTTTTTGCCGGTATTCTTCTTGGCGAGGAATTCCGCGGCCTCGTTTTCTTCATCGTAGGAGGCGTAGAAGTAGGGCGTTTCGGCCTCGAACTCGGCGGCGCAGGTGTCCACCATCTTGTAACCGATCTTCGCGGGATGCGCGATTTTTTGGCCGCTGATGCGCTCAATGGCTTTGTCCGGGTATCCGGCGCGCTTCGCGATCAGGTACAGGTCGTCATTCAGGCCTTGTTTCAGGGCGGACTCGATCTCGTAGAGCTTATAAAGCTTTGCGAGGAACCACTCGTCCACCAACGTGACTTCGTGCAATTGTTCAATGGATATCCCGCGCGCGATACCTTCGTACAGGAGGAACAGCCGCTCGTCGGTCGCCTGCCCGACGGTCGACAGGATTTCTTCTTCGGTCAGGTTCGCGAACTTCGGGCTTCTGGGCGTGTCCATCGAAATTTCCGCGCCGCGGATGGCCTTCATCAGCGCTTCCTCAAACGTCTGCGCGATGGCCATGACCTCGCCGGTTGCCTTCATCTGCGTACCCAGCGTGCGGCGTCCGTAGACGAACTTGTCAAACGGCCACTTGGGGAACTTCACCACCACATAGTCGAGCGCGGGTTCAAAGAACGCGCTCGTCTTGCCGGTGACGGCGTTTCTGATCTCGCCCAATCGCAGACCCACCGCGATCTGCGCGGCGACTTTCGCGATCGGGTAACCGGTGGCTTTCGAGGCCAGCGCCGACGAGCGGGACACGCGCGGGTTGACCTCGATCACCGCGTATTCAAAGGACTCCGGGTTGAGCGCGAACTGCACGTTGCAGCCGCCCTCCACCTTCAGCGCGTGGATGATGTCAAGCGACGCGGTGCGCAGCATCTGGTATTCCCGGTCGGCCAGCGTGACCGCGGGTGCGATGACGACGGAGTCCCCGGTGTGCACGCCGACGGGATCGAAGTTCTCCATCGAGCAGACCGCGATGGCGTTGCCGTCCGCGTCCCGGACGACCTCGAACTCGATCTCCTTCCAGCCAGCGACGCAGCGCTCCACCAGAATCTGACCGATTGGCGACGCCTCGATGCCGCCCCGCGCGATCTCGGCAAGCGTTTCTCTATCCTGCGCGATGCCGCCGCCGGAGCCGCCCAGCGTGAATGCGGGCCGGACGATCACCGGATACCCGATGGTCTCGGCAAACGCGAGCGCGGCGGGCACTTCGGTCACGATTTCGGACACGATGCAGGGCTGGCCGATCTCCTGCATGGTCTTTTTGAACAACAGCCGATCCTCGGCCTTGTCGATGGTGTCGAGCCGCGCGCCGAGCAGGCGCACGCCTTCGGCCTCCAGAAAGCCCTCGCGCGCCAGCTGCATCGAAAGCGTCAGCCCGGTTTGCCCGCCCATCGTGGACAGAAGGCCGTCCGGTTTCTCCTTGCGGATGATGCGCTTTAAGACCTCGATGGTCAGCGGTTCGATGTAGATGTGGTCGGCGATGGCAATGTCGGTCATGATGGTCGCGGGGTTGGGGTTGACCAGAATCACGGTAAGTCCCAGCGCTTTCAGCGCGCGGCAGGCCTGCGTTCCGGCGTAGTCGAATTCGGCAGCCTGGCCGATGACGATCGGGCCGGAGCCGATCAGCATCACCCGTTTGAGATCAG
Organism: uncultured Oscillospiraceae bacterium; assembly: GCA_964575255.1. Classification (GTDB taxonomy): domain Bacteria; phylum Bacillota; class Clostridia; order Christensenellales; family Aristaeellaceae; genus JAEZHK01. The sequence goes on from CAZNPZ010000001.1 coordinate 105,616, forward strand.
TCGCGAGCGGCATGGGCATATTCCTCCATCCGGTCTACGAATTGGTCGAACAGGAAGGACGTGTCCAGCGGGCCGCCCCGCGCCTCCGGGTGGAACTGCACGGTAAAGGCGTTGATGGATGCAAACTCGACGCCCTCGCAGGTGTGATCGTTGGCGTTCTCAAAGCTCATGCGCGCGCCGTCTGGCAGGGTGTCCGCCACCACCTGATAGCCGTGGTTCTGGCTGGTGACGTAGAGTCGTCCGGTCTTCAGATATCTCGCGGGCTGGTTCGCGCCGCGGTGGCCGTATTTCAATTTTTCGGTCTTCGCGCCCATCGCGAGCGCGAGCAGCTGATGCCCCAGGCAGATGCCAAAGATTGGGATCTGGGTTTCGGCCAGTTTTTTCAGTTCTTGAATGATCGAAGTGTTCACCGCCGGGTCTCCGGGGCCGTTGGACAAAAGCACCCCGTCCGGCTTCAGACGTAAAATGTCGTCGTAAGTTGCGCCCGCCGGCACGACCGTCACGCGGCAATTCCGCTTGACCATCGCCTCCGCCATGCCGCGCTTGAAGCCGAAATCCCACAAGACCACGTGCTTCTCGCCCTCGCCGAGCGTGAAGGGCTCCTTACAGGTCACCTGATAGACGTCGGAGGACAGCGCCTTTTTGGACAGCGCCGCGCAGAAGCCTGGGAGGTCGGATGGGACTTCGTCAAGGATCGCGGCGTTCATCACACCGGTTTCGCGAATGATCCGGGTCAGCGCGCGGGTGTCCACGCCGTGAAGGCCGATGATTCCGCTGGATTTTAGATAGCTGTCGAGGTCGGTTTCCGAGCGGAAGTTGGACGGCGCGTCGCAGAACTGCCGAACGATGTACGCGCTCAGCCGGGGCGAGTCGCTTTCATAATCCGCGCGCATCACGCCGTAGTTTCCGATCAGCGGGAACGTCTGCACCACGATCTGCCCGTGATAGCTGGGGTCGGTCAGCGTCTCCACATAACCGACCATGCCCGTGGTGAACACCAGCTCCGCTGAAATTTCCCCACCCGCGCCGAAACGCCGGGCGGGAAAGGTTTGTCCGGTTTCCAGAACCAGAACCGCATCGCTTTTCATAATTTCCCCCGATGGCAAATTTTTCAGAAAAAAGGCGGATGGCGCAATGCCTCCGCCTTTTACGCGAATCATCCCATGAGTTTGACGAGCACGGCTTTCTGCGCGTGCAGCCGGTTTTCTGCCTCGTCGAAAATTTCGTCCGCGTGGGTCTCAAATACATCCTCGGTGATTTCCTCGCCCCGGTGCGCGGGCAGGCAATGCTGCACCATCGCGCTCGGGTGCGCGAGCGCCATCAGCGTTTTGTTGATCTGATAACCGGTGAACGCCTTCGCGCGTTCCTGCTGTTCCGACTCCTGCCCCATCGACGCCCACACGTCGGTGACCAATACGTCCGCGCCCTCGGCGGCGGCTTCCGGGCTGTCGGTGAGCGTAAACAAATCGCCATAGGCTTTGGCGAATTCAAGCGCCTCCGGAGCGGGATGGTAGTTTTCCGGGCAGGCGACAGATACCTTCATGCCGGCCAAAAGGCCGCCGACGATCAGTGTGTTTGCCATGTTGTTGCCGTCGCCGATGAAAGCGAGTTTCAAACCCTCCAGCTTCCCGAACCTTTCGCGAACGGTCATCAGATCCGCCAGCACCTGACAGGGGTGGTAGAGGTCGGTCAGGCCGTTGATGATCGGGATGGAACCGAAATTCGCCAGATCCTCGACTTCCTGCTGCGCGAAGGTGCGGATCATGATGCCGTCCAGATACCTGGAAAGCACGCGCGCGGTGTCCTGCACGGGTTCGCCGCGCCCAATTTGCAGGTCGCGGTTGGACAGAAACAGCGCGGAGCCGCCCAACTGGTACATGCCCACCTCAAACGAGACGCGGGTGCGCGTGGAGGCCTTCTGGAAGATCATGCCCAGCGTCTTCCCGGCGAGCAGCGGCTTATGGATACCCCGATTGTGGTCGGCCTTCAGTTCGTCGGCGAGATCCAGGATTCCAAGGAGTTCTTCTTTCGACAGGTCATTAAGCTTTAAAAGGTGCTTCATTTCAGTTTCCTCCTTCCAGACTTCCGATGGCCGCGGTCAGCGAGGCGAGTCCGCGGTCGATTTCAGCGTACGTGATGGTGAGCGGCGGCAAGAGCCTGAGTTTACTCTTTGCGGTCAGCGTCAGGACGCCCTTTTGAATGCCCGCCGCGACCAGCTGCTGTGCGGTCATCCCGGTAAGCTCAACGCCCAGCATCATTCCAAGGCCGGTGACCGACTTCACGCCGCGCAGCTTCCGGAGCTTCTCTGAAATGTATTCACCCTTTTCTCGGACACTTTCCAGCATCGCGCCATCCATGCGCCCGATGACCTCCACCGCGCCCGCGCAGGCGACCGGGTTGCCGCCGAAGGTTGAGCCGTGATCGCCAAAACCCAGCACGTCCTGCGTCTTTTCGTTAAACAGTGCCGCCCCGATCGGAAGCCCCGCGCCCAGTCCCTTCGCGCAGGTGATGATGTCCGGTTTGATGCCGTACTGCTCCGACGCGAAGAACGTGCCGGTGCGCCCGATGCCGGTCTGCACCTCGTCGTCGATGACCAGGATGTCCCGCGCCTGACAGTACGCCGTCACCGTCTGAACGTACTCTTTGTCCAGCGGTACGATGCCGCCCTCCCCCTGCACCATTTCCATCATGACCGCGCAGACGGTTCCGTCCAGCTTCGGCAGCGTGTCGTCCACGGTCGGGTTCGCGTGGACGAAACCCGGCGTGAACGGCATGAAGTGCTTATGGAAACTGTCCTGCCCGGTGGCGGAGACGGTGGTCACCGTCCTGCCGTGGAAGCTGTTCTGAAGCGTCACGATGGTGGCGCGGCCGTCGCCATACTTGTCATGGCTGTACTTGCGTGCGGCCTTGATCGCGCACTCGTTGGCTTCGCAGCCGCTGTTGGCAAAGAAGACCTTTTGCATGCCGCTCTTCCTCGTCAGCGCCTCGGCGGCGTCCACCACCGACTGGTTATAGAACAGGTTGCAGCAGTGCTGGAGCTTTACGAGCTGCCCCTTCACCGCCTCCAGCCAGCATGGGTCGGCGAAACCCAGCGCGTTGACGCCGATGCCGCTGGTGAAGTCGATGTACTCGTTGTCCTCCACGTCCCAGCAGGTGGCGTTCATCCCGTGATCCAGCGCGACCGGGAAGCGATTATAGGTTCCCGCCACAGTCGTCTGATCCTTTTCCCGGATCGTATCAAAGCCCAAATTCAGCACCTCACTTCACAAACATCGTGCCGATGCCCTCGTCGGAGAACATCTCAATCAGGATTGAGTGGGGAATCCTTCCGTCGATCATGAACGCCTTCTTGACGCCGTCCCGAACCGCCTTCTCGCAGGATCGGACCTTCGGGATCATGCCGCCGGACACCTTACCGCAGGCGATCAGCCCATCCACCTCATCGAGCCTGACCACCGGGATCAGCGAGTTTTCGTCGCTTACGTCCTGCATCAGCCCTCGGATGTCGGTCAGCGCGATCATGTTCTCCGCGCCAAGCGCTGAGGCGATCTCGGCGGCGGCGGTGTCGGCGTTGATGTTGAAGGCCATACCGGTCTCGTCGACACCCACGGTGGCGATCACCGGGATGTAACCGTCGGAAAGCGCGTTCAGGATCGGTGCCACGTCCACCTTCGTGACCTCGCCCACGTAGCCCAGTTCCGGCTTATCCTTGATCTTCTCCGCCTGAATCATGCGCCCATCAATGCCGCACAAGCCGATCGCCTTGCCGCCGCAAACGCCGATCAGGCTGACGAGGTCTTTATTGGTCTTCCCGGCCAGCACCATCTGAACGACCTGCATGCTTTCCTCGTCGGTACACCTCAGGCCGTCGACAAACTTGGATGGGAGGCCAAGCTTTGAAAGCATCTGGCTGATCTCCGGGCCGCCGCCGTGCACCAGCACGACCTTGACGCCTACCTGCGCGAGCAACACGATGTCGGTCATGACCGCCCGCTTCAAATGCGGGTTGACCATCGCGTTGCCGCCATACTTGACCACGACGATCTTGCCGGTATACTTCTGGATGTAGGGCAGCGCGGCGGTAAGGACGTCCGCGCGCAGGTCCGCGGCGATGGGGTGCATGGATGAAACCCTCCTTAGGTGCGATAATCGCCGTTGATCTTCACGTAGTCGTAGGTCAGGTCACAGCCCCATGCGGTGGCGGACGAAGTGCCCTGCCGCATATCGATCCCGACCGTGATTTCCTTTTCCAGAAGGATCGCTTTCGCGGTCTCCTCGGAGAATGGGACTCCGACCCCGTCTTTGCAGACCTGAATGACGCCCGCAGGCGACGAAAGCGACACGTCAATCTTCGCAACGTCGAATTCCGCCTCCGCGTAGCCGATGGCGCAGAGAATACGCCCCCAGTTGGCGTCCGCGCCGAACATAGCGGCTTTGACGAGGCTGGACATGACCACCGACTTCGCGACGGTGCGGGCGGTTTGAACGTCTGGCGCGTTGCTCACCGCGACTTCAATCAACTTCGTCGCGCCCTCGCCGTCTGAAGCGATCATCCGCGCGATCCGGGTGGCGACTGCCTGGAGTCCGGCCACGAAGCCGTCAAACGCCGCCCCTTCCCGGTCGATCAGCGGATTTCCGGCGAGGCCACTGGCCATCACGGAAACCATGTCGTTGGTGGAGGTGTCGCCGTCCACCGAAACCATGTTGTAGGTGTCGTCCACGACCCGTTTTAATGCAACCTGGAGCATCTTTGCTGTGATCGCGGCATCCGTGGTGATGAACGAGAGCATCGTCGCCATGTTGGGGCGGATCATGCCGCTGCCTTTTGCCATCGCGCCGACGGTGACGGTGACGCCGTCCAGTTCAAACGCGAGCGCGACTTCCTTGGGCTTGACATCGGTCGTCATGATCGCGAGCTGCGCATCGTGCGCGCCGCCTTTGGATAGCTTTGGGGCGAGCGCCCGGATGCCCGATTCGATTGGTTCGAGGGGCAGCGGCTGGCCGATCACGCCGGTGGAGCCGATGATGACGTCCGTCGGCTTCACGTTAAGCGCCTCGCCGGTCAGTTCGCACATGCGCTCCGCAATATACACACCGTCCGCGTTGCAGGTGTTGGCGTTGCCGCTGTTGCAGATGATCGCCTGCGCCACGCCGTCCGAGAGGTTGTTCCTGGTCACGGTGATCGGCGCGCCGAAGACCTTGTTCTTCGTATAGACCGCCGCCGCCGCGCACGGAAGCTCGCACCTGACCAGCGCCAGGTCATTCTTCAGGCTGCTTTTTTTAATCCCGCAGCGGATGCCGCCCGCGACAAAGCCCTTGGGCGCGCATACGCCGCCCGGCACTTCACGCATCAAAACCCACCCCCATGCGCAGTGATTGATACTCGTTCAAACCCAGCGCGATGTTCATGTTCTGAACCGCCGCGCCCGATGCGCCCTTGCCGAGGTTGTCCAGGACCGATGTGATTGTCATCTGATGGTCGTTTCCCATCACGTACAGGTGGAGGCGGTCGGTGCCGGTCAGAAGGTTTGCGGGGAGGAAGCCGCCCTCCGGCGCGTCAAGGATCGAAATCAACTTCGCGCCCGCGTAGTACGCCGAGAACGCATCCTTCAGCGACGCGAGCGACAGGCTCTTTTTGAAAAGACCGGGCCATAGCGGCACGCTGACCGACATTCCGGCGTAGTAGTCGCAGATCAGCGGGTTGAAGATGGGCGGCTTTTGAAGGCCGGACACCGCTTGCATCTCCGGCAGGTGCTTGTGGCCGAGGTTCAGCGCATACAGTCGCGGGCTGTCATACTCCGCCGAGCGATCTGGGTTTTCGTACTGTGCGATGCCCTTCTTGCCCGCGCCGCTGTAGCCGCTGACCGCGTGGCAGGTCAGTTGCGTGCCGGAGTCGATCAGGCCAAGCAGCACGAGCGGGGTCGCGATCGCGAGGAATCCCGTCGCGTAGCACCCGGCGTTCGCGATGAACTTCGCGTTCGCCACCGCGTCATGGTGCGCTTTTGAAAGTTCCGGGAAACCGTACGCCCAGCCGGGCGCGACCCGGTGCGCGGTGGAGGCATCGATCACGCGAGTGTCCGGGTTGGTGACGAGTTTCACCGCTTCTATGGCGGCGGCGTCCGGGAGGCATAAAAACACGAGGTCGGACTGGTTCATCAGCCGCGCGCGCTCGGTTTCGTCCTTACGCAGCGCTTCCGCGATTTTGAGAACCTCGATGTCGTCCCGTTCGGAGAGCCGCTCGGCGAGCTGAAGGCCGGTCGTCCCCTCCTGACCGTCGATGAAAACCTTAAACATCCTTCAAAAGCTCCTTCACCCTGTCAATTTGGCGCCGGACGGCCTCTGGCGCAGGCCCGCCGTCCACGCGTCGCAAACGCACGCAGCGGGCGAGATCGATCGCTTCAAAGATGTCTTCGTCAAAGGCGGGATGCGCGGCCTTGTAGTCCGCCAGCGGCAGCGTCTCGAGGGTCAAGCCTTTTTCGATGCAGTCACGCACCAGCGTCCCGGTCACGTTGTAGGCGTCCCGGAATGGCACGCCCTTCTTGGTCAGGTAGTCCGCGCAGTCAGTGGCGTTCAAGAAGCCCTTCGCGGCGGCGGCGCGCATCGTTTGCTTGTGAAATGTCGCGCTTGAAAGCATCGGCGCGAAGACTTCAAGGCACAGCTTTGCCGTGTCCACCGCGTCGAAGACCGCCTCTTTGTCCTCCTGCATGTCCTTGTTGTACGCGAGCGGCAGCGCCTTCATCGTGGTCAGTAGCGTCACCAGATCGCCGTATACCCGGCCGGTCTTTCCGCGCACCAATTCCGCGATGTCCGGGTTCTTCTTCTGCGGCATGATCGAGGAACCGGTCGAGAACCGGTCATCAAGCGTCACAAACCGGTATTCCCAGGAGCACCACAAGGCGAACTCCTCCGCGAAGCGGGACAGGTGCATCATCAGGATGGAGAGAGCCGCCATCAGTTCCAGCGCGAAGTCCCGATCGGACACCGCGTCCATGCTGTTGAGCGAAACGCCGCAGAAGCCCAGTTGCGCCGCCACGTCATTCCGGTCGATCGGGTAGGTCGTGCCTGCCAGCGCCCCCGCGCCCAGAGGCGAAACCCGCGTACGCCTGCCGCAGTCGGTCAGGCGGTCCATGTCGCGCAGCAGCATCGATGCGTAGGCCATCAGGTGATGCGCCAGCGTGACAGGCTGCGCGCGCTGCAGGTGGGTGTAGCCGGGCATCACGGTTTCCAGATGGCCTTCGGCGATTTCAACGATTGTTTGTACGAGCGCCTTCGCGCCCGCCTTGACCGATTCGATCTCGTTCGCCAGATACAGTCTGAGATCGAGCGCCACCTGATCGTTTCGGCTGCGCGCGGTGTGGAGGCGTTTGCCCGCGTCGCCGATGCGCGCGGTCAGCTCGGCCTCGACGAAGGTGTGGATGTCCTCGGCAGCCGGATCGATGGCGAGTTTCCCCGATTCGATGTCCGCGAGGATTCCATTCAGGCCGCTCACGATGGCGGCGGCGTCCGCTGCAGACAGGATCCCGGTATTGCCCAGCATGGTCGCGTGGGCGACGGAGCCCAGAATGTCTTCTTTATACATCCGCTGGTCGAATCCTATGGACGCGTTCAGCCTGTTCAGCCGCTCGTCCACCTCGCCGGAAAGTCTGCCCGCCCAAAGTTTCATGGCGTATCCCCCGTTGTCCACCGGCCCGGCTTAACGCCGGGCCGGAGTGTGATTTACTTCTTGTGCTTCGCGTTCAGCATGGCCTGAATCTTGATCGGAAGGCCGAATAGCGTAATGAACCCGGCGCTGTCCTTCTGGTCGTAGACCGCGTCCTCGCCGAAGGTGACGATCTCCTCATCGTAGAGCGAATACGGGCTGGTCGCGCCGGCGGAGATGATGTTTCCTTTGAAGAGCTTCAGTTTCACCGTGCCGGTCACGGTCTTCTGCGTCTCGTCGACGAAGGCGGAGAGCGCCTGCCGAAGCGGCGTGAACCACTGGCCGTTGTACACGAGGTCTGCAAATTCCAGCGCCATCCGCTGCTTGTAATGCAGCGTCATCTTGTCCAGACACAGCTGCTCCAGCTTCTCATGCGCTTCGTAGAGGATCGATCCGCCGGGGGTCTCATAAACACCGCGGCTCTTCATGCCCACCAGCCGGTTTTCGACCATGTCCAGGATGCCCACGCCGTGTTTGCCGCCGATTTTATTGAGCTTTTTGATGAGCGCCGGGCCGTCCAGTTTTTCGCCGTTGACTGCGACAGGCACGCCCGCCTCAAAATCGATGGTCACATACTCGGCCATATCCGGCGCTTCTTCCGGCGTAACGCCCATCTCCATGTTGCCCTTGTACTTGGGCTCATTGGCCGGGTCTTCCAATTCCAACCCTTCGTGGGACAGATGCCACAGGTTCTTGTCCTTGGAGTAATTGGTCTCGCGGCTGATCTTGAGCGGGATATCGTGGGCTTCGGCGTAGGCGATCTCGTCCTCGCGACCCTTCATCTCCCAGATGCGCCACGGCGCGATGACCGGCATCGTCGGCGCGAACGCCTTGATGGTCAGCTCGAATCGAACCTGGTCGTTGCCTTTGCCGGTGCAGCCATGCGCGATCGCGTCCGCGCCTTCTTTCAGCGCGATTTCAGTGATCCGCTTTGCGATGATCGGACGCGCGAACGAAGTACCAAGCAGGTACTTCTCCTCGTACTTCGCGCCCGCTTTCAGCGTCGGGAAGATGTAGTCGTACACGAACTCCTGCTCCAGGTCTTCGATATACAACTTGGACGCGCCGGTCTTCAGCGCCTTTTCGTGGAGCCCTTCCAACTCGTCCGCCTGACCGACGTTGGCCGCGACCGCGATGACCTCGCAGCCCTCGTAGTGCTCCTTGAGCCACGGAATGATGACCGAGGTGTCCAGCCCGCCGGAATAAGCCAGCACGATCTTCTTGTACTGCTTCATATTGTTCACGCTCCAAATGTATATTTATTCGTTCTTTTCCGTATATTATACATGTATATGCGGACATGTCAAGCGATTTTCTGAATACCAGCGTATAATCTGTGTAAAATTACGCAAGTCGCCGCTTTTCATGATACCAGTATACAGCTTCCCACGACCAGATAGGTTAAACCTTGGATAATCCCGGAAATTTTCATCGGTCCACCCTAAAGTTTAGACATAGTATTCGCCGCCGGAGTATTGTCTCCGACGGCGACTGAGTACCCACGATGAATTCTCAAAAAGAAGATTCAAGCGGCTTCAGACTGCTTCCTTCGGATCACGTCGATGATGACTGCGACGATGATGATCAAGCCCTTGACCACCCGCTGCCAGCCCTGCGGCACGCTCAAAAGGTTCAGGCCGTTGGAAATGACGCCGATGATCAGAACGCCGATCACTGTGCCCAAGAGACTTCCCTCGCCGCCCTTCATGCTGGTGCCGCCGATGACGACCGCGGCGATCGCGTTCATCTCCTGGCCTTCCGCCAGCGTTGGCAGCGCCGAGTCCAGCCTCGAAACCACGATGATCGAAGCCACGCCACAGCAAAGCCCGCTGACCGTGTATACGAACAGCTTGACGGCGCTCAGGTTGATGCCCGACAGCTTCGCGCAGTTCTCGTTGCCGCCGATGGCGAACACGTTTCGACCGATGCGCATGTATTTGAGGTTGTACCAGCACAGGATCAGGAGCAGTACCATGATCAGGATCGTGTACAACGGGATGCCCAGCACCCGGCCGGAGATCGCGGTAAAGGATTCCGGCAGCGTGTACACCGGCTGTCCGCCGGTGATCGTATACGCGAAGCCGCGCGCGATGTACATCATGCCCAGCGTCGTAATGAACGGCGGCAGGTTCAGGTACGCGATCATCGCGCCGTTCATCAGGCCGATTAAGACCGACAGAAGCAACCCTGCCAGCACCGACGGCAGCACGCCAACCCCGGCCTTCATCATCATCGCCATCAGAAGCCCGACCACCGCCATGTTGGAGCCGATGGAGAGGTCGATGCCGCCGGAGATGATCACGTAGCTCATGCCCAACGCGACGACGAAGTTGATGGACACTTGCTGAAACACGTTCAGGAAGTTGTCCACCTTGAAGAACACCGGCGAAGCAAAGCCCATGATCACGCACAGCAGGATAAACGCGACAAAGATGCCCAGAATGTTGTTGCCGGAATTGATCCGCTTCATCTTCATCTGCACGGTAGAAAACCCCTTTTACGTCAAATGAACAGGGTATATCGGCCCTGGCAATCCCACATTCAAAGGATGCGTCAGGCAGAGTGCTTTTCGTCGCCGCCGGTGGCGTAGTACAAAAGCATCTCCTGCGTGACGTCCACCTGGCTCCGGTCGAGCGTCGCGGTGACCGCCCCCTGGTGCATGACCATGATGCGGTCGCACATGCCCAGAATCTCCGGCATTTCCGAAGAGATCAGAACCACCGCCGCGCCTTGGCGGATCAGTTCGTTGATGATGTTGTAGACTTCGATCTTCGCGCCAACGTCGATGCCGCGCGTCGGCTCGTCAAACAGGAACGCGCGGGAGCGGCTCATCAGCCACTTGGCGAGCACCACCTTCTGCTGGTTGCCGCCGGAAAGGTTCAGCGCCTTCTGCAATGGGGAGGGCGTCTTGATGCTGAGCTTATCGATGTACTCCAGCACGGACTTCCGCTCCGAGCGCAGGTTCATGTGCCACTGGCCCCCGAACTGGTCGAGGGACGCCAACGTGATATTCTCGCCGACGTTCATCGTGAGAACCAGTCCCTCGCTCTTCCGGTCTTCCGTCGCGAAGCCCAGCCCGGCGCGGATGGCGTCCAGCGGGCGACGGATTACGACGGGTTTCCCCATCATATACACTTGGCCGGACTGCGCGGGATCCATGCCGAACACCGCGCGCGCGGTCTCGGTGCGTCCCGCGCCGACGAGGCCGGCGATCCCCAAAATCTCCCCGGCGCGCACCGAGAAACTGACGTCCCGAACGCGCTTCCCGGCGTTCAGGTGCTCGACTTTCAGCACCTCCTCGCCGACGGGTACGTGGATTTTTGGAAACTTCTCTTTCAGTTCCCTTCCCACCATGTGGCGGATCAAGTCGTCGAGTGTTGTATTCGCGACGTCCACCACCGTTACGTTCGCGCCGTCCCGGAGGATTGTCGCGCGGTCGGCAACCTCCAGCACTTCCTCCAGATGGTGCGAAATGTAGATGATCGCGACGCCCTCCGCCTTCAGCCGCCGCATGACTGAGAACAGCATCTCGGTCTCCTTGCCGGTCAGTGAGGCGGTCGGTTCGTCCATGATCAGAATCTTCGATTGCAGCGACAGCGCCTTCGCTACCTCGACCATCTGCATTTGGGCGATGCCAAGCTCCCGAACCGGAACCCGCGCGTCGACGGCGACCTCCAGCTTGTCCAGCATCTGTTGGGCTTCTTTGTACATTGAGGCCCAGTCCACCCGGCCACCCGGCGAAACCTTCAGGCGGCCCAGGAAGATGTTCTCCGCGGCGGAGAGCTGCGGGATCAGGTTGAGTTCCTGATAGATGATCGAGATGCCCAGTTCCCGCGCGTGGCTGGGGGAATGGACGTCGACGTTCTGGCCGCCGATCAGGATGGCGCCCTCGTCCTTGGGGTAGGCGCCGGCTAAGATCTTCATCAGCGTGGACTTTCCCGCGCCGTTTTCGCCCAGCAGCGCGTGAATCTCGCCCTGACGGACGTCCAGATTCACGCGGTTCAGCGCGAGCACGCCCGGAAAACGCTTGACGATCTGACGCATTTCGAGATAGGCGGCCATAACGTCACTCCCTGTTCAGGATGTAATCCGATGAGTAACTATTTCAGGAACTGATCCACGTTGGAGCTGTCGACGACCGTGGTTTCGGCCTCGATGATCTTGGCATCAATCGTCTCGCCCTTGATGGCCTTGACGAGCGCCTCGATGGCGTTCTTGCCGATGGCGACCGGGCCGACATCCAGCGTCGCGGTCAGTTCGCCGTTCTTGACGGCTTCCTTGGCGTTGGGGTTGCCGTCAAGGCCGACGCAGAGGATATCCGAACGGCCGGCCTGCTTGCAGGCCTGCGCGGCGCCCAGCGCCATCTCATCGGACAGGCCATAGAACACGTTGATTTCCGGGTGCGCCTGCAGCATGTTGGTCGCGGCGTTCATGCCTTTCTCGCGCTCCCAGTCGCCCGCCTGGGTGGCGACCAGTACGACGCCGGGGTAGGCTTCCTTGCACTTGTCGACAAAGCCGCCCATGCGCTGGGTGGTGTAGTCGGACGGCAGGCCTTCGATGATGGCCACGTTGGCCTTGCCGCCGGTCTTCTCGTTGACCCAGTCGGCGATCTTGCCGCCGCCGTTGTACTGGTTGTATCCGGAGTAGGCGTATACCTCGCAGCCGGAGAGTTCGGTGATGGAGTTGAACACGACCACCGGGATGCCGGCCGCGTTGGCCTTCTTGATGCCGGAGATCAGCGCGTCCATGTTGATGCCGCACACCGCGATGCCGGCGACGCCCTTGGTGATCATGTCTTCCATCAGCTGCATCTGGCCCGCGTAGTCGCTCTCGACTTCCGGTGCCATCAGGACAAGCTGGTATCCGGCGGCTTCCGCGACAGGCTGCGCGCCCTCGATGCAGCTCGCGTAGAACGGGCTGGTCATGGCCGGGGGCAGGAACGCGATTTCGTTGGACGCGGCCAACGCGGGAACAGCGGCCAGCAAGAGCACGAGAACCAGCGACAGGATCTTCTTCATAGGTTCGCTCCTCCTTGCATTTTACGGGTTTGCGCCCGTCTTCGCTCTATTCTATTACATTTTTACCCATTTTACAGTATATTTTTTTCTGATTATGGTTGTATTTTTCCTGTTTGACCTCTGTCAAGTTATTTTATTCAATATCTGTCTATTTTCCGGCGCTTGACAGCGTGTCGAAACGCGGCTATCATGCAGATAGCACCATATGGGAGATGAAACTGATGAAGCGCACCCTTCTGATCCTTTTGATGATCGCATGCCTCGCGCTCAGCCTGCCGACCGCCGCAGCATCCTTCTCGGCCCCAAGAGCCGGTATGAAATATAAAGGGGTCACCTACCGCATCGGGGGGACTAACGTCAAATGGAAATCCAGGCTTGGCAAGTATACCAGAAAGCTCAACGAAACCAGCGGCTCCCTTACCTCCTACACATACACCTTCAGAAAGCGCGGCGTCCGCGTGACCACGCTGTACAGCCGAAGGTTGAAGAAGGAAAAAATTACGTCCATCCTGATCGTGGGCAAATCTGTCACGACGGCAGGCGGGCTGAAAGTTGGCCAAAGTTACGCCAGGATGACCAAAATGTACGGCAAGAAATTTACCCACACCGGCAATGCGTACACCTACAAGGCGGGTCGGCGCACACTTCAGATCAGAGCCTCTGGCGGCCACATCACGGCGATCAAAATTGCATAGCAGGTCACAAAACCCGGTCTTGCGTTTTTCACGAAAACCGGGTTTTATACTTTAGTGTACTGTTGTGTCGGTCGCTTTTCAGTACAGGGAATCCGCGTACGGAATCGAAAGCCGCGTCAGCGTCAGCGTGTCTCCGGAATCGGGATTGGTGAGCACGAGCCCGTCGTCCGTCGTTTCGCAGCCCATCTGCATGGCCGATCCATCCTGAAAGGCGATCAGCATGTCGGCCTGATCCATCAGGAAGATGCCCGGCTCCGCTTCTCCTGTATTCACGTCCACGGAGACGAATCCGCCGGAAGCGTCCATCGCGATCAGCCCACCACCGCTTCCATCCTTCCCCTGAACTGTCCATACGCCGGTTATGTCGGACAGGTCGGGCAACTCCTGTCTCTGAAGCTCCGCTTCGTCGCCGTCCGCAGACAAATACAGATACCCTTCCGAAAAACCGTATTGAAGTGTGGTGTCGGTTCCGTCGCTGGAAGTGAGGTACATGTTGTCCTGATCCGTCCAATAGACGCCTGCCTGACGATAAGATTGATCGGATTCGTAGAGGAAGATATAGGTACCGCCGCTTCCCAGCATCAGCGTGATCGCACCGCCCGAATCCGTCCCGGTCCACAACCCTTCCATGCCGTTGTCAAGCGCGAATCCGGCTGCGGGCAGCGTGATCGTCAGAGTAAGCAACACCAGCGCAATGGCCAAACCCTTTCTCTTCATCCGCATTCCCTCGCTTGCCTGTGATTTTCCTTGGATTGATACTCAAATCAATCGCTTTCATTATAACACAGGGCGCGCCTTTTTCAAGCGCGCCCGATCCGCCGGTTCAGACCCGCCGTACGCTGCCGCGTTCGACGAGTGCTGTGTCGATCTCCTGTTTGATTCGGTAGGCGTCGCCGTTTCGGATCAGTTCCACCAGCCGCTCCACCGCCACCTTGCCGATGCATCCGCATTCGACGCGCATGGTGGTCAGCGGCGGCTCGATCACCGTGCAGGCCGGGATATCGTCAAAACCGATCACCGACACGTCGCCGGGAATCTGGTAGCCGCATTCTTTCAGCGCGCGCATCGCGCCCAGCGCGATCACGTCGTTGTCCACAAAGTACGCGGTGGGCAGTTTCGATTTCCCTTTTATGAAGGCGAGCATGTCCAGATAGGCGTCCTCGGTATTGGCGCGGAGGCCGGTCGATCCGCCCTCGTCCGGTTCCATGCCCCGGTGCTTGAGCGCCGAAAGGAAGCCCGCCCGCCGTTCGTCAAAGTTTTTGATCCAGTCGCTGCTCCTCAGATGCCCGATCCTTTGGTGGCCCATCGAAATCAGATAATCGGTTGCCTTGTACGCGCCTTCAAAATTGTTGATCCCCACTTTATTCAGCTCCGCGCCGGTCAGCGCCGAATCGATCGCCACCACGGGGAGACCCAGCGCTTTGAAGCGCTCCATGTCATCGGCCTCAAGTTCCGTGGCCAGTACCAGAAGCCCCTGTGCGCCGCGGTCTACCCTGATAAGCTGCTGATCGAGCGGAACGCCGTTTAAGTAATTCAAGTAGGCAAGCGAAAGAATATAGCCGGCGTCTCGGCACGCGCGTTCAATTTCTTCAATCATCCTTGAAAAGAATTGCGTGTCCCCGACCACTTTCCCATGTTTTTTACACACCAGGAACGCGATCTCCTGCATCGAACCATTCGGAAGTTTCCGCATGAGTTCTTCGCGGTACCCGGACTCCATCAACTTGTTCAGCACGCGGTTTCTGGTCTGTTCGCTGATTCCGGGCTTGTTGTTGATCACCATCGATACCGTCGCGTTTGATACGCCAAGCTCTTGCGCAATATTTTTTATTTTTATCGGCAACCACGCGCACCCCCACTGTTTCATGCCGTCAACATTATATCAGAACACTTATCCGAACGCAACATTGCACTTAAATATTTCAGCGATCTATTGACATATTTCACAAGTTGTGCTAGGATTGCTCAGGAATCAGGTCGTGTTCTCTTCGATTTCAGTGCGGCACACGCCGCATGGAATAAAATGACTCAAGGAGGAATCTCCCATGAAGAAACTGGTTGCCCTTACGCTGGTTCTTCTCCTGTCACTCGGCCTCGCCGCCAATGCCTTCGCCGCGGATCTGATCATGATCATCACGCCCAGCCACTCCAACCCCTACTTCAAGACCGTAGCCGATGCCGCCGCCGCCAAGGCCGCCGAACTTGGCTATGACACCAAGGTGATCCAGCACGACGACGATGTCGTGAAGCAGCAGGAAGCGTTTGATACCGCGATCCAGCTGGGCGCCAAGGCCATCATCTGCGACAACGCGGGCGCGGACGCCTCCGTCGCGCCGGTGCAGGCCGCGAAGGCAGCGGGCATCCCCACCTTCCTGGTCGACCGTGAGATCAACGCCACCGGCGAAGCCGTGGCGCAGATGGTCTCCAACAACTTCCAGGGAGCGACCGCCGTGGCCGAGTACTTCGTCGAGCTGATGGGCGAAGAAGGCGGCTTCGTGGAACTGACCGGCAAGGACTCCGACACCAACGCGCACGTGCGCAGCGAAGGCTTCCACTCGATCATCGACCAGTATCCGGACATGAAGATGCTGGATCAGCAGACCGCCAACTGGGATCAGACCGAAGCCTATGACAAGATGGAATCCATCATCCAGGCCCAGGGCGCGGACAAGATCAAGGGCGTCATCTGCGGCAACGACACGATGGCGATGGGCGTCATCGAAGCGTGCCTCAAGGCCGGCATGAAGGACGTCATCGTCTGCGGTTTCGACGGCTCCAACGACGTGCGCGACTCGATCCTGCGCGGCGAAATCAAGGCCACGGGTCTCCAGCCCATCGCCTACATCGCGGAGCAGGCGGTCGTTCAGGCCGACTATTACATCAAGAACGGCAAGCCCATGGTGGCCGAGGAGAAGCAGCTTCTGGACTGCGTGCTGATCAACAAGGACAACGCGGCCAAGCTGGACAACTTCACCCTTTCCGAATAATCCAAAGGATCAGAAGGCGGGGTGTGTTCCACCCCGCCTTCTTTCATGAGTCAGGGAGGTTCTGTGCATGAAGAAAAAACAGGCCGGTTGGATCAAGTGGATCGTCGCGGCCGCCGCGCTCGCGCTGATCGCCGCGTTTTGCCGGGTGACGATCGTCTGGGACGCGCCCGCCTCCGGCGCGGACGCCGACAACCTCACCGTAGCCCAACAGTACTGCCTGGACAACTGGGATTCAAAGATGCTGCCGACGATCCTCGAAAAGGCAACGGACACCGCCACCATCCTGACCGCCGCCAAGCAGGATCTGAGCGCCGCCGGGCAGAAATACGGCACGCGCGAAAACGAGACCAGCGCCTGGAACTTCTGCGTGAAGGGCGAGGGCACGGTCGTCAACATTGAAAACGCGGAAAAAGCGTCCAAGATCCGGCTGGCTGTCGACCTTCAGCCGGAGGACGGCGTAGCGGACGCGATGATCCAGTGGTCAAGCGTCATCAAGACCAACGCGATCCGCGACAGCGTCGGCTTCCTGAAGCTGGACGACTTCGCCAATCAGGTGGAGTTCGCGGAATTGACCAAGGCGTTCAACGCGCGGGTGCAGCAGGATCTGATCAAAAAGACCGACGCGACCGCTCTGAAGGGAAAGCGCGTTTCCTTCACCGGCTGCGTCGCGCTGACCAAGATGGATCAGCCGTCGGACGCCGAGATCATCCCCGTGCAGCTTTCGGAGGTGGGCTAAGATGCAGCCCGTCATGCAGGCAAAAGGCATCGTCAAAAAATACCTGGGCACGCAGGCGCTCAAGGGCGTCGATTTTGACGTGTGGCCGGGCCGCGTTAACGCGCTGATCGGCGAAAACGGCGCGGGCAAGTCCACGCTGATGAAGATCCTGGCGGGCATTGAAAAGCCGACCGAAGGGAAAATGTACCTTGAAGGGCGCGAGATCCACTTCTCCGGCGCGCGCGAGGCGGGCGAACTGGGCGTGGGCATCATCCATCAGGAATTGAATCTTTTCCGCGATATGACGGTCGCGGACAATATGTTCGCCGGTCACGAAATCGCGCGCTTCGGCGTCATCGACCGAACCGAACAGAAAAAGCGCGCGCTGGAAGTGCTCAGCCGCCTCCAGCAAGACATCGACCCGAACGAAAAGATGTTGAATCTGCGCGTCGGGCAGCAGCAGATCGTCGAAATCGCAAAGACCATGCTCCGGCAGGAACTGAAAGTCCTCATCATGGACGAACCGACTTCATCGCTGTCCAGCCATGAGGTCGAAGTACTGTTCCGGCTGATCGAGGATCTGAAAAAGCAGGGCATCGCGATCATCTACATCTCCCACCGCCTTGAAGAGATTATCCGCATCTGCGACAACGTGACGGTGCTGCGCGACGGAAACTACATCGCATCCGCGGAGGTCAAGGACATCACGATCCCGTGGATCATTGAAAAGATGGTCGGCCACGCGACGCTGTCCATCGAAAAGCCGCCTTATCTGGGAGATCGGACGCCGGTGCTCGAAGTCGAGGACTACTGCCTTCCGAGGCCGGGCGGCGGCTATACCGTCAACCATGTGTCGTTTACACTGCACCGGGGCGAGGTGCTGGGCATCTACGGCCTGATGGGCGCGGGGCGGACGGAACTGGTGGAGTCGCTCATGGGACTGCACCCGGAATCCACCGGCCGTATGAAGGTCAAGGGCGAAGCCGTCGCGAAGCCCGACGTCGTCAGCCAGATCGCGCGCGGTATGGTGCTGGTGCCGGAAGACCGGCAGAAGGACGGGCTGGTGCAGACCATGTCCATCGCGGGCAACCTGCGCCTGACCGCCATCCCCCGGTTCACCAAGCGCCTTGTGATCGAGGAAAAACGCTGCCGTTCAGAAATCGACAGCACCGTTCGCGATATGCAGGTCAAAGTGGCGGATGTCAATCACCTGATCACCTCGCTTTCCGGCGGCAACCAGCAGAAAGTGGTCATCGGGAAGTGCGTCATGGCGAAGGCGGACATCTTCATGATGGACGAGCCGTCCCGCGGGATCGACGTCGGCGCGAAGACCGACATCTTCACGCTGATGCGCAGGTTCGCGTCCCAGGGCATGGGCGTATTGTTCGTCGGCAGCGAACTAAAAGAAATCCTGGCCGTCTGCGACCGGGTGCTGGTCATGTCCAGCGGCGTCCTGACCGCCGATTTGTCTGCGGATGAAATGACCGAAAGCGCGCTGGTAAAGGCGTCGGCAGCCGCATTGCATACGGCTTAACCGCACGAGGAGGATGTTGTAATGGTTGCAAAACAAGCCCCACGCCCGGCGGGCGGAAATTCCATCGGGACGATCCTGCTCAAGGGACGCACGTTCATCGCGCTGATCATCCTGTCGGCGTATTTCAGCGTGTTCGCCCCCAACTTCACCACTTGGCCGTCGCTTGTCCTGATGCTCAAGCACGCGTCGATTTATGGCCTCCTCGCCATCGGCATGACGCTGGTCATCATCACCGGCGGCATCGACCTTTCGGTCGGGGCGGTGGTCGGCCTCTGCGGCATGATCGCGGGCGGCTTCTTAATTGAAGGCATCCGCCTTCCGTTCCTCGCCGCGACGATCTTCCCCAACGTGCCGCTGATCCTCGTGATTGTAAGCCTGATGGCTGTCGCGATCGGCTGGGTTTCCGGCAAGCTGATCGCAAGCATTCAGGTGCCAGCATTCATCGCGACACTGGGCACGATGTATGTGAGCCGCGGCTTCGCGATGCTCCGAAACAACGGCGCGACGTTCCCCAACCTCTTCGGCGCCGCAGACAAAGGCAACCTCGGCTTTGACCTGATCGGTTCCGCCGCGATCCCCGGCGTCAACGTACCCTACAGCATCATCGCGTTTCTCGTGGTGGCGCTGATCGCGTGGTTCATTATGAAGAAGACGCCGCTGGGCAACCAGATCTACGCGGTCGGCGGCAACGAGCGCGCGGCGCTACTCTCCGGCATCCGTACGAAGAACATCAAGCTGTTCGTGTACATGTTCTCGGCGTTCTGCGCGGCGGCGTGTTCGATGATCGTGACCAGCCAGCTGCGCGCGTCCCATCCGGCCACCGGCGAATCCTGGGAGATGAACGCCATCGCGGCGGTTGTTCTCGGCGGCACGTCCATGTCCGGCGGCGTGGGCACCATCGGCGGCACCGTGGTCGGTACGCTGGTCATCACCGTTTTAAACGACGGCATGACGATGATGGGTGTCTCCAATTTCTGGCAGATGGTCATCAAGGGCGTGGTCATCGTGGTCGCGGTGATCATCGACCTGATGCAGAAAGAAATGCAAAAGCGCATCGCGCTGCAAATGAGGAATTCGTAATGGAACCCAGAACATTGCAAAAAATCGCGAATCTGCGCCGGGCGGACGCCGTAACGATGATCCATGACGCGAAGACCGGCCACACCGGCGGCTCGATGAGCAGCCTCGACATCCTGACGGTACTGTACTATGACGTGATGAACGTCGACCCGAAGAACCCCCAAGAACCGGATCGCGACCGCTTTTTCCTCAGCAAAGGCCACTCGGTCGAGGGTTACTGGTCGATCCTCGCGGACAGGGGTTTCTTTCCCAAGGCATGGCTGGGCACGTTCTCCCGCCCCGGTTCCCTATTGATCGGCCACCCCAACAACAAGGTTCCCGGCGTCGAAGCCTGCACCGGCGCGCTGGGCCACGGCCTCGCGATCGCGGTGGGCGCGGCGTTGGGCGCGAAGCGCACCAGGCAGGGTTTCCGGGCGTACTGCCTGATGGGCGACGGTGAGCAGGCCGAAGGCTCCGTCTGGGAGGCGGCGATGGCCGCGTCCAACTACCATCTGGACAACCTGTGGGCGGTGGTCGACCGGAACGGCCTTCAGATCAGCGGCTCCACCGAGGACGTGATGGCGCTTCATGACCTCGCCGAGCGCTACCGCGCTTTCGGCTGGGATGTGGAAACCGTCGACGGCCATGACGCGGCGGCCCTTCAGGCGTATTTCCACTCTGAACGGCCAATGGGCAAACCGCATCTTCTGATCGCGAAGACCATCAAGGGCAAAGGCCTCCCGTTCGCCGAGAACCGCGCCGACTGGCATCACCATGTGCCGACGGACGAGCAGTTGAAATTGGCGTATGAAGCGCTGGGCGTCGAGGGGGTGTCGTTTCAATGAAGGCGTGCAGAAAGGCGATCACGGAAACGCTTCTGGAGCTTGCGAAAGCGGATTCTCGCGTCTACGCGATGGCGAGCGACAGCCGGGGTTCCGTTACATTGGACGAGTTCGCGCGGGAGATGCCCGGCCAGTTCGTTGAGTGCGGCATTGCGGAGCAGGACGCGGTCGGCATGGCGGCGGGTCTCGCCTGCGCGGGGCTGAAGCCGTTCGTCTGCGGCCCGGCCAGCTTCTACGCCACGCGCGCCGCCGAGCAGGTGAAGGTGGATTTGGCCTATTCCCACATGGACGTCAAGATCATCGGCGTGTCGGGCGGCGTCAGCTACGGTGCGCTGGGCGGAACGCACCACGCGGTGCAGGACATCGCGCTGATGCGCGCCATCCCCAATTTACAGGTCTTTCTCCCTGCGGACGCGAACCAGTCCGCCCAACTGACCCGCGCGCTCGCGTCGTCCTCCGAACCCGCCTACGTGCGGGTGGGTCGCGGCGCGGTGCCGGACGTGTACGGCCCGGACGTGACGTTTACAATCGGCAAGGCAAACAAGCTGCGCACTGGCAAAGACGTGGCGCTGATCGCCTGCGGCGAGATGGTGTATTACGCGGTCGAAGCCGCGAAGCTGCTGGCGGCGGATGGCGTCGAGGCGTCGGTCTACGATATGGCGACGCTGAAGCCGTTGGACGAGGCAGCAATTCTGGAAGCCACTGAACTTGGCGCGATCGTCACCATCGAGGAGCACTCGGTGAAGGGCGGTCTGGGCGGCGCGGTGGCGGAGGTTGTCTGCCAGCACAAGCCGGTCAAAATGCGCATCCTGGGCCTTCCGGACGAGCCGCTCTACAACGGCGAGAGCAAGGATGTGTTCGCGCACTACGGCCTGACGGCGGAAGGGATTTTTCAGGCGACAAAGGAGTTGATCGGGTGAAGTATGTAATCGCAGTCGATCAGTCCACGGCGGGAACAAAAGCGCTGCTCATCGATCAGAACGGAAACGCAGTGCGCCGCGAAAGCCGGCCGCACCATCAGTATTACCCCGCGCCCGGCCGCGTGGAGCACGACGCGGAGGAAATCTTCCAGAACACGGTTCAAGTCATTTCCGCGGTATCGGAAGGCATAGCCCCCGCCGACATCGCGTCCCTCGCGATCGCCAACCAGCGGGAAACCACGGTACTTTGGGAAAAAGGCACCGGAAAGCCGCTGTGTCCTGCGCTGGTGTGGCAGGACGTGCGCGCCGAAGCGCTGTGCGCGTCGCTTTCGGATGGGGCAACGATGGTTGAACAGGCCACGGGCCTCGCGCTGTCGCCCTACTACTCCGCCGCGAAAGCCGCCCACGCAATCCGGGAATACGGCTTGACCGACTACTGCTTCGGCACGATTGACAGCTACCTCGTCTACCGGCTGACCGGCGGGAACGTGTTCGCGACGGATGTGTCCAACGCCAGCCGCACGCAGCTGATGAACCTGACGAACCTTGCGTGGGATTCCGGTGTCTGCGCGCTGTTCGGCATTCAGGTTTCGTCACTACCGGAGATCCGGCATTCCGACGCTTCCTTTGGCACGACCAGCGCGTCCGGCATCCCTTCGGGCATCCCGATCATGGGCGTCCTGGGTGACAGTCACGCGTCGCTGTACGGGCAGGGCTGTCAGGAACCGGGCATGGTGAAGACCAGCTACGGGACAGGCTCGTCGATCATGATGAACGTCGGAAGCGCGCCGGTGCGCTCGACGCGGGGCCTGTCGTCGTCCGTCGGCTACGGCTTCAAGGGCAGCGTGTGCTACGTACTGGAGGGCAACATCACCTGCTCGGCGGATACGCTCGTGTGGCTGCGCGACCAGCTGGAGTTGTTCCCTGACCTTCCGACCCTCGACCGCCTCGCCGAAACCGTGCCGGACGCGGGCGGCGTCACGCTGGTACCGGCGTTCTCCGGCCTCGGCGCGCCATACTTTGACACCGCCGCGCGGGCGATCCTGTGCGGCATCAGCCGCGGCACCACGCGCGCGCACGTCGCGCGGGCAGCGCTGGAATCGATCGCGCAGCAAAACGCGGACGTGCTGGACGCGATGGCGGGCGACCTCGGAAAGCCCGTCTCCGTTCTGTCCGCCGACGGCGGCGGCACGGTGAACAAACTCCTGATGCAGTTGCAGGCCGACCTCGTCCCTTGCCGCGTGAAGGTCGCCGCTTACCCGGATCTTTCCGCGATGGGCGCGGGGCTGATGAGCGGCCAGTCCGCAGGCCTGTTTGACCATTTCATCGCGCCCGAACTGGCCGCGGAATACGCGCCCCAGATGCCGGAGACGGCGCGCAAATCCCTTCGACACGAGTGGGCCGACGCCGTGCGACGCGCGCGATAAAAAAGAATCCCAAGGAGGATACAATATGGCAACGTTTGGCGTTCTGATCTCCAACCGCTCGTTCTTTCCGGATCACCTCGTATTGACCGCGCGGGAACAGCTTTTGTCAAGCCTCAAGGCGTGGGGGCACGAGGTCGTTACGCTGTCCACCGAGGACACCAACATGGGCGAGACCATGACCTATGAGGAGGCCGAAGCGTGCGCGAAGCTGTTTCACGCGCATTCGGAAGAACTCGATGGCGTGATCATCTGCCTCCCCAACTTCGGCGAAGAGGCGGGCATCGCCGACGCGATTCGGATGTCAAAACTGGACTGCCCGATCCTGATTCAGGCCTGCGACGATGACTTTGACAAGCTGCAATTGGAAAATCGCCGCGACGCGTTCTGCGGCAAGCTGTCGTTGTGCAACAACCTCTACCAGTACGGCATCAAGTATACGCTGACCCGCCGCCACACCTGCCAAATTCTGTCCGACGAATTCAAGGCGGACGTGGACTTCTTCGCCCGTGTGTGCAAGGTCGTAAAAGCCCTCCGCACCGCGCGCATCGGACAGATCGGCGCGCGCGTGACGCCGTTCCGAACCGTGCGCTACTCCGAAAAACTCTTGCAGGCAAGCGGCATCACGGTGGAGACCGAGGACTTCTCCGAGATCCTCGCCGACGCGAACCAGATGACCGACCGCGCGCGGATCGACCGGAAGGTCGCCGAAATTCGCGCTTACGGCAATGTCGCGCCCTGCGGCACGCCGGAGAAGCTGGAACGGCAGGCGAAACTGATCCTCGCGGTCGAGGACTGGATGAGCGCACACCGCTGCACCGCCAGCGCGATCCAGTGCTGGGACAGCGTCGAGGCCAACTACGGCTGCGCGATGTGCCTTGGCATGAGCATGATGGGCGAAAAAGGCCGCCCAAGCGCCTGCGAGACCGACGTGATGGGGGCGCTCTCGATGCTGGCGCTTTTAAACGCCTCCGGCGTCCCGCCGATCTATCAGGACTGGAACAACAACTATAAGAACGAGCCGGACAAGTGCATCAACGTCCACTGCTCCAACTACCCCGCCTGTGCGTTTGAGGAAAAGCCGGAGATCGCGAATCTGGACATCCTCGCGACCACGTTGGGCGCGGACGTGTCCTTCGGCGCGCTGAAGGGGCGCGTAAGGCCGTCCAGGATGACCTACCTGAAATTGTCCACCGACGACCGGCGCGGCGTCGTCAAAGGCTATCTCGGAGAGGGCCGCTTCACGGACGACCCCCTCCCCACCTTCGGCGGCGTCGCGGTGTGCGAGGTGGAAAACCTGAACGGCCTGATGCGCCACCTGACGAAGAACGGCTACGAGCACCACGTCGCCCTGACCCAGTTCGAGTGCGCGGATGTGCTGGAAGAGGCATTGGGGAACTACATGGGGTGGGAAATCTACCGGCACAGCTGATGTTGACCGGGGGAATGCGTTATCACTTTCGAGAGTCACTGCTTGGAAAACGCATGTTCGGCGAGCCGGTCACTCAAGAATGGTTAAAATCACGGAATCTTCTTTCTGGCGCGGGGCGGAAACGCTTCGTGCCTTTTATTGATAAAACAGATGTTGGTTCGGTTACCGATTTTTCATTATGCCTTTACATTTTCATGGCCTCAAAGTATAATAATAAACAGTAACTTTTTCGAAAGGGGAAATTACATGAGGCGGACGTTTTCTCTGAGTATCGCGCTTATCCTCATTCTGACGATGATGCCCATGCTCCCTGCGCAGGCTGCGGGGCCCTGGTGGCAGAGCGCGTACATCGCGGAAGTTACCCAGTATGAGTATCCTTTTGATGAGAATCAGGGTTTCTTTCTGGCTGATTGCAGTTACAATGGCGTACCAGAGCTTTACTATTTCGTGTATGAAAACGGGAACATCCACATGAGATTGCTTGAGGCTGAACCAAACAACCACATCTACGGTGAATTCTGTGACACGCCTATTGGCAAAGTCGGCTCAGATATATATGTCACCATGCACACGAAGCGAACGGGCGGGTATGTGTGGACCATTGACACCGCATCGACCGGTCTTAGTGGTACGGTGGATGAGGACGCTCGGATGTATATCGAGCCCCATTTCAGGTCCAACGGAACATTGTACCTGACGCAGATGTTCCGGCAAGTCATCTACACGAACAACAAGCGCGCCTACTACGTGAAGGGCAAGAAGACCAGTTCTTCCTCATACAAAAAAGCGCTCAAAGCATACGAATCGAAGCTGGACGATACAGTATACTTCTCCTGCTACGACGATTACGGCCTTGCCTACGCGACGCGGGGCAACTTCTCCTCGGTATTCAATGGCGTATGCTCAAGTTACCTGTCGACAATCCGCAGCATGTACTCGGTGACCGAGATTGACGTCAGTAAGGCCGGTCTCAAGTTGAAGATCGGCCAATCCTACCCGCTTAAAGCGTATGCCGTTCCGCGCTACGCGCCAGATCAGAGCAGCGTATCATGGAGCAGCAACAATACTTCTATTGCCTCCGTGTCGAACGATGGTGTTGTCACTGCCGTTAACCCCGGCACTGCGGTGGTGTATGGCACAATCAACGGCATTTCCGGGCTGTGCGCCGTAACGGTGGTCAGGCCATCCGCAAAGAAAGTGTCCATTGCCGGCATGAACTGGGTCGGCGTTGATGACGGAATATACCTGACCGCAACCGTCTCGCCAACCGGAGCTAGTCAGACCGTCAAATGGAGCACTTCAAACAAGAAAATCGCCACCGTGAATTCGTCTGGATTGGTCATGGGAAAAAAGGCTGGAACTGTTCGAATTACAGCCAGAACACCAAATGGCAAGAAGGCGTCGAAAATCATTAAAGTTCGCTGGTAATCATCCCTTTGGAGACAGCATAGCGCCGGCCTTCCAGTCGGAAGGCCGGCGCTTTCCGTACCAGCGTCCGTTATTGTGTCAAAAATTTGTCTTGTCCGGATCGGCGGAATAGCCGCACACGCCCGTCATGCCCGCGAGCAGGTCGATGTCCTCGGCGTCCAGTTCAAAGTCGAACACCTTGGCGTTCTCCGCGATGCGAGACGGCGTGACGGACTTCGGCAGCGGCAGGTAGCCGCGCTCCAGGCTCCAGCGGATGCACACCTGCGCAACGGACTTACCGTACTTCTCCGCCAACGCCTTCACTTCCGGCACCTCGAAGATTTTGCCCACGCCCAACGGGCTGTAGGCCTCCAGCAGCATGCCGTGCGCGCGGCTTGCGTTCACGACTTTGTCCTGCGTGTCGCCGGGGCAGAGGCGGATCTGGTTGACCGCGGGCTTCACCTTCGCAGTCTTCATAAGCGCCTCGATGTGGTGGGGATGGAAGTTGCTGATGCCGATGGCGCGGACGCGGCCGGACTCGTAGAGTTCCTCCATCGCCTTCCAGGTCTCGGCGTTGACCTCCTGCCAGCGGTCGCGGAACTTCGGCGGGTTGGGCCAGTGGATCAGGTACAGATCGAGGTACTCAAGACCCAGCTTGTCCATTGACACTTCGAAGGCTTTCAGCGTTGTTTTGTAGCCGTGCTCGTCGTTCCAGAGTTTGGTGGTGATGAACAGCTCATCCCGCTTCACGCCGCTCAGACGAATGCCCTTGCCAACGCCCTCCTCGTTGCCATAGATGGCTGCGGTGTCGATGTGGCGGTAACCCGAATCAATCGCGGCCTTCACGGACGAGGTTGCGACCTCGCCCTCCGGTGTCTGCCAGGTGCCAAAGCCGATGCAGGGAATCTTCACCCCGTTATTCAAAACGTAGCTGTCGGTCAATGAATTCATCAAGTCTCCTCCTTTTGGATGCATAATTTTCCTTGACGGCGCCGAATGCGCCTGTTACAATGTCATTATAATGCTTAAAGTTCACTTTAAGTCAATAGCCGCGGCTGTAAAAGGGGTGTAAACATGGAGTACACGATTCATCAAGTATCCGAGCGGACGCAGGTTCGCCCCACCGTGCTGCGCTTTTATGAAAAGGAAGGGCTTCTGCCCAGCGTTCGCCGCAGTAAGAGCGGCATACGGCGCTACACCAGCGAGGATCTGGAGTGGATCGGGCTGATCGTGTGTCTGAAGAACACCGGCATGTCGATCAAGCAGATCCGAGATTTTGTCGACCTCAGCGTCGAGGGCGAAAAAACGCTGAAAAAGCGCTGTGAAATGCTCTTCGAGCACAAGCGCTTCGTCGAGGCCCAGATCGCCGAAATGCACCATCACCTTGAGAAGGTTGCCTGCAAGATCGACATCTATACCCGTCAATACGAGGAGTATCAAAAATCCCTGAGTGAGACTGCCTCCAAAGCCTGCACGGAATGACCAAAGCGCCGCCCGATCACGGACGGCGCTTTTGCGCATTGTCGCTTCTTGCTATCATGAAGTTTTCCTGATCGGGTGGCGCAGCACCGTGCGCATCTTCTCCGGCGCGACGCGGCGCGGATCGCCCAGGTAGATTTCGTGATGCCTGCGGGCGTCCGAAAGGTCGTTTGATAGCCCGTTTTCCGCGAGAAACGCGTTCATCCGCGCGACTGTCGCGGGCTCGTCCGCATAGGGGCCGATGTGCATCGCCTGCACGCACAGCCCTTCCCGGAAGTTCGCCAGTCGCGCGCGGCTGGTGTCCAGCTTTTTCTTGCGGGCAACCTCCGCCGATGCCCATTCCAATACAGAAGGCGTTACGAATTCCGGCTGGCGGATCATCGCCGTCCAATGGTACTTCCGCTTGTCCGCGACTTTGATATCCGTCACGCCGTCCCCAAACCACCACAGCCCCTCCAGTGGCGGCACCGTGTACTCAAAGTAGCCTTCCAGCACATCGCCACCCTTGGGGGACATCTTGATGGTATACGTAATCGCGTAGAGAACTTCCAGCGCCCGCGCGTACTCGCCGTCCGTCTCGTTCGGGTCGCCGCTGCCATCCACCTGCAAAAACAGAATCTCCGGCACGTCCACCACGACCGGCGTCGTGCCCGGCGCATACAGTTCCGGATACGCCTTGACGTATTCCAGCTTGTCCATTCAAATCCCTCCCTTGATGGAGACAGTATAGCCGAGTGAATATGCCACCTGCATGTCATGTTTTATAGTGCGCCAGCATTTTTTTAAGGCGCGAGACCAGCGCGTCCCGAGTGTCTTTCGGCTCCAGGACTTCGCAGCATTCGCCGAAGGACAGGATGTACTGCATCATCGCTTCACCCTTTGGCATTTGGGCGCGGACGAGGAACGATCCGTCCGCGAGCCTCTCAAAGGCGTCATACTCGTCATACACGCGGAACGCCATCTCCGCGGGCAGTTTCAGGACGACTTCAGCCAGTTCTTCTTGCGGAAGCGAGTACCGCGCCGGTTCGCCCGGCGGCGCCTGGTTCTGAATCGCCTGACCTGTCAAGCACAAATTTTTCATCCGGTTCAGCTTGAACAGCCGGAAGTCCCGCCTGTCCCGGCAGAACCCGTACAGATACCACGCCTGACCCCGGAAATAGAGCTTCAACGGTTCAACCATGCGACCGACGGTCTCGCCCTTCCCGCTGGAATAGTCGAAACGAACGATTCTTCGGGAAAAGATTGCCTCTTTCAGAAGCTCAAACGCTTCGGACACGCGCTTTGGATCGCCCCAGGCGCAAAAGTCCACTTCGATCCAGTCCACGCCCGCGGAACCGAACAGCGCGCCCAGCTTTTTCAGCGCGCCGTCCGCCTCGCCGGGCGCGACGCCGCCCAACGCTTTCAGCGAAGCCAATACATCCGCGCGCTCCCCCTCGGTGAGCAGCGTTTTATTCAGCGCATAGCCGGGCGTCAGAGAAATGCCGCCGCCCCGTCCCTTCGTCATGTAGACGGGGATGCCCGCCTCGGACATCGCCTCCACATCCCGGTAAACGGTGCGCGTGGATACCTCAAACCGCTCCGCGAGCGCCCGCGCTGTCAGCACCCTCCCGCCCAGAAGCAGGGTTACGATCTCCAGCATCCGGTGAATCTGCACGATCACCCCTCCCCGCCCATTGAAACACGATAACCAGACAAACACAAGGCATATTTTGATTGACATGCCGCGGAACTTACGGAAATCTGCCCCCGTGTTCCATGACCGCCGTTTCTTGTGCCTCCCAGTGCAAACAGGCACATCTTCGGCAGATTCAATCGTCATATCTTAACATTATTTCTTAAATTCCCCATTGTGTTTTGTCCCTCACCGTGTTATAATGGTTGGGCGTCAAGGGAAAACAAGCGGTTCACCGCAAAATACGGGGCATTAGCACAGTTGGTAGCGCGCTACGTTCGCATCGTAGAGGTCAGGGGTTCGAATCCCCTATGCTCCACCAAGAGGGACTCGAACCGGAAGGTTCGGGTTCTTTTTTGATTTCCAGACAGAAAGTTGCATCTTTTGCGCATCAACTTGCTTATAAACTTACGAGTCAAGGGAATCCTTCCCTTCGATGGTTTTCCCGTAAAGCGCGCCCTTTGCACCTATATTCGCTGGCGCAATTTGGTTGTGGAAATTCTTAACCAAATTTTCTTACACGAATGCCCGGCGACGCAATGCCGCCGGGTTCAAGTTCTCCCATTCATGTTTAAAAAAAGCTCAGCTGCCCGATCTTTGAAACCTTCGCCGCGGTCAGCGCGGGCTGGGGGCGGTAGAGAATGTCGCCGACGCTTTCGGGATCATGGATCCAGGCCTGCCGCTCGCCAGCCGCGACGAGGACAGGCATCCTGTCGTGGTAGGGACGCATGCTGTCGTTGGCGGCGGTGGTCAGGATCGCGTAGCAATCCTCCCGCGAGCCGTCCGGCCGCAGGAAATTGGTGTACAGCCCGGCGAGGTACAATACCTTCTGCCCGGGCAGCCGGAACAGGAACTTGTCCTTGGCTTTGCCGCCCTCGTGCGACCACTCGAAGAACCCGGTCGTCGGAATTACGACGCGGCGGTTTCGAAGCGCCGCGCCGAACATCGGCTTCTGCGCGGCAGTCTCCGCGCGGGCGTTGATGGTCGCGCGCGACGAGTCGTGCTGCGGAAACCCCCACCGCATGATGACCGGCCCGTCTTCCGCGACGACCGGCGCGCGGTCGGTCGGGAACACCTCGCCGGTGCGCATGGTGGCGTGTTTTTCCGTGTCCGCGTACTTTTTCGCGATCTCCTGAATGATCTCGCGCATCTCCTGAATGTCTTCCTCATCGTCGATGTAGTAGCGCCCGCACATTACGCGCCCCTCCCATCTCCCGCGTCCTTGCCTTCCACAAACCAGCGGTCGTCCTCCCGGTACAGGTAGGTTTCCCTGCCCGAAATACGGCACGCGTAACGGATGCCGTGCCCGCCCACTTTCAGCGAGGCCGCCCGCTGCACGGCCAGCACCCGGTCGATCTCGAAGCGGCGGTCATCCTCCCAGACAATCGCCTCTGGCACGACGCGCCCGTCCGGCGTGAAATGCGCGACGACCTCCACATATACTTTTCGCGCCATACGCTGTCAAATCCTCCTTTCAGAAATACGAGACCGGGTGAATCACGTGGTCGTCCTTCGGGTTGATCACGCCGATGGGATCGACCAACAACGACCCCCGCTGGATCGCGAAATGCCCGAAGCGGCGGCGAATCTCGTCCACGGTGTTCTCGATGATCTCAAGGTTCATGCGCTTCTTATCCTCCGAGATCATGGAAAGCTGCACGCAGCCGTCCACCGTCTCAAGGTCCGCCGCGCGCACGCCGAGGGAGCGGATGGGCTTTTCCTCCCCAAAGTCGTAATGGCCTTCAAACAGACCCATCGCGGCGTCCGTGATCTCGTGCGCGAGCTGCGTCGGGCGTTTGAGTTTCGTCTGACGCTCGAAGCTCTTGAGTTCATTGTCCCGGACGTAAATCTGCACGGTGCGCGCGCGGAACCGGTGCTCCCGGAGGCGCTCCGCAACCGATTCGGCCAGCACCCAGACCGTCATCTTCACGTCGTCCAGGTTTACAAGGTCTCTCGGCGTCGTGGTGCTGTTGCCGATGGACTTGATCTCCGGGCTGTAGCCGGTGTTGTTCACCGGACTCTTGTCGAGGCCGTTTGCGAACGTCCAGAGCATCTCTCCCGCCTTGCCCAACATCGCTTTGAGCACCGTGGGCGACGATCTTGCCACGTCGCCGATCGTCCCGTATCCAGCGCGCATCAGTTTGACTTCCGTGGATCGCCCCACGTACAACAGTTCCCCCACCGGCAGCGGCCAGACCCGGCGCGGGTAGTCGTCCGGCCGGAGCACGGTGGTGGCGTCCGGCTTTTTCAGGTCGGAACCCAGTTTCGCCATGATCTTGTTGTCCGCGACGCCGACCGACACCGTGATGCCCAGTTCCTTCCAGATGCGGCGTCGAATTTCGTCGGCGGCCTTCTGCCCCCGGTCGATGTCGTCCCGTCCCAGACCCAGCCACGCCTCGTCCAGCCCGAACGGCTCCACGTGGCCGGTGTAATCGCCGAAAATCTGCCGCGTCTCCTGCGACATGCGAAGGTACAGCCTGTAGTTGGGCCTGAGCACGATCAACTCCGGGCAAAGGCGCTTCGCCTGCCAGATGGCGTGCCCGGTCTTGATGCCTGCCTTCTTCGCCAGTTCGCTCTTGGCCAGAATGATCCCGTGGCGCGCGTCCGGATCGCCCGCGACCGCGACGGCCCTGCCGCGCAGCTTTGGGTTCTCGCTCATCTCGCAGGACACATAGAACGCGTTGCAGTCCGCGTGCAGGATCGTCGCGTCCATTTGGCACCTCCCGACTCGGAATAGAACACGTGTTCGCATTACTATGATATGCTGATCCCGCCGCGTTGTCAACGGTGGATTTTTGGAAAATCCGGTGACAAATGCGTGCACAAAAATGATCCGTTTCTCGTCATGAGACAGGATCGCATTCAATATAAAATTCTTCTCTAGTGAATCTTCTTACATACAAAAGCCCGGAAACGCGATGTCTCCGGGCTGAATCGTGTCGTGGTGCTGAAAGCGGGATTCGAA
>CAZNPZ010000002.1:0-134030 GCA_964575255.1 uncultured Oscillospiraceae bacterium
GGACTCGTTGATGACCACGTCCTTGACGCGGCCCTCCACGTACATGCGGCTGCCCGCCTCCAGCCGCACCACGTCGCCGGTGTGCAGCCAGCCGTCCTCGTCCAACGCGGGCGGCGCGAGTTCCCCGTCGATCAGTTGGCCGGTGTGCAGCGAGCGACCCTTGATCAGCATCTCGCCCCGGTTGGTTCGGTTGCCGTCCGGGATCACCTTGTACTGGACGTTGGACAGGGGTCTTCCCACGGAGCCCGACACGCGGGTCAGAAGGCTGTTGCTGGTCTCGACCGAGGTGATGGCCGTCTCCGTCATGCCAAAGCCGGACACCGTGAAGTAGCCGAGCGCGCTCAGCGTCTTCATTTGCGCCGCGGGCGTGTGGCTGCCGCCCAGGATGATGCATTCCACGTCGCCGCCCAGGAGTTTTGGCAGCACCGAGCGGAACAGCACCCTGCGCGCGAACGTGCGCCCGAACCCCGGCGCGACGTGCTGCAGCAACAGGCTCGTGCCCCGCATCAGGCTAAAGGCAATCCGCTTCGCGGCGGGTTCCTTGGCCACTTTTTTCTCAAGCCCCGTCGCGAGGTTGGTGGCGAGTAGCGGCACCGCGAGCAGCAGCTGAATCCGGAAGCGCGTGGCAGTCTCCACGATGGTCTGCGGCGCGCGATCCTTCAGGTATACGTTGGCGTAGCCTAAAAAGCTGCACCACATCATGCACACCATGAACCCAAAAACGTGATGGAACGGCAGGAACGCCAGCGTCCTCCGATTGCCGTCGTTGATGATCTGCTTGGAGGCATTGTAGAGAAGTTCGCTGGACAGTACTTGATTGGCGACCGCCTCGCCGTTATAAACAAAGATTCGGCTGGTGGCGGTGGTGCCGCTGGTGCACAGCGCCACCTTGTCCGCAAATTCCGGCGTAAACCCCTTCGGCGCCGCAGGCGCGGCGGCGAGTTCCTCCACCGTCACCATCGAAACACCCTGCTTCGTGCGCCGCCGGGTTTTCCCGATCAGAAGCGACGCGCCCGACTGCTCCAGCATGTAGTCCATCTTTTCGTCGGACAGCGTGAAATCGAGCAGTACCGCGTTGTATCCGGCCAGGATCAGCCCCCAGAAAGCGGGGAACCACTCCGGGCAGGTGTCCATCGCGATGGCGGCGTATTTTTCGCCGTTGCCGCTACCGAAGCGTTTTTGCAGGAGGGCTGCATACGCCCTTGCTTTCGCGCCGTACTCGGCGTACGTGATGGCGACTTCCTTGCCGTTTTCAAGGTACATCGCCGCGGGCACGTTCCCCCAGGAGCAGGTCAGGGAAAACAGGTTGGACAGCGACATGTCCCGCCGAAGCGCTTCGCAATTTCGCAAAATCGGGCTACTCTGCATGCGTCGTATCCCCTTTACCCAGATAATAGCTTTCGAGAATGGAAAGGATCAGCCGCGATGGGAAAGAATTGTGCAGTACGACCGCCAGACGCTGATCAAATTTCGCGACGCACCGTCGAAACGGCATGCGTTTCTTCTGAAGCAGGCCCGCCGCTATCCGCCCCAGCCGTTCGGGGTCTAAGCCGCCCGCCTCGTCCCGCGCGATGGCCGCGATGCCTCTTTGGTAGGTATCGGCGTACGGCGAGCCGCCTTCCATCGCCGCATGCAGGCGGCAGTTCTGGGAGCCGCCGCGGTGGTCGCCCGGTTCCACCAGGCACACACGGATCCCGAAGCCTCGCACTTCCATTTGAAGGCATTCCGAATACCCTTCGATGGCGTGTTTGCTTGCAGTGTAGGCGCTCTGGAACGGGGTGCCGACGATGCCGTTGACGGAGGAAAAGTTGACGATCCGGCCCGACTTCTGGGCGCGCATGTTCGGCAGCGCGGCGCGGGTCATTTCGACGGTGCCCAGGAAGTTGGTCATGTAGACGTTCAGATACTCATCCCGGCTTGTCTCCTCGCAGGAACCCAGCACCAGTACGCCCGCGCAGTTGTACAGCGCATCGACGCGCGGCGAAATCTTAAGCGCCTGGAGTTTGAAGGATTGGATGCTTTCACTGTCCCGTACGTCCAGCGGGATCCGGTGAACGCCGCATTCGCACGGGCCGTGATAGGGATCAAAGGAGCGCGCGCCCGCGATGACCAGATGTCCGGCCTTTGCCAGCGCCTTGGCGGTATAAAACCCCAGGCCGCTGGACGCGCCCGTGATCCAAACGGTGCATTTGTCCAAGCGTTTCCATCCCCATCCCCAAATGGATCAACCTGTCATAACAGAATTATACTTCACCTTGATGACCTATGCAAGTTTTATTCAGATAAAACACCGTCCGGTGTCGGTTTTCTTGTTGGGAATCGGTTCGGTCCGCGCACATCATGGTATATTAGTTTCTGAAAGAAGCGTTTGAAGCGCCAATTGAAGGGAGTTTCTGTATGATACCGAATACGGCATCTTCCATGAGGAAATTGGCATGAACGGGCGCGCCAACATCCTCATCGATGAGTACGGCATTGTCCGCTGGGTCAAAGTCTACCCGATGGAACAGCTTCCGGACATCGATGAGGTGTTCGCCGAAATCTCGAAACGGCTGGAGGTCTTTTGATGGAAAGAGGGATTGTGAAGACGGTGCGCGGGTTTCGCGCCGTGGACGGCGCGGGCGTTCGGCTCGTCCGCGTGCTGGGCCATGACGACGTATACGATTTTGATCCGTTCCTGATGCTGGATTCATTTGATTCCACCGATCCCCGCGACTATGTCGCCGGGTTCCCCACCCATCCGCACCGGGGGATCGAGACCGTCACCTACCTCATAGCCGGGCGGATTGAGCATGAGGACAGCCTCGGTAATGGCGGCGTGATTGACTCCGGCGACGCCCAGTGGATGACCGCGGGCGGCGGCATCCTGCATCAGGAGATGCCCAAACCCTCGGATCGTATGCTGGGCTTCCAACTTTGGCTCAACATGCCGCGCGCGGAAAAGATGGCGCCTCCCGCGTACCTGGAAATCCCCTCGGAACGGATGCCCAGCGTGTGGGAGGACGGAACGAAAGTGCGCGTCGTTTCAGGTGCGTACAGGGGCGTACAAGGGGTCGTGCCCAGGCATGTTCCAGCAACGGTATTGGATGTGACGCTCGAAAGCGGGCGTTCGATCCGGCTGGACGCGCCCGCAGGTCAGACAGGCTTTCTGTTCACCATACTTGGCGGCGCGCTGGTTTCGGGCAAGCGCGTGGAGGAGAAGACCGCGGCGTTGTTCGGGGAAGGCGACTTTGTCACGGTGTCCGCGCCTGAGAATGCGGGCGCCCGCTTCATTTTCTTCATGGCGCCGCCGCTTCACGAGCCGATCGCCTGGGGCGGGCCGATCGTGATGAACACCCGCGAGGAACTCGATACGGCGTTCAGGCAGTTGCGGGAGGGCACCTTTCTGAGATCAATTTAAAACCAACGCATTGTCTGCGTCGGGTCTTTTCGCTGTGTTCCGTTGCGCTTTGACAATGTGTAGTCTTGCGCC
Organism: uncultured Oscillospiraceae bacterium; assembly: GCA_964575255.1. Lineage (GTDB taxonomy): Bacteria > Bacillota > Clostridia > Christensenellales > Aristaeellaceae > JAEZHK01. The sequence goes on from CAZNPZ010000002.1 coordinate 3,473, forward strand.
TCCCGCCCAAAGCGGGAGGCGCGTTTTTTACGGTTCTCTCGGCCCGTTGGGCCAGGAGTCCGAATCGTCATAGATGCCGCTGTAGTCCAGCATCGCCGACCGCTCGGCCTCCTGGACGCGCGCGGCCAGTTCCTGCGGGCTGGAAATGCCGTCTCCCGCGAGCCGCGCCTTGACCGAGATGGGCAGCGATTCAAAGTATTCGTATGCCTCCGGGTCTCCCTCCAGGAGATTTCTCAGGCTCGCGTCGATGTTCTCCGGCAGTGTCGTCATGAAACATCACCATCCTTTCTTCCATAGGATGGGCGGTAACTCTGCCGCGCATGCAAAGGCTGCCAATCACGCGGTAAAAAAACGGATGCGCATGGTCGGTTGACCGGTTCGCCCGATCATGGTATTCTGGAGCAGAAAGATTGTTAATTCTGCCAACGCGCGGTTGACTTTGACACCGTGTCGCACTTTATACTTTCTCGCGAGGGGGAGAGGTATGGCGCTTCAATCAATCGGCGATGTTTCGAGGGAAACGGGCGTTTCCGCGAGGATGCTTCGGTATTACGAGCAGGCCGGGCTGATCACGAGCCTTCGGCGGGCGGGCTATGCGTACCGCGTCTACGACGAGGAGGCGCTGATCCGGCTGAGGCTGATCGTGATCCTGCGCAAGCTTCGCATTCCGCTCAAACAGATCGAGCGCATCCTGAAAAGCCAGTGCGCGGCCACGGCAGCCGAGATATTCCGCCTTCGCATGGAAGAGGTGGGCGCGGATCTTGACGCGCTCAAGACGATCCAGGCGGTGTTGGCGCGGATGATGGCGCTGATCGCGCGGGAGCCGGACGCGAAACTGAGTCCGAAGCTGATCGAGGACACATCCATCGCGGGGCTGATCGCCGAACTCTCTCCGCCGGAGCAATTGCTTAAGGGGGAGAAACTCATGGATCAACTGGACAGGGCAGAACAGAAACTCAATCTCCTGAACGACGTGCGCATCGTCTACCTGCCGCCGTCCTCCGTCGCGGCGTTCCATTACCTGGGCGAGGACAGCGAAGCGCACGTGCAGGAAGTCGTGAACCGCTTTGTGCTTGAGAGCGGTCTCCTTGCCGTCAAGCCGGACATCCGCCATTTCGGGTTCAACAACCCGGCCCGCGGCGCGGCGTACAACGTCTCCGCGCCGGGGTATGAGATGTGGGTGACGATCCCGGACGGCTTCTCCGTGCCCGATCCGCTGGTCCGCAAGCGCTTTCTGGGCGGGCTGTACGCCGCGCACGCGATCGAGTTCGGCGCGTTCGACCACTGGGGGCTTCTCAACGAATGGGTAAACAACAGCCCACAGTATACGCATGATCTTGGCTCCGTCCGCGTGGAGCCGTGGGACGAACGGATGGATCCGTGTCTGGAGGAACAGTTGAACTATTACCACAACGTTCGGCAGTCGGACTTCGACATCGCGCGGATGCAGCTTGACCTTCTCATGCCGATCCGGTAGAATACCGCCATATGGTATATGGAGGTAATCATCGTGCAGTGGCATGAGCTGTATCCCAAAGAGATCATTCCAACCCCGGAAGCGATCGCTGATTATACAGGCGAGGCGAAACCGCTGTGGATCGAGTTTTCCAACCGTGTCGAGTCACGCTATCAGGTCAAACCCAGGCTGACCTACAGCGTCTGCAGCGGGAAGCCGGGCTGGAATGTGAAATACCAGAAGGGCGGGAAGGCGCTGGGCACCTTCTATCCGGAGGAGGGCTCGTTCAGCGCGCTGGTCGTCCTCAGTTACAAGCTGGATTCGGCGATGGCTAAGATCCTGCCGGAACTCAGCGATTCGGCGGCCGAGCTGTATCGGACCGCCGGGGACTATATGAAGATGGGGAAGTGGATGATGCTTCGCATCGACACGCCGGAGGCGCTGGAGGATTTGCAGAGGATACTCGCTGTCAAGATGACTACGCCATAAACTCAGACTGCATGAAGAAGGCGGTCCGCGTCGAGCGGATCGCCTTTGATTTCGGATTGGCATCCATCACCCAAGGAACGCCAGCTTGACCTGGAAGTTGTCGGAGTTTGCGAAGTAATCGACGGTGATCTGCTGGCCGGACTTTTTATACACCGCGTTGAAGGTCTGATCCTTGACGGAGAGCGGCTCAGAGATGATCCACTCGCTCGCGGCCAGACGATTCAAATACTCCTGGGCGTCGGTCGCGGCGGCGTTCCGGTAGGTCAGCACGCGGCTGCGCGCGCCGACGCCTTCTTCGACTGAAACCAGCGTGCCCGCGTCCGGCAGCGGGAAGGCTGCGTAGTCCGGGTCAGCCCACGTCATCGCGGATTCTCCGCACAGAACCACCGAGGTGTTGGAGCCGCTTGCGATCAGATGGATTTCCACGCCCTTATACGACAGGACGACCAGGGACTTGCCGTGTACGAAGATGTGCGCGCCGTCGTCCGCCAACTGTTCGGCGTATTCGTCAAAACCGGAGACGGAAAGAGGCGGGATGTCGATCTCCGCGCGCTGGCCGTACACATGGGTGTTATAGCCGGTAGCTTCATAGATGGGAATTTCCGGGAAAAGCTCCGAGGGCCAGGTGTCAAAGCTTGGCTCTGTAGACGCGACCGGCGCGACGGTTTCGGCCGGCTCCGGAACGCTTGCCTGCTGTGCCATGCGGGACTGGGTCAGCCAAATAGATCCCCACAGCGCCAGCGCTACGACGACCACGGCGAAGCCACTGACCAGCGCATACTGAATCACGTGGCGGCGCTTCTCTTCGGCTGCGTCGTTGTCCAGCGTGAATACGTCCTCTTCCTCGTAAGGCTCTTTGAGTTCCTGATTCGCCACCGGCGCTCAGCTCCTTTGGTTGAAGTCCTCGTGGCATACAAATTTATTATACCACACGGGGATTGACGATGCAATCCGAAGAATTGTTTCATACCAATCCAAAGTACAGATTACTCGTCCAACCGAATCTTTTCGCGTGAGCAGGTTGGTTTCCCTTTCGGAAACCAAGTCGCGCTGCGACTGAACGATTCCAATAGATTTGAAGCGTTCACTGTGTTGTCACTCTCCGCTCACCGTAGCGCTGCATTTCACGCCGAAGGCGTATCCCGAAGGGTCGCCTCGCTACGGTTCCTAGCCTCACATCGGGAATCTCTCAGTTCTATGGATTTATTCATACTTTTACTTGGTATCATAACCGCCGGAAACCCGCAAAACAAAAGCGGCCGCGTCAGAGCGCGGCCGCCATCATCGTGGAGTTACTTCAGCGTGATGATCACGCGGCGGTAGGGTTCCTCGCCCTCCGAATGGGTGGTGACGTAGGGGTTGTCCTGCAGTGCCGAGTGCAGCACGCGGCGCTCATAAGGGTTCATCGGTTCCAGCGCGACGCGGCGGCCGGTCTTGCGGGCGCGGGCTGCCATCCGGGCGGCGAGCTTGCGCAGCGCATCCTCGCGCTTGGCGCGATAATGCTCACTGTCCAGCGAAACGCGGGTGTACTCGTCCCGACCCTTGTTGACCTGGAGGCTCGTCAGGTACTGCAGCGCGTCCAACGTCTCACCGCGGCGTCCGATCAATACGCCCAGCGCATCGCCGCTCATTTGCACGAACAGGTGGCCCTCGTCTTCCTTCAGGCGAACCTCGACATCGACGCCCATGATTCTGGTAACGCTCGTCAGGAAATCGTAGGCGCGCTTTCCGGCCTCGCCGAGGGTTTCAAAGTCGATCGGCGGGAGATCTTCCATCGGGGTAGGCATCGGCGCTTCCTTGTGCGCGCTCTCCGGGCGGCGGCGCGGTTCACGCGCTTCGCGGGGCTCTCGCGCTTCGTGGGGCTCTCGCGCTTCGCGGGGCTCTCGCGCTTCGCGGGGCTCTCGCGCTTCGCGGGGCTCTCGCGCTTCGCGGGGCTCTCTTGGCTCGCGGCGCGATGCCTTGAATTCGGCGACCGACTTGATTACCGGAGCCTGCGCGTCGCCGGACGGCTTCTTCTCCTGTTTTTCGGGTGCGGGCTTGGGCTCGGCCCTGCGTTCCGGCGCCTTCTGGGGCTCATCGGGCTTTGGGGCGGGGGAGGCTTCCGGTTTTCGCTCCTGCTGGGCCTTCTCCGCGGGGTGTTCGGGCTTCTTTTCGGGCAGCTTCTTCTCGGCGCGCGGCTTCTGCGCTTCCAGCGTCATCACCGGCATCTCGAAATCATACTCGTCCTTGGCTTCCTTCACGGTCAGGCGCACCCGGGCGAGCTTCCCGAACATACCGAAAAGGCCGGGGCTGCCCATTTCCAGAACGTCGATGGCGACATCGGCGGAATCGCATTTAAGTTCGGCCAAACCGGCCTTTACAGCGTCCTCAACGGTCTTGCCGCTGGTTTCGATGGACCTCAAGGTTTGATGACCTCCTCTTCCGCGTTGGACTTGTCCTTCTTATTCTGAAAGTACTTGTTGATGGCGAGCTGCTGCACGATCTGGAATACGTTGATGAACACCCAGTACAGCGAAAATGCCGCGGTGGAGGTGGCGCAGATCCAAACGGAGAACAGTGGGAAGAACCACTGCATCATCTTGTTGGTCTGCTGCTGGGTGTCGTTTGCGGCGGTCGTCGTCGTCGGGGTCAGGAGCTTGGAACTGATCAGCTGGGTAACGCCAGCCAGGATCGGCAGGAGGAACCAGCCGTTGAACTGCATCGGCACGCTGATGGGCCACCACAGAAGCGTCGTCTGGAACTGAACCGCGTTCGCGCCGTACTGCGTCGCGATCGCCTTGTAGACGTCGCTGGTGAGAAAATTCTTGACAGCGTCGATTCGTTCGGCAGTCAGGATGGTGCCGGAGACAGGGGTAATCAACTGCAGCTTGTCGCCAATGGCGGGGATGATTGTCGACATGAACGAATCGGGCTGGAAAATGCTCTTGATCCAGAAGAAAGGCTGCAGCATGTCGGGCGTGAACGTGCCGTTCATCATGGCTTCAAGGAACTTGAGCGTGTGCTCGTTGGCAGCAACCTTCATCGCGGTAAACATCATGAAAAGGATCGGCAGCTGGATCAACATCGGGAGGCAGCCGCTCAGCGGGTTGATGTGCTCCTTCCTGTATAGCTCGTTCATCTTCAGATTGAGCTTTTCCTTGTCGTTGGCATACTTCTTCTGCAGCGCGGCAAGCTGCGGCTGCACCTGGTTCATCTTCATCATGGAACGGCGGCTCTTGATGTCCAGCGGCATCAAGACCAGGCGGATCAAAAATGTGAACAGCATGACCGACCAGCCGTAGTTGTTTACGACGCCGTTGATCGCGTCCAAGACGTCCTTCAAAAAGGCGCTGAAAAAATTCATCTGTCCTATCCTCTCATGTGCCGCCTGTGGCGGCCAGGGTTGTTACGGGACGGGGTCGTATCCGCCGGGGTGGAACGGGTTGCACCGGAGGATGCGCCAAATCGCCATCCCCCCGCCCTTCAGCGCGCCATAGCGCTCGATCGCCTCCAGCGCGTAGGCCGAACAGGTGGGCGTAAACCGGCAGGACGGCGGAAGCGAAGGGCTGATCTGCCGCCTGTAGAACCGGATCGCGCCGAGCATCAGGCGTTTTGGTGCCTCCCGAAGGTTCATTGGGTCAAGCCGGCCTTTCTGAGGAGATAGTTCATCTCCCGCGTCAGTTCCGGGTGGGTTGCACGGGACGCGACGGTTCGCGCGACAAAGATGTATTTGCCGCCGGGGAGATCCGGCCGCCGCATGCGGAAATCCTCCCGCAGGCACCTGCGCACGCGGTTGCGCACCACACTGTTGCCCACTTTTGAGGATACCGAAAAGCCGACCTTCACATCCCGCGCCTTCAAATACACCAGTACCAACAGCTTTGAGGGAAAGGACTTCCCCCGGCGATAGACATACTGGAAGTGTTTGTTGCGGCCCAGGCTGAAGCGGCGGCCTAAACGGAAGCGATGCTCTTTGGCGGCGTCCATTTCCCGTTACGCGGACAGCACCTTGCGGCCGCGCAGCCGCCGGGCTTTGAGAACGGCGCGACCGGTCTTGGTCTTCATGCGGGCGCGGAAGCCGTGAACCTTGGAACGCTGGCGTTTCTTGGGTTGGTAGGTACGAAACATGGCAAATACTCCCTTTCCGTCATCCAATTATTGTGAATCGCCCGGGCGCCTGTGTGACCGCGGGCAGGCATTCCAAATCCAAGCTGTCGGCATCATATAGACAGCCCTATCATTCTACCCAATTATTCTCGGCGTGTCAAGTGAAATCACGCGGATTTATCGAATCCTGAACCGCGGGCAGCGCAAAACATGGCATCCGGGTGCCTGACCGGGCTTCGCGTTGACACGGTGCGCAAAAAGCATATAATAGGGAATGGTATCAAATGGACATTATTAAGGAGGTTTCCCATGAAACTGAGTGTGTTTGCCGTGGTGCTGCAAAACCGCTCCTTTGACGAAGCGTGCAGGTATCTTTCCGAATCCGGCGTGCAGGCGGTGGAGATCGGCTGCGGCGGTTTTCCGGGGAAGGCGCACTGCAACCCGCGGGAGCTTCTTGGCGACGCGGACAAGCTGCGCAAGTTTACCGAAACGCTCAGGAAGTACAATCTGGAGATCGCCGCGCTGTCCACCCACGGAAATCCCGTGCACCCGGACAAAGCGGTCGCGCGCCAGTTCCACGAGGATTTTGAGGACGCCGTGCTGCTCGCCGAAAAGTTGGGCGTGGAAACGGTGGTCACGTTCTCCGGCTGCCCCGGCGGCTCGCCGGAGGATAAAACCCCCAACTGGGTCACCTGCCCCTGGCCGGACGATTTCTCCCAGATTCTGAAATACCAGTGGGACGAGGTGCTGATCCCGTACTGGAAGAAGGAAGTCGAGTTCGTCAAAGCCCACGGCGTCAAAAAAGTCGCCTTCGAGATGCACCCCGGTTTCTGCGTCTATAACCCGGATACGCTGCTTCGCATCCGCGAGGCGGTGGGGGACATCATCGGCGCCAATTTCGATCCCAGCCACCTGTTCTGGCAGGGCATCGACCCGGTGGCCGCCATCAAGAAGCTGGGCAAGGCGATCTACTTCTTCCACGCGAAGGACACCAAGATCGACCCGTACAACACCGCCGTCACCGGCGTACTGGACACGAAACACTACGGCGACGAGTTGGGCCGCTCGTGGATCTTCCGCTCGGTCGGCTACGGCCACAACCATCAGGTGTGGAAGGACATGATGAGCGCGCTTCGCATGGTGGGTTACGACGGGGCGATCTCCATCGAGCACGAGGACAGCCTGATGTCCCAGAGCGAGGGTCTGCAGAAGGCCATCGAAATGCTGAAAAACGTGATGATCTTCGAAGACACCGGGGAGATGTGGTGGGCCTGATGGTCACGCTGGACGAAGCCCGCGAGATGCTGGATGAGCTGACCGCCGAACTACCGGAGGCGATCTTCACGCGGCTCAACGGCGGCGTCCTTCTGTTGCCGGAAGAAAAACTCAGCCCGGAGGCGCGCGAAGATGACCTGTACATCCTTGGCGAATACGTCACCAGCTATTCGATGGGCCGCACGGTGCTGATCTACTACGGCTCGATAGCGCGCGTCCACGGAAACCTTTCGCCGGAGAAATTCCGCGAAGTGCTGCGGGGGGTGCTTCACCACGAGCTGACGCACCACCTGGAGTCGATGGCGGGCGAGCGCGGCCTGGAGGACGACGACGCGCTGAAACTGGCCTGGTACAAGATGCGGTACTAGGCAAACGAAATCCGCCTTGCGGCTTTCGTTTGCATTGGGTGACCGCGCAAGCCCTGTTCACTTCGTTCACGGTCGGGCTTGCGCGCGAAGCGGAAGCAGCCTGCGGCGGTACATGCCGCCCTCCGGCAGCTAAAATCCGCCGGGAATCCGCTTTCGCGGATTCCCGGCGAACGGGGGCTCCGGCCCCGATGCCCCCATGGGGAAGAGAGGGCGTACTGTCGTATTTCTGCGCATGTTTGAAGCCCTTGGCCTTCTTAATACTCTCCCAAAGAATGAAGGTTGATGCAAAACAAAACCTCGCGAATGGCGAGGTTTTGTTTTGCATGTTTGATTGATCAGCGCTTCGAGAACTGGGGCGCACGGCGGGCGGCCTTGAGGCCGTACTTCTTGCGCTCCTTCATGCGCGGGTCGCGGGTGAGCAGGCCGGCCTTCTTGATGGCGGGCTTGAGCTCCTCGTCCGCCTTGACCAGCGCGCGGGCGATGCCGTGGCGGATCGCGCCGGCCTGGCCGGTGTAGCCGCCGCCGTTGACGGTGCAAAGCACGTCAAAGCGGGACAGCGTATCGGTGAGCGTCAGCGGCAGACGAACGGCCATCTTGAGCGTCTCAAGGCCGAAATATTCGTCCAGCGGACGGCGGTTGACGGTGATCGAACCTTCGCCGGGGATCAGACGAATCCGGGCGATGGCCTTTTTCCTGCGGCCGACGGCGTTGTAGCAAACCTCAGACATGTTTCGTCCTCCTCCCTTACTTCGCGCTGAATTCCACGGGCTTCTGGGCGGCGTGCGGATGCTCCGGGCCGCGATACAAATGCAGCTTCTTGAGCATCTGGTAGCCGATGGGACCCTTGGGCAGCATGCCGCGGACGGCTTCTTTAAGCGCGAATTCCGGCTTTACGGCCATCAGAACCCGGTAGCTGGTCTCCTTCAGGCCACCCGGATAGCCGGTGTGGTGACGGTAGAACTTTTTGTCCAGCTTTTTGCCGGTCAACCGGATCTTTTCCACGTTGACGACGATGATGTTGTCACCGGTGTCGACGTGGGGCGTGAAGGTGGGCTTGTGTTTGCCGCGCAGCATCATTGCGATCTGCGTGGACAGGCGGCCCAGCACCAGATCGGTTGCGTCAATGACATACCACTGGCGATCCACTTCGCCGGTCTTTGCCATGAAAGTGTTCAAAGGTAATTCCTCCCCAATCATTTGCATGGCTTCCGGCGCGAGGTCAGCGCGCTTTTCGGCCCTCATTCGACGGTCTCGGGGCTAGTGATCCCATCGACGCACGTTTTATCATACAGGAATCGCACCGGGCGTGTCAATCACCCGCCAGATTAAATTTCTATAAAATGGCGTACCTGTACTCCGCGAGGCGGCACGGCTCCGTCAATAGACGCGAAGCCCGCCGATCCGGATTTCGTCCAGCATGGATTGGCCTTCCGCGTCAAACACCCGGACGCTCATGGAATACGCGCCGCCGAGGTTATAGGGAATGTCCAGCTCCACGCGGGTCATCGGGGACACCCCGGAAAGCGCGCCCGTTTTGACGATTGTCGTCTCCCGCGCGACATCCCGGCCGCTCTCGTCGCGCAGGATCAGTTCCGCGAAGAGTTCCGGCGATTGTTCCTGCCCGCGCCAGGTGAGGTCGACCGCCAGCGTGTACCCTGCCGGGATCGAAGGACGGTATTTTGCGGAGCGGATGGCGATGCCGATGGCGGACTCGCTCTGCGCGGGCGCGCTCTGGATCAGCGCCGTGATCGTTCGGGGTACGCGGATGTTCGCCGCCACGATGATCGCGGCGATCAGGATGGGGATGAACCACAGGTAGCGGAAACGGCTCAGCCCGAACTCCCGGAGCCGCTCGCGGGCGGGCCGGTGCTGCCGGCGCTTGCGAACCAGCTTTTTTGCCTTTGGCGGCTTCTTCTTCAAACGCAGCCTGCGCGGCCACATCCAGTTTCGCATGCTTGCCTCCGTAACGCACTCAATACTATAGGAACGATATCAGGATCAGCAGCATCACCGCGCAGACGAACCCCGCCGCCGGGTATCCGATCCCCACCAGCGCCGTCAAACCCGCCATCGAAAGCGCGAGCGACGCGGCGGACGCGAAGAACAGCGCCTGAACCGGGCGGATGCCCAGAACGGAAAGCTGTTCTTTCAGCGCCGAGAGCGCCGCGGACAGCGTGGTCACCACCGCGAGAAACAGCGCGCCGATCGACAGGTAGTACCCGGTCAAGCCCCAGCCCTGCGCCATCACGACCGAAGGCAGCGCCATCTGCCGGATGTCCACCCCGGCCCGCGTCAGTGCCCAGTTGGCCGGGATCAGCATCGCGGCCAGCAAAAGCGCTGCGTACAGCCCTACGCGCGCGGGCTTGACCGATTCCTGAGCGTTCAGGCAGATCACGCCCGCCGCCAGCGTCGCGTTGAACGCCGCGTAGATCATCCCGGACGCGGACGAGATCACGACGGACCCCGCCGCGTACACGCTTTCCGCGCGCTGGCTCGCGCCCAGTGAAATAAACCAGGCCGCCATCAGGACGACCAGCGCGAGCCCCGCCAGAGGCAGCGCGCCGCGTCGGGTCAAAAACAGCGCGCAGGCCAGCGTAATCGCCGTTCCCAATAGAAACGAACCGTGCAGGTCGAACGTCAGCGCGCCCAGCGTCGCGCCGGTTGACAGCATCGCGGCGGCGCACAATACGAGCATCGCGGAGTATATGGCCTGCATCGCGATCCCCGAACCGCGCCCCATCATCTGTTCGAAGATGCCGGGCAGATCGCGCCGACCGGTGCGCTTTGCGAGCGCCGTGACCGCGCCGATCAGAAAGCCGATCCCCGCGCAGGCGACCAGAATGCCCAGCCAGGAGATCGCGCCCTGCCCCGAAAAGAATACCACGATCTCCCGACCCGACGCGAAACCCGCGCCAACCATCGCCGCCACGGCGGACAGCGCTGCCGACAGATTGACCGCTCTGCGCATCCGATTCCCCCCCTTGGGGCAACCTTATGCGCCTGTCCCATCCTGTGATGCACTGCGTGTCGACAAAGTCGACACGCGCAAAGGGAATCTGCTTCGCATCTTTCCTTTGCCTTAGAACGGAGCCGTTCCCTGAAACGCTGCGGGCGTTTGCGTGCGGGAACCGGATCGGGAACGCGGTCTACGCGCTATTTGACGACGATGCCCAGCAGTTTTGAAAGCTCCACCGCCTGTTCGGGCGAGACAACCGCGCCGTACAGTTCTCCTCCGGCGAGTCTGATGCCGTCGATCCGGCAGGTTCGAAAGTCCACGCCCTTGAGGGGTGTGCCCAGTAACTCCGCCGCGCTCAGGTCGCACCGGTCGAATTCCGCGCTTTTCAGCAGGCAGCCGGAAAAGGAGGTTTCCTTCAGATCGCAGTCCTCGAACCGGACGGATTCCAGCTTGGACTTGCCAAAGCCCGCGTAGTCCATCCGGCAGCCGGTGAAAAGCGCGTGCGCGAGCCACGCGTCCGAGATGTCTGTGCCGACCGCTCTGGAGGAACGGATCTCCACCCGGCGGAGCGCCGCGTTCCGAAGCCCGGCGTTTGAAAAATCGCAGCCGTCGAAGACGCAGTCGGTGAAGCTGAGCCAGCGCACCGAGATCTCCTCAAACCGGCAGCGTACAAACGAACAGCCGGAGAACTCCAACCGCCGCTCCTGAAAATTCTGAAGCGCGCCGCCCTCAAACAGGAAGCCCGCCGCCTCGTCGCCATCCGCCGCCGCGCGCCGCGATGTCTCCAAAAGATCCTCGGCAACCAACGCTTCTGGCAGCGACGGTTTCATCCGGTTCAATTCCATCACCCCTGAACAAGATACCACGTTTCCCGGTAAAGTTCAACGCCGACTGCCGTAAACGCGCGAACGGACGCGTTATCCGCACCGGACGCGCGTCCCGGCTTGCGCGAACGACGAAGAGGCAGTATAATACGCGAGAGAGTTTTTGTTGGAGGAATGGCATGGGTCTTGGAATCCTGATCGCCTACCTCGCGCTGGGCGTCATTGCCGCCGAAGGACTATTCTTCGACAGGTCGCGCGCGACGAGGATCTACCTGGGATTGACGACGGGCCTCATCATGATGATGTGGCTGCCGTCTTTGTGGGCGTTCAAGTTCCGGTTTTCGATCACCGCGCAGTGGTGGGCGCTGGGCAGCGCCGCGCTTCTGTCGGCGGCGCTCTTCGTGTCGGGCAGACCATGGCTACAGGGCAGACCCCGCGTCGACGCGATGCCCATGAAGCTGACGCTTCTCGTGATCCCGCTTCTATTGTTTGCGTTTTATCTGCAATACACCCATACGCTCAGGCCGGTGGACGGCGCGATGCACGTGGGTCAGTCCACCTACGGCGACCTGTGCCTGCACCTGGGCATCGCCACCGGGCTTCGGGACGCCGCGTATCCGCCGGAGTATACGTTGCTGCCCGGCACGATGCTTGGGTATCCGTTCCTCTCCGATGCGATGGCGGCGACGATGCTGCTGTTCGGCGCGCCGCTGCGCTGGGCGTTCATCACGAGCGGTACCCTGATGATGGGGCTGGTGTTCTGGGGGTTTTTGCTGCTTAGCTGGGAGATGACCCACAGCCGCCGCGCTGTCGCGGTCGCGTTCGTTTTGATGTTCTTGAACGGCGGCCTGGGCTTCCTGTACACGTTTGACGGCGCGCTGCGCGATCACTTTGAAAAGCTCCGGGACGCGTTGTTCGGCTTCTATCTGACGCCCACCAACATGCCCGACCTCAACCTGCGCTGGGTCAACGTGATCGCGGATCTGATGATTCCGCAAAGGACGCTGCTCGCGGGGTGGACGGTGGTGATCCCAGCGCTGATCCTTCTGGCGCAGGCGATCCAGCGGCGGATGATTTCCGGAATCGCCGCGCTGGACGGTCCGATCCAGGTGTCGACCCGGACAGGCGGGACGTTGCGCGATTACCTGATCCTGGGCGTTTGGGCCGGACTGATGCCGATGATCCACACCCATTCGTTCCTCGCGCTGGGGCTGATCAGCCTGGGCGCGCTTGGGTATCTTCTGACGAAGTCGGAGCGCCGTGGGGAAGTGCTCCGCAATTTTCTGGTTTTCGGCGCGGTCGCGCTGACCTTCGCGCTGCCGCAGCTGCTCACCTGGACGTTCCCGCAGACCACCGGCGGCGGATCCTTGAAGTTCCACTTCAACTGGGTCAACAACAACGGCGGGCTGATCGACGGGTGGCTTTGGTTCTGGGTCAAGAACGTCGGCCTGGTGTTCCTGCTGTTCGTCCCGGCGGCGCTGTCCGCGGACCTTCGAGGGAAGGCGCTGTCGGTGGGCGCGCTGACGGTGTTCGCCGTGGCGGAGCTGATGCTGTTCCAGCCAAACCCGTACGACAACAACAAGCTATTCTACGTGGCCTTCATTCTCGCGCTGCCGGTCGCGGCGGAGTATATCGTCCGGGTCTACGACCGGCTGAAGGGTGTGAAGTGGCGCGCGCTGCTGCTGGCATTGTTCATGGCGGCGTCGACGATCTCCGCCTGCGTGACGCTCGCTCGCGAGGCGATCTCCGATTTCGAGCTGTTCAGCGCCGACGAGGTTCAGGCCGCGCAATACATTGAAGCACACGCGCCGGGGGACGCCGTGGTTCTGACCGGCGGCCAGCACAACAACCCCGTGGCCGCGCTGGCGGGGCGCAAACTGGTGTGCGGCACCGGAACCTACCTGTATTACCACGGGGTCAATTATCAGCGCCAGCAGGCGGCCGCAACGGACATGTATGAGACGCCGGACGACAACCGCGTGCTCTTTGACCTGTACCACGTCGATTACGCCTACATATCCGCCTATGAGCGGTCGGATTACGCCATCGACGACGCGTTCTACCGGGCGAATTACCCGGTCTTCTATCAGAACGGCGAGGTCACGGTCTACGCCGTTTCCGTCCGCGCGCGCGCTGGGCTTTAGTCGCCTTTGATCCACAAACCGGTCAAATCGGAAATTTGCCCTCCGTCAGGGCAACTTTCAATCAATTCCCTTCGTCCTAATAGCGAAACAATGGCAAATCAGGAAATACGAGCACGCGTACAACGTGGGGAGGAACTTTTGATGCGCACGACAACGCTGATCAAATGGGCGGCAGCCGGAATGATGGCTGTATTTCTGGCTGGCTGCTCGTCGACGCCCGACAGCGTGGAAGATCCGCTTTCGTTTGATGTCGACGCGCAGCTGCCCTTTGTCACCGCCGCGCCGGAAGCGGTCGCCCCGACGCCGACCCCCGTGCCCACGATGGCCTGGGATACTTCCGCGCCCAATCAGGACTGGCAGAAAGACAATTCCGCGGACCTGGGCGATGTGCTGCCGGAGGAGACGGACGTCGTCAACAATACGACGGTTGTGTATCAGCAGCTCTCGACCGGCGACAGCGGCGAAGACGTGAAAAAGCTGCAGCAGCGGCTGAAAGACCTCAAATACTACACCGGCGCGGTGGACGGGCGCTACGGCTCGACGCTGACCACTGCGGTCAAGCGCTTTCAGTCGGCATTGGGGCTGGACACCACTGGCATCGCCACCGCCAACCTTCAACGGATGATCTATTCTTCCGCCGCGCCGACCTATACCGGTAACTCCTTTACGGATACCGACAATACCACCTCCTTCGGCGAGACCGACGACCAGGACTACGACAACCCGACGCCCACAAAAAAGCCGTCCTCCAACAAGCCCTCGAACAACGCCAATACGTCGTACGACGATGAAAGCGATACCGGGTACTCCGCGCTCAGTTACGGCGATTCGGGCACGAAGGTGCGCAACCTTCAGTCCAGCCTGAAGTCTCTGGGCTACTACAGCGGCGCAATCGACGGCGTATACGGCTCCGGCACGGTGGCTGCGGTCAAGCGGTTCGAGAAAGCCTATGGAAAGACGCAGACCGGCATCGCGACGGTGGCGCTGCAGACCAAGCTGTTCTCCGGCGACGCGAAACCCTACACCCAGACCGCGACGCCCGCCCCGGCGGAGGATAACTCCTCCTATGTTACACTTTCGCCCGGCGACACCGGGAACCGCGTCAAACAGCTGCAACAGCGGCTCAAGGAACTGGGTTACTTTACCGCGAACGTGGGCGGCAATTACCTGACGGAGACCACCCGGGCGGTCAAGGACTTCCAGGACGCGCTGGGGCTGGATCAGACAGGCGTCGCGACCGTGTCACTCCAGCGCAAGCTCTTTGCCTCCAGCGCCCCGGCCAATACGTCGAATCCTTCCAGCTATGTCAAGCTGCAGAAAAACGATACCGGCGCGTGGGTGACCGCGCTGCAGAACCGGCTGAAGGAACTGGGTTATCAGAAGGGATCCGTCGACGGCGTATACGGCAACGCCACCGTCAGCGCGATCAAGCTGTTCGAGCAGGCCTACGGGAAATCGCCCACCGGCGTCGCCACGGTGTCGCTGCAGAAGGAACTGTACTCCGACGGCGCAAAGCCCTACAAAAAGCCGACGCCGACGCCCGAACCGGAATATATCGAACTCAGCCAGGGGGATTCCGGCCTTCGCGTAATGGCGTTGCAGAACCGGCTGGCCGACCTTGGGTACTACGCGGGCGATGTGGATGGAAACTACACCTCAGGCACCGCTAAAGCCGTCAAACTGTTTGAGAAAGCCTACGGAAAGACGCAGACGGGCGTCGCTACGGTGTCGCTGCAGAAAACGCTGTTCTCGGATGGCGCCAAGCCCTACGACGGCGCGACGCCGACCCCGAAACCGACACCGACATCCTCCGCGAAATATGTCGAACTGAAGCCGGGCGACACCGGCGACCGCGTCAAGAAGCTGCAGACCAGGCTCAAGGAACTGGGCTATTTCTCCGGCGACATCGGCGGAAACTACCTGGACAAGACCACCAAGGCCGTGAAGCTGTTTGAGCGCGCCTACGGTAAGGATGAGACCGGCATCGCGACGGTGTCGCTGCAGAAAACGCTGTTTTCGGACAGCGCAAAGCCCTACGACGGCGGCGATTCCGCCACGCCGACGCCTGAACCCGAATTCGTCAAGCTCTCGCCCGGCGACAGCGGCAACCGCGTGAAGAAACTTCAGACCAGGCTCAAGGAGTTGGGCTATTTCAACGGCGACATCGGCGGCAACTATCTGGACAAGACGACCGACGCGGTCAAGCGATTCCAGAAGAAGATCGGCGCCAATCAGACGGGCGTGGCCACCGTCACGCTGCAGCAGAAGCTGTTTTCAGACGGCGCGCCCTACTACAAAGGACAGCCCTCAAGCAAAAGCGTTCTGAAACTGGGTTCCACCGGCGACGATGTGACCGCGCTTCAGAACCGCCTGATCGAACTTGGCTACCTCGCCGAGGTGGATATTTCGCTCGGCACGTATGACAAGGCGACGCGGGACGCGGTGATCGACGCGCAGCTTGCCCGCGGCTATGAGTCGGACGGCACCGCCGACGAGGACTTCCTCACGTATATCAACTCCGACGACGCGTACCTGTTCATCGAAAACGAGGAAGGCGGCTGATTTGCGCGTCGAGAATGTCGACGATTGCAAAGAGAATCTGCCTCGCATCTTCTCTTTGCCTTTGGAACGGGGCCGGTTGCCAAAAATTCTTCGGAATTTTCGTGCGGGGATCGGTTCGGGCATGCTTTCCCGTCGGCGGCATGCTCGGCCTTTGGGGGAAAGCCAACCCCCGCTTCAGGTCGCTGGATTTGATGGAATGTCGTGAGGGCTTCGGCCCTCCCGACACCCTCCTTGGCGTGATGATCATGCCGCCCACCGCGAGGTGGGCGGTTTTCAGTTTCTGGATATACTGCCCCTGACCGTTGTCGATTCTTGAAAAATATGGTAAAATACCAAAAAGCAAACGGAAAGGGAATTCAAGCATGTATCGGCTGATGCTGGTGGATGACGAGCCTGAAATCCGCGAGGGCATGAAGGAAATCATCGACTGGGAATCCTGCGGATTCCAACTGGTTGCCGAAGCCGACAACGGGCTGGACGCGCTGCAGCTTGCGGAGCAGACGCGGCCCGACCTTGTCATTACCGACGTCCGAATGCATTTCATGGAAGGACTGGAAATGGTCGAACGCATGCGCGCGTTTTTGCCGATGACGCAGTTTGTCGTCGTCAGCGGGTACGATGAGTTCGAATATACCCGGAAGTCCATTCAGATCCGGATCTCCGACTACGTGCTCAAACCCATTTCCGCGCAGGAATTTACCGCGGTACTGGATCGCGCGAGGCGCGCACTGGACGAAGAACACCTGAAGCGCAACAGCGTGCAACTGATGAACCGCATTTTTTTCGACAGCCTGCCGATTTTGCGTGAGCAGCTGCTCTGTTCCATGATGTCGGGCGGCATGGAGGAACTAAACCTGCGCTCCGCCGCGGCCCGATACGGCCTGAGCCTTGAAGCGGACCGATACGCGGTCGCGCTGATGCGCATTGCACCGATCGGAGTCAATACGCTGGCGGGGGACGAAGAACTGGTTCGGCTCGCGGTGGACAGGATCGTCCGCGAAGTTCTGACAGAGCGCGTCTCCTGCCATGTCTTCAATTACAACGCCCGGGTCGCGGTGCTCGCAATGCTCCGCGCGGAGCAATCGATGAGCGAATTTCTCGCGCTGATCGAAACGGCCGCCGCCGTCGTGCGTGATTATCTGGGCGCGTCCGCCTTTGCCGGGGTTGGAGAACCCGCGCGGCACCTGTCCGGCGTGCCGGAAAGCGCGGCGCAGGCGCTGAGCGCGCTCAATCATCTGGCGCTCGTGGACGACGGCCAGGTAATCTACATACAGGATCTGAAACCGTTTCGCGGTACGCACCTGACGGTTGATCCGCACGCGCTTGCGCAGCTCTCCTCGGCGGTCAGATCGAGGCTGAAACCGGAGATCGAGCGGCGCGTGCGAGAACTTCTGGAACGCCTGCGCGGCGCGCAAATCTCCTTTGGCGAGTACCAGGTGTACATACTGGAGGTTCTGATGGCCGTCATCCGGGACGCGCGGGACATGCAGGTGGCGCTGGACTTCGGGCGCGGCGATTCAGGCGGCCTGATCCTGGATTTTTTGCAACCGCGCGAGCTGGACGAAGTGGAAGCGATGCTCATCGCGCTGTGCTGCGAGATCGCGGATGGGATCGGCACGGTTCGCCGGGAGAGCGGCGCGCGAATCGTGCAGCAGGCGTTGGAACTGATCGCTCGGGACTTCGCCGATCCGTCGCTTACAATCGAACGCGTGTGCGAGGAAATCAGCGTCAGCCCCGCCTATTTCAGGACGCTGTTTCGGCGGGAGACCGGACAGACGTTTCACCAGCACCTGAACGGCCTTCGGATGAGCCGCGCGATGGAACTGCTTCGCACCACATCTTTGAAAACCGCGGAGGTCGCGCAGCGGTCAGGCCTCGGAGACGCGAGCTACTTCAGTTATTCATTCAAAAAGCACTACGGATTCTCCCCGTCGCAGGCTCGAAAGGAACCGGAGTAGCCATGTTCCGAAGATGGCGTGAGGGCAGTCTGCAAACGGCGATCATTTCCTTGTTTACGTTTCTGGTGGCGGCTGTTTTGCTGTCCGTGATGCTGGGCCTCACCGAACAGACCCGAAAGGCTGTGCGGGACGACGCTATGGATCAGGCTCGCCAGAGCGTATCCCAGGGGAACGCCTCTCTGGACGTATACCTGTCCAACGCGTCGGAAATGATGCTGCTGTTTAAAAGCATGGTGCAGGAGGCGGCGGATGTCCGCTCCCTTTCTCTGACCGGGCAGATGTCGCTGATCAAGCGGCAGTTTCATGACATCGCCTGTCTTTCCATCTTTACCGCCGATGGCGCGCTCTTAAATACGACGGAAGGGCAAACGAACCTGGAACCTTCGCTCATCCGTGACTCGGAGTGGTTCCGGAAGGCGGTCAAAGCCCGTCAAACCTCAGTCTTGATATCCGATCCATACCTGCAGATCGCATACAACGGACAATATGCCTGGGTGATCACGCTTTCGGCACAGGCATCCTATACGCGCATGGGCAGGGCCGAATCCGGCGTGCTTGCGATGAACGTCTATTTCAACGGGGTCGAGGATATTCTGAGGAACATCCGGCTGGGGCAGAGCGGCTATGTGTATCTGATGGGACCGGATTCCAATTTGATCTACCAC
Organism: uncultured Oscillospiraceae bacterium; assembly: GCA_964575255.1. Classification (GTDB taxonomy): domain Bacteria; phylum Bacillota; class Clostridia; order Christensenellales; family Aristaeellaceae; genus JAEZHK01. Next base: position 22,256 of record CAZNPZ010000002.1, read on the forward strand.
GCGATGAAACCGCTGATCCGGCTTGGGTTGTGGCATGAAAACACGCAGCAGGTGAAACAACAGGTCTTTGGCAGCTTTTTTGACTCGCTGAATGGGCGCGAGCGGTACGTCGTCGTACAGACCGTAGATCATACGTATTGGCGCCTGGTCGGCGTCGCCTACATGGACGAGGCGATGGCCGGCATGAAGGCACCGATGCGGAAGATCGTTTTCTTTCTGGCGGCGGGCATTCTGATGGCGCTTTCGGTATCCATCCTGATGGGCTGGTTGATCGCGCGGCCGATGAACAGGCTGACCCGGATTATGCGCGCGGTCGAGGGCGGAAATCTGGACGTTGAGATCGAGGAACAGGGGTTCCTGGAAATCTCCAACCTTGCCAGGGCGTTTCGCCTGATGCTGGGACGGATCAAACTCCTGATGCACCAGATCGTGCTGGAGCAGGAACAGAAGCGGCTCTATGAACTGGACGCGCTGCAGGCGCAGATCAACCCGCATTTTCTGTACAATACACTGGATTCCATCGTCTGGATGCAGGAGCGCGGCCAGAATCAGGAAGCAATCAGCATGGTTACGGCGCTCGCGAGGCTCTTTCGCATCTCAATCTCCAAAGGCCGCAGCATCATCACCGTCGCCGAGGAAATCGAGCATGTCCGGAATTACCTGATCATCCAGTCGATCCGGTTCAAAAACAAGTTTACGTATACGATCGACGTTGATCCGGAGTCGCTTCGGATGAAGACGGTCAAGCTTATCCTGCAGCCGCTGGTGGAAAACGCGATTGTGCATGGCTTCGCGCACTTCATGGCCGACGAAGGGCGCATCGAGATCAGCGCGAAGGTCGAAGGAGAGACGCTGGTCATGCGCGTGCGCGACAACGGGCTTGGCATGACACCGGAACAGGCCGGAAACGTTCTGGAAGCGGACAGGGGAAGCGGGGGAATCGGTCTGAGCAACGTTCACGAGCGGATTGTCCTGACCCACGGGGCGCACTTCGGGATTGCCATTGTCAGCGAGCAGGACGAGGGCACGCTGATCATCGTCCGGCAGCCCGCGCTCCAGTAAGGAGGAACGCGCGTGAAACATCCGCTGATTGCCGCCTTCGCGGCGGCGCTTGCCGCGATACTTTTCATGGTTCAGGGGTTCTGGCCAGTCTCGGACGAAATGACACCGAACAAGAACACGGTTGCGCTCATACTGGATACCGATCTTGGCGTTTATCCGGCGGTATTGCGCCGGGGCGCGACAAAAGCCGCAATGACGTTCGGTGCGGAACTGACCATCGTGGCCCTGTCGGAGACGCAGACGCCGTATCAACAGGTCTCGTTCGTCCGGAATCAGCTCATGAGCGGCGCGGATGCGATCCTGCTCGTACCGGCGGAAGAGCGAGTCGTTGACGAGGCCGCGCGGCTTTGCGAGAAAAAGGGCGCGAAGCTGATGCTGGTGGACGCCTGCGAGGCGTGCCGGGGTAGTTTGCCCTATGTCGGTACCGACCATGCGGCTTCCGGGATGGAAGCCACGCGGACGATCCTGAAAATGGCAACAGGCCCAAAGCTGCTCGTGCTGGGCAGGAGCGATCCGGTTTCAGCGGAGCGGCTTGCGGGCATCCGAGCCTTCTCGACGGGTACGGGCGCGCAGGTCGTGGCGTGTGTCCGAGAATCGACGCAGATGAAGCCGAGGGATCAGTGGGTTCACGAGATGATCCAGGAGAATCCGGACGCCGGGGCCATCCTCTGTCTGGACGGCGCGATTGCAGAGTCCGCGGCGCGGGCACTAAAGGCAAACGATTTGAAGACCGTACTGGCCGGGTTCGATCTGGATCAGGCGCATGTCGGGTGCCTCAGGGATGGTTCCGTACGGTTTACCGTACTTCGTGAACCGTTCGCGGTGGGATACGAAGCGGTCCGGCGCGCGACACTTCTTCTGGAGGGGAAAGCGCCGCCTGTCGAGCACATTCCCACATCCGTCATCCTGTGCGAGGACGCGCTGAAAGTGGAGAATATCCCGGCGGTTTTTCAAATGATACAGTGATGGACATGAGTCGCGGACCGGAGGGGATGATTCTTTTGCGACTGATTGCGCTCCTTCTGGCGGGGCTTCTACTGGGGTCGACAGCGGCGGCCAAAACAATGGGGGTCGAGTTTTACCGCTTGGACGACACATTCCTCTCGCTGATGCGCGAGGCGATGGAGGCGCAGGCGGCTGGCCGCGCTACGCTTGAAATCACCGGGGGTCAGAACGATCAGGCTGTGCAAAACGACTGGATCTCCGGGCATATCGACGAAGGGGTCGACGCGCTCGCGGTCAATGCGGTGGATCAGACCGCCGCGCCCTTGATCCTGGAAAAAGCGCGGGCCGCGGGCATCCCGGTCGTATTTTTCAACCAGGAGCCCGATGCGGCGTTCATGCCGGACGACGGCTGGTACTATGTGGGCGCACGCGCCGAGCAGTCGGGCAGGATGCAGGGAGAAATCATGGCGGATTACTTTCGGCGCAATCCGGGCGTGGACGCGGACGGCGACGGCATCATCCAGTGCGTGATGCTGACCGGACAGGCGGGGCATCAGGACGCCGAGATCCGCAGCGAGACCTGCATAAGAGCGTTCGCGGAAGCCGGATTTCGAGTGGAGCTGCTCAATTCCAGGAGCGCGAACTGGCAGCGGAACGAGGCGAGGGATCTCATGGAGGCGTGGCTCACTTCATATTACAACATCGAGGCGGTGTTCTCCAACGATGACGACATGGCGCTGGGCGCGATCGACGCGCTGAAAGCCGCGGGATACTTCACCGGCGGGAAGTTTATTCCGGTGGTCGGCGTGGACGGAACCGAGGCAGCCGTGGCGGCGATGCGCGAGGGGACGCTCCTGGGCACGGTCTACAACGACGCGGTCAACCAGGGGCGGGCGGTCGTCAACCTTTTGACGGTGCTGGCCGCGGGAGAAACGCCGACGGAGGAGAACGTCGGCTATCCGATCACCGGCGGGAAATACATCTGGATTCCCTACGCGAAGGTGACGCCGGAATCGATCTCCACGCCGTATCCATGATCGAATGATCAAAGATCTCCCGATGGATTCCCGATGAGCGCGGGTGGAGGAAACGGTATGCAAATGCTTCTGTTGAACGACCGTGAAGGTGTCGAGCAGGCGCTTCCCAGGTTTTACGCACGCCATGTGCTTCTGGATCAGATGGATCGTTTCGAATGCCATCGGGATGTGAATCTGATTTCCTTTGACTGGTATGATGTAAAAAAACCGCTGGAAGAGCCGAACCGCATTGTGATTTACTTCGATGCGAAGGAGCTCGTGTTCCTGTTTGAGAACGAAACGGCGCTAAAGGCGGCGGCCGACCTCATCGGCGAAGCGCCCGAAGGCGCGCCGGGCGGCAATGCCGGTGCGCCGGAGCAGACGCTCTACCGCTTCTTCCAAGGGATGGTCAAATCGGACAACGACCGACTGGAGGCCTTGGAAGAGGAAATCATCGCCTCGGAGGATGGCATCATGACCTCGACGAAGCGGCAGATGACCCACAGCTTCGCGCGGTTCCGCCGCACGCTGTTCGTACTGAAGCGGTATTACGAGCAGCTGAATACGATCTTCGAGGGGCTGGTGGAAAACGAGAACCGGCTGATCTCCGAGGAGAGTCTGCGCCACTTCGTGATCCTGGACGGGCGCATAGACCGGCTGTACGAAAACGTCCGCAGCCTCCGGGATTACGTGTCCCAGGTGCGCGAGGCGTATCAGGCGCAGATCGACATCGAACAGAACAGCCTCATGAAGTATTTTACCGTAATTACCGCCATCTTCATGCCGCTGACACTGCTGGTCGGTTGGTACGGGATGAATCTTCGAATGCCGGAGTTTGAGTGGGCGCACGGATACGCGTTCGTGATCTTTCTGAGCGTCGTGATCGTCATCCTGTGCATCGCGGAGTTTAAAAGACGAAAATGGCTGTAGCTGCGTGTGGACAAAGTCGACACGCGCAAAGGGAATCTGCTGCCGCATCTTCCCTAACGGGGTCGGTTTCCTGAAACGCCTGCGGGCGTTTCCGTGCGGAAACCGGATCGGGTGCGCTTTCCCCGTCGGCAAGCTCGGCTTTGGGGGAAAGCCAAATCCGGCCTACATGCCGCCGGATTTGATGATATGCGGGGATTTGGCGCTCTCACCCTCCACAGAGGGCTTCTGCGGTCAAATAAGCTGCAATAGGCTGATATAGTCCTTGCCGGGGCCGAGCAGCCAGACGGCGGCGCCGACGGCGATGCCGATCAGGGAAACCGCCCACACCCATACGAGGATGCGCCCCGCGACGAGGTCATTCCTGCGCACGCGCGTAAACCTGTAAGGGTTTCTGAAGCGGATCCTGAGCAGAAGGTGCGCGATTCCCATCAGGATCGACACAATCAGGATGAGGAGGCCCGCCGCCAGCACGTACATGCCGAACGCCAGGAAATCCTGCAGCGGCAGGCGCATCGCGAGCACCGCGCCAACGATCAGAACGACCAGCGCCGCAAGCGCCGTTATGCCGGCCCAGAATCCCAAAAACCTCGTCGCTTTCATACGTTCCCTCCGCCCAGAAGGCATCATTCGCGCCCAATCATTTGAATCAGGCGAAACTATTATACTACATTCTTGGACGTTTGAAGCGGGTAACCGGATGCACGAACGGTAAAATTGCATGGAAATGTATGATTTATTGGGAAGGCGCATCATGACCAACATTCAGATTCGACGTCGAAACCGGCGCAAAGAAGAAGCCGCGCAAACAGGCGATACCAGTGGAGCGCTGAAGGTTACCCGGAAAAACACAACTCAAGTGCGGCGAGCTGTTTCAGCCCGCCGCCCATACGTTTATCAGGGATTGTCATTAGCCGCGTGACCTGTTGTTTTCTGTTTCCGGTGCCTGACGCAGGCGAGCGGAACCGCCCGGATATGGGTGGCTCCGCTGTCTGAAACGTTTTGTGAGATCAGGATGTGAAGAAGGACAGCGGCTTGGTGCCCATCAGCCGGTTGACGTCCACGTCTCCTTTGATGCCGCCAACTCGTGCCACGCTGGAATATTGGTGCAGGTCGCAACCGAAGTCGGGTGTCGAATCCACCGAACCGGTGTTTGATCCGTAGTGGGGGATCCAGATGAAATCAAACTTGGAGGTGTCCACATTGTATTGCCTGTAACGGTGATGCGCGATGTAGCAGCCGACCTTGCGCACGCCCAGTTCCCGAAGCCTGTCGCCGAACGCCTCGATGCTGGCTCCGGTCAGCACAGACTCCTCGGCGTCGTAGGCGTAAAACAGTGGGTTGTAGGCTTTGGCGAACGAGTATGCCTTGTCCGCCTCCTGGCGCGCCTTGTCCGTTGTCGATGCCATGCCGTAGTAGTACACGCCGAACGGGATGCCGTAAGAGAGGCACTTCGCAGCGTACGTCTTGAAACGCGCGTCGATGTCCATTTGGCCAGCCCTCTCATGACTTGCCGAATATGTGACACCGCAACGCAGGATCACGAACGCCACGTTCTTTTTCAGAAGGCTCCAGTCGGACACGGTGTTCCAGCGGGAGATGTCGATGATCGCGCCGTTTTTGTTGAGTTCCTCCGCGAGCACCGTGACGGTAAAGGAGTTGGTCTTTCCATTCGCTGTCTTGGCGCGGACGGTTGTTGTGCCCATCTTCAGCCCCCTGACCACACCGCCCGACACGGACACGATGGAGGAATCCTTGCTGGACCATTTAACCGACTGCGATGCTTTTTCCGGGTAAACCGAGACATTCAGTTTCAGTGTGCCCTTCAAAAGCACCGTGTGCGTACTGCCGCTCACCTTGACGCCGGTCGCGGGGGGCGGCAATACGGTGACATTGCAGCTTCGCTTGACGCCGCTGGCTGTTCTTACCATAATGGTCGCGCTGCCGACATCCAACGCCGTCAGTACCCCGCCTTCTACCTTGACCACGTCCGGATTGCTGCTCGACCACGATAACGTCTCGTAGATCGCGGAGGCGGGGGAGACGGACGGCTTTAATGTGTAGCTTTTGCCGTAGTCGAGCGTCAGGCTGGTCTTGGAAAGGGTGATCTTGGAAGCAGTGGAATGGGACCTGTACCGGCTGGAAAGGCGTGCGACGCCGCTTTTCAGAGTCGTATATTTTGCGGAGGAGGAGAAGGTCACATAGGGGAGGGAGGATCCCTTCTTCGCGTATGCCGCGCAGAACGCGGCGTAAGCCGCGTTGTATTCCGAGGCTGTGGCTTCCTTCCCGTCAACCTTGTAGAGGCTCTTTCCGCCCTTGGTGGCGCGGGACAGGTACAGCGCCGTCTGAAGTTTCCCGCTGTCGCTCCGAATGAAGGCCAACCGGGTCGAGGTGGTGACGCCGCCCGAAACGCCCGTAATCGAAACCGACAGGCAAGGCGTCAGCGCGGAATTCGCTCGGAGCGCGAACGAGGCTGAACGAACGCCGGGGAACGTTACGGCGGAGAAATCAAAACCGTCGGAAGCCATCTGGCCGACCGAGCCGGACTTCACCGAATACACGGCTAGCCGGAAGGTGCGGCTCTCGCCCTTGACCGACGCAAGCTGCGCCATCTCCGGCGTGCCGTCGCCCGTCAGATCGACCAGGGCCACCGCCCGCTTGGCGCGAAGCTGGCCTTGCTGGCTGTTTAACAGGTTCAGATAGAGCGTCCGATAGTCCGCGTCCGCGAACGCAACGGAGAAAAGCGACCATAAGATCGCCGTCAGAAGCGCCAGTACCGCCGCTCTCTGAGGGAAACGCCGCATTTCACCACGCCTTTGTAACAATATATTCCATATATTTAATTCTAATGTAATATATGGCGATTGTCAATAGGTGGTTGCAATTTGCCTGGGTTTGTGCGATACTTTGAACGCGCGATTGCGTGTATATTAACAAAATAGTGCGGTCTTGGGGGCGTAATGGCATGAAAACGCGGCTTCCCACGCCGATCGGGAGGGTTTTTCGGGCAACGGTTCTGATCCTCCTGACGGCGGCCATGCTGGGCTTATCCGGCTGTTCCGGTCATGAGGAAGCAAATAAGGAGAACGCCGTCATTTTAGGCTTTTCGCAGTTGGGCAGCGAGAGCGGCTGGCGGATCGGCAACTCCCGCGACATCATCGCGGCGGCCGACCGCGCGGGCGTCCGGCTGATGTTTGAAAACGCGGAACAAAAACAGGAGAACCAGATCAAGGCGATCCGCTCGTTCATCGCCTATCAGGTGGATGTGATCGCGTTCGCGCCGATCGTCGAGGACGGCTGGACCAACGTACTGACCGAGGCGCGCGACGCCGGAATCCCGGTTTTATGCACCGACCGCTTCATCAGCGTGGCGGATGAAAACCTGATCATCGGCTTCGTCGGCTCCGATTTCTTACAGGAGGGCAGGCGCGCGGGCGAATTCCTGAAGGAAAAAGCCGACAAGATGGGCAAGAATCACCTGCGCATCGTCGAAATCACCGGCACCGTGGATTCTACGCCGATGCGGCAGCGCGCCATCGGTTTCCGGAACGTGATCGAGGGCGACCCCCGGTTTGAAATCGTGGAGTCGATCTCCGGCGACTTTTTGAAGTCCAAGGGCAAGGAGTGCATGCAGAGCATCCTGAAGGAGCAGGGGCTGGGCATCGACGTGCTGTATTCCCACAACGACGCGATGACATTGGGCGCGATTGAGGCGATTGAAGCCGCGGGCCTCACACCGGGGAAGGACATCGTAATCATCACCGTGGACGGCGAGCAGGGCGCGATTGATCTATTGAAACATGGCAAGATCAACTGTGTCGTCGAATGCACGCCGAAGATCGGCGACATCATCATGAGCCTCTCGAAGAAACTGGCGGCGGGGGAGAAGGTCGAGCGGTACACCTACTCGGAGGAGACCGTGTTTACGGAATTTGACGAAAACCTTCAGGACATCCCCGCGAGGGGTTATTAAGATGCGGCCCGGCCTGTTTTCCCGGCTTGGCGACTCGCTGCGCGGTCGGATCAACCTGTCAATTTTTGTGGTGCTGCTTCTGATGCTGATCCCCGCGATCGCGTCGATCAGCATGATGACCAACTATGCCCGCCAGTACCACGACGTCATCACAAGGATGGACCGCATTTCGTCGCTGTCACCGGTCATCAACGACAACCTGCTGGGCGAGATGTGGTCGATCGTCGCCGGACGCGTCACGTTTGGAGAGGGCGACCAGTTTCAAACCCTGGACGACGTGTGCCGTGAGATGGACCAGTTGATCGCGGCGGATTCCGCCAGCCAGCTGGAGATGACCGTCGCCCGGCGCACGATGAATACCCTCCGAAAGTACATCGAAAACCTGGGCGCGCAGATGCTCGCAGGTTCCACCGTGGATCAGGACGAGCAGACGCTCGTCGAGATCCGGAACGTCGGCTCGCTGGTCGTGGACATGCTGGGCGACGCAATCACCGCGGAAATCGACGCCTCAATGTCTGCGAGCAACCAGCTGCAGCGGGTTGTGAAGGTCACGCTGGCCATCGAGTTGAGCCTCCTTCTGGTGGCACTCACGTTCGCATTCATCGCGCAGCGCTCGCTCGGCCGCGCCATCGGCCGCCCCATCGAGCAGTTGAAGGACTTCGCGGGCATGATCGCGGGCGGCCACCTGGACGTGCGCGCGCCGGAGCCGGGCGTTTCGGAGCTGTCCGAACTGACCAAGAGCCTCAACGCGATGGCCGGAAAGCTGTCGCAGCTGATCGAGGAAAACATCAAGGAACAGGAAAACCTGAAAAAGAGCGAGATGCGCGCGCTGCAGGCGCAGATCGCGCCGCACTTCCTGTACAACACGCTGGACGCGATCATCTGGCTGGCCGAGGCGCGGAAGATGAGCGAGGTCATCACCGTCACCCGCGCATTGTCCAACTTCTTCCGAATTTCGCTGTCGGGCGGACAGGACTGGATCACGATCCGGCAGGAGGTCGAGCACCTGGAGGGGTATCTGACCATCCAGAAGGTGCGCTACCGCGACATCCTGGATTACGACATTCAGGTGGACGAGTCGCTCTACGACCTCTATATTTTGAAGCTGGTCATCCAGCCGCTGGTCGAGAACGCGATCTACCACGGCATCAAGAACCGGCGCGGCGGCGGCAAGCTGTCGGTCGCGGTGGAGCGGCGGGGCGGGATGCTGTCGGTTCGGGTATCGGACGACGGCGCTGGCATGCCCTCCGAGCGGCTTGAGGCGATCTGCCGCGCACTGGAGGACTCCATTCCGCCCGATACCGAGTCCGGCTACGGGCTGTACAGCGTGGACAAGCGGCTGAAGCTCTACTACAACCAGCCGGAAGGGCTGACGGTGAAGAGCGCGCAGGGGGAAGGCACTACCATCGAATTCACCGTGCCAATTCGTGAAAGCCGGGAGGCAAAAGATGTATAAGGCGTTCGTAGTGGATGACGAGATCGTCATCCGGGAAGGCATTCGCAACAATTTTCCGTGGGAGGAGAGCGGGTTCCTTCTGGCGGGCGAGGCGCCGGATGGCGAGATCGCGCTGTCGATGCTGCAGGATATCAAGCCGGACATTCTGATAACCGACATCAAGATGCCGTTCATGGACGGGCTGACGCTGTGCCGCAAGATCGTGCGCACCATGCCCTGGATCCACATCGTGATCCTGTCGGGCTATGACGATTTTTCCTACGCCAAGGAGGCCATCTCGCTTGGCGTCAAGGAATACCTGTTGAAGCCGGTCAGCGCGCACGAACTGGGCGAAGTTTTGCATAGAATCGCGCTGTCCATCGACGAGGAGCGCCGCCAGCAGGCGGACTTTGAGGCGATGCGGCGCCAACTGGACTCCTCCAGCCGCTTCATGCAGGAAAAACTTTTGCTGGAACTCTTATCCGGCACGCCGGGTGAGAATGTACTGGAGCAGGCGCGGAAACTGCGCATCAACCTCCTCGCCCGCTGGTACCGGGTGATGCTGATCGCGACCGGAGAGCAGGACGACATGCTCCGGGTGCGCGCCCACGCGCAACGGCTTGCGGAAGGCTCCGGCGGTGCGGTCAACCTGTGCGAAACCGGCGGGCGGATCGCGGTGATCGTGATGGGCGACAGCGCCGAAGACCTCGAAGAGCGCGCGTTCGCGTTCGCGCAGGCGGTCAAGTACGAAGTGGAGCGATCCATCGGTGTGACGCTCCGGGTCGCGATCGGCGCGCCTTCCGACGGCATCGACGGCGTGGCCGACTCCTACGCCTCCGCGCAGAATGTGCTCAAGGGCATGGCGATCACCACGGAGACCCGCATCATGGATACGATGGATCTGAACATGCAGGTGGGCGCGAAGCTGATGGGGCTGGACGTGGTGCCGCTGTTTGAGAAGCTGCGCTACGCCTCCAGCCAGGAGGCCGACGAAATTCTAAAGGCGCATTTTGATTCGATCGGAACGGTCGCGCGGCAGTCGGTCATCATGGCCAACTACCTGTACGTGGACATTCTGCTTGCCGCGATGCGTGTGATCCGCGAGAACGGCGGCGAGCCCGCCGAGATCATTCCGGAAGCCGTGCAGCAGCAGACCGGCGCGCTCAAGACGTTCTCCGGACAGGAGGACATGGTGGACTCCGCCAGAGGAATCCTGCTCAAGGCAATCCAGTTCCGGGACAGTCAGACCATGTCCCGCTACGGCTCGGTCATCCGCAGCGCCTGCGCCTACATCGACCAGAACTACATGAACCCGGACATGACATTGAGCGACGTGGCCAAGCACGTGGCGCTGTCCAACAACCACTTCTGCACGGTGTTTTCGCAGGAGATGGGCAATACCTTCATCGAATACCTGACGGCGCTGCGGATGAAAAAAGCGCGGGAGCTTTTAAAGAGCACCGACATGCGCTCCAGCGAAGTGGCCGTCGCCATCGGCTACAACGACCCGCACTACTTCAGTTATCTGTTCAAGAAAAACGTCGGAATGAACCCAAGGGATTACCGAAATTCGTGCAAAAGGTAAAAACAGTAAATATTCGACTGTATACCGGAAGAAAATCACCCTCCTGAACGCTTGCCCGGAATTGCGAGAAGATAACCGCCAATCGGCGGAATCTATCCTGTTTCCTACGCATGTTAAGTATGATAGCATCATACTAGAAGCGGTAAACCGCTCATAACGAAAATGGAGGGACGACTTATTATGAAGAAACTGGCAGTTCTGGCACTTGCTCTGGCATTGGTGCTGGGTCTCGGCGCCAGCGCGTCCGCGCTGACCGTCGCGTTCTCTCAGATTGGTCAGGAATCCGACTGGCGTACCGCCAACACCGACGACCTCAAGGCTGGCATCCAGGCCGAGGGCTGGACCTTGGTGTATGACGACGCGCAGCAGAAGCAGGAGAACCAGATCAAGGCTCTCCGGAACTTCATCTCTCAGGGCGTTGATTACATCCTCTTCACCGGCGTTGTGACGACTGGCTGGGACGAGGTTCTCAAGGAAGTCAATGAGGCTGAGATCCCGCTGATCCTGATCGACCGTATGCCTGACTGCGCAGACCAGATCGAGTACGCCGCCGCGTTCGGCGGTGACTTCACGGCAGAAGGCCGCCGGATGGGCTTCTGGGCCGGCAACTACCTGAAGAGCGTCGGCCGCGATCAGGAAGAGATTAACGCCGTCCGCCTCGAAGGCACCACCGGCGCCACCGCCGCCACCGAGCGCACCGCGGGCATCGACGAAGCGCTGAAGAACTTCCCCAACATCAAGATCGTCGCCTCCCAGACCGGCAACTTCACCCGCGCCGAAGGCCAGGCCGTCATGGAGAGCTTCCTGAAGTCCCAGCCGGACATCGACATGCTGTTCGCTGAGAACGACGACATGGCGCTGGGCGCCATCGCCGCCATCAAGGCCGCCGGCAAGGTTCCGGGCAAGGACATCATCATCATCGGCTGCGACTCCGTGAAGGCCGCGTTTGACGCGATCGTCGCGGGCGAAATGAACGCCACCATCGAGTGCACGCCGCTCTACTCCAAGTTCGTCGTGCAGTGCATCAAGGATCTCGAAGCGGGCAAGACCTTCGGCAAGGAAGTCCTGCATCCGGACGAGTTCGCCTATGACGCCACCGGCGGCATCGCCTACAACGAGGATGGCACCGCGCTGTCCATCAAGGCTGCCGACGTCATCGCCGACCGCAAGTACTAATTCCTGCTGCCGGCTTATGTGAATGAGCCACGACGGATGAGGGCCGGCGCCCTCATCCGTCCTTACTATATCAACAATCGGACGCATTGTGATTGAGGGGATGATCGTTTGCAGGACAACATTCTGGACATGAAAGGCATTTCGATCCAGTTTCCGGGCGTCAAGGCGCTGGACAATGTGGATTTTTCGCTGAAAAGGGGCGAAGTGCACGCGCTGCTGGGGGAAAACGGCGCGGGCAAATCCACGCTCATCAAATGCCTGACCGGTGTTCATCACATGGACACGGGCACGATCGTGCTGGATGGTGCGGAAATCAAGCCGTCCACGCCGCAAGCCGCCATCGACATGGGCATTTCCACGGTGTTCCAGGAGGTCAACCTGTGCCCCAATCTCACGGTGGCCGAGAACATCTTCATAGGACGACAGCCGATGAAGTACGGGCAGATCGATTGGAAGACGATCAACCGCCGCGCGTCAGAACTGATGCAGCGCATGGGGATGTCGATCGATGTGACGCTGCCGCTTTCGTACTATTCGATCGCCATCCAACAGATGGCGTCCATCGCGCGCGCGGTGGACATCAAGGCCAAGGTGCTGATTCTGGATGAGCCGACCTCCTCGCTGGACGAGCATGAGGTGGAGCGCCTCTTTCACGTCGTGCGCGACCTGAAAGCCGAAGGGCTGGGGATCATCTTCATCACCCACTTCCTGGATCAGGTGTTCCAGATTTCCGACCGGATCACGGTGCTCCGGAACGGAAAGCTGGTCGGGAAGTACGAGGCGCACGAGATTTCAAAGCTGGATTTGGTCACCCACATGATCGGGAAAGACATGAACGAGATCTTCAACCTCAAGCGCGCGACGCAGAAGCCGAACGCGAAGCCGATGCTGGAGGCCGAGCACATCGGCATCCCCGGCAGCGTGGAGGATATCTCGTTTACGGTCAGGCAGGGCGAACTGGTAGGCTTCGCGGGGCTTCTGGGTTCGGGCCGCACGGAGACGGCGGAGATGCTTTTTGGCGTGAAACGCCCTGCGCACGGCACGGTAAAGGTCAGGGACAAGGCGCTGTCCCTTAAGATGCCGCTGGACGCGATCAACCACAAGGTCGCGTTCTGCCCGGAAGACCGCAAACGGGATGGCATCATCGGCGATTTGTCGGTTCGGGAGAACATCTTCCTCGCGGTGCAGGCCAAGCGCGGCTTCTTAAAGCCGATGCCCCGTTCGGAACAACAGGAACTTGCCGATAAGTACATCAAGCTCCTGTCCATTGCCACGCCCGACGCCGAGAAGAAGGTGGGCGAACTGTCCGGTGGCAACCAGCAGAAGGTGATCCTGGCGCGTTGGCTGGCGACGGAGCCGGACGTATTGATCCTGGACGAGCCGACGCGCGGCATCGACGTCGGCGCAAAGGCCGAGATTCAGCGGCTGATGCTGGAAATGTGCGAAAAGGACATGGCCGTAATCTTCATCAGTTCCGAACTGGATGAGATCATCCGGTGCAGTAACCGCATCATCGTCATGCGCGACAGGGCGAAGGCCGGGGAACTGGACGGCGAGAACTGCCGGCAGGCCGACATTCTGGCCATCATCGCCAATGAAACCGCGGAGGTGAGCGCATGAGACGGAAACTGAGCTGGGAGACCTTCGTCCGCTCCAAGATCTTCTGGGCGGTTGTCGCGGAAGTGGTGATCCTTCTGGTCAGCGTGCTCCTCAAACACGACTTCCTGAAGATTGTCATCAACGAGGGAACCGGCATGCTCTACGGCGTGCCGATCGACATTCTGAACCGCTCGTCAGAGATCACGATCATCGCGATGGGCATGACGCTGGTCATCGCGCTGGGCGGCACCGACCTTTCGGTCGGCGCGCTGGTGGCGGTGTCGGGCGCGATGGCGCTGAAGTTCCTCCGTTGGGACGTCACACAGTACCCGACGCCGGGCGACTACACCATCATGCCGTACATTCTGGTGATTGCCGTGCCGCTCCTCGTCTGCACGCTGATGGGCGCGTTCAACGGTTTCCTGATCGCAAAGCTGGGCATGCAGCCGATCATCGCGACGCTGATTCTGATGGTCGCCGGGCGCGGCATCGCACAGATCGCTACCAACGGCAAACAGTTCACCACGATGTACACGCCGTTTCAGCAGATCGGGCAAGGGTACTTTCTGAAGCTGCCGATGCCGGTCATCATCACCATCGTGGTGGTCGCTTGCGTGGCGCTGTTTACGCGAAAAACGTCGTTTGGCATGTTCGTGGAGTCGGTCGGCATCAACCCCAGCGCCAGCCGGGTTTCGGGCCTTCGCTCCAGCAGCATCATCATGATCGCTTTTATCATCACCGGCTTCCTGTCCGGCATTTCGGGGCTGATCTACTCCAGCCGGATTTCCTCCTGCGACTCCAACAACGCCGGCGTCAACAATGAGCTGAACGCAATCCTCGCGGTGGTCATCGGCGGCACGTCGATGTCGGGCGGCAAGTTTTCGCTGGCCGGGACGGTGATCGGCTCCCTGATCATCCAGACAATTGTCTCGCTGGTGTACTTCTTCGGCGTCGTGTCGGAGGCGATCATGGCGTTTGAGGCGATGATCATCGCGGTGGTCATCGTGTTGCAATCCGAACCGGTTCGGAAATTCTTCGCGACGCGCAAGCGCAGTAGGGTCGCGACGACGGGGGGTGCTGCCCGTGCTTAAGGCGGAATCAGGGCGCCCAAGAGCGCTCTCCAGACTTTTCAACCCCAAGTACATCATGGTGTACGCGACACTGGGCGTGTTCTTCCTCATCTACCTGTTCGGCGCGCTGATGTATGGCGACAAGGGCTTTACGTCTCTTCGGACGATCTGCCTGATGTTCTCCGACAACGCGTACATCGGCGTTTCGGCGGTGGGCATGACGATGGTTCTGATCACCGGCGGCATCGACCTTTCGGTGGCCGCTGTCGCGTCGCTGACTGGCATGATTATCGCCTACGGCACCACGATTCTTGGCATCGATCCGTGGCTGTGCATGCTGTTCTCCATCGTAGTCGGCACGGGGTTGGGGCTGATCATGGGCGCGGCGATCCACTACCTGAACGTGCCGCCGTTTATTACGACGCTGACCGGCATGTTCCTTGCGCGCGGCGTGTGCTCGCTGATCAGCCGCGAGTCCATCTCCATCGACAACGCGACGATTGACGCGCTGGCAGGTTGGAAGCAAAAATTCTATCATCTTGACGGCAGCATGATTAAGCCCATGGCGTCCATCAATGCCAGTGTTATCGTGTTCCTCTTCATGATCGTCGTTGGCATTATCATCCTGCAGAAGACGAAGATGGGCCGCAACATCTACGCCATCGGAGGGAGCGAACAGTCCGCGAAACTGATGGGTCTGCCGGTGGGCAGAACCAAAATCTTTGTGTACGCGTTCAACGGCTTCTGCTCGGCTCTGGCGGGCATCGTATATGTACTGTACGTAAAGTCCGGCTGGAATCTCGCGCTGGCCGGTGGTGAACTGGACGTAATCTCTGCCGCGGTCATCGGCGGCGTCATGCTGACCGGCGGCGTAGGCTACATGATCGGCACGATGTTCGGCGTGATGCTGAAGGCGACCATCCCCGCGCTGATCACGTTCGAGGGTACGCTGTCCTCCTGGTGGGGCAAGATCGCGACGGGCGTGCTGCTTTTGATCTTCATCGTCATCCAGCGCGCGGTGGTCACATACTCCGCGCGGCAGAAGGCGAAGTAGCCTCTGTTGATGTGTCAACTTCTTTTCACGGCCCGTTCGCTTGATGCGGCGGGCTATTTTTGTTACCATGACGGGGGAGGGACATTTCATGGGCTACGAATGGCTGGACGAGGCGCTTCTTCAAAAACCGGGCGCGATCAAGGATTACAAGGTGGAGTGGACTTGGTTTCGGTATATGGTGGGCGGCAAGCTGTTCGCGGCATTAATGACGGACAGAGCGGGTCATCCTGTCGTCTCGCTGAAACTTGAACCCTTGGAGGGGGAATTCCTGCGCGGCCAGTATCTCGACATCACACCGGGATACTATATGAACAAGCAGCACTGGAACACGATCCGGCTGGACGGCGCGGTGCCGGAGAGTCTCATTCTGGAACTCGCGGAGAAGTCCTACCGCCTGGTGCTGAAAGGCCTTAAAAGAGCGGACCGCGAGGCGCTGGGCATCTGACCAGACCATACAAAGCTCGAAGCTGTTCCGCGACGGCATTCGTTGATGGCTGCGCGGGTTTGTGCTACAATGTTCTGGGTGATGTGTGTGAACGGGTTGATCCAGCGCCGGGCGATGTCCGACGCGCTGATTTTTCTTGCGACGGTCGCCGCCGCGGTGGCGGCCTGCCTTCCGCTGACTTTCGTGCGGGACGGCGGCGTGTACATGCCGATGATCTTCATGGCGGCGGTGCTCATCGTCGCCCGCTTCACGGCCGGATACGTCTACAGCGTCGCAGCCGCCGTGGCCGGGGTCGTCTGGATCAGCTACATCTTCCGCCAGCCGTTCTTTGATTTTGATTTCCTGTACGGCGATTTGGTGATGTTCTCCTGCACGCTGGCGGTGGCGCTGATGACCTCCCGCATGACGCAGCAGATCCGGGAGCAGGAAGGCGCATACGCCGAGGCGGAGCGGGAGCGCGTACGTGGGAACCTGTTGCGCGCCGTATCCCACGACCTCAGAACGCCGCTCACGTCCATATTGGGCGCGAGTTCCGCGATTCTGGATAGCGGCGAGACGCTCCCGCTCGAACGGCGCAAAGAGTTGGTCAGGGGCATCAACGAGGACGCCGAATGGCTGATCCGCATGGTGGAGAACCTACTTTTGATCACCAAGGTGGAGGGCGCCGCGAAGATCGTCAAAAGAAGCGAAGCAGTCGAGGAAGTTGTGGCCGAGGCGGTTGCGAAATTTTTGAAGCACTACCCGGACAGCCTGATCGAGACGAGCGCACCGGATGAACTTTTAATGGCGCCTATGGACGCGCTTTTAATCGAGCAGGTGCTGTTCAACCTGCTCGAAAACGCGGTGTTGCATGGGAAGGCCGGGCGCATCGCGTTGACCGTCAGCAAAGTTGGGGAAGAGGCGGTGCTGGAGGTCGTAGACGATGGCAGGGGCATCCAGAAAACCGACATGCCGCACCTGTTTGACGGCTATATGGGCAGGGTGGAGCGCTCCTCGAGCGACAACAGCCGGAACATGGGCATCGGCCTTTCCGTATGCCTTTCAATCATCCAGGCGCACGGCGGTCATATGGAGGCCCGAAATGTCCGGCCCTCCGGCGCGATGTTCCGGTTTACCCTTCCATTATCGGAGGCAGACGATGGACAATAAACCATGCGTACTGGTCGTCGAAGACGAGCACAACATCCTTGGATTCATGCGGACGGTGCTGCAAGCGAATGGCTATCGGGTAATCGAGGCGTGCGACGCGTCGCAGGCGCTGTCGATGCTCCCATCGCATCTGCCGGATCTGATGGTTCTGGACCTGGGCCTTCCGGACATGGACGGCATGAACGTGATCAAGTCGGTTCGAGCCTGGTCGAAGATTCCGATCCTGGTGGTGTCGGCCCGCGATCAGGAGCGCGACAAGGTGCAGGCGCTGGATCTCGGCGCGGACGACTACATAACCAAGCCGTTCGGAACGTCCGAACTGCTTGCCCGGATCCGCACGGAACTGCGCCACGCGCAGACCACCTCCGCCAGGGAGGATGTGTTTGTCTCCGGCGAACTGACGGTGGACTTCTTCCGCCGCCGCGTGTTCGTGGGCGATCAGGAGGCGCACCTGACGCAGATCGAATTCAAGATTGTGACCTGCCTCGCGAAGAACCCCGGGCGTGTCATGACCTACGATCAGTTGATCGCCGAGGTCTGGGGCCCCAACGCGCTCAGCGACAACCAGATTTTGCGCGTCAACATGGCGAATATCCGCCGAAAGCTGGAAAAAAACCCCGCGGCGCCCCGCTACATCATCACCGAAATCGGCGTGGGCTACCGGATGAACGAGACATAGACGTGCGAGGATCACAACTTCGATAAAGCTTCGTTGCGGAACGTTTTCATTCAGACGTCATCCTGCCCTATAGGTGAGGGTGGAGAGGGCCGCAGCCCTTTCCACTTTACTCAATTCCGGCGGCGTGTACGGCGGAATTGGCTTTCACCCAAAGGCCGAGCTCGCCCGGCCGACGGGGAAAGCGTACAAGAACCGGTTTCCGCCCGCAAACGCCGCAGCGTTTGAGGAAACCGGCTCGTTCCCAATTCGGATGAAAGCCGCGCAGCGGATTTCATCCGACAGTGAATCTTGTCACCATCTTTATGGCGATACGGCGGCGATTATGCTATAATCGTGTTTGTGTGATCGGAAGTCGGAGATTCCGAGGGTACGTGCGGCAATTAGCCCGCGGAGGCGGGCGCGTGGAGGTATGGGGATGAAAGTCAACAAGGCTACCTTTTTCATCGTGCTGGGATTTACGCTGTTGATTGCGTGCATCGCTGTCTTCGGCATACACTTCCAAGTAGGGGACTTCAAGTTCAACCTGCCGGGCGCGGGCGACATGCGCTTCGGCATTGACATCCGCGGCGGCGTTGACGCGGTCTATCAGCCGGTAGGCCTCGACCGAGTGCCTACGTCGGACGAACTGGAGAGCGCGCGGGCGGTCATCGAGACGCGTCTCGATCAGAAAAACATCCTTGACCGCGACGTAACGGTCGACCGCACCAACGGCGACATCCTCGTCCGCTTCCCGTGGAAGTCGGATGAAACCAACTTTGACCCGCAGAAGGCCATCTCCGAGCTGGGCGAAACTGCCAAACTGACGTTCCGTGACTCAGAAGGCAATGTATTGGTGGATGGATCTCATGTGGTCAAATCAGTTGTGCAACCCAATGAAAAACAGACCGGGTATGTCGTCGCGTTGACTTTTGACGACGAGGGAAAACAGCTGTTTGCCGACGCTACCAAGAAATTCCTTGGCAAACCCATCTTGATTTATATGGATGAGATCATGATTTCTGATCCGGTTGTAGAGAGCGTCATTACTGGCGGCCAAGCCGTAATCACCAATGGCCTGTATGGTAACGAGAGCCTGGCGTCAGCTTCCGACCTCGCGCAGAAGATCGCGGCCGGCGCGCTGCCCTTCTCGATGGAGGCGCGCAACTACTCTACCATCAGCCCGACGCTGGGCGCGGGCGCATTGAATGTCATGGTCATCGCAGGGATTCTCGCGTTCCTCCTGATCTGCATTGGGCTGGTCATCTACTACAAGATGTCCGGCGTGGTCGCCTGTGTTTCGCTGCTCATTCAGGTCAGCGGCGTGCTGCTTGCGCTGTCCATCCCGCAGATTACGGTGACGCTGCCCGGTATCGCGGGCATCATCCTGTCCATCGGCATGGGTGTCGACGCGAACATCATCTTCAGCGAGCGAATTTCCGAGGAAATCAAGGCAGGGCGGAAGACGCAGGCTGCCATTCAAGCGGGCTTCAAGAATGCGTTCTCGTCCGTGTTTGACGGCAACATCACCGTCATGATCGTCGCGATCATTCTGATGATCCTGGGATCCGGTGCGATGCTCTCGTTTGCGTATTCGATGCTGACCGGCGTTCTGCTCAACTTCCTGGCCGGTGTGACGGCTTCGCAGCTGATGATGCGCTCGCTGTCCCAGTATCGGAATTTATCCCGTGAGCCGCTGTATACGTCGCTTTCGAGGAGGATCACGCTATGAAATTCTACAGCTTCTATCAGCACCGGAAACTCTTCTACCTGATCTCTGCCATCATCATGGTCGTGGGCATCTTCTTTACGATCATTGATGGCGTGAAGCTTGACATCCAGTTCACCGGCGGCGCGATCCTGAAGTACACCTATCAGGGCGAATTGACTGGTGAAGAAGTCGCTGACGCCGCGTCCGAGATCCTCGGCCGTTCCACTACCGGCCAGATTACGAAGGATCTCACGACTGGCGAGAACCGTGTTGTCCTGAACCTCGCGGGCGAATACGGCATGTCCTCAGACGAGCAGTCTGATTTCCTCGCGAAGCTCAATGAGAGATTCCCGGACGCCAAGTTCGTCAGCGCGGAATCGTCGCTGGTGCAGCCGTTCTTCGGACACCGTTTCCTGGAGCGCAGCATCATCGCGGTCATCCTCGCGCTGCTCCTGGTTCTGATCTATGAGTGGATTACCTTCCGCAAGATCGGCGGATTGCTCGCCGGGCTCTCTGCGTTGACCGCGCTGTTCCACGACCTCTTGGTGGTGTTCTTCACCTGCGTGATCGCGGGCATCCCGATCGGCGACTCGTTCGTGGCGGTGGCGCTGTCGATCATCGGTTATTCGATCAACGACACGATTGTCGTGTTCGACCGAATCCGCGAAAATCGCAGGCTCTACCCCAAGGAATCGTTGGAGACGGTCGCCGACCTGTCGGTCAGACAGTCGATGATGCGTTCGATCAATACCAATACCGCGGTCACGATCTCCGTGCTTCTGATCTACATCCTCGCGACTCGCGCCAGTCTCGATTCGGTCATCGCATTCGCGCTGCCGATGACGATCGGCTCGATCAGCGGTTGCTACTCGACGCTGTGCCTGTGCGGCCCGTTGTGGGTTACGTGGCAGAAGCGCCGCGACCGGCGTGGCAAAAAGCCCGAACCCTCCAAAAAAGCCGCGCCCGCAAAGGCGTAATCCCTGAGCTTACGATGAAAGCCCGCCGATCAGGCGGGCTTTCATATGTGGTCGTCTACTCTTCTACTGGCCGAACGCTGACTTCTCCGGCACAAAGAGCCATCGCTCCGCGCTCGGATTCGACGACCAGGCGGCAGTCGTCATCGATGGACACTGCGCGCGCCGGGAAGATCTCCCCGCCCAATGTGACCAGCACATCCCGTCCCACGACGAGCGAGCGTTCGCGGTAGCCGTTGAGGAACGCGTCGCGGTTCAGCGTCCGGTAACGGAAAAACCGGGCGAGGATCTCCGCCGCTAGGCGCGCGCGCGCATCCGGTGGCGCATCCGGACCGAACACCGCCCCCGCGATGTGCTGAAGCGGTTCCGGGAAGCCGTCGGGCGGCGGCGCGACGTTCACACCGATACCAAGCGCGGCGTATTCGAGCAGCCCATCTGCCGCGACCGAACCTTCCGTCAGGATGCCGCAGACCTTCTTCCCGTCCAAAAACACGTCGTTGACCCACTTGATGCGGGCGCCCCGGCCGGAGAGAGATTCAATGGCTTCCGCCACCGCGACGGCGGCCGCCGCGGTAATCAATACCGCGTCCGCCGCCAGGATCGAAGGGCGGAGCAGGACGCTCATGTAAAGCCCGCTTGCGTCGGGCGAAAAGAAGGCGCGGCGCATGCGGCCGCGTCCCGCTGTCTGCCGCTCGGCCAGAATGACCAGCCCTTCCATTGCGCCGTCCCTTGCGGCGGCTTTGATGTCGTCATTGGTGGACGTGGTCTCGCGCAGCGCCCGAATCCGGTAAAACCCGCGCGCCTCGCCCAGAAGACGGCTAGTCGCGTCCGCCAGGGTTGGGGAGGTGAAATCATCCATGTTGCTTACCTTCTCACGCCGCGAAAGTCCGGGTTCATGATACGCCGCGTTCAGGCGTCGTGTCAAGCGGAAAAGGCGAAGCTGCGCATTCATAAAAAGAGAAGACCCACTGTCAGGCTGACAGCGGGTCTTTTAACCGGTTTGAATGAACTATTCGTAGCGCAGCGCCTCAATGGGCAGCAGCGACGAGGCCTTATTGGCCGGGTACATACCGAAGATGACGCCCACCAGTACCGAGAAGATGACCGACAGCAACGCGACGCCGGAGGACATGATCATCTTGAGGCTGGTCATCGGGGCGATCACGTTGACCACGAAGTAGCCCAGCGCGAGGCCGATCAAACCGCCGACCAGCGAGATGGAAACCGCCTCGATCAGGAACTGAAGCATGATGTCCAGCTTTTGCGCGCCGATCGCCTTGCGGATGCCGATCTCCCGCGTGCGCTCGCTGACGGAGACCAGCATGATGTTCATGATGCCGATGCCGCCGACCAGGAGAGAGATGCCCGCAATACCCGCGAGTAGCAGCGACAGCGTAGCGGCGATGCTGCTGATGGTTTCAAGCAGTTTCGACTGGCTGGTCACCGAATAGTAGTCCGCGTCGCCGGTCTTTTCCTGCATGAAGTTCTCAAGGGTCGCCACCGCGCGGTTGATGTCCTCGTCCAGATCGCTGTTCGCGCTGGCGTAGAAGGTGGAGATGGTGGTGTTCCGGAAAGTGCGCTGCGCGATGGTGAAGGGGATGAAGACCATCGAGTCCAACGAGGTGCCCTCGCTGTCGCCCATCTCGGTGAAGAGACCGACGACGGTGTAGGCACGGCCGTCGATGCGGATCGTCTCACCGATCACATTTCGCTGCGCGAACAGTTCGTCCGCGACCTCGACGCCGATCACGCAGACAGAACTGCGGTTCTCTACGTCGCTGGCGGTGATGAAACGGCCGGTGGACAGTTCGTAGCTGCGGATCGTGTCGTATCCCTCGGTGGTGCCATAGACGGTGGTATCGTAGGTATTGATGCCCGCCTTGCAGGTGAGGCTGGACGAGATGACCGGCGCGACCTGGTTGACGCCGCCTGTGCCGCGCAGGGATTCGACTTCGTCCAGCGTCAGGTGCATCACGCGGGGGTTCCGGTTGCGGACGGTGATCAGGTTGGTGCCGAGGCTTGAAACGCGGCTGGTGATGTCGCTGGTGGAACCCTGGCCAATCGCAACCAGCACCGTGACCGACAGTACGCCGATGATGATGCCCAGCATCGTCAGGAACGCGCGCATCTTGTTGGCGAGGATGGCGCTCATGGCCATCTTCAGGCATTGAATGATCTTCATGACGCGCTCTCCTCTCGTTCAGGTTCCGAGGCTTCAACCGCCTTGGTCACGTCGTGCTTGCCGTTTACCAGCGAGATTTTGCCATCCCGGATCGCCATTCGGCGCTCGGCTTCCAGTGAAATCGCGTTGTCGTGGGTGATCAGCATGATCGCGTTGCCCTGATCGTGCAGTTCATGCAGCATCCGTATGATGTCTTGTCCGGACTTACTGTCCAGGTTGCCGGTAGGTTCATCGGCCAGGATCAGCGCTGGGCGGGTTGACAGCGCTCGGGCGATGGCCACGCGCTGCTGCTGGCCGCCGGACAGCTGGTTGGGGCGGTGCTTCATGCGATCCGCGAGGCCGACGCGCTCCAGCGCTTCGGTGACGCGTGCCTTCCGTTCTGCTGCGGATAGTCCCTGGTAAATCAGCGGCAGCTCCACGTTTTCGTAGGCGGTGAGTTTTCCGAGGAGGTTGAACTGCTGAAAAATGAAGCCGATTTTTTTATTCCGGATGATGGCCAGTTCGCGGGGAGAAAACTCGGAAACATCCTCGCCGTCCAGCAGGTACTCGCCTTCGTCTGGGTAATCGAGGCAGCCGACGATGTTCATCAGGGTGGATTTACCGCTGCCGGACGGGCCGATGATGGCCACGAATTCGTGATCCGCGATCGAAAGATCCACCTGATCAAGCGCGTTGATGACTTCGCTGCCCATCTTGTAGCGCTTGACAATCTGTTTCAGTTCTATCAATGAAATCCCTCCTGCCGGGTGATACGGGACACTTGCGGGGCGGGTTGCGCCTACGTGTCCAGTTTGTATTAGAAGCCGCCGCCCGGCCCGCCGATGCCGCCGACCATGCCGCCGCCAGGCCCTGCGCCCATACCGTCGAATTCTCCGCGCATACGGTCTTGCATCTGGGTTTCCGCGGACGAGTCGGACGAGGAGCGTTTGATCATTACGCTGTCGCCTTCCTCAACGCCGGAGAGAATCTGAACGTACTCGTCGTTGGAGGCGCCGATCGTGACGTTTGCGGTCTGGCCGTTCGCCAGCGTGACGTAGTTCTGGTTGTTCGAGGTCGAAACCGCCTCGACGGGTACCAGGAGCGCGTCCTTTATGTCGGTGGTGACGATGTTGATCGACGCCGTCATGCCGTCCATCAGGCCCTTCGCTTCGTCCATTGCTACGGTGACCGTGTAGGTCGCGACGCCGCCGGAGACCGTGCCCACGCCGGAGATCTTGGTGACCTTGCCGGTGAAGGTCTGGTTCGGGAACGCATCGATCTCCACCTGGACTTCCTGGCCGACGGTGACGTTGACCACGTCAAGCTCGTCCACCGAAGCCACTACGTTGAACTGGCTGTCCGATTGCATGGAGATTGCCGCGTTCGTCGCGGAACTCTTTTCCAGGTACTGTCCGACGGAGGCGTTGACCGCAGTAATGACGCCATCGATCGGAGCCTTGATCGTCAGATTTTCCTGATCGGTCAGCGCGTTGTCCAGCGAGGTACGCGCCTCGTCGTAGGTGTACAGCGCCTTCTGGAGTTCCGCCGACGGGATGCGACCGGTGACGTAGAAAAGTTTCGCGCCCGATGTGACCGAATCGTCGTCCTCATAATAGATGGTGTCGATTGTGCCGCCGATCGAAGTGACCGGTACGGGCATATTGATCTCAAGGACGCCTTCGCCGAGCTTTTCGCCCTGCAGCGTGGTGACCAGCGCCGCCGTGCCGACGTCGTAATCATCGTCCGCCACCGTGACGGAGATCTTGCCGCCCAGGCCGTCTGCCTGATCCACGACGCCCGTTACTTCCTTGTTGTCGATCCAGACGCTGACTTCGTCGCCGACGTTGAAGGTTGCGCCGTTCGCTGGCTCAAACTCGATCTTCATCTTGTCATCGCGGGAGATCACGCACAGATACCCGACGGTCTTCATGATGACCGAGATGTCGTCGTCTTCCTCGACGTCGTCGATCAGCTTGACCGTGCCCGCGCAGGGAGCGTATACGTAATAGTTGGTGCCGGTGTCGCGGACTTCGCTCAAGGCCACCTGCGCGTTGAAGAGTTCGGACTGAAGCGTGGAAATCTCCGTTTCAAGGTCGGTGGAGGACAGCTTCATCAGCGTGTCGCCGGCCTTCACGGTATCGCCGACTTCAACATCGATTGCCTCCACCGTACCCTCGGCTTCGTTATACACATCCTTCGTGTATGCAGGTTTCAGGCTGCCGGAACCATAGACGGTTACCTGAAGGTCACCGCTTTTCACCGTGGCGTAGCTGCCCGCGGTGACGCTCCCGGAGGCATTGCCAGTAGCGTTGGAAGTGCGCGTCGTACCTGCGCTGCCGGAGGTACTGGCGGTCGGGCGGTTTGAGCGCGCCGAACCGCTGACCATCGACGAGATGGTTGGCCAGGCGAACGCGCCAAGAACCGCGACCACGACGACCAGAACAACCCATTTGACCCATTTTGCGCCTACACTGCGCTTTTTCATCATGGAATACCCCTCCCAAGCAAGTTGATAACCGTATTCTACCGGGAATGTGCGGCAAATCTGTGGCGGAGGCTGACGATGTTTGTGAACGTTGGGGGACAAAATTCTGTCGCCGGGGCGATAGCCATTTTTTCTTTACAAACAGCGCTAGACATGGTTTTTTCACAAGAGGTATCATATGCGTATTGCCTTCATCTGAACGGAGGAAGCATGAGCGAGCAGGCCGAGCGCCGTGCCGGCGCAAAGAAGACGCTGTACTTGATCCAAAGGTTCTTACCATATTATAAGCCCTATCGCGGAGTTCTCGCGATGGATCTTTTGTGCGCGGCGCTGACGACCGTATGTGAACTGGTGCTGCCGTTGATCGTCCGGTACATCACCGACACCGCGATGCGGGATCTCGCCAGCCTGACGGTGCAGACCGTCGTCACGATCGGCGGCATTTATGTCCTTTTGCGTTTGATGGACACCGGCGCGAATTTCTACATGACGTCCGTCGGGCACATCATGGGCTCCCGCATAGAAACCGACCTTCGTCGGGATTTGTTTTCGCACCTTCAGGCATTGTCCAATTCCTTTTATGACACCGCAAAGACAGGTCAACTGATGAGCCGAATCACCACCGACCTCAACGATGTGACAGAGTTCGCGCACCACTGCCCGGAGGAGTTCTTCATCGCCGCGCTGAAGCTGGTTGGTGTATTCTCCATCCTGTGCACGATGAACGTAGGGCTGACGCTGATCATCTTCATCGCACTGCCGCTGATGATGCTGGCGATGGGCTTTTTCAACAAGAACATGCGCAGGGCGTTCAAGGCGGCGCGCTACCAGCTTGGCGAACTCAACGCACAGGTGGAAGACAGCCTCTTGGGCATCCGCGTGGTCAAGGCGTTCGCCAACGAGGATCTGGAGCGCAAAAAGTTCGAGGGCGGCAACCGCCGGTTTTTATCGATCAAGCGGGACATGTACCTGTGGCTGGGCGCGTTCCACTCCAGCACGCGCTTCTTCGACGGGATGATGTACATCCTGGTGGTCATCGTCGGCGCCATATATATGATCCGGCGCGAGATTATGCCGGCGGATCTTGTGGCATATCTTCTCTATGTCACCACGCTGCTTACGTCCATCAGCCGCGTCGTTGAGTTCACTGAACAGTTCCAGCGTGGGCTGACCGGAATCGAGCGGTTTGTCGAGGTAATGGACGAGCCCGTCGCGATTACGGACGCGTCCGGATCGAAACCGCACGCCGTGAAGAAAGGTGAGGTGGCGTTTGACCACGTCAGCTTTGCCTATGACGCGGGCAGCGGCGAAGTGCTCTCCGATATCAGCCTTCGCGTCAGCCCCGGCGAGTCTATTGCGCTGGTCGGCCCGTCCGGCGGCGGAAAGACCACGCTGTGTAGCCTGATCCCGCGCTTTTACGAACCGACCCAAGGACGGATTCTGATTGACGGCATCGACATCCGCGAATTCACGCTTTCGTCGCTGCGCTCTCAGATCGGCATCGTACAGCAGGATGTATACCTGTTTTCTGGTTCCGTGCGCGACAACATCGAGTATGGAAAGCCCGGCGCGTCGATCGAGGAGATCATCGCGGCTGCGAAGATGGCCGGCGCGCACGAATTCATTGAAGAACTGCCGGAGGGGTACGACACCTTTCTTGGTGAGCGCGGCGTCCGGCTTTCCGGCGGGCAGAAGCAGCGCGTGTCGATCGCCCGCGTGTTCCTGAAGAACCCGCCCATCCTGATTCTGGACGAGGCGACCTCCGCGCTGGACAACGAGTCCGAACAGGTGGTTCAGCGCTCCCTTGAAACGCTGATGAAGGGTCGCACCACGTTCACGATCGCGCATCGCCTGACCACCATCCGCAGCGCGAAGCTGATCCTGGTTTTAACCGACCGAGGGATCGAGGAGCGGGGAAGCCACGAGTCGCTGATGGCGGAGAAGGGCTTATACCATGCGTTGTACAGCGCGTACGCCGCGGATAAGGCAAGTGCAACAAAACAGACTGAAGTATGAAATGGAAGAAACTCTCCGGATGCGCACTGAAGAGAAGAAATAGATAACAAACCAAAGTATGGTTTGAGGCTGACCAAATAGAACCATGTGTTCGCGCACAACTGGAAAATTCGTTGAGAAAACACAACGGTTGCCATGTTTTAATTTGCAAACTTACCACGCGTGTGCTAGAATAAAGCAGGGTTCAGGCTGTTGGGAGAAGGGACACGCTCGCATGTTTAGCCGATTCATGATGACGTTGCCGGTATTCATCGGGCAATTTTTCAAGTTTGCATTGATCGTCGCGTTCATCGGAGCGGCGGCTCATTATATAGGCCAGGTTCTCCCCAGAAAGAACTTTGATTTCCTCGCGGCGCCTTATACGCCCTTCAAATGGGAACAGAACGGTCAATTCTACACCCGCTTCAAAATTCAATTTTGGAAAGACAAAGTTCCCGACATGAGCCAATATGTCAAGAGCATGTTCCGCAAGAAGATTTCCGTTTTTCGCGATTTCGACTACATCAAGGAATTGATTCTGGAAACCTGCGTCGCGGAATTCGTTCATTGGATGCTGGTTCTGATCAGCCCGGTTTTCCTCGTTCTGATGGAAGGTGTGGCGGGCCGAATCGGCGCGGTGGTCTATGCGCTTGGAAACCTTCCGTTCGTCATGATCCAGCGGTACAACCGTCCCCGGCTCGTAAGCTTGATGAGTCGCCAGAAGCGGCAGGAACTTGCTGGAAACCTGTAATGATTTGAGGTGCAAACACGCTTGTTTATAAAATGGGCCGTCATTCTAGGCCTGGCGTTTACGATCTACGGGTGCTATTTTCTGGCGGTCGCCATAGCCGGGAACATGATGAAGCGCCGGAGCATCCCATCCGCGCCCCCCGTCAGCCGGATCGCCGCGATCATCCCGGCCAGAAACGAACAGGCTGTGGTGCCCAAGCTGATCGACAGTCTGCTCAGGCAGCGGTATCCGCGCACCCTCTTTGACATCTACGTAGTGCCCAACAACTGCACCGACAACACCCGCAAGGCCGCGCTGGACGCGGGCGCGTTGGTTTTGGACTGCGATGTTCCGGTGCATTCCAAGGGTGAAGTGCTGCGCTGGACGTTTGAGAAGCTTTCGTCGGGGGACAAAAAGTACGACGCGTTCTGCATCTTCGACGCCGACAACGTCGTTGACGGCGGCTTTTTTCAGGCGGCCAACAACGCGCTGGCCGCGGGGTACGGCGTCGCGCAGGGGTACCGGGACAGCAAGAACGCCGACGACAATTGGGTCGCCGGGTGTACGTCGATTTTCTTCTGGTTTATGAACCGCTTTTTCAACCATGCGCGCTCCGCGATGAACATGTCCGCGTCGCTCAACGGCACCGGCATCATGATCAGCGCTGAGACAGTGGCAACAATAGGCTTTGACACCTGCACGCTGACCGAGGATCAGGAATTCACCGGAATCTGCGCGATCAACGGCGTGAAGATCGGCTGGATGGAGGACGCCGTCACCTACGACGAACAGCCCATCACGCTCCGGGACTCGTTCACACAGCGCAGGCGCTGGGGTGCGGGCACGCTGCAGTGCTTTAAGCATTACGGAAAATCGCTTTCGCGGGCGATCCGAGAGCGAAGGAGCATGGACGCACTGGACGTACTGGTCGTGTTCGCCGGAACGCCGCTTCAGGGCCTGGGCATCGCTTCGTTCGGGCTGTGCGTGGCGGAGTTCTTTCGGCTGATCGTCACCGTCGGCCCGCGCGCGGCAACCATGTGGGCCGCATGGACGAGCCTAATGGCCATTGCCAGCACCTTCATCGGCGGATCTTTTGCGGTCATCCTGGTCTGCACGGCAGAAAGGAAGTGGAGCCGCGCACGGCTCCAGTGCCTCGTGATGATGGGCTTCTACCTTCTGACGTGGATGCCCGCGAACATGCTCGCGCTGGTCACCCGCCCGCCCAAGTGGGTACAGATTCCGCATGTGATGGCGGTTGGCATCGACGATCAGATCATCGAGCGGCCCGCCCCATCCCGCTACGTTGCGAAAGAGACCGATGTCTTGTAATCAGTTGACTTTCTTCGCCGCGATGCCGCTCAGAATTGAAGAAACGGCGCAGAATACGACGAGAATCGCGGTGATCTGGAGCCCACCAAACGACTACTTGAGTACAGTACAGTCCATCAGCGCGATCTCGATCAGCAGATTGTTCATGCGGCTTGATTCAAAGGCTGTAAATTCGGCTTGACTTTTTGTCCATAGGCAGAACCCCAGCGCGCCGCTGACGCCGCTCAGGTAGATCAGGATGAGGAGAAGCCGCCCGGTCATCACTGGCGCACCCTCCACGGCGTGGCCGATTGAGCGCAGCACAGCGCCGCCGACCAGCATTGGCTTTGCGACGAGGGACATCGCGTCATGGCGTTATTCGGTCAACAACCTACGGTTGAACGTCATGTGCAGCGCGTAGCTGGCCGAGGAAGAAAGCATGAAGAGCATGCCCGGCCACGGGAGATTCGCGATCCCACGGATCATACTACAGGGAGATCCCAAGGATCAGAAATAGAAATTTGACCAGATCCCATCGGGTCTGGTTTTCCCGGAGCCACAGCATGTCTACCAGAATCACGAACGCCGTATTGCCCACGCAAAAAAAGCGAGGACTGCGTGGGGGTCAGATGACCCACGTATTGCAGC
Source organism: uncultured Oscillospiraceae bacterium (assembly GCA_964575255.1). Classification (GTDB taxonomy): domain Bacteria; phylum Bacillota; class Clostridia; order Christensenellales; family Aristaeellaceae; genus JAEZHK01. The sequence continues at coordinate 52,359 of CAZNPZ010000002.1, forward strand.
CACTGCGCGATGGTTTTTCCAAGAGTTCCAAGAAGAATGATGACCCGAGGCGCGAGCGGCGGCGCCTGTTTTTCTATCTTTCCCTTTCTTATGGCAAACAGGATCATCGAAACGAGAAAATTGCGCAGCCCTGAAAGGGTCAGCGGCCCGATGCCGCCCAGAAACGCGAGCTTGTTCAGGATGTAAGAGCCTGCCCACAGAAACGTTGCGGCGACTGCCATCACAAGGGCTCTGCGCTTCATGGGCGCACCACAATCGTTTCCGGCGGAGCGTCAGAGTTCCCGCCGGTTCTCAAACGCTTTGGACAGCGTCACCTCGTCGGTGTATTCCAGTTCGCCGCCCACCGGGACGCCGTGGGCAATGCGGGTCACGCGAACCAGCGGCTTCACCAGCCGCGCGATGTAGGCGGCGGTGGCCTCGCCTTCGATGTCCGGATTGGTGGCCAGCACGACTTCCCTGACCTCGCCGGACGAGAGCCGGGTCATCAGTTCGCGGATACGAATCTCATCAGGGCCGACGCCGTCCATCGGCGAGATCACGCCATGAAGCACGTGGTACATTCCATTGAAGTCGCGCATCCGCTCCATCGCGGCCACGTCCCTGGGATCCTTGACCACGCACAGGATCGACCGGTCTCGGGACGGATCGGCGCACCGCTTGCAGGGGTCGGTGTCCGTGTAGTCGCCGCAGACGGGGCAGAAGTGCACCTGCTTTTTCCCGTTGAAGATCGCTACGGCCAGTTCGCGCACCTGTTCCTCTGGCAGCGCGATGATGTGATAAGCCAGCCGGGCGGCGGTCTTGCGACCGATGCCCGGCAACCTGGAAAGCTGATTGACCAGTTTTCCGATGGGTTCGATGTCGTTCATCAGAACAGACCCGGCATGTTGAGCCCGCCGGTCATCTTGCCCATTTCACGCTCAATGGTCTCCGCCGCCTGGCGCAGCGCTTCGTTGACTGCCGCCATCACCAGATCCTGCAGCATTTCCACATCCTCAGGATCCACCGCTTCGGGCTTGATCGAAAGCGCGAGCAGTTCCTTCTTGCCGTTGACCTTGACACTCACCATGCCGCCGCCCGCCGAGGCCTCAAACTCCCGCGCATCCAGCGCGGCCTGCGTCTCGGCCATCTGCTGCTGTAATTTCTGCGCCTGACGCGCCAGCTGCTGCATGTTGCCGCCCATCATTCCCGGAAATCCTCCGCGTGCCATTCCTTGCTTCCTCCTGAAAAAGTGCTCACCATATTATACACGATTCGGCGGAAAATGTAAACGAAAAGGCGAAGCCGGGCGGGCCTTGCCGCTTCGGGGGCGTGGCATTCGAGCTAGTCAGGATGGATCCTTCGGCCTTCGGAACAGCGCCCGGTTTACCATTACACCCAGAACGCCGGTCGCAAGCATCGCGACCAAATACAGTATGAGCGACAGGATCGTGAGCGCCCATGGCCAGCCTTGGGGTTTGATCGTGCCGGAAGCGAGGCCTGTGGCGACCGGGATCAGTAGCAAAAGCCCGAAGTTCACCGCCATCAGAGCCGCGCTGACCACAATGGGAACCTTATATGCTTGCGCGCGGAAGGCAGCCCAGACGGTGATAAGCGCCCCGACGAACGCCGCCGGGAACAGTTCCGCGGGCATCAGGTAGTCCAGGCGGAACATGCGCGAGCGGGCTGAGCCGATGATGGAGGTCAGAAGTGTGAAAAGAGTCGGGAACCATAGAAACACGGTTCCGGACAGGGCGAGCGCCTTGGTCAACCTGTCTTCGGAGTTCTTCATCGTCCGGACACCTCCATCATGACGCAACGAAACGGACGCCCGTCCGCGCTTCATATTTCCTTATGCGGATATGTGCGCAAAAAGAATCGGGACCGCATGCGGTCCCGATTCCAAAGAGTTCGTTTAGCCTTCGATGGTCGCGTTGTGGAACAGCTTCTCGCCGGTCGGGTAGGTGGTTACACCCTTGATCTCCGGACGGGCGAGACCGTAGGTCGCGTAGTAGTAGACCGGGCAGGCTGCGTAGTCCTGGCCGATGATGATGGCCTCGGCCTCATGCATCTTCTGCATGCGCACGGTCTGGTCGGCGGTGGCGTCGACCGCGTTCAAAAGCTCATCAACCTTCGGGTTGGAGTAGAAGGTGGTGTTGTTGTCCGAGCCAGACTTGAACAGGTTCAGGAGTGTCGACGGGTCGATGTAGTCGGCGACCCAGCCGTCACGCGCCATGATGTGTTCGCCGTTGCGGCGGGCGGCGCTGAACACGCCCCAGTCCATCGTGGTCAGTTCGACGTTGACGCCCAGGACTTCCTTCCACATCGCGATCATGGCTTCCGCGGTCGGCTGGTGGACGCCAGACACGTTGGTGGCATACTCGATGGTCGGCAGGCCTTCACCGTTCGGGTAGCCGGCCTCGGCCAGCGCTTCCTGTGCGGCCTTCTTGTTGGCTTCGTAGTCGCTGCGGTCGATCAGCTTTTCGTAGGAGGCGAACTCAGTCGTGCCGTCGGCGTCGACGAAGCCGGGGCCAACAAAGTTGTCAGCGGGCAGGTACACGCCGTTGGCGGCGATTTCCGACAGGTGCTTGGTGTCGATCGCCAGCGTGAGCGCCTTGCGAACCAGCGGGTTGTCCAGCGGCGCTTTCTGCTCATTGAAGTTCACGTAGTAAGTGCCCGGCTGCGGCTCGATGAAGAACAGGCCTTCGTCCTTGGTCGCCTGAATTTCTTCGGTCGGGCAGTCGTCGGTCCAGTAGATTTCCTTGCTGCGGATCGCGGCCAGTTTGGCGTTCGGATCCTCGATCAGCTTAAATACGATCTTCTTGTTCTTGATGGAGGCGGCGTCATAGTAGTTCTCGTTGGGTACCATGACGATCTCGGAGTCCATCGTCCAGCTCTCCATCTTATAGGCACCGTTGCCGATGATGGTCGCCGGGTTGGTGGACCATGCTTCACCGTTGGCTTCGATGATGTCCTTGCGGACGGGGTAGTAGGTGGGGAAGGCCATGATGTCCTTGAAGAAAGCGCAGGGTCCAGCCAACTTGACTTCAAGGGTCATGTCGTCGATCACTTTGACGCCAAGATCGGTCACCGGCTTCACGCCGTTGACGATGTCCATGCCGTTGAGCAGGAACTTGCCCATGTCGGCGGCGTACGGGGCGGCGGTCGCCGGATCCACGAAACGCTGGAATGAGTAGAGGAAATCTTCCGCGGTCAGAGCCTTGCCGTCGGACCACTTGGCGTCCGGGCGAATCTTGAAAGTCCAGGTCAGGCCGTCTTCACTCACGTCGACGCTCTCGGCCGCGCCAAGTACGACGCCGTTGCCGTTCGGATCATGCTTGTACAGGCCTTCGTACATGTGCTTGATGTAGTTGGAACCATCGGACGTGGAGTTGAGCTGCGGGTCGACGGTTTCCGGCTGTCCACCGATGCATGCCGAGATGACGCCATCTTCGGCCATCGCGGGGATGACCATCAATCCCAGAGACAATACCAGAGCCAGAACCAACGCTAGGGTTTTTTTCATGGAATACCCTCCTTCATAAGAATCATACGGGTTATCTGTGATGCGCGCGAACGCGCACAACATTCGATTTTACCAACCTCCGGAGACCTTGTGGCACGCGCATAGGTGGCCGGGCTCCACTTCCCCCATCTGGGGCCGAACCTGCTTGCATACATCGCGCGCGTATGGGCAGCGGGTGTGGAACTTGCAGCCTACGGGCGGGTTGATGGGGCTGGGCACGTCGCCCTGCAGCACGATGCGATTGCGGGCGCGGCTGATGTTCGGGTCAGGAATCGGGATAGCCGAGAGCAACGCCTGAGTATACGGGTGCAGCGGCTTTTTATAGAGGAGGTGCGCGTCTGTCAGTTCCACGAGGCTGCCCAGGTACATAACGCCGACTCTGGTCGAAATATGGCGGACCACCGACAGATCGTGCGCGATGAAGAGGTATGTGAGACCCAGCTTCTGCTGAAGCTCGATCAACATGTTGATGACCTGCGCCTGAATGGAGACGTCCAGTGCAGAGATCGGCTCGTCGCATACCAGAAAATCCGGGTTCAGCGCCATCGAGCGGGCGATCGAGATGCGCTGCCGCTGACCGCCGGAGAACTCATGGGGATAGCGGTTCATGTGCTCGGAGTTAAGACCCACAAGGTCCAGAATACTCAACACTTTTTCATTGCGCTCGGCGCGGTTCGCGTAGATTTTGTGGATGTCAAGCGGCTCGCCGACGATGTCGCCGACCGTCATGCGCGGATCCAGCGACGCATACGGATCCTGAAAGATGATCTGCATACGGCGCCGGTACGGCCCCATGTTGACCTTTGTGATGTCCTTCCCGTCAAAGAGGATGCTGCCCGCGGTGGGTTCGTAAAGCCTGAGCATCGTGCGGCCGATCGTCGACTTGCCGCAGCCCGATTCCCCGACCAGCCCCAACGTCTCGCCGCGCTGTATGGTGAAGGATACGCCGTCTACCGCCTGCACGAACTGCTGCTTTTTAAATGTGCCGCCGTGCACGGGGAAGTATTTTTTCAAGTCTTTGATTTCAATCAGCGGATTCATGCGTTCTCCTCCTCCAGCGCGTGCAGCCAGCATGCCGAAACATGGCCTTCGCCCACTTCCGCGAGCGGCGGCTGATGTTCGAGGCAGACCTTCATGCAGCGATCGCAACGCGACGCAAACGGGCAGCCCTTGGGCAGCGCGATCAGGTCGACCGGCGTGCCCTCGATCGGGACCAGCGGCTCGCGGGTATCGGCGTCGAGGCGGGGGAGACACTTGAGCAACCCTTTGGTATAGGGGTGTGCGGTGCGGTAGAAGATGTCGTCGATGGAGCCACGTTCCGCGACCCGACCCGCGTACATCACGATGACCTCATCGCACAGATCCGAGATGATGCCCAGATCGTGCGTGATCAGGATGATCGACGAGTTGATCTTTTGCTTCAGATCCTTCATCAATTCCAGGATCTGCGCCTGGATCGTCACATCCAGCGCGGTGGTCGGTTCATCCGCGATCAATAGCTTCGGCTGGCATAAAAGCGTCATCGCGATCATCGCGCGCTGGCGCATGCCGCCGGAAAACTCGTGTGGGTACTGTTTCATGCGACGTTCGGGGTTGTTGATGCCGACCATCGCAAGCGACTCAACCGAGCGCTTGTACGCCTCTGCCTTGCTCATCTTCGTGTGCAGCAGCAGAGTTTCCATCAATTGGTTGCCGATCGTGAACACGGGGTTCAGGCTGGTCATCGGGTCTTGGAATACCATGCCGATTTCCTTGCCGCGGAGGCTCTGCAGTTGCTTAAGGGTCATCGCGAGCACATCTCGGCCGTCAAATGTGATCGAACCCTTCGTGACACGGCCGGGATCGGGAATCAGCCCCATCAGCGCGTTGACCGAAACGCTCTTGCCGCTGCCGGATTCGCCGACGATGCCCAGCACACTGCCCTGCTTTAACGTATAACTGATGCCGTTGACCGCCTTGACCTCGCCAGCCGGCGTGCAGAACGAGACGTTCAGGTCTTTGATCTCAAGAAGTGTATTCTGCATTGCATTCCCCTCCTCAGGAGCGCATCCGCGGGTCGAGCGCGTCGCGCAAGCCGTCGCCAAACTGATTGAGCGCCAGGATGATGATGGCAATCATGACGGCGGGAATCAGCAGGCGGTAGGGGTAGGACTGGAAGCCGTTCAGTGCGTCGTTGACCAGCGAGCCCAGCGAGGCCATCGGCGCGGAGACACCCAGACCGATGAAACTCAGGAACGACTCGGTAAAGATGGCCGACGGAATCTGGAACATGGTCGTCACGATGATCGTGCCGACGCAGTTGGGCACGAGGTGTTTGAAGATGATCCAGCCGCTCTTCGCGCCCATCGCGCGTGCCGCCGTCACATATTCCGAGCCCTTGAGCGACATCACCTGGCCGCGTACAATGCGCGCCATGCTGACCCAATACAGAAGCGCGAACGTCAGGAAGATTGAAATCAGCCCGGCTCCGACGCCGGAGAACGCCTTGAGGCCGCCGGAATCCAGCAGTTTCTGCAGCGGATCCTTCAGCGCGATGCCCAGCAGGATCACGATCAGCGCGTCGGGCACCGCGTAGATGATCTCGACGACGCGCATCATCACGTTATCCACCCAGCCGCCCAGATACCCGGAAATCGCGCCGTATGTGGTCCCGATCACCAGAATGATCAAGCTCGCGACGATGCCGATGGTCATCGAGATGCGCGTACCGATCATCACGCGCACCATCAGGTCGCGCCCCAGGTTGTCGGTGCCGAACGGGTGGAACGGCGTCATGGTCGGCGAGAGCCGCTCGTGGCCGTGAATCTGCTGGTCGTAGGAATACGGCATCAGGAACGGGCCGATCCACGCGAAGATCAGTACAGCGAGCAGGATCCACGCGCAGGCCATCGCGATTTTGTTGGCGCGCAGGCGGCGCATCGCGTCCTTCCAGTAGGTGGTGGATTCGCGCATGCGGATGAGCTGATTCTTATCCTCCGCCGACGCGGGCTGAAAAAGATCCGGGTTCAGTTGGAACGATAAAAAGTTAAAATTCTTGATGCGATTCATGGCTGGCCTCCGCTTACTCGTACTTGATGCGCGGATCGACCACGCCGTACATAAGGTCAACGATCAGGTTCATGATGATCAGGAGCGCGGCGAAAAACACGGTTACGCCGATGATCAACGGATAATCACGGTTCGTAATGGAGTCGATAAAAAACTTGCCCATACCGGGGATCGTGAAGATCTTTTCGATGACAAACCCGCCGGTCAGGATGCCCGCGGAGAGCGGCCCCAGGTAGGTGATGATCGGGATGATCGAGTTTCTCATTGCGTGCTTGAACAGGACTTTTCGCTCCGGCAGACCCTTCGCGCGCGCGGTCTTGATGTAGTCGGAGCCCAGCACGTCCAGCATCGAGGAGCGCATCAGCCGCGCGATGAAGCAGGACGGGTAAAACGCCAGCGCGAAAGCCGGCATGATGTAACTCTGCCAGGAGTTCAGGCCCAGCGTCGGCAGCCAGCCGAGCACCGCGCCGAATAATATCAGAAGCGTCGTCGCCATCACGAAATTGGGTACCGCAATGCCCAGCGTGGCGACGAACATGATCGTCCTGTCGATCCAGCGATTGCGCTTGAACGCGGCCAGCGTCCCGGTTGGGATGCCCATCAGCACCGCGAGCGAGATTGCGATAATGCCCAGCTTTGCGGACACCGGGAACTTCTCTCCGATGATTTTGTTGACGGTGAAGCCCACACGTTTGTAGGAGTCGCCAAGATCCAGGTGGACAAGACGGTTCAGATACAGAAGATACTGGTCAAACAGCGGCTTGTCCAGACCGTATTTTTTCTCCATCATGGCGATGGTTTTCTTACTTGCGCGCTCCGTGTTAAAAGGGCCGCCGGGGATGATGTTCATGAGAAAAAAGGTCAGCGAAGCCACCACGAACAGTGTCAGGATCGTGGAGAACACCCGCTTGAGCACGAACCGAGTCAACCGGATCACCATCCAATCAATTATAAAGAAGCGATAAATGAATGACACTATTGTATCACAATCCCAAGGAGCGTACAAGCGAAAGTTTCATTCATTTTATAAGAACAGACGATGGTAATGCGTGGTTAAGCTTTGCAATATGGCAATTTTTGGGCGCATTTGTTATGAATAGACGTATAATTTCTGATGGAAATTCTTGCCATCCATATAAAGGCATACGCGCGGGTCGTCAGAAGACGCACCGCGCGTATTGATATGCGGCACAGGTTTTTCAGGACTTCTCAGACGCCTTCCCGCAGCGTGCGCAACTTCTCGCCGGGGGTTTGGTTGGTCTCGCGCACGTGTCCAGGCAGCGGCAGAATCTTCGCGTCGATGGCGTCGAGGATCCAGCTTGGCTGCGGGAAGAACGCGTCTTCCAGCTCGTGGGCGGGGGTGATCCAATTTCGGGCCGCGACGACGACCGGCGGCGCGTCCAGAAGGTCGAAGCCCAGTTCCGTCACGTTGCGGGCGACCTCACTGGCGTAAGACCCGCGCTCACACGCGTCGGTCACCACGACCAACCGCCCGGTCTTCTTCACGGAATCCAGCACCATCTGGTAGTCGAACGGCACCAGAGAGCGGGCATCGATGATCTCTGCAGAAAGGCCGTACTTCTCCTTCAGGGTGTCGGCGGCCTGAAGCGCGCGGTACAGCACCGCGCCGAAGGTGAGGATGGTGATGTCGGAACCGGGCCGCTTGATGTCGGGCTTGCCCAGTTCAATTTCGTAGTATTCCGCCGGGACGCCGCCCTCATGGAACATTTCGCCCACGTCGTAGATGCGCTGGCTCTCAAAGAACACCACAGGGTCGGTTCCGGCGAGTGCCGCCGCCATCATGCCCTTCGCATCGTAGGGGGTGGCGGGGAAGACGACCTTGAGGCCGGGGATGTGGGCGGTCAGCGCCGTCCAGTCCTGCGAGTGCTGCGCGCCGTACTTGGAGCCGACCGATACGCGAAGCACCATCGGCATCTTGATCACGTCTGCGCTCATCGCCTGCCACTTGGACATCTGGTTGAACACTTCGTCGCCCGCGCGGCCCAGGAAGTCGCAGTACATCAGCTCGACCAACGCGCGGCCGCCCGCCATCGCGTAGCCGACGCCGGTGCCGACGATCGCGGCCTCGGAGATCGGAGAGTTGAACAGGCGGTGGTAGGGGAGCGCCTCGGTCAGCCCGCGGTACACCGCGAACGCGCCGCCCCAGTCGCGCACGTCCTCGCCGTAGGAGACCAGCGTCGGATCCTTGTAGAACCGGTCGATGACCGCTTCGAAGATGCCGTCGCGCAGCTGGTAGAGCTTGTTTTTGGAGACGGGTTTGCCGTCCTTCATGTAGAAACGTTCCTTGCCCGCGATGGCTTTGACGCGCGGGTTTTCCTCAAGCGGCATCAGAACGTCCGGTTTGTTGGTGTCAAACGCCTCGACGTGGCCGTTTGAGAACATCATGCTGCTGATGCACTCCGGGTCTTTATGGAAGTCCATGCGCGGCGACACGGCGTCGTCGATGGACAGCTTGAAGTTTTTCATAATCGCGGCGTTCACCGTTTCATGGATCGCGTCGCACTCCGTTTCCGTCGCGACGCCCGCTTCGATCAGCTGCGCGCGGTAGGTCTTGATCGGATCGACCGCTTCCCACGCGGCGATTTCTTCTTTGGTGCGGTAGGAGGAGGAGTCGGACGGGCTGTGCCCGGCGAAGCGGTAGGTGAGCACGTCGAGGAGCACCGGCCCCTTGCCTTCTGTGAGCAGCTGTTTCTTGCGGCCGTAGGCTTCGATCACCGCGAGCGGGTTGAAGCCGTCCACGCGCTCGGCGTACATCTGCGTGGGCGAGAAGCCCGCGCCCAGCCGCGCCAGTACGTCGTAGCCCATCGTCTCGCCGACCGTCTGGCCGCCCATGCCATAATTGTTGTTGAAGATGTTGAACAGAACCGGCAGCCCCGCCTTCATGTCGCCTTCCCACAGCGTCGTGAACTGACCCATCGACGCGAAGTTCAGCGCCTCCAGCACCGGGCCGCAGCCCAGCGACCCGTCGCCGATGTTGGCGACGACGATGCCCTTTTTGCGGTTGACCTTTTTATACAGCGCCGCGCCCGCCGCGATCGTGCCGCTGCCGCCGACGATGGCGTTGTTCGGGTATACGCCGAACGGGGTGAAGAACGTGTGCATTGAGCCGCCCAGGCCGCGGTTGAAGCCGGTCTTGCGGGCGAAGATCTCCGCCATCGCGCCGTAGAGCAGGAAGTCCATCGCCAGCGCCTTGACCGATGTGTGCGCGCCGGTATCGACGGCCCTCAGGATTTCGCCGCCAAAGAACTCCTTCATAATTTTAAGGAGCGCGTCGTCGGACAGCTTCTCGATCGCGGAGAGGCTCTTGGCCAGGATCTCGCCGTGGCTGCGGTGGGAGCCGAAGATGAAGTCGTTCTCATCCAGGTGGAACGCCATGCCGACCGCCGAGGCCTCCTGACCCATCGAAAGGTGCGCCGGGCCGGGGTGGTTGTAGGCGATGCCCTTGTACTCGCCGGTAGTCTTGATGAGGTTGAGCATCGTCTCAAATTCGCGCAGCGTCAGCATATCGCGGTAGATATCGAGAAGCTGGCGGGTCGTGAGGTGGCCGACCTCGTCCTTGACCGACTTCTGATATGTGTTGACCGGGATATCCTCAAAATGTACTTTGCCGGGTTTCCGAAGCGCCGACGGATCGACAAACAGTTGCTTGGACAATCTGGTTCACTCCTTAAGTAATTTACGCTCAATCAGTCGTCAAATTCCCAAATTACCTCGCGGATGATTTCTGACACGGTGGGGTGGGGGAAGATGATTTCCTTCGCGTCCTGAACGCGCAGTTCGCTCTCGATCATCTGCGCCGCGCCCCAGATGATTTCGGAGGCATAGCCGCCGATCATGTGTACGCCGATCACGTTTCGGTGTTTCGCGTGCACCAGTACCTTGCACAGCCCATCCTCGCCCTCGTTTTCGGCAACGAAGCGGCCCGCGTAGCGCATCGAGAGTTTCTTGACCTCGTAAGGGATGCCCGCCTCCTTCGCGGCCTCCTCGGTGTAGCCGACGCAGGCGACTTCCGGTTTGGTGTAGATGACGGCGGGGTTCGCGCCGTAGCGCATCGTGTCTTTCTTCCCCAGCATGGTATTCACCGCCACCTCGCTCTCGCGGTAGGCGGTATGCGCCAGCATCTGGATGCCGTTGACGTCGCCCGCGGCGTAGACGCCTTCGACGTTGGTTCGCCCCTGCGGGTCGGTGACGATCCCGGCGCGGCTGGTCTCGACGCCCAACGCCTCAAGGCCGAGTCCCGCGAGGTTCGCGCGGCGGCCGATCGCGCACAGCGCCTTGTCGCAGCGAAGCTCCACGGGCTTCCCGTCCGCTTCGCACAGCACGCTGCTTGCGGTGAGGCCGGTGACCTTCGTGCCCAAGAGGAACTTGACGCCCTTCTTCTGGTACTCCTTGAGCAGGATCGTTCGGATCTCGCCGTCGGTGGGGCCTGCGATGTGGTCCAGCATCTCGACGACGGTGACCTCGCTTCCGGCGGTGTTGTAGTAGGCGGCCATTTCAAGGCCGATCACGCCGCCGCCGATGATGACGAGCGCCTTGGGCACTTCCGGCAGTTCCAGCACCTCGCGATTGGTAATCGCGAAGCCGGACGCGATCGCTTCCTTTAAGCCGGGGATCGGCGGGATGACTGGCGACGATCCGGCGGCGATCAGAAGTTTCTTCGCTTCGTAGGTTTGCCCGTCCGCCTCCACCGAGAAGCCGCCCGGAACGCGGCCGGTGAGCTTCGCCTGCGCCTTTACGACGGTGACGCCCGCGCCCTTGAGTTTCGCGCCGACGCCAGCAACCAGCACGCGGACGACCTTGCCGCGCCGCGCGACGACAGCCTTGTGGTCAAGCGACGCGTCCGAGACCTTGACGCCGTACTTCTCCGCGTGCTTCGCCGTCTCGTACACCTTCGCGGAATAGAGCAGCGCCTTGGACGGGATGCAGCCCTCGTTCAGACACACGCCGCCGAGGGAATTCTTCTCAAACAGGCAGACATTCAGCCCCGCGTGGGCGGCGCGCTCCGCGCCCAAGTATCCGGCGGGGCCGCCGCCGATGACGATCAAATCGTACATGTTGTCATCCTTTCGCGAGCAGCAGCTGGAAGTTTTCGAGGTTGAACTTCAAATCCGCGAGGAATTTTGAAGCGGGCATGCCGTCCACTGCGCGGTGGTCGTAGGTCAGCGACAGCCCCATCGCCGGGAAGACCTCGATCTTGCCGCCGACTTCGCGCACGCGCGAAATGATGGCGTCGACGCCCAAAATGCCCGTCTGCGGCGGGTTGATGATCGGCGTAAAGCTCTCGATGCCCAGCGCGCCCAAATTCGAAACCGTGAACGAGCCGCCGCGCAGAAGGTCGGGGTTCACCGTACCCGCCCTGCACGCCTTCGCCAGTTCCTTGGTCGCGTCGGAAATTTGCTTGAGGCTCAGCTTGTCCGCGCCGAAGATCGTGGGCACCATCAGGCCTCGCTCGGTGTCGCACGCGAAGCCCAGGTTGACGCCGCGGAAGTAGCGCATCGTGGTTCCATCGATCAGGTTCGCGTTGAGCGCGCGGTGCTCCGGTTTTGCGAGCGTCCGAGCGACCGCGTACATCACCATATCGCCCAGTGAGATGCCGGAAAGCCCCGCCGCCTCGCCCTTTTCCTTATAGAGTTTGCGGAGGTTTTGAATCTCGGTGCAGTCGAAGGTGAGCGTATGGGTAAGCTGCGCCATCGAGGACAGCGACTGCATCATGGCTTTCGCGATCACCTTGCGCATGTTGGAGAGTGGTTCGTCGGCGTAGTCCGCTTCCGGCGCAGACGCGGCGGGAGATTCCGGCGCGTTCGCTTCGGCTGCCTTTGCGGCGGGCGCGGTCGCCTCCAGGTCTTTCAGCGTTACCCGGCCGCCCAGGCCGGTTCCGGTCAGACCGCCGCCATAGCTTCCGCTCGCGGCGGGGGTGACGACCTTGCCCGCGTCCAGCAGCGCCTCGACGTCCCGCGCGATCACGCGGCCGTCTGGCCCGGTGGCGGAGACCTTCGAAAGGTCGGCGAAGCGGGTCTCGGCCAGGACTCTGGCGCGGGGGCTGATCTTCATCTCGCCGACCGGTTGCGCGGCGGTCGGCGCTTCGGCGGCAGCCGCATTGGGCGCTTCCGGCGCTGGCTCGGTTTTTCCTGGAACGTCTGCCGGGGCGGATTTCCCGTTCGGATCAAACGGGGAGACGTCCTCGCCGGGGTTCCCGATCACGCAGACATTGGTCAGGCAGGGCACGTCGTCGCCCTCCTGAAAAAAAGCCGCGAGCAGCGTTCCGGAAACCTTGGCACTCTCCTCAAACGCGGCTTTGTCGGTCTCATAGGAAAACAGTACGTCGCCGACACCGACCTGATCGCCAGGACGTTTGAGCCATTTTGTGATGATGCAGCTCTCCACCGACTGCCCTTGACGGGGCATGATGACAGCTACCGCCATGAATTCGTCCTCCTGTCATAGGAAATCTGCGTTTATTTTAACAGTCCAACCTATAGGATTCAATCCTGGCACGAACTCTTATCCTCAAATTAAACGAAGTTTACAATAGCCGGGAAAGATTTTTCGATGGCTTGCCAAAACACCGGACTAGGCGTATAATAATACGATCAATCCGCGCGAGGAGAGGCGACTTCGCATGGCCGTGCGCAACTCCGCCAAGGGCATCGTGCTCAATGGGGAGAAAATCCTGCTCAACAAATGCCGCTCCCGGCTGGGGGCGTATTACGCGCTGCCCGGCGGCGGGCAGCACACTGGGGAAACGCTGCCTGAAGCGCTGACGCGCGAGTTGAAAGAGGAGACCGGCATATCCGTCCGCCCAGTCCGGATGGCGGGCGTGTACGAGCAGATCACCGCCGGGCGAGACTCCGGCTCCGACCACAAGATGTACTTTATCTTCTTGTGCGAGCTGACCGGCGAGAAACGCGTCAGCCCCACCGAGCGAGATGCGTATCAGGTGGATTCGGAGTGGATGAGCGTTTCGGAAGCCGAAACCTGTCGGCTGTTTCCCCGCGCGGTGCGGGACAACCTGAGGCGTATGATCGAATCGGAACACACAATCTACCTTGGCTCCGAGCGCAAGAAATAGCACGAGATTTGATATGAAACTTCGAGCCGCCTGCATCATGACGCGCGCCTCCGGACTACTGGTAGAATTCTACAGGCAACTATTTCAACATGAGCCGGAGGTGGACGGCGGCGTAGACTTCCGTTTTGTTCAGGAACAGCTGACGGTCTTCCAACTGGGTGAGGGCGAAGGCCCCGAAACGCGCGGCCTCGCTTTGATCTATCAGGCGGAAGACGTGGACGCGGAATACGCGCGGCTGAACGCGATGGGGCTTGCGAACCGCAGCGCGCCGACCGTTAAGCCCTGGGGTGTCCGGTCATTCATGGTTGAAGATCCGGCAGGGAATCTGATCAGCCTCGTGAAAGACTTGGTTTCGCGGTAGTTGTTTGATGTATCAGGGCGTCCGGCAGGACACCCTGTTTTTTATATTGACGACTTTTAGTACTTCTTCAGCGTCGCGCCGCCAACCACGCCGCCAACCGGGCCTGTCGGACCTTGCGGACCTTGCGGACCTGCCGGGCCTTGCGGGCCAGCCGGCCCCGTCGGCCCCACAGGGCCTTGTGCGCCGGCCGCGCCTCTGGGACCCGCGGGGCCCGTCGGCCCTGCCGGACCCTGCGGACCAGCGGGGCCTTGCGGACCAGCGGGGCCTTGCGGACCAGTGGGGCCTTGCGGACCAGCGGGGCCTTGCGGACCAGCGGGGCCTTGCGGACCAGCAGGGCCCGCCGGTCCGGCGGAACCCAATCTGACCTTCATCCGGATCGGGCGGCTGACGCCGGCGACAGCGGTGTTGTCGCTCACATTGCAGACCGTTGCGGGAGACACGCGCTGGCAGGTGGACGCCCTCTGGACGCTTTCGTCGCGATTCCTCCAATAAAAGCTCATGCTTTTCCCTCCTTGCCTATGTTGTCCCGAACCATACTATGCGAAGGCGCGGAAAACAGCGAAAAGTGAGAAAGCCAATGGCCGTATACAAAAAGCGCCCCCCGTCGACGGGAAGGCGCATATAAATATGTAGCGTCCGCAAAAGCGGTTCGATTAAGCCCTTCGAACCTTGGGGCCAGTTGGCGTGTCCTCAATCACATAACCCTTCGCGAGCACCTCGCCGCGGATTCTGTCCGCTTCGGCGAAGCGCTTCTCCTTTTTCGCCGCCTGCCGCGCGTCCACCAACGCCCGGACATCCTCCGGCGTGGTGTCCAGCGACTTAACGAGGATACCGAGGACGCCCGTCATCTCCCGAAGCGCGCCGAGGCCGGATTGGATCGCGGCCTTTGAAGGGGAAGCGGCGGACAGCGTCGCGTTCATGTCGCGCGCGAAGTCAAACACCGCGCCAAGGGCGTCCGCGGTATTGAGGTCGTCGTCCATCGCCGCGTCGAACCGGGCGACGGCTTCCTGCCCGCGAGCCCTGAACGCTTCCTCTTCCGGCGTCATGGGCTTGTCCAAAGCGGTTTCCAGAAGGAACAGCGCGTTGTTCCGCGCGGTGTACAGCCGGTCGAGCGAGGCCTTCGCCTGCTCGATCAGGTCGCGCGAGAAGTTGACGGGGCTTCTGTACTGCGCGCTCAGCATGAACATGCGCACGGCTTCCAGGTCGTACTCGGCGGCGATCTCACGAACGGTAAAGAAATTGCCCAGCGACTTACTCATCTTGCGGTTGTCCACGTTGATGTGGCCGTTGTGCATCCAATACTTCGCGAAGGGCTTGCCGGTCGCGCCTTCCGACTGCGCGATCTCGTTTTCATGATGCGGGAAGATCAGGTCGACGCCGCCGCAGTGGATGTCGAACGTCTCGCCCAGGTACTTCATGCTCATCGCGGAGCACTCGATGTGCCAGCCAGGCCTGCCCATGCCCCAAGGACTCTTCCAGGCAGGTTCGCCCGGCTTCTGTGCCTTCCACAGCGCGAAGTCCATCGGGTTTTTCTTGACGTCATCCACCTCGATGCGCGCGCCCGCCTCGCGATCCTCCAGGTTCTGGCCAGACAGTTTCCCGTAGCCGGGGTACGCCTGGGTATCGAAGTACACGTCGCCGTCCGCCTCGTAGGCATAGCCGTTCCTTACCAGCTTTGAGATGATCTTGATGATCTCGCCAATGTGCCTGGTGGCGCGCGGATGCACGTCTGCCCGCATTACGCCCAGCGCGTCCGCGTCGGTGAAGTATTCGTCGATGTAGCGGTCGGCGATCTCCTCGACCGTCGTATGCTCCTCCGCGGCGCGGCGGATCAGTTTATCGTCGATGTCGGTGAAGTTCTGAACGAACGTCACCTTGAAACCCTTGTGGATCAGGTAGCGCCTGAGCGTATCGAAGATGATGAAGGGGCGCGCATTGCCAATGTGAAAGAAGTTGTACACCGTCGGGCCGCAAGCGTAGATGCGCACCTCGCCCTCGTGCACAGGGACAAGTTCTTCCTTCTGGCGGGTCATCGTGTTATAGATCTTCATTTTTAATCTCCTCCTTGGGCACCAAAAGACAGTTTGGCAGGTTGAATTCCTCGCACTGGTCGCAGGCGACGCCCTGCGCCTTGCGCTCCATGCACTTCTCGAGCTGCATCAGGCGGGAGGTCATCTCCTCAATGCGCTCCTTGATCGGGTCGGGCAGGTGGATCTGGTCGAGGTCGATGCCGACGCGCGTGCCCGCCTGTCTGACCACGCGTCCGGGGTTTCCGACCACCGTCGAGTTGGGCGGGACTTCCTTTAAGACCACCGCGCTCGCGCCGATCTTGGAGTTGTCGCCCACCCTGAACGGCCCCAGTACCTTTGCGCCGGAACCGATCACCACGTTGTCGCCGATGGTCGGGTGGCGCTTGCCCACGTCCTTCCCGGTGCCTCCCAGCGTGACGCCCTGGTAGAGCGTCACATTGTCGCCGATCTCGGCGGTCTCGCCGATCACGACGCCCATGCCGTGGTCGATGAAAAGACCTTTGCCGATCTTCGCGCCGGGGTGAATCTCGATGCCGGTCAGCCGCCGGGTGCGCTGCGACACCAGACGGGCCATCAGCTTCATGCCGTGGTTCCAAAGCCAGTGCGCGCGGCGGTGCCTGCGTACGGCGCGGAAACTCGGATAGCACAAAACGACTTCCAGCGCGCTTCTCGCCGCCGGATCGCGGGACAGGATGGCGCGGACGTCCTCGTTCCACTTGTCAAACATCCCATAACACCTCTTTTCGGGATAAAAAATACGCCTCCAAATCACAGAGGCGCTCAACGCGCGGTTCCACTCTGATTCAAAACGCGTAATCGCGTTTTGCGCTTTCAAACGCTGTAACGGGCGTGCCCGGCGCGTAACGCGCTCGCTCACGGACGCACTTCGGGGCCTTAGCGCCGGGGCGGCTTTCAGCCGGGGACCGCCCTTCTCTGGTGCGCATCGGGTCGTCTACTCTTTCCGGTCATCGCGGGTATCGTCATTATACCGGGTTTCGCCGGGTGCGTCAACACGCATAACCAATTATTCGCATCCGTACGGAACACATCGGCATTCGAAATCATAACTTATGAAGGAAGGGTGAGCAATTGTTTCATTCCGGCGATGGAAATGTGCGTGTGGGCGTAACAGGGATGACGCAAAGTTATCCACAGGCAATGCGGACACAATCGCAACAATCCGCCTTTATGGTGGCGAATCCGGGCGAAAACCGGCTAAAGTATTACGAATATATTACCAATAATTGTGAAGAAATTACGTCGTGAAAATTTTCTCTAAACAAGTGGAAGGATTTTCTTGCAGCGGTGTCGTATATATGTTATACTCGGTAAGACAAGCGGCATCCAATTCTATAACATCTCGAACGTTCCACGGGGGACGTTCCCGGAAAATTGACTCGGAGGAACCGTTGCGATGCGTAGAATGGGGAAGTGCGTGCTCCGGTCGGCCTTGATGGCGGCGCTGCTGCTGACTTTCCTGACCACCCTGGCATGGGCGGACACGCTAAAACTGGGTTCCAAAGGTGAAATGGTTTCAGCCCTTCAGATAAACCTCATCGACAAAGGCTACTACAATGGGAAGGTTTCCGGCAAGTACGAATCCGCGCTGGTAAAAGCAGTCGGCGTATTTCAAATTGCGAACGACATCAATATCCCCAAGAATAAACTCGGCGTTGCCGACGAGCAGACACAAAAGCTTGCGGCCTCCAAAGACGCCGTCACATTCCCTCAGTATGAAGAAAAATTATCGGACAATCAGCTGAAGCCAGGCGGCAGCGGCACCTATGTGAAAAAAGCGCAGACGCGTCTGAAGGCGCTGGGCTTCTATACCGGAAAGATCGACAGCCGGTACCGCGCGACGACCACCAAGGCCGTGCAAGATTTCCAGACCGCAAACGGCCTGTCGTCTACCGGCATCGCGAACAGCGCGACGCGCGAAGTTTTGTACAACTCCGATTCAGTCATTACCCGCGCGATGTACGACGCGATGAATTTCATCACGCCGCTCGGCGCCGGTTCGAAGGGCGAGCAGGTGAGGCAGCTACAGCAGCGCCTGTTCGATCTGGGTTATTATTGGGGCGACATCAACGGCAATTACGACGCGCAGACCAAATACTCCGTGAAATTCTTTCAGGAGGCCAACGGCTTTTCCGCCAACGGCAGCGCCAGCCGCCCGGTTCGCGAAAAGGCCAACAATACGGACTCCGCGGTCAAGTGGACGGATTATACAAAGAATATGACCATGATTCAGTTGACCGCCGGCTGCAAATCGGGCGTCCGGGTCGCGCTCCTTCAGTTGCAGTTGAAGAACCTGGGGTATTACAAGGGCGTGATCACCGGCGTGTTCACAGGCACCACCACGACCGCCGTGCGCACTTTCCAGATCTTCAACGACTTGGACAGCAAGTATGTTACGGGAAAGGCGAACACCACGACCCGCACGAAGCTTTTAGATGCAAAGGCGATTAGATATGAGGCGGTGTACGGCAGCGACACGCTGAGAATTGGCTCCACTGACACTGAAGCCATCAAGGATCTGCAGACGCGGCTTAATAAACTGGGCTACTACAACGGAGATGTTGATGGAGTTTACGACAGCGGCGTTGCCTCCGCAGTCAAGTTATTCCAGCGGTACAACGACGGTCTCTATCCAACCGGAATCGCCTATACGAATACGCTGGCGGCGATCAAAGATCCTTCAGCAAAATCGTATACCAATGCGCACATAGAGAAATTCATTGAGATTGCCAAGGATCATCTGGGCGATAAATACGTGCGTGGGAAACAAGGCCCCAGTCAGTTTGACTGCAGTGGTTTCACCTCGTACTGCCTGAAACAGGTGGGCATCAACGTTACTTCCGGCGTATATTATCAGGCGCGGACGAAATTTGGAAAGAAAATTACAATCACTGACAACAAGAATTACAAAGAACTCAAGCGCGGCGATGTACTGTTTTTCTATACACCAAGAGACGATACAGGAAAACCAGATACAAGGCCTGGTCATGTACCCGGTCACGCGGCGATTTATCTGGGTAATAATCAATTTATTCATGCATCATCGGGGGTAGGGAAAGTCACTATTTCCAGTTTTAAAACGTATAATGAAAGAAATTACGGACCCTGGTTCCTTTGGGCGATTCGAGTGTGGGAGTAGAACGCGATGGATGATTATCGGGCGGCGCGAGGGGACTCGGGCCGCTCTTTTTCAATGGAGCCCGGCGAGCGGCTGGACGACCTGAATCGGAACGGACTCATGATCCTGCAGAAGGAGAAGGGGTTCCGATTTGGCACCGATTCGGTGCTGCTCGCGGATTTCGCCGCGCCGAGACCCGGCGATAAGGTGGCCGACCTCGGCGCGGGCGGCGGCATCCTGTCCATTTTGATGGCGGACGCGCAGCCGGGCGCGTCGTTTGACGCGGTCGAGTGGCAGGGAGAACTGTGCGACATGGCGCGGCGCAGCGTATCGGGCAACGGCCTTTCGGACAAGATTGCCATCCGTCACATGGACGTCCGGCACGCGCCGCGGATGCTGGGGCATTCCGGGCACTCGCTGGTCGTCGTAAACCCGCCCTACAACCCGGCGGGCACCGCGCCGAAAAGCCCCGATCCTATGCAACACCTCGCGCGGCACGAGGGCGAGAGCACGCTGGAAGGTTTCATCGACTGCGCGGCCAGGCTCCTCAAAAACGGCGGCCGGGCGGCGTTCGTGTACCCCGCGCCCCGCGCGTTCGACTTGATGTGCCTGCTCCGAGAAAAGCGCCTCGAACCCAAGCGCGTCCGGCTGATCCTGGACAGGCCCGGCGCGAATCCGAAGCTGATCCTGATGGACGCGGTCAAGGGCGCGGGGTCGATGCTGCACTGGATGACACCGCTCGTCCTTCGGGATGAGTCCGGCGCGCCGACCGCCGAATACCGTCGAATTTATCATATGCCGCTTGACGAATCCAAAAGTTGGCCCCATAATACTATGGGAGCTGAATGTCAATGAATCACCGGATCCAATCGGTCGAGCCGGGGAGTTACGCAGCGCGGCTGGGCCTTCGAGCCGGGGACAAGCTGGTTACGATCAACGGCCAGCGCGTGATCGACTTCGTGGATTATCAGGCGCTGTGCTGTTCGAAGTCGCTCAGGCTGACCATCGAGCGGGACGGGCATGAAACGGAGTACCGCCTCGACAAGGACGAGTACGAGCCGCTGGGGCTTGACTTTTCCGGCCATCTGCTCAGCGGCACGCGCAACTGCCTGAACCGCTGCGCGTTCTGTTTTGTCGATCAACTGCCCCGCGGCGTGCGGGGAACACTGAAAGTCAAGGACGACGACTGGCGGCTTTCGCTTTTGATGGGCAATTTCGTGACGCTGACCAACGTCGGGGATCGCGAACTGGATCGGATCATCGCACGGCGCGCGTCGCCCATGTACATCTCGGTACACGCGACCGACCCGGGTTTGCGCGCCCGTTTGATGGGCACGGACCGCGCGGCGGGGATCATGCGCCAGCTGGAAAAGCTGAAAGCGGGCGGCATCCGGTTTCACACGCAGGCGGTGATCTGCCCCGGCTTCAACGACGGGGACGCGCTGGAGCAAACCATCCGCGAGCTTTCCGAAATGCACCCGGCGGCGCTTTCGCTGGCGCTGGTGCCGGTGGGGCTGACCGACCACCGGGACGGCCTGACGGCGCTCACGCCCTTCGACAGGGACGGCGCGAAGCGCCTTCTTGATCACGCGGACGCGTGGCGGGCGCGGCTGAAAAATGAAATCGGCACAGGCTTTGTGCAGGCGGCGGACGAGTTCTACATTCTGGCCGGGCGGGCGTTCCCGGATGAGGAAGCATACGAGGGGTATCCGCAGATCGAAAACGGCGTGGGCATGTGCCGTCTTCTGGAGCGGGAATTTGACGAGGCATACCAAACGGACGATCTGAAAGCGAACCCGGCGCGGTATGCCGTGGCCTGCGGCGTTTCGGTCGCGCCTTTTCTGGAAAAACTGATCCGGGATCATCCGCTCGCGGGCGTCGAGGTTCAGGTGGTTCCTGTTTCAAACGGCTTCTTTGGATCGACGGTGACGGTCTCCGGCCTTCTGACCGGGGGCGACCTGATCCGAGGGCTGGCAGGCATCCGGGCGGATCGGGTGCTGATCACCGAGTGCATGCTGCGCGAAGGCGAAGACGTGTTCCTGGACGGCATGACGCTAAACGAAGTAAAACGCGCGCTGGGCGTCGACATTCTGCCGGTGGGCAGGCGGGGCGAACAGCTTCTGAACGCGCTGAAGGGCGCCTGACCGTAGATCAGGCGGGGAGGAATCATGGCAAGACCGCTGGTGGCCATCGTAGGCCGACCCAACGTGGGCAAGTCCACGTTCTTCAATAAAATCGCGGGGCGGCGCATCGCCATCGTCGAGGACACGCCGGGCGTGACCCGCGACCGCGTGTACGCGGACTGCGAATGGCAGGGCCGAAAATTCACCTTGATCGATACCGGGGGCATCGACCCCAACTCCACCGATCCGCTGCTTCGGCAGATGCGGGATCAGGCGGAGATCGCGATTGAGACCGCCGACGCAATCCTGTTCTTCGTGGATGGTCGGCAGGGAATGACGCCGGACGACGAGACCGTGGCCGATATGCTCCGAAAGAGCAAAAAGCCGATCCTTCTGGTCGTCAACAAGATCGATTCCGTCTCGCAGTCGACAAGCGCCTATGAGTTCTACGCGCTGGGGCTGGGCGACCCGATCGCGGTGTCCTCGGTCAACATGATGAACTTCGGGGATCTTCTGGAAGAGATGATGAAACTGCTGCCTTCCGATGAGGGCGAGCGGGACGAGGACGAGCCGGTTCATGTGGCGGTGGTCGGAAAGCCAAACGTAGGCAAGTCTTCGCTGGTGAACCGGCTGCTCGGCGAAAATCGGGTGATGGTGTCCGACATCGCGGGCACGACCCGCGACGCGATCGACACCCGTTTTACCGACAACGGCGAGGAATTCGTCCTGATCGACACCGCGGGCATCCGGCGGAAGCGCGCGATCGAGTACCAGTCACTGGAGCGGTTCAGCGTGGTGCGAGCGCTGGCGGCCATCGACCGGGCGGACGTCGTTTTGATGCTGATCGACGCCGCCGACGGCGTCACCGAGCAGGACACCAAGATCGCCGGGTACATCGACGAGCAGGGCAAGCCCGCGATCGTGCTGGTCAACAAGTGGGACGCGGTCGAGAAGGAAACCGGCACGCTGGAGAACCTGACCAGACAGATCCGCGAACAGTTAAAATTCATGGACTACGCGCGCATCCTGTTCATCTCGGCGAAGACCGGCCAGCGGACCGACCGCATCATGCCGATGGTGCGCGAGGTGTACGCGCAGGCGTCCCGCCGGATCACCACCGGCGTCCTCAACGACGTGCTGGCCGACGCGCAGACCGCGCTGCCACCGCCGACGATGTCGGGGCGGAGACTGCGCATTTACTACGGCACGCAGCAGAGCGTATGTCCGCCGACCTTCGTTTTCTTCGTCAATGACAAGACGCTGATGCACTATTCCTACGAGCGGTACTTAATGAACCAGTTCCGGAAGGCGTTCGGGTTTGACGGCACGCCGATTCGGTTTGTACTGCGCGAAAAGCAGAAAGAGGACTAACCGATGCCAACTGCGCTAACCTGGATTCTCGTGATCGCCGCGGGCTATCTGTTCGGCAGCTTTTCGTCCGGGATTACCTCAGGCCTGATGTTCGGAAAGCTCGACATTCGTAAATACGGCAGCAAGTCCACCGGCGCGACCAACGTGCTTCGGACGCTTGGCTGGCTTCCGAGCGTTCTGACGCTTCTGGGCGACGCCGTAAAGGGTCTCCTCGCTGCGCTCCTTGGAAAGTGGCTCTTGGGTGATCTCGGCGCGTATGCTGGCGGCATCGCCGCGATCATCGGCCACAACTGGCCGGTCTTCTATGGCTTCAAGGGCGGAAAGGGCATCGCGACTTCGTTTGGCGTGATCCTGATCGTCGAACCCTGGTTCGGGCTCGCGGTACTGGTCTGTCAGTTCGTCGTACTTGGGCTGACGAAATACATGTCGGTGGCGTCTGCGGCTTCGGCGGTGCTGTTCTCGGTGCTGGCGCTTGTATTCCGATTTGGCAACTGGCCGGAGATCGGCTTCGCGCTGATCCTGACGGCGCTCGCGCTTTACACCCACCGGAAGAACTTTGATCGGCTCCGGCGCGGCGAAGAAAACCGAATCCATTTTTCCGGTATCCGGAAGGTAAAGAAGCCCGATTCCAAACCTTAGTAAATCACTGCGCGTCAGCGCAAGGAGGAGGCCTTCATGAGAAAGAAATATTTGGTGGGTCTTGACATCGGAACATCCGGCGCGAAGTGCATCATCGTCGACGAGACGGGCGCGGTCGTCGCCTCATCCACGCAGGAGTACCCACTTTCCACACCCAAGCCGAACTGGGCGGAGCAGAACCCCGCCGACTGGTGGAATGGCGTCGTGCGCGGTTGCCGCGAGATCATGAGAAAGTTCCAGGGTGATGTGGCGGACATCGCGGGCGTCAGCTTCTCCGGGCAGATGCACGGGCTGGTGGCGCTGGACAAGGCGGGAAGCGTCATCCGGCCTTCGATCCTTTGGTGCGATCAGCGCACCCAGCCCCAGTGCGACTGGATCATCGAAAAGGCGGGCGGGCTGAATGGCCTCCTGAAACTCACCAACAACAACATGCTGCCCGGCTACACCGGCGGCAAAATCGTCTGGCTGCGCGACGAGGAGCCGGAAAACTTCGAGAAGATGGACAAGTTTGTCTGCCCGAAGGACTACATCCGCTACCTTTTGACGGGCGAGCTGGCCACCGAGGTCTCGGACGGTTCCGGCACGGGCTTCTTTGACACCAAAAACCGCAGGTGGTCGGACGCGCTGATCGAGAAGTGCGGCCTTGACCGCGCGATCTTCCCGACCGCGCTCGAATCCACCGACCTGGCGGGCGCGGTGACGCGCGAGGCCGCCGAACTGACCGGGCTTCCGGAGGGCATCCCGGTGTTCGCGGGCGGCGGCGACGCGGTCATCCAGACCACCGGCGCGGGGCTTGTCAAACCCGGCATCCTGGGCGTGGTCGTCGGCACCGCCGGAAACGTCGCGATGGGCCTTGAGGGTTATAACGACAACCCGGAAGGCAAGCTGCAGATGTTCTGCAACAACGCGCCGCACCTGTGGCACGCGCTCGGCTGCACACTGGCGGCGGGTGGTTCGCTGCGCTGGTACCGCGATGCGCTGGGTGAGGACGCCGTGCGCACGGCGAAAGAACTGGGCCGTCACACCTACGCCTACATGGAGGACGCGGCGATTCGGGATTCCCGTCCCGGCTCCAACGGCGTCGTGTTCCTGCCCTATCTCGCGGGCGAGCGCTGCCCGTATTCCGATCCGAACGCCCGCGGCGTGTTCTACGGGCTGTCCCTCGCCACCAACCGCGGCGACATCACCCGCTCGGTCATGGAGGGTGTCTCCTTCTCGCTCAAGCAGGTGATTGACCTGATCGCCGGGATCGCCAAGACCGAGAAGGTGTACGCATCGGGCGGCGGATCGGCCTCCCCGCTGTGGCGGCAGATGATGGCCGACATCTTCGATCTCCCGGTCTACACGATGAGCGCGGCCAGCGAGGGCGGCGCCTACGGCGCGATGATGGTCGCGGGCGTCGGCGCGGGCGTGTGGGGGAGCCTGGACGAGGCGATCTCGGTTTTGAAGGTCGAGACCGAGACGCTGCCCGACCCGGCCACCAAGGCGGCCTATCAGGATGCGTTCGGCGTCTATTCGGCGCTCTATCACGCGCTGAAGCCCGTCTACGACATGTAAATATTTCGGAGGGTTCGATATGTCTGATAAACTTACATCTCTGGGGTTTGAGTACGCGAGCCGGGTCTACAAGGATCACGGCGTGGACGTGGAAAAGGCGATGCGCGAATGCGCGGCAGTCCCGGTTTCGATGCACTGCTGGCAAGGCGACGACGTGATCGGATGCGAGAGCGCGTCCGGCGGCGCGTCCGGCGGCATCGCGACCACCGGCAACTATCCCGGCCGCGCGACCGGAGGTGACGCACTCCGCGCCGACCTCGACCAGTCGCTGAAGCTGATTCCGGGTACGAAGAAGTTGAACCTGCACGCCAGCTACGCCGAGAAGGGCGGACGGGCGATCGACCGGGACGCATACACGATCGATCTGTTTCAAAACTGGCTGGACTGGGCGAAGGCGAAGGGTCTCGGCCTCGACTTTAACCCGACCTACTTCTCCCACCCCAAGGCGGAGAGCGGCTTCACGCTGTCGAGCGCAGACAAATCGGTGCGCGATTTCTGGATTGAGCACGGCAAACGCTGCCGCGATATCGCGGAGGGCTTCGGGAAGGCGCTGGGAAAGCCGTCGGTCGTCAACTTCTGGATGCCGGACGGCTACAAGGATGTGCCCGCCGACACCGCCGCGCCGCGCGCGCGGATGCTGGAATCGCTGGACGCGATCTTCGCCTCCGGCAAGATGGACCCGGCGCTGGAAGAGGACGCGGTGGAATCCAAACTCTTCGGCCTGGGCGTCGAGAGCTATACCGTGGGCTCCCACGAATTCATGCTGTCCTATGCGCTGACGCGCGGCTTGCTGTACACGCTGGATGCGGGCCACTTCCACCCGACGGAGGTCATCTCCGCCAAGATCAGCGCGATCCTGCAGTTCATGCCAAGCCTGCTCCTGCACGTGTCGCGCGGCATCCGCTGGGACAGCGACCATGTGATCACGCTGGACGACGAGCTGCAGAACATCATGAACGAGATCGTGCTGAACGGCTATACAAGCCGCGTGCGCATCGCGCTGGACTACTTCGACGCGTCGATCAACCGCGTCGCCGCGTGGGTCATCGGCATGCGGAACGCGCAGAAGGCGCTCTTGCGCGCGTTCCTGACGCCACGCGCGAAGGCCGTCGAGGCCGAGACGGCGGGGGACTACACGGCGCGGCTGGCGCTTCTCGAAGAGAACAAGACGCTTCCGTTTTCCGCCATCTGGGACGCGTACTGCGAAGCCCAGAACGTGCCGGTCGGCTCCGCGTGGCTGGACGCGGTCAAAAAGTACGAGGCGGACGTACAGTTCAAGCGGTAACTTTTCTGAACACCTGCGCTCGGGGCGGGGCAGTACGCCCCGCCCCGAGTTTTGGAGGGGAACATGGAAGATTTGTTTTCCGAGGGCATCAAAAAGCTCGCGCCGCTCGCCGACCGGATGCGCCCGCGCACGCTGGACGAGTTCATCGGACAAAGAGAGATCGTCGGCGAGGGGACGCTTCTTCGCCGCGCGATCATGGCGGACCGGCTGACCAGCTCGATCTTCTGGGGCCCGCCAGGCACCGGCAAGACCACGCTGGCCTCGATCATCGCGAACGCCACAAAGGCGGAGTTTGTGAAGCTGAACGCCGTCACCAGCGGCGTGGCGGAAGTGCGCGACGTGGTCAAGGACGCTGAATCGCGGCTGAAGCTGCGGGGCAGGAGTACGTATTTGCTTCTTGACGAGTGCCACCGCTGGTCGAAGGCGCAGTCGGACAGCATCCTGCCCTCCATCGAGCAGGGCATCATCCGCTTCATCGGCTCCACCACCGAAAACCCGATGATTGCGATGACGCCCGCCATCGTCAGCCGCTGCCGCCTGTTCCGGTTCGAACCGCTGACGCAGGAGGAAGTCGAACAGGCGATTCTGGGCGCGATCCGGGACGAGGCGCGCGGCTTCGGCCAGCAGTCGGTGGTACTCGACGAAGACGCGCTGCACCACATCGCGCAGGTGGCGAACGGCGATGTACGCGCGGCGCTGAATGCTGTGGAGTTGGCCGTTCTGACCACGCCGATGGATGAAAACGGGGACACGCATGTGACGCTCGCGGTTGCGGAGCAGTCGATTCAGAAGCGCGTGCTGCGCATGGACGAGTCGATGCTCTACGACATGCTGTCCGCGTTCTGCAAATCCTTACGCGGGTCGGACAGCGACGCGGCGCTCGCCTGGTTCAGCCGGATGATGTACGCGGGGCTTGACCCGCGCATCATCGTCCGCCGCGTGATCGCCCACGCCAGCGAAGACGTGGGACTCGCCAATCCCAATGCGATGGTGCAGGCGGTCAGCGCGTGGCAGGCGCTGGAGGCGATCGGCATGCCGGAGGCGCGGCTGTCGATCACGCAGGCGATCATTTCGGTGTGCGAAAGCCCAAAGTCGAACGCCGTTGTCATCGCAATCGACCGAGCGATGCGGGACGCCGAGCGCGGCGGGTTCCAGCCGGTGCCGATCCACCTGCGCGACACCTCCTACAAGGGCGCAAAAACTCTGGGCTACGGCGCGGACTACAAGTACGCGCACGACTTCCCCGGCCACTATGTCAAGCAGCAGTACGCGCCGCTGGAGGCGCAAGGCATGCCCTACTACGAGCCGGGCGAACTGGGTTTTGAGCAGGAGATTCAAAAGCGCCGGCAAGAACTGAAGAAATACCAGTGATGTAAAAAAGCGGGCCGTAAAGCTCGCTTTCGATATGCTAAGAGTTGTTTTCCGCCGTTGGGGCGGCTGTCACTTCGACGCGCGTGGGCGGCACGATCTCTCTGGCACGCTTCTGCATGTCGGCCAGCCACGTCCAAGCCAGCGTGACCAGCGCGATCAGCGCGGCCGCCGTCAGCATGGTGACGGTTCTGCGAATCAGAAGACTCTTTTGCCGAAGATACCGCTTTTGAAGCACCACGTGAAACGGCGGCGTGTTATCCGGGGTATCTGGTTGGACTGCCTTGACCGGCGTTTCTGCCTTTTCGCGAGTGAACGCCGCTTCCAGCTGCTTTGAAAGCCGCAGGCACTCGCGCTTCGTCCTTCCGCAGCGGTCGCAGCCGGGCGAATCGAACGGATTGGCGCGCCCACAGACGCAAACCCAGTATTCCCTGGCCATAAGCGGGCGGACGGCCGCGTCCGGCCCCGCAACGCGGCGGAGCGCCTCAAGTTCCCGGCCAACCGGCTTTTCGGGCAGATCCACCTCGATGAGCCGCTTTGGGTTTCCTTTCCACGGCGGCGCGCCGTCGAGATCCACCCGTACGAAGAACAGCCCGCTCCAGTGGCCGCCGGGAGCGGTCTCCGCCTCGATGGGCAGTACGAACGCCTCATGGGGCTGGGCGTTCAGCGCGCCGGTCTGAAGTGGGATGTCCGAGGCGAAGCCGTCTCCCTGCCAGGTGATGACCGCGTCAAACCCGGTCACCGCCCGGTCCGAAAGGTTGAAAAGGCGCACAAAGCCGCGCACGCCGCGTTCGTCGCGCGTCAGGTCATATCCCAGAAGTTCCATCGGGCAGTCTAGATCCAGTTGCATGTCCGTCTCCCGCGTTGTTTTCCACAGTATACCACATTTTGCCGTGAGACGCGAGGGGCTCTGTGTACACATCAGTACCTCCGTTCAGGCGTCTGATCACATTTTCGACAGATTCCTTTCCTTGACAATCGCGGCCTGTGCCTCTAAAATAGGTTCCATATGGATCGGGGGGACAACCGTGGCCTCGGACCTCAAGGCGCGTCTGCGCGCGATCAGTGGCGCAAGCAAACCGGTTCAGCCGGGCGGACTCGTCGTGCGCGTGTACGAGGAGGACGCCGACCCGCGCCTCCTAACGATCGGGCAGACTGCGCTTGACCGGCTGGGCTTCAAGGGCGATTGGCCTGGGGCGGAGAAGGTTTTGTTTCTCGACACCGAGACGACCGGCCTTAACGGCGGCGCGGGCACGGTGGCGTTCATGATCGGGTTCGGGTATCTCGCCGGGAGCCGCTTCCGGGTCGAGCAATACATGATGCGCTCCTACGCTGACGAACCGCTTTTACTCGCGAAGGCGGCGGAGATCATGGCCAGGTTTTACGCGGCAGTCACCTTCAACGGCGACAATTTCGACCTGCCGCTGCTCGAATCACGCTTCACGATGGCGCGCATGCGGGAGCAATGGACGCCGCTGACAAGGCTTGACCTGATGCATCCCGCGCGAAGGCTCTGGAAACGGCGGCTGGGCAGCTGCCGTCTGGGGATTCTGGAAAAAGAAATTCTGCGCCGGGGCCGCACGAACGACCTGCCGGGCAGCGAAGCGCCACGGCGGTTTTTTGAGGCGATGAAGACCGGCGACTTCGCGCCACTGGAAGAAGTCTTTACGCACAACCGGCTGGACGTAGCAGCGCTTTCCTCGCTGCTCTGCGCGCTGTCGGAAGCCTACGCGGCTCCGGAGCAACTGACCGACGCTGCGGATCTGTACTCGATGGGGCGCGTTCTGGAAGTGCGCGGGGAGTGCGAAGGCGCGCGCAGGCTCTACCGCGCCGCCGCGGCACCGACGCCGCTATCAACCATCGCGGCCTTGCGCGGCGCGAAGTACCAGGCGGAGGCGAACCGTGCGTTCTCCGTGATGTTGAAGCGCGCGGGCGAGTGGGCGCGGGCCGAGCACGTTTGGCTGGAGATGGTGAAGCGGCGACAAATGGGTGTCTGGGCGCTCATTGAGCTGGCAAAATTCTACGAGCACCGCGCGGGGCGGCTTGAAGACGCGCTTCAGATGGCGGAAACTGCGCGCGCGGTCGCGGACGCTGCGATTCTGGATCAAATCGACCGCCGGATCCGGCGGCTTCAAAGAAAACTGGAGGGAAACGGATGAACATTAAAGCGGAAATCATGGGCCGCAAGGCCTACAACCTGCACCTGAAGGGCAACGCCTATCTGGAGAAAAAGATGTTCCGGGAGGCGGAGGAAAAGCACAAAGAAGCGCTCAAAGCGTATGAAGAGGCGGAGGCGGCGGGCGACAAACACCCCAAGCGCATGATGGCCCGCGGCGTGTTGCTCATGCGCGCGCACGAGTACGACAAGGCGCGCGAGGCGATGCTGAAGGTGGAGAAGATGCCCGGTCTGGATCGGGACATGAAGAAACAGCTCCGGCTCAACTACGCGGTGTGCCTGTGGAAGATGGGGCAGCTGGATCGGGCGATCGAGCTGATGCGGCAGACGTCGGCGGACGGCGCGATGAACTCGATGATTTACGGATCGCTCGGCTACATGCTGATTGAGAAGGCGCGCCAGACCGGCGACTTCACCGAAGCACAGGAGTTTAACCAGAAGGCCTACGAGTACGACGACGAGGACGCGGTGGTGTTGGACAACCTGGGTCAGATGCACTTGGCGATGGGCAACCGCGCGGAGGCGTTCGATTACTTCAAGCGCGCCCATGAGCGCAAGCCGACCCAGGTGGACACGCTCTATTACCTCGCGAAACTGTACCATGAGGACGGCGAGAAGGAAACCGCCGTGAAAATGCTGGAGCGCGCGCTGTCCCAGACATATTCGGCGCTGTGCACCACCACCCGTGAACAGGCACAGGCGCTGCTGGATGAGATTCGCTGAGGAGAAAAAATGGACATTCGGTATTTGGAAAACGGCCTGACGGCGGAAGCGCTTGCCGGTCTTCGGAACCGCGAGGGCTGGAGTTATACGCTGGTTCCTCAGGCGCAAAAAGCCCTAGACCACTCGCTCTACTCGGTCGCAGCGGTGCGGGGAGAAGAGACGGTCGGGATGGGGCGGCTGATCGGAGACGGCGCGCTGACCTGGTACGTTTCCGACGTGATCGTGATCCCCGAATGCCGAGGGCAGCACATCGGCGCGACGATCGTCCGCATGCTGATCGACTACGCGGTCTCGCACAGCGAACCCGGCACCAACATCGCCATTGCGCTGATGTCCGCGAGAGGCAAAGAACCCTTCTACGAAAAGCTTGGGTTTTACCAGCGACCGAACGACCACGAGGGCGCGGGTATGATGATGCGATTGAAAGTGCCCGGTGGCGAGCAACCGGCGGCATCAGCGTTATAACATTCAAGGCCTGTTGCGATGTTCGCAACAGGCCTTGACAGTTGTTGGAGGTTTTATACTAGTCCAGAATCAGGCACTTGCCGGTCATTTCTTGAGGCTGCGGGATCTTCATCATGTGAAGCAGCGTCGGCGAAAGGTCGCACAGCCGTCCGTCATCCGCGAGTGCATGTTTGGGCTGTTCGGGGTCGATCACGATCAGCGGCACGGGGTTCGTCGTGTGGGCGGTGAACGGTTCGCCGGTTACCGGATCCACCATCTGGTCGGCGTTTCCGTGGTCGGCGGTGATGAGCGCCTTGCCGCCCATCTGAAGGATCGCGCCGACGACCTTGCCCACGCACTCGTCGACGGTGCGTACCGCCTTCATCGCGGCCTCCATGACGCCGGTATGTCCCACCATGTCGCAGTTGGCGAAGTTCAAGACCATCAGGTCGTACTTGCCGGACAGCACCCGCTTCACGGCCTCATCCGCGACCTCGTAGGCGCTCATCTCCGGCTTCAGGTCGTAGGTGGCGACCTTTGGCGACGGGATCAGCGCGCGGTCTTCGCCGGGGTTGGGGGCCTCAACGCCGCCGTTGAAGAAGAAGGTGACGTGGGCGTACTTCTCGGTCTCGGCGATCCGCAGCTGCGTCAGGCCCCTGCCGGACAGGTATTCGCCCATCGTGTTCTTCAGGGATTGCGGGTGGAACGCGATCTCAAGGTTTGTGAACGTCGCGTCGTACTGGGTCATCGACACGAAGTGCACCGGCTTGTAGCCGCCGATCCGCGAAAAATCCTTGAAGTCCGGCTCGATCAGCGCGCGGGTCAGTTCGCGGGTGCGGTCGGGTCGGAAGTTGAAGAAGATGATCGAATCGCCCGCTTCGACGGTGGCGACGGGTTTGCCGTCCTTCATGACGACGGAGGGCTTGACGAACTCATCCGTCACATCGTCGTCATAGGACTTCTGCATTGCCTCGGCGGCGCTGATCGCGGGGACGCCGACGCCCATCAGCGCCTCATAGCCCTTCTGAACGCGATCCCAGCGCTTGTCTCGGTCCATCGACCAGTAGCGGCCCGCCACCGACGCGATTTTGCCGCAGCCGATCTCGGCCATCCGATCTTCCAACGTCAGAATGTAGTCCTTACCGCTGGAGGGCGGCACGTCGCGCCCGTCCATCAGGCAGTGGACGAACGCCCTGTCCGCCATGCCGTGGCGCTTGGTGAGGTCAAGAAGCGCATACAGGTGCTCCAGGTGGCTGTGTACGCCGCCGTCGGAGCAAAGCCCGATGTAATGCACCTTGCCGCCGGCCTTCTTCGCCGCCTCGACCGCGCCGACGAGCGCGGGGTTTTCGAAGAAGTCGCCGTCCTGGATGGACTTTGTGATGCGGGTCAGTTCCTGATACACGACGCGGCCCGCGCCGATGTTCAGGTGGCCGACCTCGCTGTTGCCCATCTGCCCGTCCGGAAGCCCGACCGAGAGACCGGACGCGCCGATCTGGGTGACGGAATACTTGGCGGTCAGCCTGTCGATGTTGGGCGTACCAGCCTGGTAGATGGCGTTGCCCTCATGGGCGGGGTTGATGCCAAACCCGTCCATGATGATCAGTGCCGTGATTGCCATCAGTAATTCACCACCTGGGCGAAGTCGGCCGCTTTCAGGCTCGCACCGCCGATCAGGCCGCCGTCGATCTCTTCCTGAGCCATCAGGCCTTTGACGTTGGCGGGGTTCATCGATCCGCCGTACTGGATGCGCACCTTGGAAGCAGCTTCCTCGCCGTACTTGCCGGCGATGGCCTTGCGGATGACGCCGATGGTCTCGTTGGCCTGCTCGTCGGTGGCGGTGAGGCCGGTGCCGATCGCCCAAACGGGCTCGTAGGCGACGACGACTTCGGCAACCTGCGCGGCCGTCAGGCCGGTCAGCGCCATCAGCGTCTGGTAGGCGACGATCGCGTCGGTGTACGCGCCTTCGCGCTCTTCCTTGCTCTCGCCGACGCAGATGATCGGGATCAGGCCCGCGGCGACGGCGGCGACGGTGCGCTTGTTGACGGTCTTGTCGGTCTCGCCGAAGTACTGGCGGCGCTCGGAGTGGCCGATGATCACGTATTCGCAGCCCGCGGCCTTGAGCATCTCGGCGGAGAGCTCGCCGGTGAACGCGCCCTTCGCGGCGAAGTGAACGTTCTGGGAGCCCAGCTTTACGTTGGTGCCCTTGATGATGGGCGCGACGGCCGCGAAGCACACCGCGGGCGGGCAGACGACGACGTCGCACTTGGCATCTTTGACGAGCGGCAGAAGTTCGGTGACCAGCTGGGCGGCTTCCTCAGGGGTTTTGTTCATTTTCCAGTTTCCGGCGATGATGGGCTTGCGCATTTGGTTGTTCCTCCTCAAAATTTCGATTGTACGGCGGGGCTTTCGCCCCGCCGGTTTGATGGATTACTTATCGTTCAGCGCCGCGACGCCGGGCAGCTCCTTGCCCTCGAGGAATTCGAGGCTCGCGCCGCCGCCGGTGGAGATGTGGCTCATCTTGTCGGCGAGGCCCATCTGGGTGACCGCCGCCGCGGAGTCGCCGCCGCCGATGATCGTGGTGGCGCTGGACGCGGCCATCGCCTTCGCGATCGCGAGCGTGCCCTCGGCGAAGTTGGGCATCTCGAACACGCCCATCGGGCCGTTCCAGACGACGGTCTTGGCCTTCGCGATTTCCTCGGAGAACAGCTCGATCGTCTTCGGGCCGATATCCATGCCGGAGAAGCCGTCGGGGATTTCATCGGAGTCGACCAGCTTGATGTTGCAGTCGTTCGCAAACGCGTCGCCCGCCAGGTTGTCAACCGGCAAAAGCATCTTGACGCCCTTGGCCTTGGCCTTTTCGATCAGCTCGTTCGCGAGACCCAGCCGTTCCTCGTCCAAGAGGCTTCCGCCGATGTTGCCGCCCTGCGCCTTGATGAATGTGTAGGCCATGCCGCCGCCGATCAGGAGGGTATCCACCTTCTCCAAGAGGTTCGTGATCACGGCGATCTTGTCCTTGACCTTCGCGCCGCCCAGGATCGCGACGAATGGGCGCACCGGATTTGTGATCGCGCCGCCCAGGAAGTCAAGTTCTTTCCCGATCAGGAAGCCCGCGACCGCCGGAAGATACGCGGCCACGCCCGCGGTGGAGGAGTGCGCGCGGTGCACGGTGCCGAACGCGTCGGACACGTAGAGGTCGGCCATCGACGCCAGTTCCTTCGAGAGTTCAGGATCGTTCTTCTCCTCGCCCGGCATGAAGCGCACATTTTCAAGCAGGATCGCCTCGCCCGGCTTGACGGCCGCCGCCAGCGCCTTCGCGTCCGGCCCCACGACGTCTTTCGCCAGCTTGACCTCAAATCCGAGCTTTGCGCTCAGGTCCTTCGCGACCGGTGCCAGCGAGTACTTGGCTTCGAAGCCGCCCTTGGGACGACCCAGGTGCGAGCACAGGATGACCGCGGCTTTGTTGTCCAGCAGATACTTGATCGTGGGCAGCGCGGCAACAATGCGCGTCTCGTCGGTGATGTTGAACTCCGCGTCCAGAGGCACGTTGAAGTCGCAGCGTACGAGGACTTTCTTTCCGTTTACATCGATGTCCCTAACCGTCTTCTTGTTCATGGGCCACACTCCTATCCTGTGATCAAGAATAACAATGAAGCAAAGATTGCCAACTATCAATATACCCTAAAAATGTTAATCTGTCCAGTGCGCAAAAATAGATTGCCCGGATTGCTGCGATTTTAACGTGAAAATGGTATAATAAACCGCTTTGAAACTTGGAGGTGCGCGGGTGTCCATCATTGAAATCACAAACGTCTGCTACCATTACGGCGACGCGGCGAAAATGGCGGTAGACGGCGTTACTATGGCCGTCGAAAAGGGCGAGTTCGTCGCGGTGCTGGGGCACAACGGCAGCGGGAAATCCACGCTGGCGAAGCTGATCAACGCGCTTTTTCTACCCGCTTCGGGCCGGGTGGTCGTCGCAGGGCTGGATACCTCCGGGAAGGACAACGCATGGGCAGTGCGCAGGCACTGCGGCATGGTGTTCCAGAACCCGGACAACCAACTGGTCGCGACCGTCGTCGAGGAGGACGTGGCGTTCGGCCTTGAAAACATCGGCGTGCCCAGCGGCGAGATCCGCCGCCGCGTGGACGAGGCGCTTCAGATGGTCGGTATGGCGCAGTTCGCGCGCCACGCGCCCCACATGCTGTCCGGCGGGCAGAAGCAGCGCGTCGCCATCGCGGGCGTGCTCGCGATGCGGCCGGACATAATCGTGTTCGACGAGGCCACCGCCATGCTGGACCCAGCCGGACGCCGTGACGTGATGGCCATCGCGCAGGAGCTACACCGGGATGGGATCACCATCGTCTGGATCACCCACTTCATGCGGGAGGCTTCTATGGCCAACCGTTTGATCGTGATGGACAGGGGGAAGATCGCGCTGGAAGGCGCGCCCGCCGAGGTCTTTGAACAGGTGGAGAAGGTGCGTGCGCTGGGGTTGGACGTGCCGGAGATGGTGGAACTTGCCGGAGAACTCCGCGAAAATGGGGTGCCGCTCCCGAAGGGCGTACTGACCGTCGATGAAATGGTGGTGGAACTTTGTCGATTGAAGTGAGGGCGCTCAGCCACATCTACATGCCTGGAAGCCCGTTTCAGTCGGTGGCGCTCCACGACGTGACGCTGACCATCCCGGACGGGCAGTTCGTGGGCCTCATCGGCCACACCGGCAGCGGGAAATCCACGCTGGTGCAGCATTTGAACGGACTCATCAAGCCCACCGGCGGCGAGGTGTTGGTGGACGGGCAACCGCTGTCCGACAAGAATACCGACCTTCGAGCCGTGCGGCGCAAGGTGGGGCTCGTGTTCCAGTACCCGGAGTACCAACTGTTCGAGGAGACGGTAAAGAAAGACATCGCGTTCGGGCCTTCCAACCTGGGGCTGTCCGCTGGGGAGATCGACGAGCGCGTGCGGGAAGCCGCGCAGTTGGTTGGCTTATCCGAAGAACTTCTGGAACGGTCTCCGTTTGAACTCTCCGGCGGGCAGAAGCGGCGCGTCGCGATCGCGGGCGTACTCGCGATGCGGCCGACTACGCTGATCCTGGACGAGCCCGCCGCCGGGCTCGACCCGAAGGGTCACCGGCGGATGATGGACATTATGCGATCGCTTCATGAGCGGGGCGGCATGACGCTGGTCATGGTTTCCCACAGCATGTCTGACGTCGCGAAGCTATGCTCGCGCATCCTGGTCATGAATAAGGGGACGCTCGCGATGGACGGGACGCCGGAGGACATCTTCCGGCTGGGTACGAAACTCGAAGAACTGGGGCTGGGGCTTCCGGAGAGCGCGGAGCTTGCGGAGAAACTCCGGAACGAAGGCTTCAAACTTCCGCCGGACGTCTGGATGATGGAACAGCTTGCGGAAGTCCTGCCGGGGCTGCTCCGGGCGAAGGGAGGTGCCGGTCATGGCGCTTGACATCACGCTGGGTCAGTTCTTTCCCGGCGAATCCCCGCTGCACCGGCTCGACCCCAGGGCGAAGCTGCTCCTGACGCTCTCTCTGATCGTCGGCGTGTTCCTCGCGCACAGCTATCCCGCTTACGCGCTGTTCTTTCTCTACGTGCTGGGCGCGGCGTGGCTGTCGAAAATCCCGATGAAGCTGATGCTGAAGGGGCTGAAGGCGGTCTATTTCATCATCGCGCTGACGTTCGTCCTGAACGCTTTTTTCGGCGCCGGGCAGACGGTGCTGTTTCACTGGCAGTTCTTGACGATCACACAGGAAGGGCTTCAGATCGCGGTCTTCATGGCGCTTCGGCTGATGCTATTGGTATTCGGAACGCAGCTTTTGACGCTCACCACGTCGCCCATCGCGCTGACCGACGGCCTGGAACGGCTGTTTTCCCCGCTTGCGAAGATCGGCTTCCCGGCCCACGAGATGGCGATGATGATGTCCATCGCGCTAAGATTCATCCCAACCCTTCTCGAAGAGGCGGACAAGATTATGAAGGCGCAGACCGCGCGCGGCGCGGACTTTGAGACCGGCAACCTGATGGCGCGCGCGAAGGCGATGATCCCGCTGCTCGTGCCACTGTTTGTCAGCGCGTTTCGACGGGCGGATGAGCTGGCGCTGGCGATGGAAGCGCGTTGCTACCGCGGCGGTGAGGGCCGGACGCGGCTGAGGGTTTTGAAGTATACGGCGTTGGACGCGTGGGCGGGGGTCAGCATGGTTTTGTTGTTCGCCGGGATCGTGCTTTTATGACGCGCCGCATCCGCATGACCGTCGAGTATGACGGAACCGCCTACGCCGGATGGCAGCGGCAGATCAACGCCATGAGTGTCCAGCAGCGACTGGAGGAGGCGCTTTCAAAGCTCACCGGGGAGGAAACAGGTGTCACCGGCGCGAGCCGCACCGACGCGGGTGTGCACGCGCTGGGGCAGGTGGTGCATTTTGATACTGCCTCCCGCATTCCGGGCGATAAGTTCTCGTTCGCGCTGAACACCATGCTGCCGCCCGACATCCGCGTCCGCGCGTCGCAGGAGACGCGCCCGGGTTTTCATGCGCGTTTTGACGCGCGCGGAAAGCTGTACCGCTATCTGATTCACAACCACGCGCATGCCCCAGCCATCGGCCGGAACACCCACGCGCACGCGATCTACCCGCTGGATGAAGAAGCGATGCACGAGGAGGCGCAGTTCGCCGTCGGCACACACGACTTCAAGGCGTTCGCGGCCAGCGGCTCAATAGTCAAAGACACCGTGCGCACGATCCACGAGGCGCGGGTGCTCAGGGACGGGGACGAGGTGGAACTGCTCGTTCGGGGCAGCGGATTTCTCTACAACATGGTGCGCATCCTCGCGGGCACGCTGATCGACGTGGGCGGCGGCAAACGCGCACCCGGCGCGGTCGCGCGGGCGATCGAAAGCGGCAATCGTCTCGACCTCGGCCCCACAGCGCCCGCGCACGGGCTGACGCTGATGCGGGTGTATTATGACGACGACGCGGATGAGGCCGAACCGGAGGACGACTGGCCGTTTTCAGGATTTCTCTGAGTACCGGTTTCCCTAAATCGATCACACACGACCGATAAAATCTTTGTGAACAGGCGCATGAAACGCGCGTTTGTGCTATAATACATTGGATAACAGCTCAGTCAAAGGGAGGACGCAAGATGCAGTATTCTCACGAAGTGGAGCAGATGGTCTGCGTGGCGAAGGGCCCGAACCACGGCCCTGCCCCGATCCCCGAAGAGGGCAAATGGGTGCAAGCCAAGGAAATCACCGACATTTCCGGCTTGACCCACGGCGTCGGTTGGTGTGCGCCGCAGCAGGGCGCCTGCAAGCTGACCCTGAACGTCAAAAACGGCGTGATTGAAGAGGCGCTGGTGGAAACCCTGGGATGTTCCGGCATGACCCACTCCGCCGCGATGGCCGCGGAGATCCTGCCCGGCAAGACCATTCTGGAAGCGATGAACACCGACCTCGTCTGCGACGCAATCAACACCGCCATGCGCGAATTGTTCCTGCAGATTGTGTACGGGCGCACGCAGTCCGCGTTCTCCGACGACGGCCTGCCCGTCGGCGCGGGGCTTGAGGATCTGGGCAAGGGCCTGCGCTCCCAGGTCGGCACGATGTACGGCACCAAGGCCAAGGGCGTACGGTATCTTGAGATGGCCGAGGGCTATGTCATCGACATCGCGCTCGACGAGGACGACGAGGTGTGCGGTTACAAGTTCCTGTCGCTCGGCAAGATGATGGACGCCATCAAAAAGGGCGTGAACCCCGCCGAGGCGTACGAAAAGAACATCGGCACCTACGGCCGTTACAACGAGGCGGCCAAGCACATCGACCCGCGCAAGCAGTAAAGAGAGGTGAAATCCATGATCCGTTTTGAAGGTTACGAGCGCCGCATCGGCAAGATCCAGCCGGTTCTTGACAAGTATGGCTTCGCCGACTTTGAAGCCGTCCGCGATTTCACCCTGTCAAAGGGCATCGACGTGGACAAGATCGTCCGTTCCATTCAGCCCATCGCGTTTGAGAACGCGATCTGGGCTTACACACTGGGCGCGGCCATCGCGCTGAAGAAGGGCGTGAAGGGCGCCGCCGAAGCCGCGGAAGCCATCGGCGAAGGCCTGCAGGCGTTCTGCATCCCCGGCTCCGTCGCTGACCAGCGCCAAGTGGGCCTGGGCCACGGCAACCTTGCCGCGATGCTCCTGCGTGAAGACACCAAGTGCTTCTGCTTCCTCGCCGGGCATGAGTCGTTCGCCGCCGCTGAGGGCGCAATCGGCATCGCCCGTACCGCCAACAAAGTCCGCAAAGAGCCCCTTCGCGTAATCCTGAACGGCCTGGGCAAGGACGCCGCGATGATCATCAGCCGCATCAACGGCTTCACCTATGTGCAGACCCAGTACGACTACTACACCGGCGAGCTCAAGATCGTCAAGGAGAAGGCGTACTCCGCGGGCGACAAGGCCAAGGTGCGCTGCTACGGCGCGGACGACGTGCGCGAGGGCGTGGCCATCATGCACTTTGAGGACGTGGACGTTTCCATCACCGGCAACTCCACCAACCCCACCCGCTTCCAGCACCCGGTCGCCGGCACTTATAAGAAAGAATGCATCGACAAGGGCAAGAAGTACTTCTCCGTAGCCTCCGGCGGCGGCACCGGCCGCACGCTGCACCCGGATAACATGGCCGCCGGCCCCGCCTCCTACGGTATGACCGACACGATGGGCCGCATGCACTCCGACGCCCAGTTCGCGGGCTCCTCCTCCGTGCCGGCGCACGTGGAGATGATGGGCCTGATCGGCATGGGCAACAACCCGATGGTCGGCGCTTCCGTCGCGGTCGCCGTTGCCATCGAGGAGAGCTACAAGTAAATTCCTGGTGTATCATGAAGGACTGCTTTACGGGCAGCCCTTCTTTTATAGTGTTTGCGCAAATTTCGCTGGAAATCGGCACAGGCTTATGGTATGATTAGGAGAGGCATGGGGCGCAAGGAGCGTTTTGATTGAACCGTACGAAAAAACTGATCGAAGCGATGGGGGAAAAGGGGCTTGAAGCCGCCTGGATCCTGTCGCCGGAAAATTTTCGGTACCTGACCGGCTTCGCGGGCGAAGGTTCGCTGTTTGTTGCGACGGACGGCCCCGTGATTTTGACGGACTTCCGCTACATCGAGCAGGCGGAGCGGGAAGCGCCGGGCATCCCGGTCGTCCGCACGACCTCGGAACTGAAAGCCGAGGACGCGCTGAAACACCTGATCGCGGAGCGAAGCCTGAAGGCGGTCGCCATCGAGCGCAACCTGGTCACGCTGGATCAGTTCGACCGGCTGCCCAAAGACATTGACTACCCGCCGCTTTCCGGCATCCCCGAAACGATGCGCCGGGTCAAGGACGAGGGCGAACTCAACTTGATCCGCGAGGCTTCGAAGATCGCGTGCCGCGCGTTTGGCGAGATGCTTGATGTGATCCGCGCCGGGATGACGGAAAAGGAAGTCGCCATCGAACTGAACAACCGCATGCTGCGGTTGGGCAGCGAACGGGAAGCGTTTTCCACCATCGCCTGCGCGGGCGTCAACGGGTCGCTGCCCCACGCGGTGCCTTCCGATTACGTCCTCAGGGAAGGCGAGCTTCTGACGCTGGATTTCGGCGCGCAGCTGTCCGGATACAAGACCGACATGACCCGCACCGTCGCGATCGGTCCGGTTTCGGACGAACTCAAGGCCATCTACGAAGCCGTGCTGACGGCGCAGCAAATGGCGCTTGACGCCATCCGGGCGGGCGCGAAGTGTCAGGACGTGGACAGGATCGCGCGCGATTACCTCGACGAGCGCTACCCCGGCGCGTTCGGGCATGGGCTGGGTCATTCGGTGGGGCTGTTCATCCATGAAAGCCCGCAATTCAGCGCCAGGTCGGAAGACAAGCTGGAAGAAGGCAACGTGATGACCGTCGAGCCGGGCGTGTACGTTCCGGGCCTTGGCGGATGCCGCATCGAGGACAGCGTGGTCGTTACGAGGGACGGATATGAGAACCTGATCGATGCGCCCAAGCATCTGATCGTTCTATAGTTTCTACTGTTCTTAAATCACAAGGAGGAGTATCATGATTACGGCTGGCGATTTCAAGAAGGGCCTCACGGTGGAGTTTGACGGAGGCGTGTGGACGATCGTGGACTTTCAGCACGTCAAACCCGGCAAGGGCGCGGCGTTTGTGCGCACGAGGATCAAAAACATCATGACCGGCGCGGTGCTCGAGCGCACCTTCAACCCCACCGACAAAATGCCCAAGGCAATCATCGAAACCAAGGAGATGCAGTATCTCTACGGCGACGGTGACCTATACTACTTCATGGATACCGAGACGTTTGAGCAGATCGGCCTGACCCACGACCAGGTCGAGGACGCGATTCCGTTTGTCAAGGAAGAGACCAAGGTTACCGTGCGCTTCTTCAAGGGCGCCGCGTTCTCGGTGGCCGCGCCCAACTTCGTCGAGTTGAGGGTCACCGACACCGAACCCGGCTTCCGTGGCGACACGGCGACCGGCACCACCAAGCCCGCCACCGTCGAAACCGGCTATGTCGTGCAGGTGCCGCTGTTCGTCGAAATCGGCGACATGCTCAGAATCGACACCCGCAACGGCGAGTACATGGAGCGCGCTTAACCATCCGTCCGCGGCTTGGGGA
The DNA here is from genome assembly GCA_964575255.1 of uncultured Oscillospiraceae bacterium. Classification (GTDB taxonomy): domain Bacteria; phylum Bacillota; class Clostridia; order Christensenellales; family Aristaeellaceae; genus JAEZHK01. Next base: position 93,877 of record CAZNPZ010000002.1, read on the forward strand.
GACGACATCGGGGAGGCGAGAATATGAGCAATCTGGGTGAGAAGGTTTCCTACCTGAAGGGTCTGGCGGAAGGCATGAAGATCGACGCTTCTTCAGGGGAGGGGAAGCTGATCGTACAGATGATCGATGTGCTGAGTGACGCCGCCAAACAGCTTGACGAATTACAGGAAGCCTATCAGGAGCTCAACGACTACGTGGAGTGCATCGACGACGACCTTGAGGAACTGGAGCTTCAATGCGAAGGCGAAGAGGGCGACGACGAGGACGGCTTCGACTTCGACGAGGACGAGTCGGAAGAGGGCGACGACGAGGGTGACTTCACCTTCGTTGAGGATCGCGATGAACCTGAAGAAGAGGAACGCGAGGGCGAAGAGTCCGGAGAAGACGATTCGGACGACTGCGCGATGTACGTGGGCTGCCTGTGCCCGGATTGCGGCGGCATGTTCTGTGTAGATTCGGGCGACGGCGGGGATAAACTTCTGATTTGCCCGCACTGTGGCGCGAAGGTAACCGGCGTGCCGATGGACTTTGAAAACGTCCCGATGGCGAAGCCCGCGCCGGAGGAGCCGGAAAAGACCTGAGTTTCACGTATCTTTGATTGCCCCGGCTTATGGCCGGGGCTTTTCAGAACGAGGAGGGGGCGTCATGCAGTCGGTGTTTTGTTCGGCTGTCGGCAGGCTCAGGGCGGGGGAACCGGTGACGCTGGTCACGGTGACCGAGGCGAAGGGCTCCGCGCCCCGGCATGCGGGCGCGTACATGGCGGTCTTCGAGGATGGCTCCGCGGAGGGCACGGTGGGTGGCGGCGCGGTGGAACACGCGGCGCAGGCGCATGCCAAAGAGATTATGGACGGCGCGGGCGAGGTGCTGCGTTACAGCCTGACCCGTGAAGACGCGGCGGGCCTTGGCATGATCTGCGGCGGCGATGTGACGCTTCTCTATTGTCCGATCCGGGGCGGCGACGAGGGCGCGATCGCGGTCTTCGAGGCCATCCTCGCGGCGATGGAGGCACGATCCCCCGTATGGCTGACGCAGGCGCTTCAGCCGGACGGAACCGTGCGGCTGGCGCTGTACGACGGAAGCGGCCTGATCCTCGGCGAGGCGTCGGATTCCGAGCCACCGAGGCGGGAAGTGCCTGTTTTTGAGGAGGGCGAACTTGCGCGCTTTACCGACCCGGTCGTGCGCGCCGGGCGCGCGCTCATCTTCGGCGGCGGGCACGTCTCCCGCGCGCTGTCGCCGATCCTCGCAAGCGTCGGCTTCCCCGTGTTCATCTTTGAGGACAGGGAAGAATTCACGGACATCGCACGCTTTCCGGGGGCGTCCGGCGTGAAGCTTTGCCGGTTTGACGATTTTCTGAGCGAAGCCGCCATCGGCCCGGAGGACTTCGCGGTCATCGTGACGCGCGGCCATCAGGCGGATTACGAGGTGCTGCGGCAGGTCTTATGTACCCGCGCCGTCTACGTCGGGATGATCGGGAGCCGTGCCAAGGTTGCGGCGACCAAGGAGAAATTGATTGCCGACGGCTTCATGTGGGACAATGTGGCGCGCGTGTACGCGCCGATCGGCCTCGCCATCGGCGCGGAAACGCCGGAGGAGATTGCGGTTTCCATCGCCGCCGAGATGATCAGGATGCGGAGCCAACTGCGCGCGAACGTTGAGAAGTCATGGATTTCATAGAAAAGACCGGCAGTCCTTGCGGATGCCGGTCTTTTCTATGAATTGACTTCAATCCAGAAATTCCGCTTTTCTGTCGCCCGGCCGATTTTCTGCGCCGACGGAACTTTCCCCTGGAGTGTGCCAAGAAGCGCCTCGGCGTCCGCCGCGTCCACCGCGATCAGAAGCCCACCGGAAGTCTGAGGGTCGAACAGGATGTCCATGACCTCCAGCGGGACGCCCTTCGCCGATACGTGGGGTTCGGCGAAGCTGCGGTTCCGATACATGCCCTCCGGCAGGATGCCCATCCGCGCGAGGTCCAGCGCCTCCGGCAATAGGTCGACCGCGCCCGCGTCGATCGAAAGCGTCACATCGGAGCCCTGCGCCATCTCCAGAGCGTGGCCCATCAGCGAGAAGCCGGTCACGTCGGTGCAGGCGTGAATCCGAAAGCCGGTCAGAATGTCCCGCGCCGCGCGGTTGAGCGTCGTCATCAGCGTAACCGCGCGGGAAACCGCCGTTTCAGAGGCGAGGCCCGCCTTCTGCCCGGTCATCACGACGCCGACGCCGAGCGGCTTGGTCAGGATCAGAACGTCTCCCGGCCACGCGCCGCAGTTTTTCAGCATTTTGTCCGGGTGTACGAAGCCGGTCACCGCGAGGCCGTACACCGGCTCTGACAGGAAGATGCTGTGGCCGCCGGAGATGATCGCGCCCGCTTCGTAGGCCGCTTCATAGCCACCCCGGAGGATCTCGCGCACCGCGTCGCCCGGCATCTCCTGCGGCACGCCCAGGATGTTCTGCGCCAGCTTCGGCTCCCCGCCCATCGCGTAGATGTCGGACAGCGCGTTGGTGGCTGCGATCCGCCCGAAGGTATACGGGTCGTCCACGATCGGCGGAAAGAAGTCCACGGTGTTGACGATGGCGAGATCATTCGACACCTTGTAGACCGACGCGTCGTCGCTCCGGTCGTATCCGACCAAAAGGTTTTCATCAATTACCGTGTTGAGTCCGCCCAATAACTTCGCCAGTACGCCCCCGCCCACCTTCGCGCCGCAGCCGGCGCATTTGGCGAGCTTCGTCAGCTTGACATCATGTTCCAAGCAAATACCCTCCCAGCGTCAGGATCGCCTCCAGCACGCCGCCGCCGATCGCGCGAGCCTTGTCGGAGACGCTAAAACAGTGCCGTACCTCGCAGCGGGGGTCGATGTCGCCGCTCTTCATTCCGGCGAAGACCGGCGTTCCTTCCCGCAGCAGCCCGCGCACGACGCCGGAGATCCGCGCAATAACCGGTATGCCGGAAACCTCCGCCATCGTATCCCCCGCCGACACGACGTCGCCGATGTTTACCAGCGGATGAAACAGCCCGTCCGTAGGCGCGCGCAGCAGGCGCTCCACCGTGAAGCCGCCGATCTCACCCGGCACGCCGGTATTGGGGCGCGCGGAGCCGTTTAAAATCACCCTGCCCAGGTCGTGCCCGCGCATCGTCTCAACCACCGCGTGGCAGTCGACGCCCGCGGTGAAACCCGGCCCCAGCGCCACGACGACCGGCGCGTCCTGAATGGTCGTTCCGGTATTGCGCTTGGCCAGGATCGCGTCCACCAGCGCGGCGGGTTTCAGCACGGGAAGGCAGCGCGCCTCCGGGTCGGGAAGTAGCGCGATGTCGCCACCCGCCATGATCCCGAGCGCGTCCGCCGCGTCCGTCGCTCGACGGGCGCGGATGCCTTCGACGGTCTGAACGCCTTCCGGGATTGCCTCCGAGAAGCTGACGGTGCGCCGGACGGCGGTGGGGTGGATCAGGTCGGTCATGACGACGGAAAACCCGGCCCGGTATAGCCGCACCGCGACGCCTGTGGCCAGGTCGCCCGCGCCCTTGATCAGGATGCGCATGCGCCATCCCTCCATGGTTCGAGAAAGATCGGTTCGGAAACCAGCGACGCGATGACCGCGACGCCGGGAATACGCCGCGCGCAGAGCCGCGCAAGCCGCAGCCGTTCAGGATCATCCGCCTTGTTCAAGAGCGCGCGCCATTCGCAGCGGGTGTTTTTCAACTGCCCGTTCGGATGCGTCAGGACGAGTGCCGCATCCTCCGGGGTCACAATCGCGTCCATTGGCTTTCCGATCAGCGCGGCGTACAGTTCTGGCCTGTGAACAGCAGAAACAGACCGTCCTATGCCGTCCATGCCCGCGACGGCAACCACCAGATTCGCGCGTTCCGGGATCACCGGCTCATGGGCGGCGGGCGCTTTCAGCGGCAGCCCGCGCGCGCCGTCCGCTTCGATCAGCGCGTAATCGCACAGCGAGAACAGCTTATCAAGACCTGTCGGCGGGCCGAGCTTTGCGCCCTGAACGCTTCCGACAGCGACGACCGGGTGCGCGTCAAACGCGTGCCGGAGCGCCGCTTCGCCCGGATCGATCAGGAGCGGCAGTTCGGGCGGGTAGATGCGGGTCGTCGTCGCCACCAGCACACGCCCGTTTCCGGAAAGTTCCTTCGCAAGCCGCAGGATGGCGGTCGTCTTGCCGCCGCCGCCGACAAACGCTGTAACGCCGGGCGTTATACCCAGCGCCTCCGAAAGCGTCAGCATACCGCCGCCTCGTAGCTTCCATCTGAACGCTCAATGACGATCTGCTCCAGATCGCGGTGCATCAACTCGGCACGCGGCGTTTCCGAGGAATAGAACACGCAGGTGCCGCAGCTGGAAGACAACGCACGCGGCACCGGCGCGAGCTTTGAGGCCACCCCTTCGCCGGTCAGCCTGCGGTAAGAAGAAAGCGCCGCGAAGTGGGTGTGGAATGTGGCCACATACCGCGTCATTTTTTGGTAAGCGTCAGGCGGTAATCCGGCCCATCCTGCGTTTTCTCGACGGCATATCCAGCGTTTTTCGCAAACCTCGTGACGTTTTCCACCGCGCAAATGTTGTCCACCAATACGCTGACGCCGCCCTGATTCTCTTCCACCGCTTTTTTTGTCATGACCACCGGTTCGGGACAGGCCCGTCCGCGCGCGTCGACTTCTTGAATGCTCATTGTACTCCCTCCCTTTGAAGATTGAACCATGTTACGACCGCCAGCAGGACAAAGCCCAGCGCCACCGCGATCTGGCCGTTCGCGGTCGGCCCCTTGGCGGATGACGCGAGGCTGAAGTTGTGCGCGATCGCCGCGCCGGTGATGAGGCCTGCCACCGTGACGGCGCTGTCGGAATTCCCTTCTCCAGCGAGGATCAGCTGCCGTAGCGGACAGCCGCCCAGAAGCACGCTGCCCCAGCCGGCCAGCGCCATGCCGAGGAAATTCCACAGGCCGTCGGTATGCGCGATCGGTTGATCCGCGAACCCCATATGAAATTTCCCCAGGATCAGGTTGCCCAGAAACACCGTCGCGACAATCGCAAGCCCGCCCCAAAGAAGATGGAAATCCCGAAACAGCAACGCGTCCCGGATGCCGCCCATCGTGCACAGGCGGCTCTTCTGCGCCATTGCGCCGACAACGAGGCCCGCAATCAGCGAAACGGCGACCGGCGCGCGCATCGATCCGGGGCCTTCGCTGGACCACTTGAAGAGCACCGGGAAAAGAATCGCCGCGATCATCAGAAGCGCCATCGAGAGCGGGAACGCCCAGCCTTCCACCGAGCCCTGCGGATAAGCGCGGCGGAGCGAAAAACCCTTATTCAGCGAAAGCGCGCCTACCGCGATGCCCGCGGCAAAGCCAAAGAGGCCGACGACTGCGTTCAGGTCGCCGCCGCCGATCCGGAGAAGCATCCGGAGCGGGCAGCCCAGGAACATCAGCGCGCCGACCATCACGATCATGCCCAGAAAGAACCTTGTGAACGGGGAGGACCCACCGCGGGGTTTGAACTCCTTCCCAGCAAGCGCCATCGTAAGCGCGCCCAACACGATGCCGACGATCTCCGGCCTGATCCCCTGCACGGGTGCCGCCGAGTGGAAGCCCAGCGCGCCAGCGGTGTCCCGTAAGAAACAAGCTATGCAGATGCCCATGTTGCCCGGATTGCCCGTCGCCGAAAGAATCAGCGCCGCGAGGCCGATCACAATGCCCGTCAGGATCACCGGCAGGTTTTTCTTCATTTCATCCGCTCCCGTATGGTATAATGGTATTGACTTCGTTATTCTATCATGAGGAGAACGATCGTGCAAGTGATCTATTTGGACAACGCGGCGACGGCTTACCCCAAGGCACCGAACGTCGCCCGCGAAATGGCGCGGTGCATTGAGGATATGGGCGGCAGCATGGGACGCGGCAGTTACGCGGCTGCGACCCGGAACGCTCTGACAGCGCTCTCCGTCCGGGAGGCACTTTGCGTCCTGACCGGTATGGAGGACGTCGAGTGCTGCGCGCTGACGCCCGGTGCGACCTGCTCGATCAACATGGCGGTTCTGGGTTTTCTTCGTCCGGGAGACCACGTACTGATCTCATCACTGGAACACAACGCGGTTGTGAGGCCTTTGAGTCTGATTGAGGAAATCGAAGTTGAATCCGTGCCCTGTGATCCTTCGGGCGTCTCCGACCCGGAGGATTTTGCCCTGCGCGTCCGCCCGAATACCCGACTTGTGATCCTGAACCACGCGTCCAATGTCGCGGGAACCATTCAGCCCGCTCGTGAGATTGGTGGAATTTGCGCCGCGCGCGGCGTGAAATTCCTTCTGGATGCGGCGCAGACGGCGGGCCACCTGGATCTAGCCGACATCCCCGCCGACGCAGTCGCGCTGCCGGGGCACAAGGGGCTTCTGGGGCCGGAGGGGATCGGCGCGCTGGTCATGAAACGAGAATTCGCAGAGTCGCTTCGCCCGATCGTCGCCGGAGGTACCGGCAGCCGGTCGGATAGCCCGATGCAACCGGATTTTCTGCCTGACAAGCTGGAACCGGGCACATTGAACCTCCCCGGCATCTACGGTCTCAACGCGGCGCTGGATTTCATCCTGGAGAGACGGCAGAAGGTCTTCTCCCACGACCAGGCGCTGTGTGCGCGGTTTCTGGACGGCTTGTCCCAGATTCGCGGCATCCGTGTGCCGGGCGCATTTGAAGCGGCAACCCGCGTCGCCGTCGTCTCCGTGGCGTTTGAACGTATCGACAACGCGGCGGCGGCGCTCCGGCTGGAATCGGAGTATGGCATCATGACCCGATGCGGGCTGCACTGCGCGCCCGCCGCCCACCGGACGTACGGCACGTATCCGGCGGGCGCGGTTCGCTTTTCGATCGGCTGGGCGAATACCCAAGAGGACATCGACGCCGCGCTGGGCGCGGTTGAAGAAATCGCCGGATCATGCTAAAATAAGGTAAAATGATCCAGCAGGAGGGAACGCCATGCCGCTTTTCGAAATCGATCCCTGGAAACTGATCGAGCGCGGATTCCACCCGGAATCGATGCGCCTCTCGGAATCACTGACCTCACTTGGAAACGGCGCGATGGGCATGCGCGGGAACTTCGAGGAAAAGTATTCCGGCGACAGCCATCGGGGTACCTACCTCGGCGGCGTTTGGTTCCCGGACAAGACGCGCGTCGGCTGGTGGAAGAACGGCTACCCCAAATACTTCGGGAAGGTCATCAACGCGGTCAACATGATCGGCATCGACGTGACGGTGGACGGCGTGGAAATCGACCTCGCGAAGCTGCCGGTCGTCGAGTTTGAACGCGAGCTGGATATGGAGAGCGCCACGCTCAGGCGCAGGGCGGTCGTGAAGCACCCGAAGGGCGAGGTGCGCATTGAATCAGAGCGGTTCTTGTCGGTCGTCGATCGGCGCATCCTTGCGCTCCGCTACCGCGTGACGCCGTCATTCTCGGCGGAAGTCGTGATGAACGCGTACCTTGACGGCAACGTCCGAAACGAGGACGCGAACTATGAAGAAATTTTCTGGGACATGATCGATCAGGGGCAGGCGGAGGATTCCGGTTATGTGATTGTCAAGACCCGCGAAAACCCGTTTGACGTGCCGCGCTTTGCCGCGTGTGCCGCTTCGCACACGCAGTACGGAGGCGCGCTCGTCACCAAATGGACGCTGAAGCCGGGTTACGCTGGCGTTCGTCTATCTAAGCGCGTGCAGGCGGGCAAGAGCGCGGAGCTTGAAAAGATGGTCGCGGTGGTCACCTCCCGCGACTATGAGGAAAAGGAACTGAAAGCCCGCGCACTCTCCGCGCTGACCGCCGCCCGCGCGAAGGGCTACCCAAGCCTGTACAAAGAACACGCCGCCGCGTGGCACGAGCGCTGGAGGGGCGCGGACGTCACGATCACCGGCGACGACGCGGCCCAGCAGGGCATCCGGTTCAACATCTTCCAGCTTTTCTGCACGTACGACGGCAGCGACGCGCGGCTCAACATCGGACCCAAGGGCTTCACCGGCGAGAAGTACGGCGGCGCGACCTACTGGGATACCGAAGCCTACTGCCTGCCGATGTACCTGTCCATCGCGCCGGAGGAAGTGGCGAAGAACCTGCTCATCTACCGCTACAACCAGCTGGAAGGCGCGTACCACAACGCGCGGGAGCAGGGTTTAGCCGGCGCGCTGTACCCGATGGTCACGTTCAACGGCATCGAGTGCCACAACGAGTGGGAGATCACGTTTGAGGAGATCCACCGGAATGCCGCCATCGCGCACGCGATCTTCCAGTACGAGACCTACACCGGCGACCGAGACTATGTGCGCGACTACGGCTTTGACGTGATCCTGGCCATCGCGCGCTTCTGGGCGTCCCGCGTACACTATTCCAAGCATGCCGGGAAGTATATGATCCACGGCGTCACCGGCCCCAACGAGTATGAAAACAACGTCAACAACAACTGGTACACCAACCGCATGGCCGCATGGTGCCTCACCTACGCCTGCGAAACCGCGAAACTCGCCAAATCCCGCTGGAAGGAATTGAACCTCACACAGGCGGAGTTGAAGAAATTCGAGACCATCGCGGCGGGGATGTATCTGCCGGAGGACAAGGAACGCAACGTGTTCGTCGCGCACGACACGTTCCTTGACAAGGATCTGATGCCCGCCTCCCAGATTAACCCGAAGGACAGGCCGATCAACCAGCACTGGTCATGGGATCGCATCCTGCGCTCCTGCTTCATCAAACAGGCGGACACACTGCAGGGGCTGTATGCACTGGGACACCTGTATGATCTTGAAACAAAGAAGCGCAACTTCGACTTCTACGAGCCGATGACGGTGCACGAGTCCAGCCTGTCGCCCTGCGTGCACGCGATCCTGGCCGCCGAACTCGGCTACATCGACAAGGCGGTGGAGATGTACCACCGCACCGCCCGGCTCGACCTCGACAACCTCAACAACGACACGCAGGACGGCTGCCACATCACGTCGATGGCGGGCAGTTACCTCGCGATTGCCCGCGGCTTCGCGGGGATACGCACGGTGGAAGGCCTTTCTTTTAAGCCATTGCTGCCGCCGGAGTGGACAGGCTACGGTTTCAAACTGCACTACCGGGGGCGATTGATCGAGATCGGCGTCACAAAGGATGGCGTCCGGCTGAAGCGGCTCCTGGGCGAGCCGGTGGAACTCACGCTGTACGGCGAAAAAATCCTGCTGGACGGCGAGGCCGTCCGCGGACTGGAGAAAACGCCATGATGAAGGGCTTCATCTTCGACCTGGACGGCGTGCTCGTCGACACCGCGAAATTCCACTACCTCGCGTGGAAGCGGCTGGCGCGGGAGGAATTCGGCTTTGACCTTACGCCGGAATTAAACGAGCAGTTCAAGGGCGTCAACCGGATCGCATGCATGAACCTCCTGTGCGAATGGACGGGTGTTCATCTTCCGCCGGAGAGATTTCTGGATCTGACCGACCGGAAGAACGGCTGGTACGTGGAGTACGTCGAGCGGATGACGCCGGAGGACGCGCTGCCCGGCGCGGTGGCATTCGTGAAAGAGTGCCGCGCGGCGGGTTTGAAGCTCGCGATCGGCTCCGCAAGCAAGAACTGCGCGCTGGTGCTTGCCAGGACGGGCCTACGGCCGCTGTTTGAACAGGTATCGGACGGCACGGTCGTCACCCGCGCCAAGCCCGACCCGGAGGTGTTCCTGACCGCCGCAAACATGCTGGGTTTAACGCCGGATGTGTGCGCGGTATTCGAGGACGCGCAGGCGGGTATCGACGCGGCGCGGACGGGCGGCATGAAGGCGGTGGGTATTGCGCCCCCCGGCGCACTGAATGGCTGCGACGCGTGCTATCCGGGTCTTCACGCTGTCGATCTGAAAGAGCTGCTTGCCGCGCTGAACGGATAGCATGATGGAGGTTGCTTCATTTCTTTGACGTTTTCGGATGTCCTCGGAAAGACAATGCTGATCGGGATTACCCACTATACGCATGTTGGCAATTGAGCAGAAGCAGTTTCACGGCGTCGTGGAATCCGTAAACGACCAAGGCATCAGGATCAGGAAGCCCGACGGCGGCGTTTTCACATTGCCGCCGAACCTGAACTCGAAGAAGCCCGCCGAACCGGGCGAATACCATCTGCGGTCTACCGGCGAAGTCGTAGAGAATCCAGGCTTTTGTACACTTGGAATCCTTAGAAGCCGGAACCGGGTCATGAAGACATTGATCATCAGGCATCAGATCGCGGAGGGAACAAAGAATGCTGGTAAGAAAAGCCACCAGGCCGATGATCGCGCTTTGGAAGCGAACGTGCGCGGAATACCGGGATCGGCTGAGGCCAGGCCGGAAGTCCGGTACGGAGATTCTTGCGTACCTCCGGGAGAAGTATCCGCTGGAGGAGATCAAGGATGACACGGCAAAGCGGGTTGTCCTCGAAAACGTGCGGTCAGTGGAACCGCTGTTTGGAAGACTGGCGGACAAGGACGCTCTTGAAGCAATCGCGTTTCTCGTTCGGGACGAGCTTAACGGTCATGCGCTGTATGAAGCGCAGGACCGGATTTTCAAGGGCGTCTCGATTTTCGTCGGCGTGGAACGTACAACGGGCTTCTTCCATGTCGAGGGAAGCAGCCGCCTGTGGGACGAACTCAACGCCTTCCGGGGCGTGGACGAGGCGGATCTCGCGAATTTCTACCGCATCGCCGAGTATGTGACCAGCTTGCGGAGGTTCGGTCTTCTGGAATCCGCGCTGCGCTGAGCGCGAAAGGAGGGAATCAAGAATGGAACAGGCGATTTTCCTGATCACTGGCGTGATGGCGTCCGGCAAGTCCACCGTCGCGGAGCTGCTTGCTTCGCGGATGGAAAAAGGCGTACACCTGCGCGGCGATGTGTTCCGCAAGATGATCGTATCCGGACGCGAGGAGATGTCCGCATCACCCACGGATGAGGCCGTGCGCCAGCTTCACTTGCGATACCGCCTTGCTGCGGACGCGGCGAAGGTTTACTTTGATGGTGGCTTTACCGTCGCCCTTCAGGACAACTATTACGGCGAGGAACTTCCGCGCATGGTGGACATACTCAAGGGCTACCCCGTGCGGGTGGTCGTGTTATGCCCGGACATTGAGACCGTGAAAGCGCGGGAGGCGATGCGCCACAAGACCGGCTATGTCAATTTCGAGGTGGAGGAACTCTACGAAGGCTTCATGCGCGGCACGCCCCGGATCGGTTTCTGGCTGGACAATTCCAGACAGACGCCCAAAGAGACGGTGGAAACGATCCTCGAACACTTCGGTTGAAAAGAGCGGCAAGAACATGTGATTCAGAATCGAAAAAGGGAGGTGATCCACGGTGGCTGTTTCCATCGTCGCGCCGTGCGGTTTGATCTGCGGCCTTTGATCAGGCTTTCAGCGCAAGAAAAACCGCTGCCCCGGCTGCCTGAAGGCTGGGAACCCGCTCTCACACTGTCAATTCTGAACTGCCCGGAATAACACGGCACTCCCGAAACGCCGTGCGACGCCTGTCCGAAATTCCCATGCAGGCGGCTCAAGAACCTTGAAAAGCGGTATGTCACCCAGTACGGCGAGAGTCTGATGGAGAACTTCCGAAGGATTCGGGGAGATGGGATGGAGCGGCTTCTTCCGGAAGCGGAGAAGGAATGGGCGCATCCCCAATGCGGCGCTTTTGTGCGCGCACCGCGTGGAATGTGTGCACTGCGGACAGCCCAACAGCCGTCCTCATGAGTTGATATAAGAAATCGAGGTTCAACCACAATGAGCAAATACGACCCACTGTGGGCGTTTCTTCAGAAGATTGGCCGCCCCGCGCCGAAATTGTCCTTTGCCGAAATCCAGGATGTACTGGGGTTTGAGATCGACCATTCCTTCCTGACTTATAAAAAGGAACTGGCGCAATACGGGTATCAGGTTGAGAAGATTTCGCTGAAGGAGAAGACGGTTCTCTTCATAAAGACCGATGGCGGGGAGTGATGGCGTGATTCTAGTCCCGGAACGGGTACATCGCTTGCTGGTAATGTATGGGAGCGGCGTATAGCGGCGGAAGAAGGGCGCACTTGTCTGATAAAGTTACGCTGAAATAGAATTAAAGTGAGGATGATGGTTACGGAAACCCAATATGTGCTGCAATATGCAACGCCTGAAGACGTCGATGGGTGGATGGAACTGGTTGATGTTGTCAAAGACGGTTTTCCGGGTCTTGATCTCTGTGAGTACCGGGAAACGCTCCTTGAGAACATCAACCTCGGGACGGCATTGTGCGTAAAATACCATACGCGGATCGTTGGTATTCTTCTCTTTTCAATCAGGCATCAATGCCTGTCCTGCATGGCTGTCCATCCCGCGCACAGGCATAAGGGAATCGGATCGGCGCTGGTTGAGAAAATGATTTCACTGTTTCCAAACGGTATGGATATCTGGGTATCCACGTTTCGGGAAGGGGATCAAATGGGTACCGCTCCAAGAGCGCTGTATAAGAAACTTGGTTTTGTTGAAGATGAACTGACAATCGAGTTTGGGTATCCATGCCAGAAACTTGTCTTTCGCAGGGCATAAGTCCAATTTAAACTGATGAATATTTGGGATGTGATTCCATGAATCCCAAGACCGATGAGGTCAACATGGGGCTAAACGAAATTTGGTCGCAGCGCATCAAAGACGGCGGCGCGGATTTTGTGTATTTCGTTGATGTTTCTGTGTTGCCTTCGGATATGACCGAAGGATACTCTTGCGCAGTTCTCTTTGGCAAAGCGCTGTCGAAAGCGTATATCAGCGCCCTGAGAGCCGGTCAACAACCAAAGCGGAAAGAGGTTATCAATACCGAACGCAAGATGGATACCCTTGCCACCAGATTGGCCGAACAGCTGGAAGCGGAAGGGTACAAAAGCATTGCAAAGCTAAAGCCTGGGCGTCTGCCGCATAAAACCGTCGCGCTCAGAGCCGGATTGGGGTTTATCGGCAAGAACAATCTGCTCGTGACGCTCCAGTATGGCTGCGCGTTGATGCTGGGTAAGGTGTTAACCGCAGCGCCCTTTACTGTCAGAAGTGAAACGCCAAAAGAGCCGATCTGCGGCGATTGCGATGTGTGTATCAATGCTTGTCCGAACGGGGCTTTGCTGGGGAAAACATGGAGTGTCACGACCGCTCGCGATGAGATTCTGACCCGAAAGCGCTGCGATCTATGCCTTAAATGCATGGTTTGGTGCCCATATACGGCGGAGTATATTGAATGAGGTTTCCTCGGTTGAGAATACGTATTCACATGATCCGGCAGGGCGGTTTATCTGCCGTGCGAAAGCAGCGCCTCGGCACAACGGACGCCGTCCACCGCGGCGGACATGATGCCGCCCGCGTAGCCCGCGCCTTCGCCGCAGGGGTATAGCCCAAAGATCTCGGACATGAAGTTTTGATTTCGCACGATGCAGAGCGGGGAGGAGGAGCGTGTTTCGACGCCGGTCAGCACCGCGTCGGGGTGCGCGAACCCGTTCAGGCGCCTGTCCATCTGGATGAGCGCCTCTTTCATGCCGTTCACCGCGAACGCGGGCAGGCAGGTTTCAAGCGAACCGAAACGTACGCCGGGTTTGTAGCTGGGTTCGACCGATCGCGCGCCCTTGGAGGGGGCACCCTTCAGGAAGTCCCCAGCGAGCTGTGCGGGTGCGGTGAAATCCCCGCCGCCCGCGGCAAAGGCTGCCTGCTCCCACTTCCTTTGGAACGCGACGCCGTCCAGCGGCCCGCCGCCATGGTCCTCGGGGCGGACGTCCACGAGCAGCGCGCTGTTGGCGTTGACGCCATCCCGCGCGAAGCGGCTCATGCCGTTGGTGACCACGCCGCCCGACTCGCTGGCCGCGGCCACGACGAGGCCGCCGGGGCACATGCAGAACGTGTACACGCCGCGTCCGCCGGGCAGGCGGCAGCTGAGTTTGTAGTCCGCCGCGCCCAGCGCCGGGTGTCCCGCCGACACGCCGTACTGCGCGCGGTCGATGAGGTTTTGAGGGTGCTCGATGCGCGCGCCGATGGAGAAGGGCTTGGCGCGCATCGGGACGCCGGACGCATGCAGCGCCTCGAACGTGTCCCGCGCGCTGTGGCCGACCGCGAGGATCACGTTTTCACACGCGATTTCGCGAACTTCTCCCGCCTGTTCGACCTTCGCCGCAGCGACGCGGCCATCTTCCACGATCAGGGCTGTGAGGCGGGTCTCAAACAGCACCTCGCCGCCGAGGCGGATGATCTCCTCGCGGATCGAATGGACGACCTGTGGCAGCCGGTCGGTGCCGATGTGGGGCTTTGCAAGGTACAAGATTTCCTCCGGCGCGCCGTGCTCGCAGAGCGTCTTCAGCACGAACCCGCAGCGCGGGTCGGAGATGCCGGTGGTCAGCTTGCCGTCTGAGAACGCGCCCGCGCCGCCCTCACCGAACTGCACGTTGGAGGCGGGGTCGAACGCCCCGCCGCTCCAGAACGCGGATACGTCCCGCGCGCGCCGGTCGACCGGGCGGCCCCGCTCCAGTACCACCGGTTTCGCGCCTGCCCGCGCGAGCATCAGCGCCGCGAACAGACCCGCCGGGCCCAGCCCGACCACCAGCGGCCTTTGGGCGAAATTGGAAAAAGTCGGCGTCGCGTAGGCGCTCTGTTCCGGCTTCGCGGCGGACGCGCCGCGCGGCAGCCGTTTTTCATCAAACCGAAAGCCGGGCGCGAACTCCACGTCCAGCGACAATACAAAGTGGACGTCGCCCTTGTCGCGCGCGTCCACCGATTGCTTATGAAGCCGCGCGGCAAGAACAGCGCCCGGCGGGATTTTCAGCGCGCTGGCCGCAAAGGCTTTCAATTCGCCATAGTCCAGCGGCGCTTTCAGGTTGGCGATGCGAATCATTGCGATCCTTTCAGGGCGATCGCGGCGTTCCTGGCGGCGAACATGCCGGACGCCCACGCCCACTGCAGGTTGTAGCCGCCGCATGGTCCGTCCACGTCCAGCGCCTCGCCACAGGCATAAAGGCCGGGAACCAGCTTTGACGCAAGGGTTTCTGGGTCGAATTCGCCCGAAACCGCACCGCCCGCCGACGCCTGCGCAGTGGCGAGACCCCGGTTGCCGGTGACCGGCAGGCGGAAGTCGGTCAACAGTTTCGAGGCGGCTGAAAGCTCCTCGTCCGTAAGCGTGCAGGACGCTCGGTTCAGCGGCAGCGCGCCCGCAGCCTTCAGAACCGTCTGGCCGAGTCGCTTGTGGACGGTGCCGGTCAGAAAATCCTCCAGCGGGCGATCCGGCATGGACGCCCTGCGGGTTTTCAGCAGCATCAGAGTTTCATCAAAGGTTTTGGGCAGGAAACGCAGCGAAACCTCCGCGCGCTGCCCATTTGCCGCCGCCTGCGCGGCCGCGCGCGAGACCGCCATCACCGCCGTGCCGGACAGCCCATACTCCGCGAACAGGATATCGCCCTCGTCGGCCGCGACACACTTTCCATCCGCGTATACCCAGATGCCGCCGTCCAGGCGGATTCCCTTCAGCGCGCGGATCGGCTCGACTGGCGTCTCCAATTGGGTCAGCGCAGGCAGTACGCGCGTCACGAAATGCCCCAACTGCCGGAACAGCGGGAATCCCAGGTCTGTTCCGCCCACCGACGGGGACGCGGGTCCGCCGGTCGCAAGGATCAGTTTTTTCGCGCGGACGGAGCGCCCGTCGGCGGCGTCAATTTGGAACAAGCCGCTTTGCCGCGTCGCTCGCTTCGCCTCAAAGCCGCACAGTGTCTCCCCGCCTGATTCCGAAAAGGCGAAGCGCAGCGCGTCCAGCACCGCCGCCGCCTGGTCGCAGCGCGGGAACACGCGCCCGCCATAGGTGTCGACGCACATAAGTCCGATTGACTCGAAAAACTCCTTCACCTTCGCGGGCGGGAACGCGCGCATCGCGCCCGCCATCACGTTCGTGTCGCCGAAGTAGTCTTCTGGCTTTGCTTCCAGATTGGTCAGGTTGCAGCGACCGTTGCCGGTGGCGAGCAGTTTTCTTCCGACGCGCGCGCCGCGTTCCAGCAGCGCGACACTCGCACCCAATCGCCGCGCGGTCACCGCCGCCGCGAGGCCGGACGCGCCGCCGCCCACGATTGCAATGTCGTATGCCGTCATAACACCACGCCCAGGTCGCGCCGAAGCGCCTCGTCGCACATCAGATGCAACTGATGCAGCGCGCGGGAGCAGGCGGTGTAGAGTCTCCTGCGCTCGCCGTCGGTCAGTTCCACATCCGGCCAGACGACCGCGACCGCGTCGAACTCCAGCCCTTTGATCAGGTGATAGCCGGACACCACCACGCCGCCCGCGTCAGGCAGCATGTCGTCCTCATCGCCGGTCAGAAGGAAGCACCCTTTGAAGTGTCGGGCGAGTTTCACGGCTTCCGACTGAGACCGGGTGATCACTGCGATGTGCTTCATGCCCTGCAATTTCCAATCCTCAATCAGCGCGGTCAGCCGCGCGCGGTCAAATGGCTCGATGGCTGGAAACGCACCCTCGCGGCCAAACTCCTCGGCGTGCGGTTCGTCCGGGATCAGCGCGTTACAGAGCCTCGTGATCGGCTGGGTGGATCGGTAAGATTTTGTGAGCCGCACCAGCGGCGCATCCGGCAGCTGAAAGGCCGTGCCCCAGCTGCGGGGGTTGCAGGGCGGCATGCCGGGACAGGTGCGCTGGCTCACGTCGCCCAGCAGCGTCACCTGCGCGGTGGGGTAATACGCCGCAAGGAACCTTAGCGCGATGTCCGGATAGTCCTGCGCCTCGTCGATCAGGATGTGCCGCATCGTCTTGTCCGGCGCGGTGAAGCCCAGCCGCACCATCAACCACGCGACGGCGGGCGCGTCCTCCCACCAGACGATGCCCGCCTGCGCATTCTCCCGCGCGGCCTCGCGAAGCTCGCGTGGCGCGCCGGACAGCGCGTCAGAGAAAATTTTCAGCGGTTCCACCGACAGCATCTGGCGGATCTGCTGGCGGATCGGCGACAGGTGCTGCGTCACCGCCATGCGCTTGGCCATCTCCAGCTCCCGGCCGCGGTAGCTCTTGAGCAGCCGGTCTTCGTACTGGGTGGACAGCGCCTTTTCCCAAGACTCCATCCGGCTTTCCAGAACCGTCTGGATGCGGATCAGCCGGAGCGCGGGGCTGAGCATCTTGAACTCAACTTTGTAGAGTTGTTCCAGGTCTTCCTTGGAAATCAGCAGGTGCTTTTCCAGCCCGATATCCGAAAAACGCGGGCCTTCCTCCTCAAACCGCGCCGCGTAGGCGGACAGGACAGCGCTGAATTTCGCGTCGGATTTATAGCGCACGCTCTGGCGCCGAAGCGGGTTGTTGTCGTCGATCAGCCGCTCGACCTGCCGGATGGACGGCTCCGCCTCGCGCCCGATGATCTGGCTCAACAGGCCGTGCAGCGTGACCGCCTGCGCGTTTTCCTCGCCGAGGTCGGGCAGCACCGTGGAGATGTACTCGCTGAACGCGCTGCTGGGCGAGAGCACCGCGATGTGGCTGGCGTCCAGCTGATCCCGGTGGTGGTACATCAGGTAGGCCGCGCGGTGCATCGCGACCGACGTCTTGCCAGAACCCGCGCCGCCCACGACCGACAGAACCCGCGCGCTCTCGTGCCGGATCGCCATGTTCTGTTCGTGTTGGATGGTGGAGACGATGGAGCGCATGTGGCTGGACGTGGCGCGCGACAGGATGTCCAGCAGCATTTCGTCGTCGATGGAGACGTCGGTATCGACATAATACTTGAGCCGGCCGTTTTCCATGCGGTACTGGCGCTTGAGCGTCATCCGGCCGTGGATCGCGCCGTCCGGCGCGTGATAGGAGACAGGACCCGGCTGCGCGTCGTAATAGAGGCTTGAGATGGGCGCGCGCCAGTCGTGCACCATCAGTTCGCCCGCCTCGTTTTTCAGGCTGTACAGGCCGATGACGATTTTTTCCGTCGCGTCCTGGCCGCGTTCCTGAAAGTCAATCCTGGCGAAGAATGGGTTTAAAAGCATCCGCTCGTACCGGCGCGCGACCTCCTCGGAGAAATTTTTCCGCACGAGGTAGCGGTCGATTTCGGTGGAGAGTTGCTCCAGATCCTGCGGGGAGAGCGCCGTCGGCTTCAGACGAAGCTCCTCCCAGGCATCGGAAAGCATGTCCCGGATGGTTTGATCGTGAAATTTCGTAAACCCTCTGGAGGTCTGTATGACCGCGTAGAGCAGCTGCTGCACGCGCGCCGCGTAAGCGCGTTCTCGCTCAAGCTCGGCCGTATGATCCAAGCGTTTCACCTCCCGGGGCGCGCCTTTCAGTACATTATAGCATAGGAGAGCGGGCAAATTCAAATCCGCGACGCATTTTTCTCGGACGGGCGCCATGAGATTTGAGATTTTCTATGGGATACGCTATAATGGGGAAAACCGGAAAAGGGATGAGCCAAATGCGCGATGGGTTTATCCGCGTGGCGGTCGGGACGCCCGCGATCAGGGTCGGGGACACAATGGGAAACATGAAAGCCGTCGCGGCGCTGATGCGCGAGGCCGCGGAGGCGGGCGCTAAACTTCTGACGCTGCCGGAACTGTGCCTGACGGGCTATACGGCGGGCGATCTGTTTTTACAGAAAATTCTGAGGGAGGGTGCGCTTTCGGCGCTTCAGGGCGTCGCGGAGGCGAGCCGGGATCTCGATCTATTGACCGTCGTGGGTCTGCCGCTTGAGGTGGACGGGCGGCTTTACAATGTGGCCGCGGTTGTGAAGGACGGGCGCGTGCTGGGCGTCGTACCCAAGCGCAACCCGCCCAACTACGGCGAGTTCTACGAACTGCGCCACTTTATTCCAGGCCCGCGGTTGGCAAGGCCGATCCGCCTTCTGGGTCGGGACGTGCCGTTCGGCGGCGATCTGTTGTTCGCTTGTGAGGACATGCCGGAATTCAAGGTGGGCGTTGAGGTGTGCGAAGACCTATGGGTGCCGGACGCGCCCAGCACAGGCCACGCGCTGGCCGGGGCGACGGTTCTGTGCAACCCGTCCGCCAGCGACGAGACGATCGGAAAAACTTCCTATCGGGAACTGCTTCTGATGAGCCAGTCCGCGCGGCTGGTCTCGGCGTACCTGTACGGGGACGCGGGACAGGGGGAGTCGTCTACCGACATGGTGTACGCCGGGCACAACCTGATCGCCGAAAACGGCGTGATTTTGAAACAGTCTCAGATGTATCATCCGGGTCTGACGGCGGCGGAAGTCGACCTTCAGTATCTCGTCAGCGAGCGCATCCGTATGAATACGTTCGGCGCGAGGGAAGATACCCATGTCAAGGTGCCGTTCGTAACCGCCGTCCGGGAGACGAACCTCACGCGATTCATCGATCCCGCGCCGTTTGTGCCGTCCAGCCGCGTCGAGCGCGACCAGCGGTGCGAGCAGATCCTCGCGATTCAGGTGAACGGCCTCGTCCAGCGGCTGCGCCACATCGGGTGCAAGTCGGCGGTGGTGGGCATCTCCGGCGGGCTGGACTCCACGCTGGCGCTGATCGTCACCGCGCGCGCGTTCCGGGCGCTGAACCTGCCGCTTGACGGCCTCGCCGCCGTCACGATGCCCTGCTTCGGTACCACCGAGCGCACGCACGCGAACGCCATCAGGCTGGCGGCGGGGTTCGGCGCGAAGTTGATCGAGGTGGACATCACCGAGTCCGTGCGGAAGCACCTTCAGGACATCGGGCACGACGAGGTGAAACTTGACATCACCTATGAAAACGCGCAGGCGCGGGAACGAACCCAGGTGCTGATGGATCTGTCCAATAAACTCAGCGGCATCGTGATCGGTACCGGCGACTTGAGTGAGCTGGCGCTGGGCTGGGCAACTTACAACGGCGATCACATGTCGATGTACGGCGTCAACATGTCGGTGCCCAAGACGCTCGTCCGCCATCTGGTGACCTACGCCGCAGACCACGCGGACAGCGCGGAACTTGCCGAAGCGCTTCGGGATGTGCTGGATACCCCCGTCAGCCCGGAACTGCTTCCGCCGGTGGACGGCGTGATCTCCCAGAAGACGGAGGACATCGTCGGCCCGTATGAACTGCACGACTTTTTTCTGTACCACATGCTGCGCAGGATGGCCAGCCCCGCGAAGATTCTGCGGTTGGCCAAAATCGCCTTTGACGGAACCTATGACGGCGCGACCGTAGAAAAATGGCTGCGCGTGTTCCTGAAGCGGTTTTTCCAGAACCAGTTCAAGCGTTCCTGCATCCCGGACGGCCCCAAGGTAGGATCGGTAACGCTGTCGCCCAGGGGCGACTGGCGCATGCCCAGCGACGCGGAGTGCGGCCTGTGGACAGACGGTTTGCAATAAATTAACACCATTGCTACCGATTCATGCATGTAAGACGGATGCTTCGGGTATATCATATCTGCGTGCTTCGAGATCGATGGAAATTAAAGGAGGACATATCCATGAAAAAGGCATTGGTACTGATGATGGTTCTCGCCCTGGTGGCCGTGCTTGCCGGCTGCACCCAGTCTGCTCCCGCCCCGACCGCCGCGCCCGCCGCGACGGAAGCTGCCGTGACCGAAGCGCCCGCCGCCGCGACTGAAGCGCCTGCCGCGACTGAAGCGCCCGCCGCGACTGAAGCGCCCGCGACCGCCGGCTGATGAACTGATCAAGCCATACATGCCCCCCGCGTTTTCATCCGAAGCGCGGGGGGCATTCTGTGTGTCGACTAAGTCGACATGCGCAGAGAGTCTGCTTCGCATCTTTTCTTTGTATTTGGAACATGGCGGAAGACGGGGCTGGGCGTCAATCTTTTGACAGAATGATCGTTGAAATGAAACGCGCAAGCGGTTTATAATGGAGCGGGGAGGCGGTACAATGAAAGTTCTACTGACCGGCGGGGCCGGGTACATCGGCGCGCATACCTGCGTGGAGTTGATCGAAGCGGGCCACGAGGCGGTGGTGGTTGACAATTACGTCAACAGCTGTCCGGAGGCGATGGCGCGCGTCAAGGCGCTGACAGGGGTGGATTTTCCGGTCTACGAAGCCGACCTGTGCGACAAAGCCACGCTGAGCGGTATTTTTACAGACCATACAATTGACGCGGTGATCCACTTCGCCGGGCTGAAGGCGGTCGGCGAGTCGGTCGCGAAGCCTTTGGCGTATTTTCGGAACAATCTGGACGCCACGATGACGCTGATTGAAGTCATGAACGAATTCGGCGTGAAGAAGCTGGTGTTCAGTTCTTCCGCGACCGTGTACACCGCACCGGACGAGGTTCGGGCGCTGGATGAGGATGCTCCGACCGGCGGCTGCACGAACCCATACGGCTGGACCAAGTTCATGATCGAACAGATTCTAAAAAGCCTTGCCGTCGCCGACGATGGCTGGTCGATCGCGCTGCTTCGGTATTTCAACCCGGTCGGCGCGCACGAAAGCGGCCGGATCGGCGAGGACCCGAACGGCATTCCCAACAACCTGATCCCGCGGGTCATGCAGGCGCTTACGGGCAAGCTCTCCGGCATCAGCGTGTTCGGACGCGACTGGCCGACCAAGGACGGTACCTGCATCCGGGACTACATCCACGTGGTGGATCTTGCGAAGGGGCACATCGCCGCGCTGAAGTATTTGGACACGATGCACGGCGCGGAGGCGATCAACCTGGGCACCGGCGAGGGGTACAGCGTGGTTCAGATCCTCGACGCGTTCGCCCGCGCCAACGGCCTGACGATCGATTATACCTTCGGGCCGCGCCGCCCCGGCGACGTGGCGGGCTTCTACTCGAACCCCGCCAAGGCGCAGAGGCTGCTCGGATGGCGCGCGGAGAAGACGCTGGAGGAGATGTGCCGCGATTCCTGGAGATGGCAGACCATGAACCCGAACGGTTACGGCGCGTGAAACGCTGGATCGCCTTCGCGGCGTCGCTGATGCTGCTGGCCGGGTGCGTGTCCGCGCCGTCACCGGACGTACAGATCCTGTTCATCGACGTGGGCAAGGGCGACGCGGCGCTGGTCATGATGGAGGGCGCGAACTACCTGATCGACGCGGGGCCGAAGGATCGGTGGGATCGGGTGAGCGCGGCGCTCTCGCAGTACGGCGTAAAAAAGTTGGACGGTGTGTTCCTGACCCACGGCGACAAGGATCACGCGGGCGGGCTGAAGCCGCTCGCGAAGAGCGATATGGAAGTCGACGCATGGTACGCGTCGGACCTCTATAAGCTTGACAAGGACGAGGATGTTCATCCCGCGGAAGAAGCCGCGTTGGTTCGCGGCCAACATCCGGTCTACCTGTCGGCGGGGGATTCCGTCGGGCCTTTTACGGTCCTGGGGCCGCAAAGACGGCACAAGGATGACGACGACAACTCGCTGATCCTGATGCTGGATTCGGGCAGAGCGCGGGCGCTGTTCACCGGCGACATGAAGTTCGACGGGGAAGCGGAACTGCTTGAAGGCGGGCGCTCGCTCGACTGCGACCTGATCAAGATCGCCCACCACGGCAACAGCGATTCGACCAGCGATGCGCTGATCGACGCCGCGTCACCGCGCGCCGCAGTGGTGTCCACCGATTCCGCGCTGCGGCCGGAACTGCCGGACAGCCGCATCGTGTCGATGCTGAAGGCCCGGGGCATTCCGCTCTACTCCACGTCGGGGTCGGGCGGCGGCGTGTTGATCACGCTGTCCGGTTCGGACATCAGCGCGGGCACCGTCAAAATCTCCGGGTAGCTGTTAAAATGGACATTAAATTTATGACGGAGTCTGCCCGCCACTGGTAAATGATCTGTAAATATACTATAATGTGCGCAGCATACGAGAAGGGGTGTTGGGCGTGGCGAATTTTGATCCGTCGGATGTTGAGAAGAATCGAGTGCTGGGCGGCCTTGGATACCTGATTTTCTTCCTTCCGTTTATCACGTGCCCCGATTCCCGCTTTGGCAAATTCTGCGCCAATCAGGGACTGCTCGCGGTCATCGCCTACCTGGTAATCGGCGTGGCCTCCTGGCTTCTGAACCTGATCTTCGGCTGGATTCCGGTGCTGGGCTTCATCATGTGGCTCGCGATAAGACTGTGCTACATCGCGTTGGCGGTGATTCAGCTCTACTACACATTCCTCGCGGTTACAAAGGGAGAGACAAGGCCGCTGCCGTTCATCGGAACTTACCAGATCATCAAGTAACATTCGTCAATCAAAGCCGTTCCCCGCGAGGGAGCGGCTTTTTGCATCCTGTCCGTGTTTTCCCGCGCGTCGCCCCTTCGCGCAATCGCTTCATCCGCCCGCTTCGGTCTTGCGAAAACACCTCCATATCGAACTTCTCATGGAACAATCAACCAAATCATAACATGCAATTTTGCGTGCGGCAGGCGCATTTTGCGTTTTGGCATTGCATCTTAACAGCCGCTGTGCTAAAATTATTAGGCTATGGCCGCTTTGGGCGGTGAGATTGGGGAGGACAGCAATGAGCAGTACTTTTGAGAAAATTTCGTCCAACCAGGTCAAGATTGAGTTTTCGATCGAGCCTGAAATCTTTGAGACGGGCATGCAGCGCGCCTACCGCAAGCTGGTCGGGCGTATGAACATCCCCGGATTCCGAAAGGGTCACGCGCCCCGGAAAGTCATCGAAATGCACTATGGCGAATCGGTCTTCTATGAGGACGCGTTCGACGCCATTTTCCCGGA
Source organism: uncultured Oscillospiraceae bacterium (assembly GCA_964575255.1). Classification (GTDB taxonomy): domain Bacteria; phylum Bacillota; class Clostridia; order Christensenellales; family Aristaeellaceae; genus JAEZHK01. The sequence goes on from CAZNPZ010000002.1 coordinate 117,478, forward strand.
AATCTACGACGCCGCAGTGCGCGAATACAATCTGACGCCGGTGGATCAGCCGCAGATCGATCTCAAGGAGATCGGCGGCGGCAAGCCGCTGGCCTTCACCGCCACCGTGTATGTGAAGCCTGAGGTGACGTTGGGTCAGTACAAGGGCGTCAGCGCGCAGAAGGCGGAAGTGAACGTCACCGAGGACGACGTGAACGCCGAAGTCGAACGCGCCCGCGAGCGCGTCGCCCGGTTCATCGACGTGACCGACCGCCCGGTCAAGCTGGACGACCAGGTCAACATCGACTACGCCGGCTTCGTCGGAGACGAGCAGTTTGAGGGCGGCACCGCCCAGGGGCATACGCTCACGATCGGCTCCGGCAGCTTCATCCCCGGCTTTGAAGAGGGTCTCGTCGGCGCGAACATCGGCGACACGGTCGACGTACACGTCACGTTCCCGGAGGAGTATCACGCTGAGAACCTGAAGGGCAAGCCCGCGGTGTTCCACGTGAAGATCAATTCGATCCAGCAGAAGGAACTGCCCGCGCTGGACGACGAGTTCGCGAAGGACGTCTCTGAGTTTGACACCCTCGACGCCTACAAGGCCGACGTTCGCGAACAACTCGTGAAGCGCGCCGAAGAGCGCGCGGATGCCGAGTTTGAAAACGAGGTCATCGAGGCGGTCGTAGAGAACGCGGAAGTGGACATCCCCGAAGCGATGATCGAAAGCCAGCTCGATTCCATGCTGCGCGACATGGAGATGCGCATGATGTACCAAGGCCTGAAGATGGACGACTACCTGAAGTACACCGGCCAGTCGCTTGAAGACGTGCGCGCGGCGCAACACGACGACGCGCATGCCCGCGTGAAGAGCCAGTTGGTGCTGGAAGCGATCCGCATGGCCGAGGGCATCGAGGCCACCGAGGAAGATGTGAAGGCGCAGATTGAGAAGTTCGCGCCGAGAACCGGCAAGAACGCCGAGGACTTTGAAAAGACGCTGTCCGACGCCGACCGGAAGTATTTTTCCACCGTGGCCGCGACGGAGAAGACGATCGAACTTCTGAAGTCCAGTGCCGTTGGCGATTGACCAACGCATCCGGCGGGTATAATGTCCTGAAGAGCCCAGGATAAAATGCGGCTCAGCCGCACAGGAGGTGCCACGCATATGAACCTTATCCCGTATGTCATTGAGCAAACCAACCGGGGAGAGCGCTCCTACGACATCTACTCAAGGCTTCTCAAGGATCGCATCGTGTTTCTCGGAGGCGAGGTCGACGACGACGCCGCGAATATCGTCGTGGCACAGATGCTGTTCCTGGAGATGGAAGACCCGGACGCCGACATCATGCTCTACATCAACAGCCCCGGCGGTTCGGTGACGGCGGGTATGGCCATCTACGATACCATGAAGTACCTGAAGTGCGAGGTGTCCACGCTTTGCGTCGGCATGGCCGCGTCGATGGGCGCGTTCCTGCTGGCGGCGGGCGCGAAGGGCAAGCGCAAGGCGCTGCCCAACGCGGAGATCATGATCCACCAGCCCTCCGGCGGCGCGCGCGGCCAGGCGACCGACATCCAGATTCACGCCGAGCAGATCCTTCGCATCAAGAAAAAGCTCAACGAGGAACTGGCCAAGAACACCGGCAAGCCGCTCAGCGAGATCGAAAAGGATGTCGAGCGCGATTTCTTCCTCACCGCTCAGGAGGCGAAGGAATACGGTTTGATTGACGAGATCTTCCCGCCGCGGCGCTAGGCGCGTTACGCACAACAACGGCGCGGTCAGCGCCTCGCAAAGGAGCAATTCATGGCAAAGCAGGATGATTTTCTGAACAACAAGACCGTCAAGTGCTCGTTCTGTGGCAAGACGCACGATCAGGTGCGGCGCATTGTCGCGGGGCCGGGCGTGTATATCTGCGACGAGTGCGTGCTTCTGTGCCAGGAGATCGTGGCCGACGACGTCGACCTCATTTCTGAGCGCGGATCCATGACGCTCAAGAAACCCTCCGAAATCAAGGAAGTGCTCGACCAGTACGTGATCGGACAGGAGTACGCCAAGAAGGCGCTGTCCGTCGCGGTCTACAACCATTACAAGCGCATCGCCCATCCGGCGAGGAAGGGCGACGTGGAACTGCAGAAGTCCAACGTCGTGATGATGGGTCCAACCGGCTGCGGAAAAACCTACCTTGCGCAGACGCTGGCCAAGATCCTGAACGTCCCGTTCGCCATCGGCGACGCCACCAGCCTCACCGAGGCCGGCTACGTGGGCGAGGATGTCGAGAACATCCTACTCCGGCTGATCCAGAACGCGGATTACGACATCGAGCTCGCGCAACGCGGCATCATCTATATCGACGAGGTCGACAAGATCGCCAGGAAGAGCGAAAACCCGTCCATCACCCGAGACGTCAGCGGCGAGGGCGTGCAGCAGGCGCTCCTGAAGATCCTGGAAGGCACGGTGGCCAGCGTTCCGCCGCAGGGCGGCCGCAAGCACCCGCATCAGGATTTTCTGCAGATCGACACCACCAACATTCTCTTCATCTGCGGCGGCGCGTTCGACGGGCTGGACAAAATCGTAGCCAACCGCATCGGCAAAAAGGTGATGGGCTTCGGCGCGGACATCCAGAGCAAGGCCAACGAAAACAGCGACGAGGTGCTGGCGCAGGTTCGTCCCGAAGACCTGATCAAGTTCGGATTGATCCCCGAATTCGTCGGCAGGCTTCCCGTGGTGGTCACGCTGCAGCAGCTCGACGAATCGGCGCTGATCAAGATACTGACCGAGCCGAGAAACGCGCTGGTCAAGCAGTACCAACGGTTGCTGGAGATGGACGGCGTGGAGCTGTCCTTCACCGCCGACGCGCTTCGCGCCATCGCGGAACTCGCGCTGAAGCGCAAGAGCGGCGCGCGCGGCCTCCGGGCGATCATCGAGGGCGTGATGCTGAACACGATGTACGAACTGCCCGGACAGGATACGGTGCGCAAGTGCATCATCACCGAGAACGCGGTTTTGAAGGGCGCAAGCCCCGACCTGATCGAGGGCGAGCCGATCGCGGCGACGCCGACCAAGCGCCGCCAGTTCCAGGCGAGCGCGAAAGCCGCCCGCAACGAGCCAAACGTATCCTGACGCCAACTGATTTTTTTCCGGCATCCCTTCCCATACTAGTCGTGGGAGGGGATGCTTTTTGATTTCCGTCGTACTCCTTTTGATCCAACTGACCGTGACGATCATCGTCGGGATCTACTTCTACCGGCAGCTGAAGGGCCAGCCCCGGATGGATGGCAGCGCGCCGCGCTCCATCGGACACCGTGAAATGGAGAAATTGAGCCTTCTGCGCAGGGTCAGCCTGACGCAGCCGCTGTCGGAGCAGGTTCGACCCAAGGACTTCTCGGACATCATCGGCCAGCAGGAGGGCATCCGTGCGCTGAAGGCGGTCTTGTGTACGCCCAACCCGCAGCATGTGATCATCTACGGGCCGCCGGGCATCGGCAAGACCTGCGCCGCGCGGCTGGTACTGGAGGAAGCCCGGAAGACCGAGGGCACGCCGTTCGCTGCGGACGCGCCGTTCATCGAGATGGACGCCACCTGCGTGCGCTTTGACGAGCGCGCGATCGCCGACCCCTTGATCGGCAGCGTGCATGACCCGATCTATCAGGGCGCGGGGCAGCTGGGCGTCAGCGGCGTGCCACAGCCCAAGGAGGGCGCGGTCACCCGCGCGCACGGCGGCGTATTGTTTCTGGACGAGATCGGAGAACTGCACCCGGTGCAGATGAACAAGCTCCTGAAGGTGCTGGAGGATCGGCTGGTCCGTTTCGAGTCCGCCTATTACAATCCCGACGACCGCGCCACGCCCCGGTACATCCATGAGATTTTCAAAAATGGCCTGCCCGCCGACTTCCGGCTGGTCGGCGCAACCACGCGCTCTCCAGAAGAACTGCCGCAGGCGCTCCGTTCCCGCTGTATGGAGGTATTCTTCAGGCCCTTAGAGCGGGACGAGCTGGCCAAAATCGCGTCCGGCGCGGCGAAAAAGGCGTGTTTCTATCTGAAGGACGAGGACGCGAAACTGGTGGGGCAGTATGCGGACAGCGGCAGGGACGCGGTCAACATCGTGCAGATGGCGTCCGGCGTCGCCCGGCAGGACGGGCGGCGCGTCATCGACCGGCGCGACATCGAATGGGTGGCGGAGAGTGGCCACTACGCGCCGCATGTTGAGCCGCGCACCCACCGTGACCCGATGCCGGGGCTTGTCAACGGCCTCGCGGTGCACGGTTCGCACCAGGGCGCGGTGATGGAGATCGAGGCCATCGCGACGCCGGGCACAGGCCGGATCAATGTGACCGGCATCGTCGAGGAGGAGGACATCGGCGACGGACGCGGCCACACGATGCGCAGGCGCTCGATGGCGCGCGCCGCCGCGGAAAACGCGATGACATGTCTCCGCGCGAGGGGCATGGATGTCGACCGGTTCGACGTGCATGTCAATTTCCCCGGCGGCGTGCCGGTCGACGGGCCGTCGGCGGGGGTCGCGATGGCGGTGGCGGTGGCGTCGGCGATCGACCGACTGCCGGTCGCCTGCGATGTGGCGCTGACCGGAGAACTGTCGGTGTACGGAAAGGCGTTGCCAGTCGGCGGCGTCTCGCAGAAGATCGACGCAGCCGTCAAGGCGGGGCTGAAGCGGGTTTTGATCCCGCGGGAGAACTATCAGGCGCGGTATGCGGAAAAGCCGATCGAAGTGATTCCCATCGACACGCTTTCGGACGCGTTGATGCTGGCGCTGGGGGAGGAGTCCGGTCAGGCCGCGCCGCGCGCGGGCGCGCAGGTGCTGGCGGCGGAAGAGGCATAGAGCGGGCGTTGAAAACCTGCTTCGCATCTTTTCAACGCGTTTAGAAGTTCTGCGTGCGCCTGAAATCCTCACGGATTTACGGGTTGCGCACTGAAGTGTTTCCTCCACCAGTGCGCTTACTGGTTCCGGAAACCGCGTTTCCGGCGCGCATGTCGCCGGGAACGATTGACAGGAACGATAGAATCGGGGACGAAGGTTACATGAATCGACGAAACGCGACCCCGGCGATACCATCGTCGGGGTCGTATGATACGGGGAATGGTTCTTGCGCTGTCTAACGCGCGACGCCGATGCGGGTGTGGGGGACTTTGCCCGTGAGCAGCGCGTTGATGCCGTGGCGCGCGTGGCCGATGATCACCGTCGCGCCCTTGAGCGCGGGTTTCACCGCGAACTCCAGTTTCGCGCGTGCGCCGTTCGCGCCCGCGCGGCTCGCACCGTCGCAGCTTTTTTGCAGGATGCGTACCTTCTCCAGGAGCTCCTCCGGCGTCTCGGCCAGCACGTCGGTCACCAATGTATCCGGGTCGGTCGCGTCCCGGTAGATGCCTTCGGTGGAGGACAAAATGACCAGATACTTCGCGCTGACCAGTTCGCACAACACCGCCGCGGTTTCATCGTTGTCGACGCACTCCACCACATGCCGATGGTCCTGCTTCAGCGAGTTCAGTTCCATTTTTAGTATTTCGTCGTCCGAGACGGGGTCGTTGTAGTTGACGATCGGGATCGCGTTCTGCTCCGCCGCGCGCAGAAGCAGGCGGCGGATGTTCTCGCGCTTCGCCCGGTCGTTGAAGTGCTGGTGCTCCACCAACAGCTGCCGGATCGAGTATTCCGGCCTTGAGAACATCCGGTAATTTTCCATCAGGATGATCTGACCCTGTGCGCAGTAGTCCATCTTGACTTCCTGCCGGTCGCCGGACAGTTCATGCCCGTTCCGCTTCATGAAATCAACCCGGCCGATCTCGGCCGCGCCGCTGGTCACGAAGACCATACCCGGATGAAGCTCGGAGGCAACCCTGGAAATGATGTTGTAGTCGATGTCATTTTCTTCCTTGCGGATCATCGCCATCGAGCCGATTTTGCCGACAACTTCAATACCCATTTCTTCACACGCTCCCGTCATGAAGGCCATTATACCATTTTTCCGCCCGCATGAAAAGCCGCGCGCGGAGGAAGAATGAACCGGGGAGCGATCAAAAGGAGGGAAAGTCATGAGCCACAAGAATCCCAACGTCGACATCCGCTGCAACGTAAAGAGTTGCAACCATCACTGTATGAACGAGGACTTCTGTTCACTGCGCTCGATTCACGTGGATGCGCGCAGCCAGGCAGGCAGCGGAAACGCGGCCGACGAGAGCCTTTGCGGGAGCTATGAGAAGAAGTAGCCTACTCGTCATCCGATGACAGAACCTGGTTGATCACATCCCAAGGGAAGCCGCGCCGAGCGAGCGCCTGCGAAAGACGGGCACGAGCGGCGCGGTTTTCCAGCTTTTCGTAGCGCGGGCGCAGCCTGTCGGCGAGCCTTTTCGCAGAGGCGAGTTGATCTTCGTCGGAGATCGCTTCCAGCGCGCGCTCCGCGTCTTCATCCTGAATCCCTTTGACATACAGCTTCCGCCGGATGGCGTTTTTGGACAGGCCGCCGGCGGACGCGGTTTCCACCAAGCGCGAGGCATGGGCATCGTCGTTCAGAAGGCCGACGCGCGTAAGCCGCGCGATGGTCGACTCGACCGGCGCATCCAGAAACCCCTTCAGAGCCAGATGGCGCCTGAGCGCCTTCTCGCTCTTTCCGGCTCGCGCAAGCGCGGTCAGCGCGGCTTCGTAGGCGAGCGGCGACTGCGCGAGGGCGGTTTCCGCAAGGTAGCGATCTTCGTCCACCTCGTCGCCCGCCCGGAGCGGCGCGCGCTCAAACGAGATCCGGTCGACGCTGACAAACATGCGGCCATCCAGAAAGATCCGGTAGACCGGCCCCAGTTTTTCTATGGAGGTAACCTTTGCCATTGGAAAAATGCACCTCGTTTCGGGTCTGCGCCTGCCGGGCAAAATAGAACCGATCCAGTGAAAGGGGAGGGAAACGAAGATGGCGAATCCAGGGAGCGCGGGCATTCAAACAAAGAGTCTGACCATTCTCGAAGACCAGATGCAGCATGAGTTTCTCGCCTGTAAAAAGGCGGAACAGTATGCCAAGACGCTGACCAATCCGTCGCTTCAGACATTGGCCAACGATCTGGCGATGAAGCATCGAACGCACTTTGACCGACTGTTCAATTACCTGAACAGCCACGCATGAGGAGGCGAGCTTTCAGATGAATCAGAATCCGCAGAATGCCGTGCTCAATGATCAGGACATGATGGAAGACCTGCTCACGCAGGAAAAGTACCTGATCTCGTCCTACTCAACCTTCCTGCCCGAAACAACCTGCCCGCAGCTTAGGCAAGTGCTGACCGACAACTTCAACGAGTGTGCGACCAGTCAGTACAGCGTTTTTGATCGGATGAGCCAGATGGGCTGGTACCAGACCAAGAACGCGCCTACGCCTGAGATTCAGGCGGCCAGGCAGAAATTCCAGCAGCTGAAGACGCAGATGGGCTAGCGGGATCAACGGGCGGCGAACGTGCAAATGGCGCCTCTTCGCCGCAGATACCGGAAAACCGGAAGGTTTTCCGGTGTTCTTTTGCGTGTCGCCTTTGGCGACACGCGCATTTGAAATCCGCATTCGCGGCTTTCAAATGCATTTGGAACCGGATCGGAACGCTTTCCCCGTCGGCCGCGCAAGCTCGGCCTTTGGGAGAAAATTCCGCCGCGCAGGTCGCCGGAATTGATGGAAAGTCGAGAGGGCTTCGGCCCTCTCGACGAATTGGAGTTTGAAAGCCTATGTTCAGTATCCCTGTCCGGCCTTATTTTTCAGCATCGACTGTTTCAACATCCAGAGGCCGTCGGAGAGGTCGACCTTGTACAGGTGCGGGTTGAGGTTGCGCTTGTACTGATCCCAGAAGGTGTCCATTTCTTTGAAATGGTACGCCTGGATCTCCTGAAGGGTGGGCGACTGGTAGACCTGCTTTCCGGCTTTAAAGAGGGGGATCTGCAGTTCCCGGATTCGGAAGTCGGTCAAAGTCATCATCTTCCAAGTGTCCACAGGGTCGAAGATGGTCAGTGGTTTCGATTCGTCGAAGCGCTCGCTGTCCAGCGCGATCAGGTCGGCGATGGCCTTACCGGTCTTGTTGTCGTACAGGCGCAACAGCTTTTTAACGCCGGGATTGGTCACCTTCGCGGGGTTCTCCGAGATCTTGATCTTGGGCACGAACGTACCGTCTTCCATACGCGCGCTCAGCTTGTATACGCCGCCCAGCGCGGGGCAGTCCATGCTGGTGATCAGCTTGGTGCCGACGCCCCAGATGTCGATGCGCGCGCCTTGCAGCTTCAGGTCGCGGATCAGCGTCTCGTCCAAGTCTCCCGACGCGCTGATCTTCGCGTTCGGGAAGCCCGCGTCATCCAGCATTTTGCGCGCTTCGCGGCTCAGGTACGCGAGGTCGCCGGAATCCAGCCGGATGCCGCTCGGCTCGTGTCCGGCGGCGCGGAGTTCCTTGAATACTTTGATCGCGTTGGGCACGCCGCTCTTCAGCGTATCGTAGGTATCCACCAGCAGGAGGCACGCATCCGGGAAGCAGTTCGCGTAGGCGCGGAAAGCTTCAAGTTCGGTCGGGAAGCTCATCACCCAGCTGTGCGCGTGGGTGCCTCGGATCGGGATGCCGAACATCTGCCCGGCAAGCACGTTGCTGGTGGCGGCCGCGCCGCCGATGACCGACGCGCGTGCGCCGTACAGCCCGGCGTCCGGTCCCTGCGCGCGGCGCAGGCCGAACTCCAGCACGCCGCCGCCCTCCGCCGCCTGCACGACGCGGCTGGTCTTGGTGGCGATCAGCGTCTGATGGTTCACGATGTTGAGGAGCGCGGTTTCGATCAGCTGAGCCTCGAAGATCGGCGCGATGACGCGCACCAGCGGCTCGCCCGGAAACACCATCGTACCTTCCGGCACCGCCTGAATGTCGCCGGTGAAGCGGAAATCTCGCAGCGACGCGAGGAACCCTTCATCAAACTGGTTCAAGGAGCGCAGGTAGGCGATGGCATCTTCGTCAAAATACAGGTTATTGATATATTCGATCAGCTGCTCGACGCCCGCCATGATCGCGTAGTTCATCGTTTCGCAGGGCTTTCGGTAGAACATGTCGAAAACGGCAAGGTCGTTTTTCATGCCGCATTTCCAGTAGCCATACATCATGGTCAGTTGGTAGAGATCGGTAAGCAAGGTCAGGTTTCGCATTTTCAGTCCTCCTTTGTGCGGTTCGCGCGGCGGAAAATGAGTATCAGGATGATTCCGGCGATCAGCAGCGCGAAGCTGAGCGCCTGGGACACGCGAACCGCGCCCCAATACAGGCTGTCGGTCCGAAGCCCTTCCACCATCATGCGCTCAAACGCGTAGAGGGTTACATACCACAGGAATTCCTCGCCCGGGCGGCGGAAGAAATGCCACTTTTCCGCGACCAGCAGGAACATGACGATCAGAAAGCACCACGCGGACTCGTAAAAGAACGTGGCCGCGAACCAGCTGCTTTCAGCCTCGATCCAGACGGCGGCGGGAAAGAATTGGAGGAAAGAATTGGTTATCGGTACGCCGTACGCTTCCTGATTGAAGAAATTTCCCCAGCGACCCAGCGCCTGCCCGATCGCGATGGCGGGCGCGGCCAGATCGCAGAGCGTCGCAAACCGGATCTTTTTCACCCTTGCGAAGACGATGCCGGTCAGAAAACCGCCGATCAGGCTTCCGTAGATCGCCATCCCGCCGCCGCGCACGTTGAAGACGGACCAAAGGTCATCTTTGAAGCTGTCCCAGGTGAACGCGATGTAATACAGCCGGGCGCATATGATCGCCACCGGGACGACCCACAGCGCCAGGTTGATCGACGTATCCTTTGGGAGGCCAAACCGTTTTTCGCGGATGGACGTGAGCAATAGGCCCATGAGGACACCCGACGTGATCATGAGTCCGTACCAGTACACCGGGATTCCGAAGAGCGAAAAAGCCATGCGGTCGATGTGGGGCATTGGGTTCCCTCCAGCCAATTTCATCTAATTATAATCATTTTGTCCGGCGGCTGTCAACCAAAACGGTTGCGCGCCAAAAGAAAATTCGGTATAATGAATGATTGTTAAGAACCCAGTCAGGCGCAAGACGCCTGTTTTGAAAGGGCAATCGATGCGCAAAAGACGGATCACGGGCCGTTTTTACGTTTTCCTGATTCTGATCGGAATCGGGATGTATTTCGTGATCCGCGAACTCTCGCCGCTGGGCGCTTCGGAGGGCATCGTCACGATGGCCGCGACTTCCTATTCTCAGCAAGTGGACGCCGTCGTCGTGCGCGACGAAACCGTCACTTCTTTCGAGGGAAGCGGCCAGGTGGTGTACGTGGCCGCGGAAGGCGCGCAGGTCGCGAAGGGACAGGAAATCGCGGACGTCTACTCGGCGGGGTATTCGGAGAAGGAGATCAAGCAACTCGAAACCGTCCGCCAGAACATCCGCGCCTACCATCAGTCGATTTTGAAGAATATCGTGGACGCCGAATTGGAGCGGCTGGAGAACAACGTACAGCAAAAGGCGCTTGAGGTCAAGACGCTGATCCGGGAAAAGACGCGCGGCAGCCTCACGAACCTCGAAAAGCAGTTGCAGAGCGCGATGGAAGCCCGGCAGAGCTACCTGAGCCAGAACCGCCGCGAGGATCCCAAACTGAACAGCCTATATGAAGAGGAAACCAAGCGTGAAAACGCGATCGCTTCCTGGCGCACCCCGGAAAACGCGGGCGCGTCCGGCATCGTCAGCTTCTATCTGGACGGATGCGAGCAGTTTTTGACGCCGGCCAACCTGGAAGCGATGACCATCGCGGACATCCGCTCCATCCTCGCGGGCAGGTCGCCGGAAACGGACGCGGATGCGCGCAACAAGCAGAGCATCTTCCGGATCGTGAACCCGGATAAGTGGTATGTGGTGCTGCTGTCGAAGGATACGACCTGGAACCCGGTCAGCGGACAGGTGTTTACCATCCAGTTCGAGGGCTTCGAGGGGAGCGTCTTTTCCGGCAAGGTCACGCGCATGCTGAAGGCGGAAGGCGAAGTCATGGCCCAACTGGAAATGGAAGGGTCGCTGGGGCCTCTGATCAACAAGCGCTATGGTCCGGCGATGATCGGCATCAACCTTTCGGGCCTTTCGGTGCCGGTCAAGGCGATCACCATGCAAAACGGGCAGCCGGGCGTCACCGTCAGCGACGTGCCGGGCGGAACGTTCGTGCCGGTGGAGGTATTGTCCAGCGACAGCGAGAACGCGATCATCCAGCCGCTGGTCGAGGGCACGCTGTCGATCGGATGGCGTGTAATACTGCCGTAGGCAGGCGCTGAAAATCTGCTTCCAGCGCGTAGGGTGATGCTGCGCGGGCCTGAAATCCTCAAGGATTTCCTGGCGGCCCGCTGACAGAGGGTAATGTTTCCTTCACCAGTGTACGCACTGGTTACGGAAACGACATTCCCGGCGCGCATGTCGCCGGGAATGATAGAAAAGGCGACGGGGTTACCGAAGTATCGGGGACTATTGAGTGAAATACCAGGATTGCCGCATGAAAGGAGGGATCGGTGTGGACCGGATGATTCTGGCTGAAAATATCCGCACCTGCCGATCCCGTCTTCATGAGGCGTCCGCGCGCTGGGGAGAAGTGACGATCTGCGCGGTCACCAAGACCATCGGCGCGGGGATCGTCAATATGACCTATGACGAGGGCGTACGAATCATCGGTGAAAACCGGGTGCAGGAGGCGCGCGAGAAATTTTCAGCGTTAAATCCTGATTTTTCTTTGCATATCATTGGACAATTGCAGACGAATAAAGTAAAATACCTGATAGGCATGGCGAAGATGGTTCAATCGCTGGACCGGATGGAGCTTGCGCAGGAGATCGACCGGCGCGCGCAGGCGGCGGGCATTCGGATGCCCGTACTGGTTCAGGTCAACATCGCGCGGGAACCACAAAAAGCGGGCATTCACGAAGAAGCGGTACCCGCGTTTCTCCGGGAAGCCGCGCGGCTTCGGGGGCTTTCCATTGAAGGCCTGATGGCGATCATGCCGCTGACCGCGAACCCGGAGGAGATCCGCCCGCTGTTTCGCGGAATGCGCGTTCTGTTCGACCGGCTCAGGGACGAGGCGATCGACGGTACGGACATGCGCGTACTGTCGATGGGCATGAGCGGGGACTATATCATAGCCGCGGAGGAGGGCGCAACGATGGTGCGTCTGGGATCCGCGATTTTCGGCGCCAGAAGCGCGTCGGTTTAACGAAGGGCTGAGGAGGACGTTTCATGGCGCGGGGACGCTTAAACAAATTCCTGGAATTTATCGGTCTCGTGGATGATGAGCCCGAACCGGCTTACGAGCGACAGGCGATGGGCGCGCAGGTGTACAACCCGCCGCAGCGCCGCGCCGCGGAAGGCGCGAGGCCGGTCCGGCAGCAATCGGGTTACGCGAGCGGTTATTCTCAAGGTTCCTACAACCAGGGTACGTATACGCAGGGATCCTATGCGCCGAACGCCTCCGCCAGGGAGTACGACCGTTATGGTTCACGCACGCCGGAGCCCCGCGCGCCGTACCGCTCCTCCGCTTCATCGGATTTCCGCTCCGGGCGGTTTGATCAGGAACCTGTTCGGCCGGAGCCGCGTCAGGCGGCAAAGCCTGAGTATTCACGCACGGCGCAGCCCTTTCGCGCAGCCGCGGCTGTGCCCGCCTACAGAAACGATCCCATCCGCGACGAGTTCGATCGGCTGGAGCAGCCGCAGCCGCCGCGCGGGAACGTGATCACGATGCAGAACGACTCCCGGCACCAAACGGTCATTTACTACCTGCATACGCTGGAGGAGTGCCGCGACGTCATCACCGACTTGATCGACAGCAAAACCGTGCTTCTGAACCTGGAAGAAATGGAAGAAAAGACGATTCAACGCGGCATTGACACGCTGTGCGGCGCGGCGTTCGCGCTGGGCGCTACGCTGCGCAAGGCGTCCGACAAAACCTACCTGATCGCGCCCAACAACGTCGAGGTCGCCATGACCAACGAGACCGAGCGGCGCTACTGATTGCCATGCATTATTTTATCTTGATCAAGGTCTATCAGGGCTTCGACATCTTTCTGCGTATCCTCCAATATGTGCTGCTGGCCTATTGCGTGCTGAGTTGGTTCGCAAGCCCGCTCAATCGGGTCTACGTGTTCCTGAGCCGCCTTTCGCAGCCGCTGGTGGCTCCATTTCGACCGATTTCCAATCGCCTGATCCGCAGTGGGTTGCGCTTTGACACCAGTGTTATCTTTGCGTTTCTCGCGCTGTCCATCTCGCGGCGGCTTCTGTTCTGGCTGTTTGGCTGGCTGATGACGCTGTGAAGGACGATCTGGAGCGGGCGCATCTATCCGATCTGTGCCGCGCCGCGCGCCGGGGGCAGATTCGCTTCACCCGCTTTCTGGAGCCGCCACATCAGGCCGAGGCGGTTCGCTGCGCGCGGGAGGAGGGCGTGGAGGCGGCGTTCTACGGCGGATACGAGGGCGCTGAACGGGTCATCGCGGCGTTTTATGCCGATGAGCCGCCGGAGGCCTGGCCGGTCGAGTGCCTGCGCGCCGACTGGAGCGCGGAATTTTCCAGGCTGCAGCACCGGGATCTCCTGGGCGCGCTGATGGGTCTTGGCGTAGAGCGGTCCGTATTGGGGGATATCGTGGTCGGCGAGGGCTGCGCGTACCTGTTCGCGCTTACCTCCGCCGCGCAGGTCATTCAGGGGGAACTGACCAGCGCGGGGCGCGCGAGGCTCTCCGTCCGCCGCGCGCAAGGCGAGACGCTTCCCAAAGAGGAAGGCGTATCCGTTCGGGATACCGTGCCCTCCATGCGGCTGGACGCGGTGGCCGCCGCGGGGTTTACAATGGGACGCGCCGAGGTACAGGAACTGATCCGCCGAGGTCTGGTAAAACTCAACCACCTCCCGGAGGAGCGAACCGACGCCCGCGTTCGCGAGGGCGACCTGATCTCCGTCCGGGGTTTCGGGCGGCTCCGGGTGGAAGAGGAGCAGGGAATTACGAAAAAGGGCCGGCTGGGCGTCCGGATGACGCGGTTCGGTGCGCGCTGACCGGTTATTTTTCCGTTAAATAAAGGAATCCGCCGCGCGGCGGAGAACTATTACGCAAGGTTTGTCGTAGATTGCCGAACGGTCGCGCGTCCCGGAAATCTCTCAAGCAGAAAGGATGAGGCGCACATGGTCACCGTCAAGGATATTCGCGAGAAGGAATTTACCAAGATCAAGCATGGCTATTCAGAAGACGAAGTCGATGAATTTCTGGATGAGATCGCCGACCAGATGGAGGCGCTGATTTCGGAAAACAAAACGCTGATGCAGCAGGCGCAGGAAGCGCGCGCGATGGCCGACAAGGCGATCGCGGAGCGCTTGGCAGCACCGGCTACAGCCCCTGCTCCGACGCCCGCGCCGGCCGCGCCCGTCGTGCACGCGCCGGAAGTCAAGCCGATCCAGACCACAGACGAGGCGTACTTCCGCAATCTGGAAGCGACGCTCCGGGAGACGCTTTTGAGTGCGCAGCGCATCGCCGATGAGACCGTCACCGAGGCCAAGAAGAAATCGGTCATGATGGTCGCAGATGCCGAGGAAAAGGTCAGCGCGGTCATGACCCAGCACCGGGCCGAAATCGAGAGCGCGAAGGTCGAATTGGAGGGTGTCCGCAAGGCGACCGAGGACTACCGGATCCGCTTCAGGCGACTTGTCCGCGAGCAGTTGCACGCGTTCAAGCTGGACGAGAGCGTGCTCGCCGAAGAACCCCGGATGGACGTCAATAAGGGCGACGACGAGCCATAGAATTCATACAGAATCGTTTGTGCTATAGAAACGCCCTTCGGGGCGTTTTTATGCGACACTGGAATGATACCAATCCCAAATAATCATTCCTCGTTGGACTGAGTCGTTTCACGCAGTGTCGCCCTCCAGTCGGCGTAGCGCTGCTACGCCTCGTTCCGGCTCTTGTTCTGCATCCAAAATCTTTCAGTCCTTTGGAGCAATTGATCTTTTTGCATGGTATGAAATGGCAGAAACCGGGCATGGTAACGCCGGAGGAAAAATGGTCTACGCGATTTGGGTTATACTGCTCGTCGGGCTGGATCGCCTGAGCAAGTTCTGGGCGGCCAATTGGCTTTATGGTGCGCGCGGCGGCGTAATGGACGCGCTGCCGGGCGTGTTTCGCTTTCACTACGCCGAGAATACGGGCGTCGCGTTCTCGATGCTGGCAAACGGTCGGTGGCTGGTCATCGTCCTCAACGCGCTGCTCATCCTCGCCGTGCTCGCGTACCTGGTCGCAAAGAAGCCGCGCGGCCGGATTTTGCGGCTGAGCCTTCTCATGGTGGCGGCGGGCGGGATTGGCAACCTGATCGACCGGATCGCGCTGGGCTATGTGATCGACTTCATCGAGTTCACGTTTGTGCGCTTCGCGGTCTTTAACGTGGCCGACATCTGCGTTTCGATGGGCGCGGCTCTGAGCGCACTGTGCTTTCTCAGGAAAGGAGAGGACGAAGGTGGAGTGGGCGATTGACGAACGGTCTGACGGAGAGCGGCTGGATGTGTTTCTCTCGGAATGCGCCGGTGTGACCCGCTCCCGCGCGGCTTCGATCATCAAATCTGGCGGCGCGTATGTCAACGGGTCATTGGAGACCAAGGCGGGGTTCATGCTGAAGCGCGACATGCGCGTACGGTTTGAGATTCCGGAGGTAAAAGCGGCGTCCGCCGCCCCGCAGGACATCGCGCTGGACATTCGCTATCAGGACGCCGACCTCGCTGTGATCTTTAAACCCAGCGGCATGGTGGTTCACCCAGCCGCGGGCAACTACGACGGCACGCTGGTCAACGCGCTCCTGCACCACCTGACGGATCTGTCCGGCATCGGCGGGGAGCTTCGCCCCGGCATCGTGCACCGGATCGACAAGGACACGTCCGGCCTTCTCCTGGTCGCGAAGAACGACTTCAGCCACGCGGCACTGTCCGAGCAGATCAAGGCGCACTCGGTCGAGCGGGCGTACCTTGCGATCGTGACCGGGAACCTGAAAGAGGATTCGGGTTTCGTGGACGGCCCGATCGGGCGTCACCCGACCGACCGGAAGCGGATGGCGATCGTCCCAAATGGGCGCAGCGCCCGCACCTACTGGCATGTCGAACGGCGGCTTCGCGGCGCGACACTGATCGAAGCCAGGCTGACCACCGGACGGACCCATCAGATTCGCGTCCACATGGCATCGATCGGCCACCCTGTCCTGGGCGATCCGGTCTATGGGCCGAAGAAACCGCAAATCGCCGTCGAAGGCGGGCAGCTTCTGCACGCGTTCCGGCTGGGGTTTTTGCATCCGACCACCGGGGAGCACATGCTGTTTGAGGCACCGCCCGAAAAGCGCTTTCTGGATATGCTGGAAAAGTTATCGTAGTTAAAACAATTTATCGATGATTGGTATCCCCTGGCAATGAAGCGCCAGTGCGCATCGTTTCCGGCATCCCTGCGCAAAATGGGGATGCCGGATTTTTCTGTTGGAGGAAAAGCGTGTGAAGGGCTTGAAGGCATTCGTCGGCATGCCGGTCATCCTGGGCGGCAGGCGCATCGGACACGTCGCCTGCCTGACGCTGGACGAAGGA
>CAZNPZ010000003.1:0-93289 GCA_964575255.1 uncultured Oscillospiraceae bacterium
GCCTTTTTTCTTCGTTCCTCCTTCCTCAAATTCCACGCCGCTTGGGACAAGCTCGAAGATATTCTTCGGTATGCAACCGCCGCATCGGCCGCGTGCGCCGAGTCTCCGCTGTCGGTTGGCTTTGATCCGGAACGAGCGCTTTCACTCATGGAAAGTGTCACCATCAGCTGTATTTAGACAAAGGGGGAACCGTTGTGTCCAATCTTTCTTACATTGAAATGCGCGAAGAGATGTGCGTTGTTGCCCGGATGATGTGGGAACGCAGGCTTACCAATGCAGCCGGAGGCAATTTTGCCGTCCGAGTTGATGAGAATCGAATCCTGAGTACGCCTTCGATGATGTCTGAAAACAAGCATTGTCAGTTGAAGCCTGAGGATATGCTGTTGATCGATTATGAAGAAAACATACTGGAGGGGAATGGAAAGCTATCGAGGGAAACCAATATGCACATTCTCTTGCTTTCCAGATTCCAGAACATCGGTGCGACCATCCATGCGCATCCCTTTTATTGCATGCCATATGTGGCGTTTTCTCGCCCGATTCCCAACGTAACCGAAGCAACAAAAGGCCGCGGATATGTAGATTGCATACCGTACTCGAAGGCCTACAGCCAAGAACTGGCGGATAATGTGTATGCTTATTTTGACTCCAGGCGTGAGTTGGCGGAGAGAAAGCCGATCGCTTGCATCCTGCCCACGCACGGTGTGGTCGTATCCGGCCCTTCCATATATATGGCATACAGCATGCTTGAGCGGATTGAGGCGGATGCTTTTTGCGGGATTGCGAAGTCCCTGCTTCCGGATGTATGAACATGCGATGCGTTGCGTTTGACCTTGGTGCGAGCAGTGGCAAGCTGTTTTGCGGTCAATTCAACGGGGAACGTCTGTCGCTCGAGCCCGTTTACAGTTTCAAAAATGGCATCGTTCAGTTGGGCAATTCCATGTATTGGGATTTTCTTGAGATCTATCGCCAACTGACGTTGGGCCTGCGCATGGCGGCGAAAGACGAAACTCCCGACTCGCTGGGAATTGATAGCTTCAACAACGATTTTTCACTGATCAGTCAGACGGGCGATTTGCTTTGCCCGGTCCGATCGTATCGAGACAACCGTACTGAATTGCTGCGTGATAAAATCTACCGCCGCATGTCTGCGCACGATCTGTACATGCAAACCGGCAACCAGATAGCGCCTTTTAATACGCTGATGCAGTTGGCTGCGATGATCGAATCTGGGCAGCGGTACCTGCTGGAAGGAGCGGATCGGTTTTTCCATGTGCCGGATTTGCTGGCCTATTACCTGATCGGCGAGAAGGCAACCGAGTTCACGCTTGCGGCGGAGACGCAGTTAATGAACCTTAAGACTCACGAATGGCTTGACGATGTAATAGAGGCATTTGATATACCACGCCACATATTTGGAAATGTGGTTGAGCCTGGAACCAAACTCGGCAAATTAAGCCCGCAGTTCTGTGCTCAGACAGGTCTTGCATCTATGGAGTTTATTTCTGTCTGCGAGCATGATACGGCCTCGGCTTTTCTTGCCGCGCCTGTAGATAGGGACAGTGTGCTGATCTCAAGCGGTACGTGGAGCTTGGTTGGAATCGAAACCGACGAGCCGGTTATCACGGAATATGGCTATCAGTGCAATATCGCAAACGAAGGCAGCATACCGGGGCATCACCGGCTTTTATGCAATGTTATGGGATCTTGGATTATTCAGGAGTTGATGAATGATTTTGCTAGCCGGGGGATGTTGTTTGACTACGCTCAAGTTGTCCAGCTAGCGCTAAACGCGAAGGCGTTCCAATACCTGATTGATGTGGATGACCATACGTTTTTTTCGCCTGGGAATATGGCGGAAAAGATAAGACGGAAATGTAAGATGCATTACGGCAGGACGCCTGAGATGCCCGGCGAATTCTTTCGATGCGTATATGAATCGCTCGCGATAAAGTATCGGCTAACGATAGAGAAGTTGGAAACCATAACAGATCGAAAACTGAGCTCCATCCACATCATCGGAGGAGGAGCGCGTGATGCGGTGGGGAATCAGTTCACGGCAAGCGCGTGCGCCCGACCCGTTATATCCGGGCCTTTTGACGCGACGGCAGTAGGTAATATTCTGATTCAGCTAATTTCTCTTGGCAAACTGACGAACGTTGAGGAAGGCCGTGATTTGGTTTCACGTTCATTCCCGGTTGCGCGGTATTATCCTCAGGGCAGGGAGGAATGGGACGAGCAATATCAATTATTCAAAGAACGTTTTGGGTATTAAAGAGTC
Organism: uncultured Oscillospiraceae bacterium; assembly: GCA_964575255.1. Taxonomy (GTDB): domain Bacteria; phylum Bacillota; class Clostridia; order Christensenellales; family Aristaeellaceae; genus JAEZHK01. Next base: position 2,282 of record CAZNPZ010000003.1, read on the forward strand.
TACAGCAGGGAGCGCCCGCACCGGGGCTACAGAAACCGAGGCAAGCGCCCCTACGACACGATCCTGGAATTTGCTGGCAGGCAGGACTCTGATCTACGCAACCCGAATGAGAAACCGGCGGGCAAGGGCTGACCGCAGGGGCCTGCGGTCAGCCGCCGCCCCCATCGTACCCCCGGTTCCCTGTCAAGGTCGGGTCGTATTTGCTCCGCAAATCTCCACCATCCAGCGCGGCAGGCGGGGATTACGGAGCAGACGTACTACCTACGGAGGCATGAACACAGAGGATGCGAAGCGATTGAAGGCGCTGGAAAAGGAGAACGCGCGGCGCAAGCAGTTTGTAACGCACGCAACTAACGATCATGTCTGACAAATTCAAAGCATCGAATGTCAAGGGATACGCCTTCGGCGTGCAATGCAGCGTTACGTTGAGACCCGACGCGACGATGCGATAATGTTCCAAATTGGTATTACCCTATATCCAATTCGCGGAACAGCGACGAAACCGCTTCCTCATACTCGCGTAAAGACTGCGACTTTTTGATCCGCTTGGCATGCTTCGCACCGTCGCGGAAAACCACGATCATGTAGTTCCAGAGTTCCTTCATTTTGAATAGAACATTCCTGTCCCCGGAGAGCAGCCCTTTGTACTCGTCAAGGACTTGATCGTGAAAACGCTTCAGCAGATGCTTGTCGAGTTTGATCCTGAATAATACTTCATTGACAAGACCCGGATTTATCAGTAACCCTCTTCCCAGCATGACCGTTTCCACACCCGGATTCGCGGCTGAAAAACGATCGATGTCCTCCAATGTAAAAAGATTGCCATTATAGCAGACTGGGATTTTGCTTTTTGAGAAGGCCTCAGAAAAAGCATCCATATTCGGTGTATTTCTATAATAATCCGCTTGAACCCTGGGGTGTATGATCAGTTCTTCAATGGGGTATTTGTTGTATATTTCCATCAGTTCTTGAAACTCCTCCGGTCTGTCCTTGCCAAGCCTTGTTTTTATGGATATTTTCGTCACCGGGTGATCGAAAATTTTCTGAAGGAATGTGTCCAATTCCGCTCTTTTTGCTAGGAATCCCGAACCTCTGCCTTTTGAGACGACGGTTCCTGACGGACAGCCCAAATTCAAATTGATCTCAGAATACCCCAGTTGCCGGATTCTCTTAGCCGTATGGATGAAATCATCCGCATTGTTGGTTAATAATTGAGGAATCAGAACGATCCCCCGGTTGTTCTCCGGCAAAATGTCATTCATAGCGCGGGCTTTGAAATTGTCATGCTGATTGGCAAAAATGAACGGTGAGAAGTATTTCTCGATTCCGTTTGGAAAGAAAGCGTGATGGGCGTTCCGATAGACGTATCCGGTCAAACCTTCCATAGGCGCGAAGTAGAATTTCATATGTTTATCAAGCTCCCAACAAGCAATCCGATCCGGCGACAGCGTCCGCCTGCCCGGCGCAACGCGCTCCGCCTGACCGATTGTACTGCTTTGCGGCATGGCAGTCAAGCCGCACATCGCGCGCTGATCCGGCAGCTTGGAAAACGCCGTTCTATGGCGATACCATCAGCGCAACAAAGAATTGACAGGCCGATGCTCAGAACACACGGTTTTCCGGGTCTTGTTTCCAAGTACCGAACAGCGTATAATGCAAGGAAAGACAATCGACGGGGGATTCGTTTCGCGTCGAAACGGATGGAGGTATGGGTTTGAACAACTTCACAAAGCAGATCCCCGCCCGCATTCTGGAAATGCGGGAGATCCTTGGCCTTTCGGTTCAAGAGATGGTCGATAAGCTGGGCGTCACGTCCGAACAGTACATCGGCTATGAGAATGGCAGCGAGGACATCCCGATCTCCATGCTTTATGAGATCGCCGGCATTTTCAAAGTGGATTTCAATGTGTTGCTCATGGGGGAAGAGGCCCGGATGAGAACCGCTTCGGTGGTTCGCTCAGGGCAGGGGAAAGCCGTCGAGCGGTTTGAAGGATATTCGTACCGCAGCCTGGCGAACAACTTCATCGGCAGGGCCATGGAACCGCTTCTGGTGGAACTCCGCCCCAAAGAGGAGGCGCCCAAGCCGGTCATGCACACCGGGCAGGAGTTTAATCTGGTGCTGAGCGGAACCGTCGTGATCAGCGTGGGCAAGACCGAATATACCCTGAATGCGGGAGACGCGATTTATTTCGATCCGATGCTGCCGCATTATCAGGTCGCAAAAGATACAGACGCAAAATTCCTGACGGTAATCTGTCAGTGAGGAGAGAATGGATTTGATGAATCCCATCCTGAGCACCTATGTGCCCAAACTCGACTTTGATTCCTATGAGGATTTTTTCCACAACTACAAGGTGAACGTCCCGGAGGACTTCAACTTTGGCTATGACGTCGTGGATCGTTGGGCAAGCCTTGAGCCGAACAAACTGGCCTTGCGCTGGTGTAACGACGATTTTGAAGTGAAGGAATTCTCTTTCTCGGAGGCGAGGGCGCTTTCAAACCGGGCCGCGAACGCTTTGAAACTGGCCGGGATCAAAAAGGGCGACATCGTCATGCTGATTCTCAAGCAGCGCCCGGAAGCGTGGTGGTGCATCACCGCACTCAGTAAACTCGGCGCGATCTGCATCCCCGGCACGTATCAGCTGACCAAAAAGGATATTGTTTACCGCTGCAACCTCGCGAAAATCAAGATGATCGTTACGGTGGACGATGCCGAATTGATCGAGAAGATCAACCAGGCGCGGCCCGAATGCCCGTCCCTTGAGATTCTGGCGAGCGTGGGCGAACACCCTGTGCCGGAATACATCCATTTCCGCGAGGCGGTTGCGAACGCATCTCCGGAGTTTGACCGGATTCCCAACAAGGTTACCGAGCCCAACCTGATCTATTTTTCCAGCGGCACATCCGGGATGCCCAAGATGGTGCTGCACGACCATTCGCTTGCGATCGGGCACATCGTAACGGCGTATTTTTGGCAGAAGGTTCAAAACAACACCGTTCACATGACCCAGACGGATTCGGGCTGGGCGAAGTTTGCGTGGGGCAAGATTTACGGGCAATGGATCTGCGGCGCCGCGATCGGCGCTTTCGATACGGTGAAGTTTACGCCGCAGACGCTTCTGAAAGCGATTCAGGTGCTTCATCCGACGACTTTCTGCGCCCCGCCCACGATTTATCGATACCTGATCAAAGAGGATCTGACCGGCGTGGACCTCAGCTTCATCAAACACTCCGGCACCGCGGGGGAACCGCTGAATCCGGAGGTTTACAACCAGATCAAGCAGAAAACGGGAATGGATTTGTACGAAGGGTTTGGGCAGACGGAAACCTCGGTTCTGCTCGCGAACTTTGGATGGGATCCCGTGAAGCCGGGTTCTATGGGAAAACCCTCCCCGCTGTACGGCATCAAGCTGATTGCGGAGGATGGAAGCGAATGCGACAACGGTGTGGTTGGCGCCATCTGCGTCACAGGCACGGACAGGAAGCACCCGACCGGCCTGTTCAAAGGCTACTATCTGGACGAAGCGATTACTTCAGCGTGCTGGTCGAATGGCGTGTACAGTACCGGGGATATGGCGTGGCGGGATGACGACGGGTATTACTGGTTTGTTGGGCGCAACGATGACGTCATCAAGTGTTCGGGGTATCGCATCGGCCCGTTTGAGGTTGAGAACGCGCTGCTGGAACACCCTTCCGTGCTGGAATGCGCGGTCACCGCGACCCCCGACCCAGTTCGCGGGCAGGTTGTGAAGGCCACCATCGTGCTGGCCAAGGGATATACGGCGTCCGAGTCGCTGGTCAAAGAACTGCAGAACCATGTCAAGGGAGTAACCGCGCCCTACAAATACCCACGGGTGATTGAATTCGTTGAGGAGCTGCCCAAGACCATTTCCGGGAAAATCCGGAGAGTACAGATTCGCGAGAACGAGAACAGGTAAGTCCGCTTACGAAGCGTGATGACGTTGAGGGAGAACGCGAATACGTCTCCGCCGCTTCGGGCTTTCGCGACCGGAGGCAAACGAGGATCATCAAACGGGAGGGCGTCGGGCTTGCCGATGCCCTCTCCTCATATCGTCAAGACCATTAAGCTGACCATCATAATTGCATAGTTTTTTGCGACCCACTTTATCGCTATACCAGCCTGCCGACCACCGGGAGGCCGCTCAGCGCCGAGTCGCCATGCCGCGCTCTGGCAAAATCAGCGGTCAGATCCCTCCCGGCGCTGTAGTCCTCGTGTTCACCGTCATGCCAGGCCGGTGAACTGGTCACGTCGTAGATAAGCCCTTCGTTGGCGATGTACGCCGGTCTGCCGTTTTTCCCATCGTAATTCGCCAATTGCTGTGGTGTCAGGTTCAGCGTGGGTGGGTCGGCGGAGGTCGGCATGGTTTCGTCTGATGATGCGCCCGTGAGGCCTCGAAGGGTTTCCCGGAAAAAACGCAGGTGCAGTTGCTCGTCCTTGATGATGCGCGTCAAAAGAGCGCGGACGGACGGGTTGGTCGTGGCCGCGGCGTGCCTTCTGTAGTTGGCGATGGCCTGCGTCTCGGCCTCGATGTCGGCCCTCAGCATCTCTGGAAGCGTCCTGGCGTAATTCACCAGTTTTCCATTCCAGAAGATCGAACCGTTACCAAAAGTCGGGTTTCCGCCCAGCGCCAGAATGGCGTCGCCGAGCATGCCGAGGTGGCTCATTTCCACAATCCCGATCTGAAGGATTGCGTTGGCGAAGGACTCGTTGTCCGTGCTGAGGATGTTCTGGTAGATGTATTGCGAAACGGCGGTCATCTCACTGACCGCTCCGGCGTAGTCTTCCTTGAGCATTCGGACTGTATTTGGATCCGAAGCCTTTGCCACCGTGGGATAGGGTTCGGAGTCCAGGTAAACCATGAGCCCCTGCCCGCTATTTTGATTGTCGGCGGAGGATTGACTCATCGCCAGAGTGACAGGCATATGTGTATCGGCATTCAACACACCCACCCCTTTCTTCGGCAAGCGTATGCCCCGATTCAAGAAGATATGCGGCAGGCCTTTCCATTGTATTGTGAACGCTTATGCGCCGCGCCCAATCTGCGCATAATAGAAAATTTTAAGTGTCTCTCATTTATGCCGCAAAATGTATTGACAAAAGTAATCATTCAGTATAAAATGAAAATAGAAGTTACTAAAACACTTAAATAAACTTACTTTATGATTCGCTTGGCGGTACCTCAAAACCATTCATCAGGTAGGAGGGGATACACGGTGAGAAAGACTCTGGCGGTTATCATGGCTTTCGCACTCCTGGCGGTCTTCTGCATGGGCGTCCCGATCGCGGCCTTGGCAGAATCGGGCGCCAAGACCTTCAAAGTTGCGTCCATAGACTGGACCAACGCGCACGGCTGGCGTTCAACCTACGACGCTCAGGTCAGGGAAGTTGCCGATCTGTACATCCAGCAGGGCATCATCTCTGAGTTCCAGGCGCTTTGCCCGAACCAGGATCCCGCCATGGAGGTGCAGTATTTCAACCAGTGCATCAATGACGGCTATGACATCATCCTGATCAACGCCGGCGGCAGCAGCGGGCTTGACGCGTGCTTCCAGAAGGCGAAGGAGAAGGGGATTATCGCCGTCCCGGTGGACAACATCTATCCTTTCCCCGACATCGTCGGCGTGCAGACCGATCAGACGGTCTGGGCCCAGACCAACTTTGACGCCATGGTGAAGCACTTCGGCGACAAAGAAGTCAACGTGATCAACTTCAGCGGCATGCCCGGAACGACCGGGTCGGGCCTGCGCGGCGACATTTGGAACGCGGCCCTCAAGGCGCATCCCAACTTCAAGATCGTGTACCAGGGAGCGCATAGCTGGAGCGACGTTGAATCCAAGAAGCTGATGAGCGAAGTCATCGCCTCCGGCGTCAAGTACGATGCCATCCTGACCGAGGAAGCGTGCGTCGGCATTCTCCAGGCAATCCAGGAAGCCAACGCCCCCTATCCGGAATTCATGACCTCGGATGAAACCGTCGGCTACATCCGCATGCTGGACAAGATCAACGCGGACAAGCAGGTCATTGACTTCCAGGTCATCGAGAATCCTCCAGGAATCGGCGCCTCCGCCCTCAAGCTTGCGATCCGGATGGCTCAGGGCAAGGAATTCAAGGATGACGTGCTGAAGACGGACGCGAACGGCACCAAGGTTGCGTACTATACGCCCGTCTACACCGTTACGCCGGCCACCCTCAAAGACGCGATCGCGAAGTGGAAAGATGCCGCGGATACCGATCAGATGTCCACCTACCTGACCGACGAGCAGGCGGATGCGTACTTCAAATAACGGTCGCGGTGCGGCGAGCGCCATGCGAAGCCGGTATGCCCGACAGGTGTGACGGCACAGGTTCATGAAGTCCCGTAGAAGCCCACGCGGACCTCCTCCGCGTGGGCTCAGACCATCACTCCAAGGAGAGGGTGGAGAGAGGGCCGAACCCCTTTCCACATTCCATCAAATCCAGCGACTAGCGCGGTGGATTTGGCTTTCCCCCAAAGGCCGAGCATGCCCGGCCGACGGGGAAAGCGTACCAAAACCGGTTTCTGCCCGCAAATCCCCGAAGGGATTTGAGGAAACCGGCCTCGTTCCAAATGCAAAGAAAAGATGCGAAGCGGATTTTCTTTGCGCGTATCGACTTAGTCGATACGCTGAGCCCACGCGGACATTCCTCCGCGTGGGCTTTGCAGGATCATCAAAGTATGTATGGGAGATGGCTGCTTTGCTGGAAATGCAGAACATCTTTAAGGCGTTTGGCGTAGTCCGCGCGCTGAATGACGCTTCATTCAGAGTGGAAAAGGGCGAAATCGTCGCGCTTTTGGGCGCGAACGGTTCCGGAAAGTCCACGCTGATCAAAATTCTCGGCGGGGCGATTGGCAGCGACTCCGGAACAATTCACATAGACGGCAAAGAAGTGAAAATGCGGGGCAGCGATGCGTCACGGAGTTTGAAGATCGCGGTAGCGTATCAGGAATTGAGCCTTTTGCCGCTTATGACCGTTTGGGAAAACGTCATGCTTGGGCATTTCATTGTAAACAGATATGGTAGCGTCGACGACAAGGCCAATCGGGCATACGTCCAATCGCTGTTTGATAAGTACAACATCACTTGTGACCTGAACGATATCCCATCAAACCTTCCGCCTTCCGTATTGAGCATGATCGAGATTGTGAAAGCCGTCTCCTGGAAGCCGGAGTTCCTGCTTCTTGACGAGGTAACCGCGACGCTCCACCACACCGAAGTGGAGCTCCTGTTTCGCAACCTCAAAGAACTCGCGGAAACGGGCACCTCGATCGTCATCGTGACCCACAGGTTGGGAGAGATCTACCGGATCGCCTCGCGCGCCGTGATCCTTCGAAACGGGTCGTCCGTGGCCGACGTCCGCCTCGAGGACACGTCGATTGACACCATCGTCTTCAACATGACTGGAAAACTGCCGGAATCGTCGCACGCAGCTCGCGCGATGGAGTGCGAAAGCGCCGACACCTCCCTGGCGGTCGAAAGCCTGACGATTCCCGGATACGTGCACAACGCTTCGATGTGTATCAAAAAAGGAGAGATCGTGGGTCTCGGCGGCTTGGAAGGCCAGGGCCAGTCGCAATTTCTGCGCGCGTTGTTCGGCGTGATTCCGTACACGGCGGGCAAGGTGTTCATCAGCGGAAAACAGGTGAAGTACAATGACGCCGCGGACGCGGTCCGCGACGGAATCGGCTTTATTTCCGGCGACCGCACCCGCGAGTCGGTCTTCGGGCAGCGGTCGATCGGGGAAAACATCTTTAGCGCAAAGCTCGCGAAGGGGAGCGACTTCAGCCCGATCTCAAGGCGCGGGGTGAATCGCGCCACGGCGAAGATCGTCGACGATTACGCAATCAAAATCGGGCATATTGACAATCCCATCACGTCGCTATCCGGAGGCAACCAGCAGAAAGTGGTGTTCGGAAGGTGGAGCTTCGTGGAGCCGGCATTGCTTTTACTGGACGACCCGACAAAGGGCGTGGACGTCGCGACCCGGCGGGAGATGCACAACTTTTTGAGGGATGCGGCAGACAGGGGGATGACCGTCGTCATGGTGTCGAGCGACAACAACGAACTGCTCGACGTATGCGACCGAATCTACGTGTTCTACGAAGGGAACATCCATCGGGTGCTTGAAGGGGATAACAAAACGGAGGAGCATTTTGTTTCCGCGATGCTCGGACTTCATTAAGAAACACGAGAAAGGAACTGATGCATCGGTGAGCGGGCAAAATTTGCGGTACGACACCTTCTATCAAAAATTCAGGCGGAAGCCGGAATATATGGGCACGGTGCTGATCGTTGCGATCGTGATCCTGAACATCGCGATGGAAGGGTTGGAGTTTTTCAATCCATCCAGCATCCAGACGCTTTTCATCACCGCGATGCCGCTGGTCATTCTGACCGTCGCGCAGGTCATCGCGCTGATTTCGGGAAACATCGACCTTTCCTCTGGGATCACCATGTCCCTGGTCAACGTGTTCGCAGTGATGATGCCCAAGCACATCCCATCTCTCCCGATCTGGGCGGCATACGCCATCGCGTTCCTGCTGGCGGTTCTCATCGGGAGCCTAAACGGCTTCATCGTAGGCGTGTTTCGGATACCGCCGATGCTTGCGACCTACGGCATGTCGTTCATTATCAAGGGGATCAACCTTTTGATCAGCGACAGGCCGCAGGGGAAGGTTCCCGTCGCGCTGTGGGGCGCGTATCAGGGCGATGTGTTCGGGATCCCGAACTCGCTGTTCATCCTGATCGCCCTGGTTCTCGTCTGGTTCGTGCTCAAAAAGCGCTCGTCCATCAAGGAAATGTACGCGATGGGCGGCAATGAAAAATCGACCTATCTGACCGGAATCTCTGTGGTCAGGACGACCATCAAGTCGTATACGTTGAGCGGCGTGTTTGTCGGCGTCGCGGGCCTCGTCTGGACGATGATGCTGGCGAGTTCCAACCCCATCAACGGCGACGTCAAGACGCTGCAGTCCATCGCCGCGGCGCTGATCGGCGGCGTATTGATCACCGGCGGTTGGGGCACCATCCCGTGCGGCATCCTGGGCGCGTTCTTCATGGTTCTGGTCAACAACGCCACCAGCTACATGTTCACAAAATTCATCCCTTCTTTTATCAAGGGTTTTTCCGTTTCCACCTATTATCAGGATTTTACCGCGCAGCTCATCACGATGCTGGGCATTGTGCTGGCCATCACCGTCAGCGGAAGGACAAGAGTGATGACAAACCGGATCATGCGAATTTCGGACAAAGAGGGGCGTGAAGCGAAATGAGCGCGTCCATGAAAAAACGTTTATCTTCGCTGACGGACACGTCGAATATGGCGCTTTTGCTGGCGGTGGTGCTGTTCGCCATCATGATGGTGATCCGGCCGGGCGACTTTACGTTTGCCGCCCTCGGTACGGCTGTGGCGGCGGTGCTCGCCAACACCGCCATGCTGCTGTTTGCCAGCGCCGGGCAGATGGTCGTCATCACTTCCGGCGGCATCGACCTCTCCACCGGGGCAATCATGTCCACGACGGCGTGCATGACCGTCGAGATCATGAATGGCAACAACGACAAACTGCTGCCCGCCATCCTCGTCTGCCTCGTGTTCGGATTCTTCGTCGGAATGCTGAACGGGTTGGGTGTCGCCTACATCAAGATCCCCGCGCTGATCCTGACGCTTTGCATGTCCAACGTGTTGACCAAATTTCAGCCCATCTTTACCGGCGCCTATCCGCGCGGAACGGTGTCGCAGCAGTTGGGCGACGCCTTCTCGCAGCGGTATCTGGGCTTTCTGCCGGGGATCTTCATCTACTCCATCCTGTTCTACATTCTGCTCGTATTGTTCCTGACCCGCTGCCAGTACGGCGCGCGCCTGAACATGGTCGGCACAAACCCCACGGCTTCCGTGCTGACGGGCATCCGCGCAAAGCGCGTGACCATGCTCGCGTACGCGTTTGGGGGCATGATCGCGGGACTTGGCGGCTTTGTCGGCGCGGGATACTTCCGGCAGCTGCAGATCGCGACATTTGACGGCTACACCATGCAATCGGTCGCCGCGGTCGTCATCGGCGGCTCCATGATCGCCGGTGGCAAATCCAGCTACTTTGGTACGCTGACCGGGACGATCATGCTGATGACGCTGAGCCTGTTCCTCTCGACAATCAACACGGATGTGCCCATCCGCAACATCATCATGGGCGCGATGCTGATCACGCTTTTGATCATCTACAACCGAAAACCGGCGATCCGTCAATAACCACTCTTCGGGAGGTGGCTTCATGAAGCTGGGTTTGTTCACGGCACTCTACGCGGATATGTCTCTTTCAGACATGCTTAAAAAGGTGCAGACGATGGGAATCGAGGCGGTCGAACTGTATACCGGTAGGCTTTCTGCCCCCTCGCACTGCGATCCGGAGATCCTGCTGGCAAGCGGCGTCAGGCTTCAGGAGTTCAAGGAAAGCATCAAGCGGTTTGGTCTATCCATCAGCCAGCTCAACTGCTCCGGGAATCCCGTCAGCCCCATCCCCGGCGAAGCGGCAAAGCACAGGGAGGCGTTTCTTCAAACGATCCACCTCGCGGAAAAGCTGGGCATCGATACGGTTGCCGATTTTTCGGGATGCCCCGGCGGCGGCCCCAGGGACGAGACGCCCAACTGGGTGACCTGTCCGTGGCCGGAGGAATTCCTGAAGATGCTCGAATACCAGTGGAACGAGGTGTTGATCCCGTTCTGGACATGGGCCGCGCGGGAAGCGGCCAATTGCGGCGTGACGAAGATCGCGCTTGAAATGCATCCCGGTTTCTGCGTGTACAACCCTGAGACGCTTTTAAAACTCCGGGCCGCGGTCGGGAATGCCATCGGCAGCAATTTTGACCCCAGCCACCTGATCTGGCAGGGCATTGACATCCCCGAAGCCATCCTGTCGCTGAAGGGCGCGATCTTCCACGTTCACGCCAAGGACACCAGGGTCTTCCCGCAAAACATCCGTAAAAACGGCAACCTGGACGCCAAGCATTATTCGGACGCGCAGCACCGGGCGTGGGTCTTCGCGACCGTGGGGTACGGGAACGGCGAGCATTACTGGAAATCCATCATGAACGCGCTTTCGATGATCGGGTATGACGGCGTCATCAGCATTGAGCACGAGGACGGTTTCATGTCCAAGGACGAGGGCCTGCGCAAGGCCATCGAGATGCTGAACCGTGTGATTATCCGGGAAAAGCCAGGCGCCATGTGGTGGGCGTGATGTTCTGATCGATTTTCAGTTGACAGGATAAGGCGGGCATTTATATGCCGGGGGAGGGTTCTCTATGAACAGCCGGGAGCGCGTACTGGCCACCCTGAAGGGACAGCCTGTCGACCGAATCCCCTACAACTTCCGAGCGGAAGATGTGACGCTTCGGAAGATATTCCGCCATACGGTTTTCCGGGATTCCGACGCGCTGCAGGACTTTTTGGGTTCCGACATCCGGCACATCAACGCAATCACACCGCCGGAGACGGAGATGAACGGCTTTTACCAGAACTACTGGGGCGAACGCTATGTGTATAAACCCAGCGAGTATGGCCCTGTGCGGGAAGACATCGCGGGCGCGCTGTCGGACGCCGAGACCATGGAGGATTTGAAGAACTTCCATTGGGTAAGAAACGATGATTTCAACTATGGCGAGATTCCGGGGCTATGCGACCGGTACAAAGGCCGGGCGATCCTGTACGGCGTCGGGGACATCTGGGAGCGGCCAAGCCTTGTGCGTGGCATGGAGAATTTTTTTGTCGACATGAGCCTCCGGCCGGAATTCTGCCATTACCTCAGCGATCTGTTCACAGACTTCTACATCGAGGATTACCGGCGCGCTTACAAAGCCAGCGGCGGCAGGATCGACATCTTCCTGATCTATTCCGACCTGGGCGGGCAGTTGAGCACGCTTATTTCGCGCCGGATGCTGATTGACTTCGTCATCCCGTACATCAAACGGATGGCCGACGCGATCCACGACCTGGGCGCCAGCTTCTTCTTCCACTCGTGCGGGATGGTGTACCTGTTCATCCCCGACCTGATCGCGGCCGGGGTTGATATCCTGGATCCGATTCAACCGTGCGGCGCGAACATGCAGCCGGAAGTACTCGCCAGGGACTTTCAAGGGCGGATCGCATTCCACGGGGGCATCGATATTCAAAACGTACTCGTGAGCGGCACGCCGGATCAGGTACGCGCCGAGGTGGCGCGGTACAAAAAGGCGTTTGACGGCAAAGGCTACATCTGTGCGCCGTCCCATCTTTTTCAGGCGGATACGCCCATCGAGAACATCTTCGCCATGTACGACGAATCCATTCGTGGCGTCAGTTGATTACCAGAGGACGGTCGTCCACAGGTAATTGTACGCCGCCGCGTCGCACGCCTGCCATTTGCTTTTGACCAGTTCGACGTCCCCGCACAGGTTGCGGTAGGAAGCGCGCTCCACCTCCCATGAGCGGACGACGTTGGGCGGCCGCTTTCCGGGCGCGATATTCCGCGGCGCGCATGTGCCGCGCTCCGGCGCGGCATGGCCCTGGGAATACACGCCGTGTTCCAGCGTGTAGGCGACCGCCGCTTCGAGGTTCTCCGGTTTCACGTCGTGCATCATCAGCGCGGTCGCGTCCAGGATGTACCCGCCGTCCGGCTTCATGATCTCAAACAGCCGCTTCATATGATCGCGCACGTCCTGGGTGCTTCCGCGCGCGAGGACGTCGTAGGAAAGCCCGCCGCTGATCGCGAATTTGCCCTTGAACGCCTTGGCGGCCTTCGCGGGATCGCCTTTGTCCAGATGATAGATGATGCTTCCGGCGGGCAGCTCGCACAGCGTCTGATAGTGCGGCTCCCAATTTCCCTCGCCGTAGAACAGGATCTGATACCCGCGCGAAATCAGTTCCTCGAAGACGGGTTTCAATGTCGGCCAGAAGATCGTATCGAATGTCTGCTGCGTGAAAAACGGCAGGCACCCGCGGTGCGCCCAGATGGTGATGGGTACCTGCTTTGATGGGTCGGCTCCGGCGAGCGCGTTCGCCACGATGTGGGGCATGAGCGCCTCGCATGCGCGGAGCACGTCCTGCGGGCGCTCGATCGAATCGATCGCGGTGTCCACATACCCGCGGAACTTATCGGCCAGGATGTCGAGCGGGGCTTTGATCATCCCCGCGTTCGCGCCGATCAGCCCGGATTCATATTTCAGCTTGTGCGCGGCGGGCCCGAACGCGTTCATGTAATTCGCGTAGGCCAGCGCGCCGGAAACGAGCGCGACATTGTGGTCAAACGTCACCGGTTCGCCGATCTTGGATAAGCGCGACGCGGCGCGCGGGAACCATTTGTTGAAGAGAAACGCGGTCGGGTCGTCGCAGAACTCGCCATATTCATGGCTTTGTAGGAACAATTCTTCTTCGTTCGCCGGTTCGGCAAACTGATTCACGCTGTCCGGGCCTACGTCCACGCCGGGGACGTACAAATATTTCCAGGAAGCGGATTTCGCGAGGCCGTAGTTGCTCCAGATCGCGTTGAGCATCACCGAATCCACGCCCAGCGCTTCGCCGGTTTTTCGCGTGACTTCAAACGCGAGGTTGTAATCGCAGGCGACCTGCTGGTTGGTCACGCCCATATACCGCGCGGCGGCTTCCTGCATCATGAAGCGCATCGGGATTCGGTCGGGCGTGCCGTTGTTGTTCGCGCACAGATACCGGGCCGCCCGTTCCTGATAGAGTCTCTCCGTCTCCGCGTTCCTGAACATAAATAGTCCTCCGTCATTATTTAGACTTACGGCGCATCATAGACGGGCACAGCGGCTTCCGGGTTGTTGGTTCTGTTGGAAATCGGCGCGTTCTGATGGCATTATAGTCCGGCGCACGGCGCTCCGTCAACAAATGCGTCTATCAAACGGTTTTATCGCCCGATCTGATCCGCGATGTTCTTGAGTATCGACGGCCACCAGGCCTGTACGCCCCAATCCTCGCCCATGCGAATGAGAATCAGGTTGTTCCGTGGGCAGACGTAGAGAAACTGGCCCAGTACACCCATCGCAAAGTAATCGTATGCATCCTCCGAGACGCGGTACCCCCACCACATGTTCCGGTAATAGGCGTTCTTGGATTTCAGCCAGTTCCCCCAAGGGCCGTCAAAATAGCGGCGGAAGTATGCCTGCGGCGGATTCTGCTCGGGCGGCGTGGTGGAAGCATGAATCCAGTTCTCGGAGAGTATCCGCCTCCCGTCGACCATGCCGCCGTTCAGATACAGCCTTCCGAATCTCGCGAGGTCATGCGCGGAGGCGACAAGCCCGCTGTCCATCTTGGGAAACCCGGAGGCTGCGGAATCCAGTACCAGCTTTGCCGGATTCTCTGCGCCGATCGGCTTCCAAAGCATGGCCTCAAAGCATTCGGCCGTGTTTCTTTCCGAAACGGCCTCCAGAATCAGCGCGAGAAGGTTCGGGTGCCAGTCGTTGTAGTGAAAGGTCTCGTTGACCGGCTCGGAAACCTTCAGCCTCAGCATGTCTTTCCGGGCATTCGCGGTCAGATATTGCCGCATCTGGATCGACCAGGGCATCCGCCCTTCGTCGAAGGGAATGCCGGAGGCCATGTTCAGTAGATTCCGGACCGTGAACCGGTCGAACCCGTGCGTTTTCAGCTGCGGCAGGAAATCGGAAACGGGCTGATCGAGATGAGAGATCAGACGATGATCCACCGCGATGCCGATCAGCGTGGACAGAAGCGATTTGGTCACGGACATCAGTCTGGCCGGCGTCGCTCCATCCGCGCCGTGGTTATAGCGTTCAAAAAGGACGGTGTCATCGCGGATCGCCAAAAATGCTATTGTGCGGGAACTGACCAGCAAATCATTCAGGTCTCTTGTTACGGCGCCGTGCCTCGAAATATAGGAAACGTTCGTCAGAAGGTTGGGCTGAAGGTCTTTGTGAAGGACGGAAGGCTTCTCCGCCGGGGCGATTTCCGAAGCGGCGAAGAAGCTGTAATCATCAATGGTCTGGCGGAAGCGGTTCCCGGTCATGTATCCCAGTATCCTCGGCAAATACCCATCCGAAAGCAGCCTGTGCGACTTCATGACTGCGCACTTCCTTTCATGCGTCCCACGTGATACCAACCCCAAGTATTAACTGCTCGTTGCGCAGATTCTTTTCGCACAGAACATTGTCCACTCCGCTCAGCATGGCACCGCTACGATTCGTTTCACCTCGTTGTACCGCATCGAAATTCCCTCTGAGAGCAATTCTATTTTTCCTTGATATGGCTTCTGCAATTGCCCAATAGAGTATCATATTTTTCTGGTTTGTCAAGATCACGGCGTCGGCAGGCCCATCCCTGGTATGATGCGTTTCAAATCAAAGGTGGCTGCAGGGCATTCTTCTGCATACGCACGCGCCGGCTGCCGAGATTCTGGCCAGGTTATTTTTCGGCGAATCGCTTGCACATATAGTAACTATATGGTTTACTGTGATATCAAACGAATAAAAGGCACTTGCATCGGGAGGTTACATGGAGAAAAGGCTGTTGATCAAAAACGCCGCTGCTGTCGTCAGCTGCGACGCGACGGATACCGTATACCGGGACGCCGATCTTCTGATCGAGGGCGGGCGCATCCTGTCCATCGGGAAAAATCTGGAGGGCGCCGCCGCGGAGACGCTTGACGCCGCGGGCAAGTTCGTCTACCCCGGCCTTGTCAACACGCACCACCATTTCTTTCAGACCTTCGTCCGCAATCTGGTCACCATCGACTACCCCAACATGCTGGTGGTGGAGTGGCTGGACAAGATCTACCGCGTCTTCCAACTGGTCGACCCGGACGTCATCTATTACTCCAGCCTCACGGCGATGGCCGATCTCTTAAAACATGGCTGCACCTGCGCGTTCGACCATCAGTACTGCTATACAAAGGCAACCGGAAAGTCCCCGGTCGACCGGCAGATGGAGGCGGCACAGCTTCTGGGCATCCGCTACCACGCGGGCCGGGGCGTCAATTCGCTCCCGCGTCAGATGGGCAGTACCATGCCCGAAAACATGCTGGAGACGACGGACGAGTATTTGAAGGACTGCGAGCGGCTGATCGCGTTGTATCACGACCCCAAGCCGTTGTCCATGCGGCAGATCGTGCTGGCTCCTTGCCAGCCCATCAACAGCTTCAAAGAGACGTTCACCGAGACGATCAAACTCGCGCGCGAAAAGGGCGTGCGCATGCACACCCATCTGGGCGAGGGCGAAAACCCCATCATGCTGGAGCGCGTCGGGATGCGCACGCTGGATTGGTGCCGGGAGATCGGTTTCATCGGGCCGGACGTGTGGTATGCGCACGGCTGGGAACTGAATCCGGACGAATTCCGCGTCCTGGCCGAGACGGGCGCCGGCGTTTCCCATTGCCCCGCGCCCGCGGTGCTGGGCGGCTTCCCAATCCTCGACATCAAGGCCATGATGGACGCGGGCGTCTCCATCAGCCTGGGGTGCGACGGTTCCGCCACCAACGACAGTTCCAACCTGCTGGATTCGCTCCGGATGGCGTACCTGATGCAGTCGTTCCACTCAAAGCAGCGCGGCGGCGCGGTGTCCTCCTACGATATGTTGAAAATCGCGACCGTGGGCGGCGCGAAGGCGCTGGGGCGGGACGACCTCGGCTCGCTCGCGCCCGGAAAGGCGGCGGACCTTTTCATGGTCGACGCGGACGCGCTGGAACTGACCGGCACGCTGCACGACCCGAAATCCCTGCTTGCCCGCGTCGGGGTCACTGGCCCGGTCTGGCTGACGATGGTGAACGGCGCCGTGGTATACAAGGATGGAAGGCTTCAAAGGGTGGACGAGAGGGCGCTCGCGCGCGAAGGCGAAACCGTGTGCGACCGCGTCCTTAGGGGACACTCCGAGGCGTTTCATATATCTTGACCGGTAGGAAGAAGGGGGATTTCCAATGAAAAGGCGTCTTTGCGTATTCATGGCTCTGGTTCTCGCGATGCTCTTCGTGGTTTCGGGCGTCGCAGCGCAGGCTGAGTCCGGCGCACCGCTGAAGGTCGCGTTGATCCTCTCAGGCCCGGCGAACGATCAGGGATGGAATGCCATCGCGGTTGCGGGTGTCAAGGCGGCGGAAGAGGAATTCGGCATTGAGTCCGCGTATTCCGAAAACGTCTCGATCGCGGACACCGAAGCCGCGTACCGCGACTATGCCGCGCAGGGGTATAACCTCATCATTGGTCACGGCTTCCAGTTCGGCGAGCCAGCCGCCAACGTTTCCAAGGATTTCCCCGGCCAGTATTTCATGGCGACCGAAGCCGCTTCGCAGAGCGACAACATGGCGTCCTTCGTGATGAGCTGCGAACAGGGCGCGTACCTGATGGGCATGCTCTGCTCCGGGATGTCCAAGTCCGGCACCATCGGCGTGGTGGGCGCGATGCAGCAGCCCTCCATCACCAAGGAGCTTGAGGCGTTCAAGCTGGGCGCCAAGGAAATCAATCCCGACATCAAGGTGCTGGAGATCTACATCAACAGCTACGTGGACGCCGCGCTGGGCAAGGAAGCCGCGATGAACATGATCGACCAGGGCGCGGACGTGCTCTACCACGTCGCCAACCAAGCCGGTACCGGCGTCATCACCGCCGCGCAGGAAAAGGGCATTCTGGCCTGCGGCAACTCCTACGACCAGTACTCCATCGCGCCGGAAACCGTGATGTGCTCCACCGTCTACAACATGACCAAGGTCATCACCACCGCCGTGGGCCTTGTGAAGGACAATCAGTTCAAGGGCGGCGTCTTCTACCTGGGCATGGCCGAGGGCGTGGTGGACCTCTCCGGCTACAACGGCTTTGAGAGCAAGATCCCCGAAGAGCTCAAGACCAGGATCGCCGAGAAGAAGCAGGCCATCGTCACCGGCGCGTTCACGGTGCCGCGCATCGAAACCCCCACAAAGTAACAAGGATTCCCTGAAATCTGGTCTGCCCGGCGGCGCATATGCTCGCCGGGCAGGCGTTTAGCCATCTCCGCCAAAGAAGTCCTCGGAGGGTTCTATGAAGCTGCTGGAAATGAAGGGGATCGTAAAAACCTTCTGGGGTGCGTACGCCAACGACCACGTCGATTTGACTGTGGAAGCGGGGGAGATTCACGCGCTGTTGGGCGAGAACGGCGCGGGAAAGACCACGCTGATGAACCTTCTGTACGGGCTGTATCAGCCGGACGCGGGGGAGATCGTCGTAAAAGGCGAGCCCGCCCGGCTCAAGTCCCCGCTAGATGCCATCCGGCGCGGGATCGGCATGGTTCACCAGCATTTCATGCTGGTGCCGACATTGACCGTTTCGGAGAACATCACGCTCGGCCTCCGCGAGAAGGGGTATCCATTCACCGACAGGGCGGCGATCGACCGGCGGATCAACGAAATCTCCGCGTCTTTCGGCCTTGCGCTTGATCCGCGGGCACTGGTATCCTCGCTCTCGGTCGGGGAACAGCAGCGGGTGGAGATCATGAAGCTCTTGTACCGGAACGCCGAGCTTCTGATTCTGGACGAACCGACGGCCGTTCTGACCCCGCAGGAGACCGACCGCCTGTTTGAAGTGCTCAGGGCTTTGCGCGGCCGGGGCCGCTCCATCATCCTGATCACCCACCGCATCCCAGAGGTCATGCGCATCGCCGACCGCGTGACGGTGCTCCGCGACGCGCGGAAGATCCTCTCCGCGCCGATCCGTGAACTGAACGAAGAAGCGCTCGCGCAGGCCATGATCGGGCGGCCGCTGTCCCCGGTCGTCCGGGGCGCCGCTACTGAGGCCGCGAAAGGGCTATCTCTGCACAACGTGTCGCTGATCGAGCACGGCGTGGACAAACTGTTCAATGTTTCGTTTGAAATTTCCGCCGGAGAGATCTTCGGCGTCGCGGGCGTGGACGGCAACGGCCAGAAGGAACTGGCGGAGGTCATCATGGGCATCCGCGCGAAGCAGGAAGGAACCGTCACGCTGATGGGGCAAACACTCGACGGCCTGAGCGTCGAGGCGCGCAGGAAGTCAGGCGTCGCCTATATCCCGGACGACCGGCACCGCGACGCGCTGATCCTTGATATGGATCTTTCGGAGAACATGCTGCTTCGATTCCATTCGGATCGACGCTTTCAAAAACGGGGGTTTTTGAGCGCCCGGACCGTCAAACGGAAGACTTCGGAGAGCGTTCGGGCGTACGGCATCAAGGCTCACACGCTGGGCACGCAGGTGCGCGCCCTTTCGGGCGGCAATCAGCAGAAACTGATTCTGGCGCGGGAACTGTCGGACGCCCCGAAGCTGATCGTCGCCTGTCAGCCGACGCGCGGCCTGGACGTCGGCGCGGCGGAGTTCGTGCAAAAGCAGCTTCTTCAGTGCAAGGAGCGCGGGGCGGCGGTGCTGCTGATCTCCGCCGATCTTGATGAGATTCGCGTGCTCTCGGATCGGTTTTGTGTAATGCACGCCGGGCGGATCATGGGGGTCGTGACCAACCTAGATGCGCTGGATCTGACCGAAGTCGGCCTGATGATGGCCGGGCGGACCGCCGGGGGCGAGAAAGGGAGACCGGTATGAAGAACCGCGCAAGCATGATCGCCTCCTACGCGGCCATCGCGGGCATCGCTGTGGCCGTCGCACTGATGTTCATCGCGTTCTCCGGCAGTGAGGTTCCAAAGGCGTTCGTTGGTTTCACGCGCGGGCTGTTCGGTTCTTCGTACTCCGCCGCGGAAATCTTCGTGAAGGCGACGCCGCTGACATTGGTGGGCCTCGGCGTGGCGGTTGGGTTTCGCAGCGGCTTTACCAACATCGGCGCGGAAGGGCAGCTTTATATGGGGGCGATCGCGACCACGTTTGTCGCCACCCGGTTTCCGGGGCTTCCAGCCTATTTGATGATCCCGCTTTGCATGCTCTCCGGCGCGCTCCTTGGGGGACTGTGGGCGCTGATCCCCGGCTTTCTCAAGGCGAGGTACGGCATCTCCGAAGTGATCAACACCATCATGTTCAATTACATCGGTCTTGGGATCACGGGCGTGCTGGTGCAGACGGTGCTCAAGGATCCCGCGAGCTATTTCCCCGTGTCGCCGACGATTCCGGACGCGGCGTTTCTTCCGCTGATCGTACCCAAGACGCGGCTGCACGCGGGGCTGTACATCGCGCTGACCTGCACGGTATTGGTGTACATCCTGATGTTCAAAACACCGCAGGGGTTCAGCATGCGCGCGGTGGGGCTCAACCCGCGCGCCTGCCAGTGCATGGGGATCAGCGTATACCGAAACATCGTGTTGTCGTCGCTCATCAGCGGCGGGTTGGCCGGGCTTGCCGGTATGAGCGAGATCGCCGGGCTTCAGCACCGATTGCTGGAGGGGATCTCGCCAGGCTACGGCTACCTTGCCATCATCGTGGCGCTGCTGGGCGGCAACTCGCCGCTGGGCGTCTTGATCGCGGCGGTCGGTGTGGCCGCGCTGCAGGTGGGCTCCCTCTCGATGCAGCGGGCGGCCAACGTACCAGCCTCGATCGCGTCCATCATCATGGGCGCGGTGGTGCTTCTGATCCTCGCGAGAAAGACGCTGTTCCGGGGACTACTCAAAGGGAAGGGGGCACTGTAGCGACATGGAAGGGATCATCGCCATCCTCACGTCTTTTCTGGCCGCCGCGGTGCGTGTGGCCACGCCTTTGACGTTCGCCGGAATCGGCGAAGCCTGTTCGGAGCGCGCGGGGATCATCAACATCGGTGTGGAAGCCATCATGCTCTCCGGCGCCTTCGCCGCGTTCATGACCACGTTCGCCACCGGGAGCATCCTGCTGGGCACACTCGCGGGCATCCTGGGCGGCGTGTGCGTCAGCATGCTGCACGCGGTCTTGAGCATCCGCTGCCGCGCGAACCAGAACATCGCGGGTCTGGCGCTGAACATCCTGACGCTGGGTCTGACCAGCTTCCTGTTCCTAAAAGTGTTTGGCCAGTCCACGGTGCTTCCTACCTGTCCGCTCGCGCCCAAGTACGCCATTCCGCTGCTCTCAAAAATTCCGCTGATTGGTCCCGCGCTCTTTTCACAGAGCGGTTTTGAGTATATACTGTATCTCGCGGTCATTGCGGCCACGGTGGTATTCTACCGGACCGAGTGGGGCGTGACGCTGACAGCCGTCGGTGAACACCCCAGGGCGGCGGACACCGCGGGAGTGAACGTTCTCAGAATTCGCTATCTTGCGTGCCTCGTCAACGGCATCCTGGGGGGTCTCGGCGGCGCGTACATCACGATCGCCCAGCTTGGCTTCTTCATGGAAGATGTCAACGCGGGCAGGGGATACATCGCGCTGGTGGCGGTGATCCTGGGAAGGCGCAACCCCGTCGGCATTTTTGCGTCAGCGCTGGTGATCGGCTTCGCGCAGGCGCTGCAGCTGCAGTTGCAGACGATGCAGATCGGCATTCCGTCCCAGGCGTTCTCGATGCTGCCGTATGTGGCGGCGGTCGTCGTGCTGCTCTTTTCCATCGGCAAGGGGCGCGATCCTGTGGCGCTTGGGGTTCCCTACGATCGGGACAAGCGCTGAGGGCGAAGAAAAAGGTGCTTTGATGAAGGAATACTACACGGTCGGGGAATTCAGCGACATGTTCGGGCTGAACAAGCAGACGCTGCAATACTACGACGCCATCGGGCTGTTTCAGCCGGTTTCGCGCGACGAAAAGACCGGCCGACGCCTGTACGCGTTTGACCAGGTGTACAAGCTGGCCTCGATTCGTTACTTCCGGCGGCTTGGTTATTCGCTGGATCAGATCATCGGCTACATGGCGTCCCGCGAGGTGGGCTTTACGCTGGATCACCTGAAACAGCGGTCTAAAGAACTGCGCAGCCAGTGGGAAGAACTGTTGGCGATTGAGACGGTGATTCAGCGAAAAATCCAGTATGTCGAGGAGGCGCTTTCCCGGATAGATTCCGAGAATGCGATTCAGGTTCTGAGCTTTCCGGAGCGGAAATACATCCCCATCGGCGCGGAAGAGCGGCTGTACCACCACAACTCCTTCTATTTCTATCCGACGATCGCGTTCTATCAGGGGAATGAAAAGACATTCGGCGCGTACCTGTACGACATGGACGAAAACAAGGCGCACCCGGCTGTCGAGCGCGCCATCATCCAGTCGATCCCGGCTGGAGACTACCTTTGCTGCTACCACAAAGGTCCGTACGAGGCCGTGCCGGTTACGATGCGGCGCATGCGCTCCGAAAAACCCGACCTGAACCTGTCTCCCCTCACGGTCAACTTTAACATCATCGACCAGTTCGTCGAAAAGAACAGCGATAACTACATCACCCACATGCAGATCCGAATCCTCAGCTGACCTTGTCCACGTCTCATTTCCTGCTCTGGTGAACCGCCCGATACTGCTTTTCCCCTCCGGAGAGATTGTACACGCGCCTGAACCCCTTGCCCAGCAGGATGTTCTGAGCCGCGTTTCCGGTCGTGCCCTTGTTGCAATAGGTGATTGTGACCAGATCCCTGTCCAGGCTGTCCGCGGCGTCCCGAAGTTCGGCATGGGGGATGTTCACGGCGGTTTCAATGGGGCTTTTCCTGTGCTGCGCCGCGCTTCGGGCGTCGATCAGCTGATACTTTTCCCCGGAGGCGGCCAACTGGTCAAGCGCTTCGGGCGTCATCAGAGGCCTGCCGCGGTGAATTTCATTGTCCAGAATCATGCCAGTATAGTGAACCGGATCCTTTGTGGTGGAGAACGGCGGGGCATAGGCGAGGTCGAGGTGGAAAAGGTCATTAACCTTCGCGCCGAATGTGATCGCCGTGGCGAACACGTCGATGCGCTTGTCGACGCCCTCGAAGCCGACGATCTCCGCGCCGAGCAGCCGCCCGGACGCCCTGTCCGCGACGCCCTTGATGACCATTTCTCGGCCTTGCATGTACTCTGGCTTGTCCGGCTTGATGTTGTGGCAGACCGCGACATCGTAGCCGAGCGCCAGCGCCTCACGCTCGGAAAGGCCGGTCTGCGCCACGGTCAGGTCGAAAACGCGGAAGATGCCCGTCCCCAGAACGCCCCGGAACGCGAGGTCGCCCCCGGTCACGCAGTCGCCCGCGATCCGGCCGGTCTTGTTGGCGGTAGAGCCAAGCGACCGCCAGACGGGCTTTCCGGTGACCAGGTGAAAGTGTTCGGCGCAGTCGCCGCAGGCGTAGACGTCCGGGGCGCTGGTCTGCATACGCGTGTCCACCCGGATCGCGCCAGAGACGCCCAGCTCTATGCCTGCCGCCGCGGCCAGTTCCGTATTGGGGCGGACGCCGGTTGCGACCAGTACCAGTTCCGCCGGGACTTCCCGGCCGTCCGAAAGAGCCACGCCGGACTCCGTGATGCCCGACACCGAGGCTTCCGTCAGAACGGAAACGCCTTTTTTCACAAGATGGTTCTCCACATGCGCCGCCATGTCCCGGTCGAGGCCGGGCGTGACCTGCGGGAGCTTTTCAAGCAGCGTGACCGAAATCCCCAGCGCCTTCAGGTTTTCGCACATCTCAAGCCCGATGAAGCCCGTGCCGACGACGGCGGCGGTATTCGGCTGGCGGGACTCGACGAACGCCTTGATGAGAAGCATGTCATTGACATTCCGAAGGGTGAAGACGTGCGGAAGGTCGACGCCTGGAATTGGCGGCACGACCGCCCGCGCGCCGGTCGCGATCACCAGCTTGTCATAATGATCGGTGAACACTTCGCCAGTCGCAAGATTCATCACAGTGACGCTGTGGGCGTCCGGCGCGATGGCGAGCACTTCGTGCCGCGTCAGGATGTCCACGTTGTACTTGCTTTTAAAGAACGCCGGGTCGCGCGGGGTCAGTTCCTCCGCACGCTCGACGACCCCGCCGATATGGTAGGGCATGCCGCAGCCGGAGTAGGAGATGTAGCTGTCCTTCTCGTAGATCACGATTTCGGCGTCCTCGCTGTTTCGCCTCGCCTTGGCGGCGGCGGAAGTCCCGGCGGCGACCGCGCCGATGATGACGATCCTCATGGCATGCCCTCCTTGATACAGAGAGTGATCAACCAGTGGCATCGGGACGGACTGTTCAAACCATGCAGGTTACAGATGATCTGAAAACCCCACCGAAACCTCAACGCTGTTCTTGATCGCCAACCAGACAGGGGAGATGCTGGATGCCGTCTGGATTGCCTTGTGGATGTCCTCGACGGGGATCTCCGCCGAACCCAGCGCAATCTCCGCTACGATCTTTTCAAGCATCACCGGGCTTTCGCGACGGAAGGCGGTGGCCCGCATGGTATACTCTTTGACGGTATGGCCCATTTTGCGAAGCAGGAAGACAATCGCTGTACTGACGCAGCCCGCAAAACTCGTCACCAGCAGTTCGAGCCCCAAGAACCCTTCGCCGTCGCCGACCGGCGGTATGTAATCAAACGTGATTTCCTTGCTGGGCTGGAGGTTGGATGCCGCCTGAAACTTCACTTTGTCGTTGATCAGCCGGATGTCCACATACAGTGCGTCATTGCTCATTTTTATATCCTCCGTATGGCTTTTTGCGTAAATCCGACTTGATGGCTTCTTCGTAATCGCCCAGTGGGCGCACTGGCACCAGGCTCATGACTTCTTCAGCGTTTGCTCAACGGGTTATGATTGCCGAAACCAGCCCTTCGTATTGTTTGCGATCCTGACCAACGCCAGCATGACCGGGACTTCCACCAGCACGCCCACGATCGTAGCGAGCGCTACCGGGCTCTTGGCACCGAACAGTGAGATCGCGACGGCGACCGACAACTCAAAGAAGTTGGACGCGCCGATCATCCCGGCGGGGGCTGCGACGTCGTGGGGCAGCCTCAGAGCCCTGCTCGCAAAGTATGCGATGAAAAAGATGAAAAACGTCTGGATCGTCAAAGGAATCGCGATTAAAAGGATGTGCAGCGGGTTTTCCAGGATCACCTTGCCTTGGAACGAGAAGATGATGACGAGTGTCAGAAGCAGCCCGGAAATCGTTACGTTGTTCCATTTGGGCAGGAACGTGTCCTTGAAGTATGCTTCGCCTTTGCGCCGGATCAGCTGCGTCCGGGTGATCACGCCGCCCGCCAACGGGATGAGTACGAACAATACAACCGACAGGATCAGCGTGTTCCAGGGAATCTGCACGCCGCCCACACCCAGCAGGAACGCCACAATCGGCGTGAACGCGACCAGAATGATCAGGTCGTTCGTCGCAACCTGCACCACCGTATAGGCGGGGTTTCCTTTGGTCAGATGGCTCCATACAAACACCATCGCCGTGCAGGGCGCCGCGCCGAGCAGGATGGCGCCTGCCAGATAGTCGCGCGCGAGTTCGGCGGGAATCAGCGCCTTAAAGACGACATGGAAGAAAAACCACGCGATACCGAACATGGTGAACGGCTTGATGACCCAGTTGGTCACCCAGGTCACGAAAAGCCCCTTGGGATTCCTGCCGACATCCCGGATGCTCTTGAAATCCACCTTGAGCATCATCGGGTAGATCATCAGCCAGATCAGAACTGCGATGGGGATCGATACGCTGGCGTACTCAAACTGTCCCAGAAACGCGGGAATACCCGGCAGGAACTGCCCGACGAGCACGCCCGCCACCATGCAGAGGGCGACCCAAAGCGTGAGGTATTTCTCGAAGAATCCGATGCCGCTTTCCCTGTCCGCCATCACGAATCACCTCAATTCAATGCAGTTCCCGCAGCACAACGGTACACAGATTCCGCATCCGGTACATTTTTCAGGATCGATCTCGGTTCGGGAGCCGAGCGGTTCGTCCTCATCCTCCGTCCAGGTGATCGCCCCTGTCGGGCATTCCTTAAGCGGCTTACAGACGCGTGGACGCGCATTTGCGCTTGTCGATGAACGCTTTCATTCTTGTCATCCTCTGACTTTCTTGAGGATCGCCGTGACTTCCTCGGCCTTCAGCACCTTGCCGTAGGAAACCACCTTGCCGTCCACCACCAGCGCGGGCGTGGACATCACGCCGTACGAAGCGATTTCGGCGAAATCCGTCACATGATCGATCGAGGTATCCATGCCGAGCTGCTCAAGCGCCGCCCTGGCCGCGGCTTCCAACTGGTTACACTTCGCGCAGCCGCTGCCCAGGACCTTGACCGAAGCGCCTTCCGATTTGGCGGCTTCCGCCTTCGTCATGCTCTTCTCATCGCAGCTGCCGCAGCAGCAGGGTGTCTCTTCCTTCAGAATCTTTTTTCCAAACAGCGCCATGATGCATTCCTCCCTTGTTTTGGTTCTTCCCTGAACGAGCGGGAATTCGGATATCCTTGCTATTTAACCGCAGCACCCGCACCCGCAGCCGGAAGTATTCTCTTTCGGCGTGCGTTTCGGCGGCGTCCAGCCGGTGTCGTCGCCCACGTAGGTGATCGCGCCGACCGGGCAGCGGTTGCCGCAGCCGTGGCAGTGATCGACGCATTCCACCGGGTCTTTCACAACCGGCGTCGGCGCTTTCTCCGCGTCGTAGACGCCGTGTGGGCACTTCGCGACGCAGGTTCCGCATTCAATACAGGTCAGATAATCGACGACGGGATACCATGCCTTGGCCATATGAAACGCCTCCTATACTATAAACCCCTGGATTGCGTTGAAGAGGTATCCGACGATCATGATCCCGATGGTGCAGATCGCGACGAACAGCGTCAGTAGCTTTGGCTTGACCGCCTTGCGGAGCATGATGATCGACGGCAGCGATAGCGTCGTGACCGCCATCATGAAGGAGAGCACCGTGCCGAGCAGAGCGCCTTTGCCTAGAAGCGCTTCCGCGATCGGGATGGAGCCAAAGATGTCCGCGTACATCGGGACGCCGATCACCGTCGCCAGCACCACGCCGAAGGGATTGTCGCCGCCAAGCACTTTGGCGACCCACGCCTCCGGGATCCAGTTGTGGATCACAGCGCCAACGCCGACGCCGATCAGGATGTAGGGGAACACTTTTCGGAAAGTCGCGAGCGTCTGATCTTTCGCGTACGTCAGCCGTTCCTGCTTGGTTAAGCCGGGCGATTCGATGTCCACGCTGCTGGCGGTCATGATGAAATTCTCGACGTACTTCTCCATGCGCAGCTTCTCGATCAGCGAACCGCCGGTCACGGCGACCACAAGCCCCAACAGCACATACAGCATCGCGACCTTCGCGCCGAAGATGCTCATCAATAGGAGCAGCGAACCAAGATCCACCATTGGTGAGGAGATCAAAAACGAGAACGTGACACCCAGCGGCAGGCCCGCCGACGTGAAGCCGATGAACAGCGGGATCGACGAACAGGAGCAGAACGGCGTCACCGTGCCCAGAAGCGCCGCGACGCAGTTCGCCCAGACGCCGTGGAACCGGCCCAGGATTTTCTTGCTCCGCTCCGGTGGGAAGTAGCTCTGGATGTAGCTGATCACGAAGATCAGAAAGCAAAGAAGCAGCGTGATCTTGATCACGTCGTACAGAAAAAACTGCGCGCTGCCGACCCAGCGATTGGAGGAGTCCAGCCCAAGCGCGGACAGGATACTGCCGATCAGTTCGTTCAGCCATTTCATGCCGAGAATTTGATTTTGGAAGACATCCCAGATGGATTTCAGGATCTCCATGATCATGCCCGCTTTCCGAATCATTCAACGAATTTACAGGAAAGGCCTTATTCCCCGCAACACGCGCTGCTGTTCTCCTGGGACGGTGCGGTTGATGTGAGTTCTTTCAGAAGCTCCATCGCCCGGAGGCTGCCTGCGTCGCTGATATGGTAGTGGGTCCATTTTCCGTCCTGCCGCCCCTCCACGACGCCCGACTCGCACAGAATCTTCATGTGATAACTGAGCGAAGACTGCGGCATTTCCATTTCTTCAATCAGGACACAGGTGCATTTCTCACCGGTTCTCAGGAGTTCCAGGATGCGAAGCCGCTTCTCGTCACAAAAGGCCTTGAATACGCTTGCGTTCTTTTCGTAGGTCGGTTCCACGTTCGCACGCTCCATATCGAAAATTTCTGATGTGATCATTCTATGCGCCAAATCGAAAAATGTCAATATGATTTAGAAAATTAACGGCCGAGACACTTGTGACACGAGAAGCATCTCTGGCGAGACGCCGGACATCTCCGCAGTCGTTCAAGAAACAGCATGCGATGTGCGAAAACCCTCGGCAATGAATGATCAACCGGATAGATCAGATGCGAGGTGAGCATTTTCCCGCCGGACGGTGCTTGTACGGCAGGTACGGCGGGCAATCCATTCCACAATGCGGATGTACTCCATTCCCGCGCTGCCTGGGTAGATGTATCGGCTGTATTTCGCGAAAGTCTCCGCGCGCTTTAACAATCGACGAGTTAAGTCTCCGGCGTTGCGCGCAAACAAATGCCCACCGAAAGAATCGGCGGGCTGTATCAAGGTTTATCAATAAATCAGACGGCTTCCCTTTTCCGTTTGATGCCGAAGCAGTCCAGCCACAGGATGGAAACGATGACCACGCCCTGAAGCACCTGTTGCACGTAAGGCGCGATGCCCAGCATGTTCATGCAATTGGTCAGGAACTGCAGAACCATCAGGCCGACGAAACTCTGCAGCACGCCGCCGACGCCGCCCGCGAAGGAGGTTCCGCCGATCACGACACCGCAGTTGACCATCAGCGCGGTCTCATCGCCGTAGATCGAGGAGCCGGTGTTGAGCTTCGAGGAGAGCAGCACGCCCGCGAACGCCGCCGCCGCGCCGCTTAATACGAACGCGATCCACTTGGTGCGGATGACGTTGATGCCCGAATACTTGGCCACGTCGTAGTCGCCGCCGATGGCGTAGAGGTTGCGGCCATAGCTGGTGAACCGAAGCAGCAGGTACACCAGAACCCCCAGTACGACCATGATTACCGCGAGGTTCGGGATGCCGCCCAATATCTTGCCGTTCGCGATCTTCATGAACAACGGGACTTTACAGGAGACCGGGTGCGCGTCGGTGAGTTGTTGACACACGCCCTTGATCAGCATGCCAATACCCAGCGTGATGATGAATGGCTCCGTGCGCTGGTGTACCACCAGAAACCCGTTCGCAAAACCCACCACTGCGCCGGACGCCACCGCCAGAACGATCGAGACCCAGAGGTTCAGCCCTGCGTTGATCATTTGAACCGCGAGGATGCCGGACATACACATCACGCTGCCCACCGACAGGTCGCAGCCGCCGGAGATGACCGCCAGCGTCACGCCAAACGCGATGATTACGTTGATCGAGGCGTCCCGGAGGATGCTTAAAAAGTTGTATGCAGTATAGAACTTCGTGTCGAAGAACAGCATCACGAGGAACATCAGAAGGATCGCGAGAACCGCCTTCTGTTTGACGAACGCCTGAGCCATCCGCCTGGTGCTTGCCGCGTTAACCATGTTTTCCCGCCTCCTTCTACAGTTCCTTGCGGTTGTCCAGCCAGATCGCGACCACCAGGATCGTGCCCTTGAGTACCACCTGCATGTAGGGCGCGACGCCCAGAAGGTTCATGCAGTTGGACATCAGCGTGACCAGCATGACGCCCAGCGTGGTCCTTAGCACGCTGCCCTTGCCGCCCTTCAGCGTGGTGCCGCCGACCACCACCGACAGGATGGCGTTGGTCTCGTAGCCCTTGCCGATGATGGGCGCGGCGGTGGTGATGCGGCTAAACAGCACGACCGCGCTGATCGCGGCCATCAGCCCGGAGATCGTGTAGATCAGAACGACGCTGCGCTTGACCGGGATGCCGGAAAGCTCCGCCGCCGTCATGTTACCGCCGGTATAACTGATGGAGCGGCCGGAATAGGTCTTGGTCTGAAAGACGTACAGGACTCCGAGGCAGACAAGGAACACCAGAAACGACACCGAGAACACGCCCACCGTGCCGGAGCCCACCTCGGTGAACAGGTTCTGCGGCGTGGTCAGCCAGCTCATGTGCAGCGTGGAACCGTCCGTATAGATCAGGGCCACTGCGCTGAACACCGCGCTCATGCCGTAGGTGATGAACAGCGCCTTGGCCTGGGTGGTCGCGCCGGCGGTCAGAAGAACCACGCTGTTCAGGCACCCAAGCCCCGCGCCCAGCGCGAGTCCGATCAGTAACGCGTTAAACTGCCCGACCCGGTCGATCAGCGAGACCGTGACCACGGCGACCAGCGAGATGATGCCCGCGACCGACAGGTCGATGAACCCGCCGATGATGACCAGCGTCATGCCAAGTGACACGAGACTTAATGGCCCAAATTGGCGCATGATGTTGGTCAGGTTGTCGCCGGATAGAAACTTCGGCTCCACGACGATGGTGATGACGACGAGCAGCGCGATCGCCACGAGCACCAGGTAGTCGGTGAGTACTCTTTTGATATTCAAGCGTATCGACATCTCTTTGCCCCTCCGTCAACCGATCGCGGTGTCCATGATGGTCTGCGCGGATTCCACCTCAGGATTGAATTCCCCCGTGATGCGCCCGTCGCAGATGACAAGCACGCGGTTGCTCATGTTGAGTACTTCGGGAAGCTCCGAGGAGATCATGATGACCGAACCGCCGTTCTCCGCGATTTTCTTGATCAGCAGGTAAATCTCGTACTTGGTGCCCACGTCGATGCCGCGGGTCGGCTCGTCCAGGATCAGGATCCGGGGATTGATCTCCAGCCATCGGCCGATGATGCACTTCTGCTGGTTGCCGCCGGAGAGGCTGACCGTCTTGTTCTGCGGCGTCGGTGTCTTGATGGAGAGGTTTTTGATCTGCCGAAGCGCGATCTCCCGCTCGCCCTTCGCGTGAATGAATCCGCCTTTTTTCAGATTCTTCAGACAGGCCATCGTGATGTTGGCCTGCACCGAGAACGGCAGAACCAGCCCCTGCAGCTTCCGGTCCTCCGGCACCAGGCCGATGCCCGCGCGCTTGGCGTCGGCGGGCTTTTTGATGTGAACGGGCTTTCCCTCGATCAGGACGGTGTGACCCTTGGCCTTGTCCGCGCCGTAGATGGCTCGGATGATCTCGGTGCGCCCCGCGCCGACCAGGCCCACGAGGCCCAGAATCTCGCCCTTCCGAAGGGTAAAGGAGATGTCGTGCAGCTTATGCGTGTTGATCGAGCGGACTTCCAGCAGCGTCTCTCCGGCGCAGTGGGGCCGTTCGGGATATTCGTTTTCAATCGCGCGGCCGACCATCTTGGCGACCATTTCCGCGCGGCCAAGTTCCGTGACAGGTTTGGTGTCAATCACCTGCCCGTCCCGCATGATGGTGACGGTGTCGCACAGTTCAAAGATCTCGTCCAGCTTGTGGCTGATGTAGATGATCGAGACGCCCTGTTCGCGAAGGTTCGCGATGATCTGGAACAGTCGCTTCAGTTCGTCCGAAGTGAGCGAACTTGAGGGTTCATCCATAATAATCAGCTTTGAGTTATAGGAGAGCGCCTTGGTGATCTCCACCATCTGCTTTTCGGCGGCGCTCAGATCGCCCACCATCGTACGGGTGTCGATCGTGCTGCCGATGGAGTCCAGAAGCTCCCGCGCTTTCCGGTGGGTGCCGCGCATCCCCTTCATCTCGCGGAAGCGGCCCAGAAAGATGTTCTCGCCGACCGACATGGTGTTCACGAGGTTGAATTCCTGATAGATGATGGACAAGCCCCGGTTCAGCGACTCGATGGGCGTCGTGTGCTCGACCTCCTTCCCATCAAAGACGATGGTGCCGGAATCTTTCGTATACACGCCGGACAGGATTTTCATCAGCGTCGATTTCCCGGCGCCGTTTTCCCCGACAATGCCGTGCACGCTGCCACGGCGCACGTCGATGGACACGCCGTCCAGCGCCTTAACGCCAGGAAAGGCCTTGGAGACCTCCCGGATGGACAGGATGATGCCGTTCTCCTTGTTCTCCACGCGCCATTCCTCTTTCTTCAAGTGATAGCCGGGACGCTTGCGCCCGGCGGAGAAGCCCGCTCGCCCCGGCGGTTACCGGGGCGAGCGGGTTCGATCGGCGTTTTACCACTCCGGATACGGGAAGGAGTCGATGGTGTCCTTGGTGACCACGTCCAGCGGAATGAAGTTGATTTCTTCGTAGGCCTGCCCGTCCAGCGCGGCGCGGGCGTTCTTCAGCGACTGGATGGCCATGTTGGTGAAGCTCTGGCCGATGCATACGGTCTGCGTGCCCGCTTTGACCTGGTCAAAACCGGCGCGGCAGCCGTCGACGCCCACGACGAAGACATTGGTCATGTTCTTGTTCTTCAGCGCCTCGATGACGCCGGTCGCACCGTTGTCCCAATGGCAGAACACGCCCTGAATCTTGTCGCCGTACTTGACGATGAAGTCTTCGGTGATCGCCATCGCGTCCTGCGTGATCCAGCCGGAGCAGTTCTGGGTATCGAGCAGCTGGATCTTGGAGCCTTCGATGGCCTTCATGAAGCCGTCATGCCGCTTGATCTGCGCGTCGTGGCCTGCCTGGCCGCCCACTTCGACGATGGTCGCGCCATCCGGGAACGCGTCGACAAATGCCTTGCCCGCGGTCTCGCCGGCCATGGTGTCGTCAACGCCGCAGAAGAAGTCGCGGTACTCCGCGAAGTCCGCCGGCACGTCCGAGGAGAACATGCCCACGATCAGCCCGGCTTCCTTGGCTTCCATCAGGCTGGGTACGATCGCGTTGATGTCGCTGGGGTTGATGAAGATGACCTTGAAGCCCTGCGCGATGCAGGTAGAGACGGCCTTTGCTTCGTTCTGCACGTCGTTCTGCCCCTCGAACACGGTCATCTCAAAGCCGTATTCGCCGCAGTACTGCTGGAATTGCTTCCAGGAGTAGGCCTGGGACTCGTTGGACAGCGCTTGCGTGATGAAAGCGGCCTTGTCCGCCTCCGCGGACGCGCCGACTGCCAGAATGCCAAGAACCATCATCATTGCCAGAACCATTCCCAGAATTCTCTTCATTGCGTCTTCCTCCTCTTGCTTCATGCGGCTTTGCCGCAAATTGAAACTACGCCAATGCCTCTTCCAAAGCGCGGATCATGACCGCCTTGTCCGGCTTCAGACCCGTCCACATCTCGATGTTGATCGCCGCCTGGTTGACCAGCATGCCCATGCCGGTGTTGGTGCGCGCGCCGCGCGCCCTGGCCGCGCGCAGGAACGGAGTGACGGCGGGGTTTGGGATCACGTCCTGCACAAACATCGTGGGGAGGATCGTGTCCAGGTCGATGTTCGGGATCGCGTCGATGTCCGGGTACAGGCCGATGGGCGTCGCGTTGATCAGGATGTCGGTGTCTTCCGGTACACGGTACGCGTGATCCCAGGTGACGAAAGCCGAATCCGGCATGATCCGGCGCAGCAGCGCCATCAGGCTCTCGCCGAGCGCGGCGTCCTCCGGCCGGTTGACGATGGTGATACGCGAAGCGCCCGCGAGACTCAGTTCCACGCTGACGGCGCGCGCCGCGCCGCCCGCGCCCAGGATGACCACCTTCTTGCCCTTGGAATCAACGGCGTTTTCCCGAAGCGACTCCATGAAACCCTTGCCGTCGGTGTTCTCGCCGAACAGCCGGCCGCCGTCGTTGACGATGGTGTTGACCGCGCCGATCAGTTCGGCGCTTTTAGAAAGCTCATCAAGCAGCGGAATCACGCGGATCTTGTGGGGAATCGTACAGTTGATGCCGCGCATCTTCATCGCCTTGAGACCCAGGATCGCGTTTTCCAACTGATCAGGGTCGACGTCGATCGTCAGGAAGCGCCAACGCGCAAGCCCCAGCGCCCTGAACGCCGCTTCTTGAATGACCACGCCCGGATTCTCCGCCGCCGGATGCCCGAACACGCCCACCAGATTGTCCAGATAGTTCTGCTCTTTCATAAAACGCCCCCTCGTCAAAATCGTGGTTCAGTATGTCAATCGCCTGGAAGCGCCGAAGCCGCGAAGTAGGCCGCCCCGACCGCCTGCCCGAACTGTGCCACAGTGTAGGTCGGATCGGCTTTCAGGTCGAGCATCAGCGGCGTGTAGGCCATGTCGTCGCCCGCGGCGACCATGCGCCCCCCGGCTCGCGTAGCCGCGCCGGAGCGCATCCGCTCGAAGCAGCCGAGGCGCTTCACGAACCGCCCGAACAGCACGCGATCCTTCGCTTTCGGGGCGAGGATGTACTCCGTCTCCGCCCATGTGACTGAAAGATACTCACCGATCTTCTCGAACACGCGCGAGGCCGCCGGGTCATTCTCATCGGCGAGTACCATCAGGTGCTCCAGCAGCGCCTTTCGCATGTCTTTGGGTGCGACCGCCACGTACACGCCGCCGTTCTCGTTCACAAGAAAGCCCTTTTCGTAAAGCTCCCCGAGGCGCTCCGGCGCGGATTCCTCGAAGTAGCGGATCGCAAGCCTGTACGCGCCGCTCTGGCTGCAATACTTCTGCAGCGTACCGGGGAGCGCGGTGTTGAAGTTCAGAAGGCTCCTCGCGTCCAGCGGTTCGTGCGCGCGCGCCGGATAATCGCCGAGGTCAATGATGCAGTTGTAGACCTCCAGCGGGATGTCCGGGATTTCGCCGCGCTCGTCGATCCAGCCAGCGCCCAGCTCCGTGCCCAGCGTGTGGGCGAACGCGCCATCTTTCACTTCGTCCGCCTGCGGCGAATGCGCGAACTCCACCGCGGCGGTGTAGGCGGCGAGGGAGCCGTCGTTGGCGATGCGCACCGCGCCGCCCGCGCGGACGTTGCTCTTCAGAAGGTCGTTGAGGCCTGTCAGCCTCGCAAAATCGCGCTCGTAGTCCTTCGAGTGGGCGCGGAGCGCCCGCGTCTTCAGCGTCTCGCCGCCAGCCAGTTTATCCCGGATCACCACGTCCGGGAAGCAGACGCCCAGGCCGTCCAGAGGAGCCGGTTCGCCGAATTCCACGTCCGCGGCATTGACGACGGCGAGCGTTTCCGCGTAGGAGGCATCTTTGTCCAGCATCGCGCGCTTCAGTTCACCCGCGCGCCCGGAGTCCGAAAGCGTCATGGCGTGCCTGATCACACGCACCATCAGCAGGATGGGGTTGAGGATCGCCTCGACATCCGTCTCGCGCGATGGGTTCCAGTCGTACTCGCGGAACGCGGTCACGCGACCGTCTTTGACGCCGACCATCTTGATGTCGGTGCCGCCGATGTCCATGCCGCAGAGCGCCGCGGTTTTGGCTCGTTTCACCGTCTCCCGGAACCGCCCGACCGCGTCGGTGGCTGCTGCATGAAACGCACCTGACGCCGATTCGGGTTCGTGTCCCTCCCGAATCTCGAAGCGGAACGGGGGAAAACCCAGCGCCGCGTTGACCCGGTCGGTCACATTCAGGCATTTGCCGTAGCCAAAACGTTCCGGAAAGGATAGCCGTGTTTGAAACACTTCGTCCAGTTCCGCGCACAGCGCTTTCGCGAGGCCGTCGCCCGGCTTCACGGTCAGCGTCATCCGCTGTCCGCCGAGGACGCTCAGGAGGTTGTATACATTGGCGTGAAGGTACTCGCGGAGAAACGATCGCTCCGCCGGGGTCTGCGCATCCGGGAACGAAACGCGGTAGGCGCGGACTTCGCCGGTCACCAGCAATACTGATACATCCACCATGTGCGCTGCGTTGTCAAAGCTGCGTCGGACATCTGACAGGTACACACTGTCGCCGCGCGCGGCGCTTTCGAGAAACTGCTTGATCATCGTCGCTCCCGTTATCGGACGTCCAGCCCGTATTCTCTGAGGATTTCCCGGAAATTCTCGACCCGCGCCGCGTCCAGCGGGCGCGTTTCCTGAACGGGGTAGGTCTTTTTGAGCGCGTCGTACTTCTCCCGGCATATCGGGTTGTAATTCAAAACCTCGACCGGAATCCGCCGGGGCAGCGCGGCGATCAGCTTCCCGATCCCGCGAAGGTTCTCTTCTGTTGCGGTGTAACCGGGTATCAGCGGCACGCGCAGGAGCAAATCGCATTCTTCTTTGGCCAGCATGCGAAGGTTCCGAAGGATCAGGCTGTTGCCGATTCCGGTGAACGCCTTGTGGAGGCTCGGGTCGGCCAGCTTCAGGTCGGCGATGATTCGGTTCGTGATCGACAGGAACGTCTTCAGGGTTTCGGTCGGCGCGAACAAGCAGGTCTCGATGGCGGTATTTACGCCCATATCCCGGCATGCTTTGAGAAGTTCCAGCGAGAAGGCCGCATGAAGCGTGCATTCCCCGCCCGACAGCGTGACCCCGCCGCCGGTGGTGTCGTAGAACACGCGGTCCTTTTCGACTTCCCTGATCGCGTCGGCTACGGTCATTTCCTCCGCGTCAAACCGCAGCGCGCCGGTCGGGCAGGCTTCGATGCACTTGCCGCAGAGGGTACACGCGTCGTCGTTGACGAGTATGCCCTGGTCGTGAAACTCGATCGCCCCTTCCGGGCAGGCGGCTTCGCAGCTACGGCACCCCACGCAGCGGTGGCGGGCATACCAGACGTGGATTTCGGGGGTCAGACCCTCCGGGTTCTGGCACCACGCGCACCGTAGCGGGCAGCCCTTCAGGAAGAAGACCGTCCGGATGCCCTCCCCGTCGTTGATGCCGAAGCGCTTGATGTCAAAGATGTTCGCTGTCGTCATACGTCGGCGAAGGCCGTGCGGCTGATGATCTCCTCCTGGAGGTCAGGCGCAAGCTCGGTGAAGTAGGCGGTGTAGCCTGCGACCCGGATCGTGAGGCTGCGGTAGAGCTCCGGGTTCTTCTGGGCGGCGATCAGGTCTTCCTTATTGACCACGTTGAACTGCACATGGGAGATTTTGAGCGCGCAGAACGCGCGGATGAGGCCGACGAATTTTTTCACGCCCTCGCGGGTCTGAAACAGCGACGGCAGGAACTTCATGTTGAGCAGGGTGCCGTTGCTGCCCAGCATGCTGTCCACCACGGCGACGGATTTTAGGACCGCGGTGGGGCCGCTCACGTCCCGCCCGTACATCGCGGACATGCCGCCGTCGGCCAGCGGCTCGCGCGCTTTACGCCCATCCGGCATCGCGCCGACGTTTTTCCCCATCGGCACATGTGCCGATACCGTGTACAGACCTGCATGGTAGGGGCCGCCCCGGACGTTCGTGTGCCGCGCCAGGCGCTCTGAGAAATCCCGCACCCAGCGCCAGGCGATCTCGTCCACCCATCGCACATCGTTGCCGTATTTCGGCGCCTTGTTGATCAGCCTCAGCCTCATCAGTTCCTCGCCCTCGAAGTCCTTCCGCATCGCCTCGTGCAGCGCGGCGCGGTCGATCACTTGTTCGTCGTAGACCAGCGTCTTGAGCGCGGCCAGGCTGTCAGCGACGTTGGCGCACTGAATCGCCTGAATGCCGGACAGGTTGTAGTGCGCGCCGCCCGCGGTCACGTCGAGGCCTTTTTCCAGGCAATCATTGATCACGCTGGTCAGAAACGGCGAGGGCAGAAGCTCCGCGTGGGCTTTCTCCACCACTTCGCAGCAGCGGATCATGCGTTCGAAGAAGAAGTCGATTTGTTTGGCGAAGGCGCGCTCGACATCCTCGTAGGTTTCAAAGTCCTTTAACGTGCCTGTCTTCGCGCCCATCTGCTTCCCGGTTAAAAGGCATACGCCGTCGTTCAGCGCCAGTTCCAGCGCCTTTACCAGGTTGAACATCGCCGCGTCGCTCCAGCCGAGGGAATTGCCCATTGTGGTCAGTTCCACGCAGCCGACGATCGCGTAGTTGCGCGCGTCCGCCTCCGAGATGCCCTGATTCCGAAGCGCCGGGATGACGGCCTCGTCGTTGAACAGTTGCGGCATGCCGCTGCCCTTGCCGATGATCTCGGCGCAGCGGGTCAAGAACGGTTCGGGCGAACCCGCGTGCACCCTGGCCGACAGGTTGGGCTGCGGCAGCAGCAGGTGCTCCTGCGCGTTCAGGAACAGATACGAAAGTTCGTTGGTGGCGTCGGAGCCGTCTGCGAGCTGCCCGCCCAGCGCCACATTGAAGCCGATTGGGAAGCCCGCGAAATACTGCGCGCTGCCGGAGGAGCGCAGGTACACGATCTGGTTGAACTTGAGGAACAGGCACTCGGTCAGTTCCAGTGCGCGCTCGTTGGTCAAAACGCCCGACGCTCTGTCCTTCAGATAGTAGGGGAGTAGATACTGATCCATGCGCCCCGGAGAGAAGGAGGAGGCATTGCTTTCCATTTGCAGAATCACAAACAGGAACCAGCAGGACTGCAATGCTTCGTGATAACTCTCTGGTGGATGTTCCGCGAGCTTCTCGCAAATGCGGGCTACTTCATGAAGGTCAACGGCGTTCTCCGCGTCGGATTTCGCCATCTCGCGGGCGAGATTGGCGTAGCGCATCATGAACCGGGAAGCGCCATCCAGCGCGATCTCGACGCCCTCGTAAAACGCGGCGTTTTCGGGATGTGCGGCCTTGTGCTCGCAAGCCAGCGCCTTGAGCCCGGCCGGACCGTAGCGTAGCCAGCGCGGGGTATCCGGGCAGATGTGCCCCTGCGCGTGGTCGGTCTGGTTGATCTTGGCCACTTTGCCGATGGCCTTCATCTCCGCGCCGATCCGCTCTTCAAGGATGTCTTCCAGCGTCTTTCCCTGCCAGAATGGGAAGAGATCATTCCGGAATTCTTCGATGTCCTCCGGGCGCACGTTGAATTTGTCCTGCGCGCGGGTGGGCAGCGTCTCGATTTCGTTTGCCACCCAGCTCATGCCGGATTCGGGGAAGATGACCCCGCCGCGGACGCCGGTGGTGCGGTTGCCCACGATCAGTTCGCCCGGCGTGATTCGGATCGCGATCCTGGTCAGCGCCTCGTGAAGCGCCTCGGCGCGCAGAAGATTCCGGGGACGCTCCGGGTTTCTTTTGTACACCTCGGTGACGATTCGCGCCTGTTCGACCGACGCGAAGCGCTCTTCCGTGAACATTTCTTCCTTGAGACGTCGAACGCGCTCGGAATATGGTAACGATCCGATAATGTTCATCTGGAATCCCTCATTGAATTCTCACGAAATGGAACCGAATGAATAAGGCGTATGCGTTGAAACTGTTGTATACACATACTATCATTACGCGGCCCAAATGAAAACCCTTCAAAGGATTTATAAAGTGTACGATTGTGAACGCTATGAACCGAATTTTTCCGGGGATTCGCTTTTCCGGAATTCTCTGGGGGACATGCCGGTATTTGAGAGGAACACCCGATAGAAGTATTTGGGCGAATGATAGCCCACCATGGAGGATACTTCCTCCACTGAAAGATTCGAAGAGACCAGAATGGATTTCGCCGCCTCGACGCGCAGTTTTTGCAGGTAGTCGTTCAGCGACATGCCGGTCTGGCGGCGGAAAATGCGGCTCAAATAGGACTTGGAGACATACACAAGGTCGGCCAGCTGCTGAACGGTCACGTCCTCGGCCATGTTGTGCTGAAGGAACTGTTTGACGCGTCCCACCATGTCGTTCTGCGGGCTTTTCGTCATCGATTTCCGGGCGATCAGCATCGCCAGCGCCTTGACGTAGTGGTTGATGAGCGGTTTGGATGGGGAGGGGCCTTTGCATTCCTCGTGCAGCTTTTCGAGCAGGCATCTGAGGTTCGCGTTGTCGTCCTGAATGCGGATCACGTCCGGGATCACGAGGCCGGGGATGTCCACCCAGACGCAGTAAATCTCCTGATGCCTGCTATACTGCAAGCATTCGGTGTGCTCGACGCCCCTGGGGTAGATCACCACGTCGTAGAAGCTGGCCGCAAGCGACGCGCCGGAGGTCAAGACCTCCGCGCGTCCGTACAGGAAGTACAATAGTTCGATGCAGTCGTGCTTGTGTTTGGAAAAGTTCCAGATGCTGCTCTTCTCGTCAAACCGCTCGCAAAACAAGACCGGCGTCTCGACGCTGTCGAGTGCCCGGCAGAAGCCTTCGAACCCATTATCGAGAAATTCCATCCAGGCGCCTCCCAACGAAAATGGAATCGTCCGACCTGACGGAATGTTTTTTTTGGTGCTGCTACAGCGCCTGTTCCGTTCTTGCGATGATGTCGTCCTGCGTCTGGCGGGAGAGCACGTTGAAGAACGCGGAGTAGCCCGCCACGCGCACGATCAGGTCTCGGTGATTCTCCGGGTGTGCCTGCGCGTCGAGAAGCGTCTCACGGGACACCACGTTGTACTGCACATGAAAGCCCTTGAGCACGTCGAAGAACGTTCGCAGCAGCAGCATCAGTTTCTCCCTGTCGCGGGGCTTTGACAGCATCTGCGGCGACACTTTTTGATTGAGCAATACGCCGCCGGTGATCTTCCCGGTCGGTAGTTTCGAGACCGACTTGAACACGCCCGTCGGGCCGTTCACGTCCGCGCCGTGGCTGGGGGAGCAGCCTTCGGCCAGCGGCTCGCCGCGGTGACGCCCGTCCGGCGTCGCGCCGGTGCCCGCGCCCTGCGGCACGTTGGCCGAGATCGAGGATGTGCCCGCGTAGTACGCGCCGCCGACCGGCCCGCGACCGAAGCGGGTGTTCTTGTGCTTCGCGATCTCGTCGATGTAGCTTGCGTAGCCTTGGACGACCAGCGAGTCCACATAGTCGTCGTCATTTCCGTACTTGGGGGCTTCGAGCAGCAGCTTTCGGATGCGCTCGCCGTCCGCGCCGGAAAAGTCGTGCATCAGCGCATCCCAGAGCGCTTCGCGGGTGATGGTTTTGTCCTCGTAGACACATTTTCTGATCGCGGCCAGCGAATCGCCCAGGTTCGCGATGCCCACCTGCAGGTCGCTGATGAAGTCATACACCGCGCCCCCCTCTTTGAGGTTTTTGCCGCGCGCGATGCAGTCGTCGGTCAGGGCGGAGCACAGGACGTCCGGCACTTCCTGCTCGATCACCATGTCGGCGGCGGAATCCAGCACCACCGCCTGGCGGCAGAACTCGCGGACGAACGCGTCCCAGGCGCGCATCACGTCGTCAAATGATTCCATGTCCCGGAAGTGGCCCAGCCCCGGATACACGCGCTTCCCGCTGTCTGGGTCGACGCCGTCGTTCAGTGCGATCATCAGGGTCTTCGGGAAGTTCAGAAAGCTCATGCCGGTGCAGCGGTAGCCCCACTTGCCGGGAACCGCCACCTCGACGCAGCCGATGGCGCTGTAGTTGTACGCGTCCTCCGGTTTCACGCCCAGTTCCAGGAACGACGGGATGATGATCTCGTCGTTGTTGAACGCGGGCATGCCGAAGCCGCAGCGGATCACCTCGACGGCGGTTCGGAGGAACTCGTCCGGGAGGCCTACGTGATACCGGACCGTCAGGTTGGGCTGGGGCAGGTGGCAGCGGGCGACGGACTTTAAAACGAGGTAACTGAGCGGGTTGACCGCGTCCCTTCCGTCCGGCGTCTGGCCGCCCACCGTCACATTCTGGTAGAGCGGACTGCCCGCGGAAAACCGGGTATGCGACCAGGAGCGGATCTTGTTGATCGTGAACGTGCGCAGCCACAGGTTTTCGAGGAGTTCCAGCGCCTGATCCTCCGTCATGCCGTCCGCCACGCTCTTTTCGTAGTAGGGCAGCATGTACTGGTCAAACCGGCCGTAGGACAGCGAGTGGCCGTTGGACTCGATTTGGAGGATGCAGTGCAGCGTCCACACCCCCTGCAGCGCCTCGTGGAACGTGTCGGCGGGCCGCATCGGTACCTTTCGGCAGATGCGCGCCATCTCGTGGAGTTCCGCCGCGCGTTCGGGACTGGCGTCCTTGGCCTTCTCCTCGGCGAGGCCGGCCAAACGGTTGGAATAGGCTTCCACCGCGGAGAGCGTGATCAGGATCGCGCGGTAGAAGTAGCTCTTCTTCAAATCCTCGTACTCATATAGCTTCAGCGCGTCCAGCGCGTCCTGCGCGCGCGCGCGAACGCCGAAGAGGCCTTCTTTGAGCACGCGGCCGTAGTCCACCGCGATGTGGGCGTCGCCGGAGGTGATGTTGCCCTCGGTCTTGATGATGCCCAGATCATAGAACAGGCGCGCGCGCTCCGGGAACGCGGCGTAGCCCTTGTCTTTCAGCGTTCTGCCCTTCCAGTAGGGGGATACCTCATCCCGCAGCACGCGCTTGTTTTCCTCTGAAATCGTGAACCGGTCGCCGTCTCTTTGATCGAACTCGTCCAGTTCATCGATGACCCAGTCCATCGCGTATTCCGGGAAGATCGGCGCCGCGCGATCCTGCGTGGCCTGATTCCCAAGCAGCAGCGCGTCCGGATCGACGGTCAGCGTCATGTTGCGAAGCACGTTGTCCAGCATCCACGCGCGTTTCAAAATCACCTGATCCATTTCGTGGGCACGGTAGCTTTCGGTAGCCAGCACCGCGCGTTCCACGCAGACGGCGGGCTGTGTTGCGAGAAGTCGCGCGCGGATGGCGGCGGTGCGGGCGCCGAGCGCGCCGAAACTGTTTTCCATTGAGATTCCCTCCGGTGATTTTTTGCGGTTGGTATGTTTCATGAAGGTGTGCGGGATGCGCCTTCTGTGGATATTATATGCTGAGACCCTACCAATGTCAACATATGAAGAATTTTAAACTTACGAATGAAACAAGTAATTTTCTATTAGAAGGGATTGCCGGGGCGGCATGGATCGTATACAATGGGAAGTACAAAGGCGGAAGATGCGGTGACTTCCACGGAGGGGGTTGACGGCTGAGCTTCTGGCAATCCCGCCCGACTGGAAACGATCACCGAAGGAGGCGCTCATGACGGGCACCATTTTCAACATCCAGCGGTTTTCGCTGCATGACGGGGAAGGCATCCGCACCAACGTGTTCTTTCAGGGCTGCAACCTGCGCTGCGGCTGGTGCGCCAACCCCGAATCGCAGAAAACCGGCGCGGCGGAGGGCGCGAAGGCGTATTCGCCGGAGGATCTTGCCCAGGAACTCATCAAGGACAAGCCGTTTTTTGACAGAAGCGGCGGCGGCGTGACGCTGACCGGCGGCGAGCCGCTGTTGCAGGCGGATTTCGCGTTGGCGCTTACCGAGCGCCTACACGCGCTGGGCGTGAAGGTGGCGGTCGAGACGGCGGCCTGCGTGCCGACGGAGACGTTCCGCCGGGTGGCGGCCGCGATGGATCTGATCCACATCGACCTCAAGCACTACGACGACGAAGCGCATCGGCGCGGAACCGGCGTCGGGCTGAAGTTGATCCTTGAGAACATTCGCGCGGCGCTTCGGTTGGACATCCGGACGATCGTCCGCATCCCGGTCATCCCCGGCTACAACGATCGGCCTGAGGATGCGCGGGGCTTTGCCGCGCTCCTTCAAGAACTTGGTGCGCCGGAGGCGCACCTTCTGCCGTTCCATCAGATGGGCGAATCCAAATACGAGAAGCTCGGCATCGCCTACGCCTACGCGGGAGAAAAGCAGCTGCACGAGGAAGACCTCGCCGGTTTTGAAGCCGTACTCCGCACTGCCGGGATTCGGGTGCAGGTCGGCGGCTGATGAGTCAAAATTTCCGATGGAAAGGCGCAACCGTGCGAGTAAGCAAAAGTTCAGCCCTTCTGTATTTTGGGTCGCTTGGGTGAACTGACCCGAAACAGGCGCAAAGAATTTTCGCGCGATGCTCACGTTCCCATGTTGACAGCGTGCGAAGGGAATGTTATACTTTACAATAATGATACATTTGTTTTTACGTACCAAGTAGAAAACGTTTTCTATTTCGATTCGAGGGCACCTGCCCGATCGGGGAGGTAGTACATTGGCGTTGAACATCCTGTTCGTCGGCGAGTCCTGCTTCGCGCAAACCTTCGAGTTCAAGGGCTACAACAACTTTTCGGGCGTGCACTACCACGAGGGCGCGCACCGGATGGTCGCGGCGCTCGAACCCTTCGGACACCGCATCACGCACATCCCATGCCACCTGGTCGCGCGCGATTTCCCGCGCACAGCGGAACCGTTGGCGGAATACGACGTGATCCTGTTCAGCGACGTCGGGGCCGATACGTTCCTGCTTCTGCCTGACATGGTCAGAACCGGAACGCGGGTGCCCAATCTTCTGAAGCTCGTCCGGGAGTACGTCCGAAATGGCGGCGGATTCGGCATGATCGGCGGATATATGACGTTCCAGGGCATCAACGCTGCCGCTCGCTACCACGCAACACCCATCGAAGAGATATTGCCGGTTTCAATCCAGCCCTACGACGACCGTGTGGAAGTGCCGGACGGCGCTGAATTATCCTGCGATCCGTCGAGTCATCCGGCGCTCAATGGGTTACCAGCCCAGTGGCCATACCTTCTCGGCTACAACCGCCTG
Organism: uncultured Oscillospiraceae bacterium; assembly: GCA_964575255.1. Taxonomy (GTDB): domain Bacteria; phylum Bacillota; class Clostridia; order Christensenellales; family Aristaeellaceae; genus JAEZHK01. The sequence goes on from CAZNPZ010000003.1 coordinate 46,366, forward strand.
ACCGCGAAGCTCGGCGCGGAGGTGCTGGTTTCCTATGAAAACGACCCGATCCTCACGCTGGGAACCTACGGCGAAGGCCGGACGTTCGCCTTCGCCGGGGACTGCGGCCCCCACTGGTCGCCCGCGCCATTCCACACCTGGGCGCATTACCCTTCGCTCTGGAACAACCTCTGCCTCTGGCTGGCGAAACAGATTTGACGCTTTGCAGGGCGGCTACGCCCGCAAAACTTTAAGGAGGGGGAGCATCTATGAAGAAGGTTCTGGGAATCCTGCTCGTCTTCGCGCTTCTATGCCCGATGACAGTGTTCGCGGAAGCATCGCCGTGGAACCTGGAAGTCGCGCTTTCCACCGAACCGATCTCGATGGACCCGCACGTCGGCAACGACTCCAACACCTCCACCGCGCTGATGCTGGGGCTGGAAGGCCTGCTCAACGTGGTGAACGGCAAGATTGAGCCGGGTATGGCGGAAAAATGGGAAGTGTCGGCGGACGGAACCGTCTACACATTCCACCTGCGCGACGCGGTCTGGTCGGACGGCAAGGCGGTCACCGCGGGCGACTTCGCCGACACCTGGAAGCGGATGCTGACCCGGAAAGACGCGATGGATCTCGCGTACCTGATTTTCCCGATCAAGAACGCGCAGCAGATCAACGCGGGCACCAAGGACGTCAGCGAACTGGGCGTTCAGGTGGTGGACGACAAGACGCTGGTGGTCACGTTGGAGGCCGCCTATCCGTTCATGGTCACGCTGTTCTCCTCCTCCGCGATGCTCCCGATCCGGATTGACCTTGCCGAACAGTACGGCAACGCCTACGGCTCCGACGCCGACAAGATGGCCTACAACGGGCCGTACCTGATGAAATCCTGGGCGCACAACGACCGGATGATCTTTGAGAAGAACCCCAATTACTGGAACAAGGACGCGATCGGCCCGGACGAGGTCACGCTGCTCCTGGTCGCGGACGACAACACCCGGAAGAACATGTTTGACACCGGCGAAATCTACTGGCTGGATCTGCCAGCCGGTATGATCTCAACCTATGAAGGTGCGGAAGGTTTCCAGTATTATTCCAGCGGCGGCGTTACCTTCATCGTGCTCAGCCACAAGGGTACGAGCGCGGAAAACGCCAAGATCACTAAGAACCGTAATTTCCTGATGGCACTCTCTTCCGCGATTGACCGCGAAGGCCTTGTCAAGGCGATGTTCCCGAACTATGTGCCATTCACAGGCGTCATCAATCCGGTCATCTCCGACGAGATGGGCGGCAAGTGGGGCGATACCTACGACGTGACCAATGTCTACCATAAAACCAACGCCGATCCCGAAGCCGCGAAAGCCTACATGGCGAAGGCCTGCGAGGAGCTTGGATACGCGTCCGGCGCGGACATGCCGACGTTTGACTTCATCACCACCTCCGCCGAGATTCAGCGCACGCTCTCCGAGTACTTCCAGAGCGTGTGGGGTGAGACGCTGGGCATCAAGATCAACATCCGCCAGCTGGAGTTCGCGCAATACTACGAGAACCTGTACAATGCGCCCTACGACATCGCGCGCACCGGCTGGGGTCCGGACTACGACGACCCATTCACCTACCTCGACATGTGGGACAGCCGCGGCGGCTGGAACAAGACCGGCTGGGTCGGCGAGAACTTCTACACGCTGACCGCTGAGGCCAACAAGCAGTCCGACTACAAGAAGCGCAACGACCTGTTCTTTGAGGCTGAAAAAATTCTTCTGACCGAAGCGCCGATCATCCCGCTGTACATGTCCCGCGCCGCGCTGGTCATCAGCCCGAAGATTCAGAACATCGGCATCAACACTTTCGGCGCGCGCTTCGACTTCAGGTACGCGAAGCTGGGCTGACATCCCGTCACGAATCGTATCGTTTCCGCCATACGAGAGGGGCGCACTTCGCCGCCCCTCTCGGCGATCAACCTCAAGTGATCGAGGTGTTTCCATGAAACTGACGCGATTTGTCGTAAAGCGCGTATGGGTGTCACTGATCATGCTGTTCCTGCTCGTCACAATTTCCTTTTTTATGGTCAAGCTGATTCCCGGCAGCCCGTTTACCAGCGACAAGATGCAGGCGGGCAACAAAGCGGCGATCTACGCGTACTACGGCCTGGACAAGCCTGTCTGGCAGCAGTACTTCGTATACATGGGGAACCTGCTCCGGGGGAACCTCGGCACCTCCTACAAAATTCGCGCGGTGTCGGTCAACCAGATCATCGCGGACGCGTTTCCGTATTCGCTGGATCTGGGGCTCCGCGCGATCGGATTCGCGCTGACGATGGGTCTATTGCTCGGCATCCTCGCCGCCTACCGGCGCGGCCGCGCTATGGACAGCTTTTCAATGGTCGTCGCGATCATCGGCACGTCGGTGCCGTCGTTCATCGTCGGCTTCTTCATTCAATACTTTTTCGCGGTGAAACTGAAATGGTTCCCGGTGGCGCAGTACGAGGGCTTCGCGAACACGGTGCTGCCGACGTTCGCGCTGGGTCTTGGCATGCTCGCGACCATCGCGAAGTACACGCGCACCAGCATGCTGGAGGTCATCTCCGCGGACTTCGTCAAGACCGCGGACGCCAAAGGGCTTTCCAAATCCCGGATCATCCTGACACACCAGCTCCGAAACGCGCTGATGCCGGTGGTGACGCTACTCGGGCCGATGGTCGCCAGCGTGATCACGGGCACGTTCGTCGTGGAGAACGTGTTTGCGATCCCCGGACTCGGCCGCCATTACGTCACTTCGGTGCAGAACCTTGATTATACGCTGATCACCGGGCTTACGATCTTCTTCGCGGCGCTGCTCGTCCTGATGAACCTGATCGTGGACGTCATCTACGCGCTGATCGATCCTCGCATCCGGCTTGAATGATATACAGGATTTCGTGAGCGGCGACAACCCGCCGCGACAGAAATGTTGAAAGGGAGATGCCGATGGACGCACCGCGCTCAAACGCCTTTGAGCACGTCGGCGTGCGCCCGGAAGAAGCCGAGCGCATCCGGCGAAAACCGCAGACTTACCTTCAGGACGCGGCGCGCCGCTTCCGCGAAAACCGCGCGGCGACGGTGGGCATGGCGCTTCTGATCCTGATCGTCCTGTTCACCATGATCGGGCCGATGGCCGTGCCCTACGCCTACGACAAGACCGATCTTCTCTCGGCCAACCAGGGGCCGAGCGCCGCGCACTGGTTCGGAACCGACGAACTGGGGCGCGACATGTGGGCGCGCGTTTGGCGCGGCGGGCGCATCTCGATCCTGATCGGCATCCTGGCGGCGCTGTTGCAGGCGTCCATCGGCATCGTGATGGGCAGCATCGCGGGCTTTGTCGGCGGGAAGACGGACAACCTGATCATGCGGCTGGTGGAGTTTCTGATGGCGTTCCCGTATCTCGTATGGGTGACGCTTCTGATGATGGTGACCGGCTCCGGCGTGCTGCCGATGATCCTGGCGCTGGCGTTGACCGGCTGGCTTTCGATGGCGCGTCTGGTGCGCGGGCAGATCCTGTCGCTGAAGAATGAAGATTACGTGCTGGCCGCGCAGTCGCTGGGCGCGGACGGGCGGCACATTGTCCTTCGTCATATGATCCCGAACACCATGGGCGTCATCATCGTCAACATGACCTTTGCGATTCCGGGCGCGATCTTCTCCGAGGCATTTTTGAGCTTCATCGGCATCGGCATCCAGTCGCCGGAGACATCCTGGGGCCTCCTGGTCAGCATGGGCATGAAGCAGATTTACCAGTATCCTCTCCGGCTTCTGATCCCCTGCGTGTGCATCAGCCTGACGATGCTCTCGCTGCAGCTGATCGGCGACGGGCTGCGCGACGCGCTAGACCCGAAGCTTCGGAGGTAGGCGATGGCAGAGATATTATTGGAGGTTCGGGATTTCAGCGTGTCGTTCAGGACCTACGCGGGCGAGGTTCAGGCGGTGCGCGGCGTGAGTTTTGCGATTGAAGCAAGCGAAATCGTCGCGATCGTCGGCGAGTCCGGCAGCGGCAAGAGCGTTTTGACCCAGTCGCTGGTAAAGCTCCTGCCGCCGCCCGCGTTCATAAAGAGCGGAGCGGTGCGCTACGACGGGAAAGATCTCACCAAACTCTCTTTCAAGCAACTGCGTAAAATCAAGGGCAGCGAGATCGCTTACGTGTTTCAGGATCCGATGACCAGCCTGAACCCGACGATCAAAATCGGCCGTCAGGTCGTCGAGGGCATCCGCGCCCACGCGCACGTCTCGCGCGAGGAAGCCCGCGAGCGGGCGGTGGCGCTTCTCAAAAACGCGGGCATCCCGGAACCTGAAAAGCGGATGGAACAGTACCCGCATGAACTCTCCGGCGGCATGCGCCAGCGGGTGATGATCGCCATCGCCATCGCGATGAACCCACGCCTGATGATCGCGGACGAGCCGACCACCGCGCTGGACGTGACGATCCAGTCCCAGATTCTGGGCACGCTGAAGGCGCTCAACCGGGAGCGGAACATGGCGCTGATTTTGATCACCCACGACATGGGCATCGTCGCCAGCATGGCCAGCCGCGTGATCGTCATGTACGGCGGGCGGATCGTGGAGAGCGGGAGCGTTCTTGAAACCTTCGAATCGGCGCGGCACCCCTACACGCGCGCGCTGCTGGCCGCGGTGCCGCGGCTGGACAAAGAAACGGACAGGCCGCTGGAGTACATCGTCGGCTCGCCGCCCGACATGATCGAACCGCCCGCGGGCTGCCCATTCGCGCCGCGCTGCCGGTACTCGATGCGGGTCTGCCATGAGGAAGCGCCGCCTTGCGTTCCATACTCCGCCACCCATGAGGCGCACTGCTTCCTTTCGGAGGCAGGCACCGCCGACGCGCGTGCGCAATTTGAACGGGATTATACGGCGCAGGAAACGGAGGCGCGCCCATGAGCGGCAACCTCGTTGAAGTCCGGAACCTGACGAAGCACTTTGAGATGGCGGGCGCACGCTGAAGGCGGTCGACGGCGTCAGTTTTGACATCCGGCGCGGTGAGATTTTGGGCCTCGTCGGCGAATCCGGCTGCGGCAAGACCACGCTGGGGCGCTGCGTGAAGCTTCTGTATCCGATCACCTCCGGAGAAGTGCGCTTTGACGGCGAGGCGGTGAATCGCGACGACCGCGCCGCGATGAAGCGGTTCGCGCAGCGCGCGCAGATGATCTTTCAGGATCCCTATTCGTCGCTCGACCCCAGGATGACGGTCGCGGAGATCATCGCGGAGGGTATGGAAATCCACAGCCTCCACACCGCCGCGGCACGGCGTGAAAAGGTCGTGGAGTTGTTGGAACTCGTCGGGCTCAGCCGCGAGCACGCGAACCGCTTTCCGCACGAGTTCTCCGGCGGGCAGCGCCAGCGGGTCGGCATCGCGCGCGCCCTTGCGCTGGGGCCGGAGTTTCTGGTGTGCGATGAGCCGATCTCGGCGCTGGACGTCTCCATCCAGGCGCAGGTGATCAATCTGTTCAAGGAACTGAAGGAACGACTGAACCTGACGTACCTGTTCATCGCGCACGATCTTTCGATGGTGAAGTACATCTCCGACCGCGTCGCGGTCATGTATCTTGGAAAGATCGTCGAGATCGCGGATTCGGCAAACATGTACCGCCATCCGCTCCACCCGTACACGTCGTTTCTGATGTCCGCGATCCCGATCCCGAACCCCCGGATCGAGGCTGCAAGGCCTCACCTCGAGCCGGGAAACGAAATGCCAAGCCCCATCGACCTACCAGCCGGGTGCAGTTTCAGTCCCCGCTGCCGGTATGCCACCCCGGAATGCGCTATGGCGACGCCCGAACTTACCGAAGTCGAACCCGGCCACTTCGCGGCCTGCGCGCGGGCTAGAAAATCCGTTTGACATTGTGAAAGGAGTCCTCCCAATGTTCACCCCGGAACTTCTCAAGGTTCGCATGGAGCGCGCATACAGGGCGCTTCGGGAATTTGACGTGGACGCGTGGATCTCCGTCGGGCGCGAAACCCATTTCACCGAGGAACCGGCGCTCAGGTTCTTGCTGCCCGCCGACGTGCTGCCCGCGTGCGCGCTGATCGTCACGCGGGAGAAGAGCGTCATCCTCGTCGGCGCGCTGGAGGCAGAAGAGATGGAAGCCTACAGCCCGGCGACGGAGGTGCTCTCATACCGGGGCGACGTGTTCGAGGCGATGCTGACGGAGACAATCGGGAAATTGATGCCGCTGCGGCGCGTCGCGCTGAACTTCTCGGAGGTCGACCCGTCCTCGGACGGCCTGAGCCTGACGCAGTACAAGCGGCTTATGCGCTGCTTTCAGGCCGTCGGGTTCGACGGGGAACTGATCTCATCCTCAAACATCATGAAGCGCGTGCGCGGGCAGAAGTCGCAGGCGGAAGTGGACGGAATCGAGCGCACGGTGCTCGCTGCGATGAAGATCTACGATTCGGCGCGCGGCGCGCTGCACAGTGGCATGTCCGGTGCGGACATCCAGCGGTATTTTCAGGAGCAGGTGCACGCGATCGGCGCGGAGTTCTCCTGGCCCAAGGCCGGAAACCCGTTCGTGTCGGTCGGCGCGCGCTCCAGCTACCTGTGCAAACGTCCGCCCGCGGACGTGTTCGCGCAGCCCGGCGACCTGATCAACGTGGACTTTGGGCTTCGAATCGGGGACTTCGGGTCGGACAACCAGCGCTCGTTCTACGTGCTGGCGGAGGGCGAAACTGAGGCGCCGGAGGAAGTCACGCGCGCGTTTCACGCGGTGCAGGCCGCGATTCGCGCGGCGGTAAAGGTGAGCGCGCCGGGCGTGTACGCCACCGTGCCCAGGGACGCGGCCAACGAGGTGTTCGAGTCGCTGGGCTATCCGAAGGTGGGCGGGCTGGGACACGAACTGGGCACGTTCGCGCACGAGGGCGGCATGCGCATCGGGTCGGAGTATGCGATTCAGGAACTGGATCAGCACCTGGAGGAGGGCATGACCTTCACGATGGAACCAGCCATCATCACCAGCCACGGCCGCCTGTGTCAGGAGGAAGTGGTGGCGATCACAAAGGACGGCTGCCGGTTCCTGTCGATCCCGCAGAAGGAAGTCTGGCTGATCCGGTAATGCGTGTCGACATGGTCGACACGCGCAAAGGGAATCTGCTTCGCATCTGTCCTTTGCATTTGGAACAGGGCTGGTTCCGTGAGATTCTTCGGAATTTCCGTGCGGGAACCGGCACGGGTGTGCTTTCCCCATCGGCCGGGCAAGCTCGGCCTTTGGGGGAAAGCCAAATCCACCGCGCAGGTCGCTGGATTTGATTAAGCGTCGAGAGGGCTTCGGCACCCCCCCTGACACCCTCCCAGAGGTGATTGACGGAGCGCGGCAGACGCCGCGCTCCGATGCCATACGCAGACGACTACAGAAGCGTGCGCACCGAATTGCCGTAGACGATCTCGGACTTCAGGATTTCCACGACTCGGTCGCCGCCGCCCCGGATGCGCCGGACGGTCAGACTGCCCGCGCGCACGCCCAGCGCCAGCAGATCCTGGTCAACATGAGTCAATTGCGTGTCCAGCATCCACGGCAGCGAAATATCCCCGTAGGAGACGATGGATATATCGCCAGGGACTTTGAGGCGATGCGCCATCAGCGCGTGCAGCGTGTCCTCGGTGCGTCGGTTGTTGGTGCAGTACATCGCGGTCGGCCATTCTTCTCTTGGCAGGGTTTCCAGGAGTTTAGAGGTCGCCTGATAGGCGGTGCCGTTGCCCGCGTCCACAATCAGGCGCGGATCGATCTCGATCCCCGCGTCCCTGAGTGCCTGAAGGTAGCCTTCGTGGCGCAGCGTGGAGGTGGAGACCGTCAATGTGCCGTTGATTGCCGCGATACGCCGGTGCCCGCGCTCGATCAGGTGGGCGGTGATCCTGCGCGATGCGTCCAGGTTGTCCTCGCTGACGCTGTCGGTTGCAAAATCGTCCAGCACCCGGTCGACCAGGATGATCGGAACGCCGGTGCCGGTTAGGTTGCGAAAGTACGTGCCGTTTGGTTGACAGGTGGTTGTGACGATCGCCGCCACGTCGTTTTCCAGCATCATCTCGACGATGTCGTGTTCTTTCACAGGGTCCTCATAGTGCGCCGCGATGATGATCGAGTAGCCGAAGCGGGAGAGCTCGGCTTCCAGCCCCTTCACCAACTGCATGAAAAAAAGGTTGGAAAGGTCCGCGACCACGACGCCCACCATGCGGCTTTTGCGCGTCTTCAGGCTGCGCGCGGGTACGTTGGGCCGGTAGCCGAGCTGGTCAATCGCGGCCCACACGGCGGCACGCACCGCGTCGCTGACAGGGTAGTTGCCGTTGATCACGCGGGAGACCGTCGCGATGCCGACGCCCGACAGCTTCGCCACATCCTTGATGGTGGCTTTGCCGTCCGTCTGCATGCGCGTTCGCCTCGATTCTGTCTGTTGTTCCATGCGCTATTATACTGGATTTTTCCTCTTGCGTCAAAAGCGCAGCTTCGGATTTGATCCCGTCTTGCCGGTGAAAACCCGCTGTGATACAATACCAACATCCGACTGAAGTGAGAGGAGCATTCCCATGATTTACGAACTGCGCATTTACCACATGCATCCCGGACGGCAGCAGGCGATCTGCGACCGGTTTGAGCATCACACGCTTTCGCTTTTCAAGCGTCACGGCATCAAAGTGCTCGATTTCTGGGTGGACGGCGAGGGTGCGGAGCGCCTCTACTACGTGTGCGAGTTTGAAAACGTCGAGGCGAAGGAAGCGGCGTGGGCCGCGTTCCGAGACGATCCGGAATGGATCTCGACAAAGGAGGAGAGCGAACAGTCCGGACCGATCGTTCAGTCAGTGGACAGCTTCGTCATGCGGCGCGCGCCGTTTTTCAGATAACTTAAAACGCATTCGACTTTCCGGGCGGGTGGCGAATTTGCTGCCCGCCCTTTTGATTGCGGAATTTAAAATTAACAGGGAAAAGGGATTGACAAATCGCGCGCCTGAAGTATACTAACGGTGAAATAAATAAACCAATGGGGAAATGTAAGCGCGGCGGCGCAAAGGAGGGCGGCCATTGAGCGGTACAAGAAGGGAACGGGAACATCGGGTTCGCGAGGGCGAGATCATTCAGGCGGCGGAACGGGTATTCGGGCAGAAGGGCTTTGACGGCGCTTCAATGGACGAGATCGCGCTGGCGGCCCAGTTCACCAAGCGCACGCTGTACCAGTACTTTACGAGCAAGGAGGAACTGTTTTTCGCGGCGGCGCTCAAGGGTTTTCAAGCGCTGTTCACCTGCCTTCAGGGCGAGCAGGATGGCGAGAAGACTGCCCTTGAGAGGCTTCGAGCGGGAAGCAGGGCGTACTACAAGTTCTCAAAGGAGAACCCTGGAATGATGCGGCTGATCGGAGAGATCGGGCAGGTCAAGAAGCGCGCGGGCGCGGGCAACGCGCGGCTTGAAGAACTGACGCAGTTTGATAACGAACTGTTCCGATGGGTCGCGGGGGTTATCAAAGATGGTCAGGCAGATGGCAGCGTCCGGAGCGATCTGGACGCGGTGAAAGCGACGTTCAGCATCATCTTCATGATGACGGGGTTTTTCAACCAGTTGGCGTTGACCGGGGAGACGTTCGCGGCGCACTTTCAGATGGACGCAGAAGAATTCTCCGGATACTCGATGGATCTTCTATTCGACTCGGTGGGCGCCAAGGAGGAAGGGAGACCATGAATACACTCGATTCGATCTCCGACGGCATGAAACGCTTCGCAAACCGGCGGTACATCCTGCCGCTTCTGATTGTTCTGATTCCCATTCTGTTTTTCATGGAGCGGGGGCCGTTTGGTTCCGCGGCGATCAAGGCGCTCAGCGGAGGCTCGGGCACGCTGGACATGACGTTTGGCTACTCCGCGTCGCAGGCGCACGGATTGCTTGCCCGGATCGGGCGCGAGGGCAGGCAGATTTATACGAAATTGTTGGGCCTTGACTTTCTGTTCGCCGCGGTATACATGATGCTCCAGTCGCTGCTGATTACGGCGCTGATGAACAATGCGAATCTCCCCACCAGGTTGGAGAAGCTCAATCTGCTTCCGTTCCTTCGAAGCGCACTGGATACGGCGGAGAACTGCTTGATCATGATTCTGATCAGCGGTTTCCCATCGTTTCATCCGACTGTCGCCGTAGTTGCGAGCGGGATCACCGTGATCAAGCTGGCGCTGAACTACTTCTATATTGCGATTGTATTTTTCCTTGGCGCGCTGACGACCAGCCGGACGATTCAAATGAAAAAGCACGATGTAACGGAGAGGGGGCGAGTTGCGTGAAAGCGGGTGTTTTCTACTTCTCCGGGACGGGGAATACCAGGCTCGTTGCGAATATGATCCGGGACGAACTCACCGGGCGTGGGTGGTCTGTCGATCTCGTTCGCATTGAAGACGTGCTGAAGGGCAATGCGAAGGCCGAAGCGGAGTCATACGACATCATTGGGATCGGCTGCCCGGTGATCGGCTTTGCCGCCCCGGCGCTCGTGACCCGGTTTGTCCGGACGCTTCCCAAAGCAGACGGCAGGAAAGCGTTCGTGTTCCGCACGGCTGGCGGTGTCGCTCCGATCAACTACAACGCATCAAAACCTTTGATTCGCATGCTGGCACGGCGGGGATACGATGTATTCCACGAGCGGGTGTTCTCCATTGGCAGCAACTGGATTACAAAGTTTGACGACGGAATCGTCGTCCGGCTCCACGCGGCGACGGAAAAGAAAGTTGGCCTGATGTGTGACGCGTTGGTACGCGGCAAACGGCGGATCCTGAAGACGGGATTTGGGCTGAAACTGGCCATGGAATGCGTGATGCACACCACGCCTTCATTCTTTCACCTGGTCGGGAAGGACTTCAAGGTGAGCGACGCCTGTACCCGCTGCGGACTGTGTATAAGCAACTGCCCCGCCGGGAATATCTTGGAAAAGGGCGGCAAAATCCGGTTCGGGTTCAAATGCAATTCCTGCTTGCGCTGTATGTACGCATGCCCGACGCATGCGATCCACCTACAGAAATTCGCGTCCTTTGAGGTTCCGGGCGGGTATAACATTTCAAAAATCCTCGCGCATCCCGAACCAGCCGGGGATACAGCCTCAAAGCCTGCCCCGCGATTTTTCGAGGCGTATCTTGCGGATGACGTGTTATAAATCTCTCACGGCTCGCGAGGTTAACCAGTAACCAACGGTGTTCTGTCCAGCAGCGCGCGCATTCTGTCCGCCGTGTCCGTCAGCGCAACCGGTACATGCACGAACAGCCGAGAACCCCAAGGTTCGGGAATCTCAAAACAGCTGCTTTCAAATTCCAGCGTCCCCGCGGCGGGGTGATTGAAGTGCTTGTATACCCCACTGTCGTTCTGAATCTCGTGCAGCGGCCACCAGAACCTGAATTCGGGGCTTTGCGCTTTTAAATCCTCAATGAACTGATTGAGCCATTTGTCCTCGATGAACCTGCCGCAGGTCGCACGGAAGCGGCCCAGCAGGCTCTTCGCGTGCACGTCCCAATGATCGTACAGGAGTTTAAAATACTTCTCCGTAAACATCGCCCACACTACATTGCGCTGGCGGGCGCTCATCTTCGTGAAATCGCCGAGCACGCAAACGGCCGCCTGGTTCCAAGCGATCACATTCCACCGCCAGTCCGCGATGAAGGACGGGCACAGCGTAAGACTGTCCAATACGTGCTGAAGGATCGGGCTGACAGCGGTGCGTGCTTCCGGGATGTCACTGGGCGCGGGCTGGTTCGCGAGCGCGAACAGGTGCAACTGTTCCTGCCTGTCCAGAAGCAGTATCCGGGACAGACTCTCCAGCACCTGCGCGGAGACATGGATGGGCCGCCCCTGCTCCAGCCAGGTGTACCACGTAAGCCCGACGCCCGCAAGCTGCGAAACTTCCTCGCGGCGAAGGCCGGGGGTGCGCCTTCTTCCGTCTGACGGAAGCCCGACGAGCGAAGGCAGTATTTTTGCCCTTCTGGTCTTCAGAAAATCACCCAGTTCCTTGCAACGGAGTTCGTCGGAATTCATGAGCCTCACCCCTCCCTGTTACTGTAAGTACCAGTATAAACTGACTCCTATTCCCGTTGCAAGACTTCGTGTACTGTATTGCCTGGGAGAAATATTATAGGAGGAACCAGCCATGAAGTTTCTTTGGACAGGCATCTACGTGAAGGATCTGGACGAGTCAATCGCATTCTATTCCGAACTTGCAGGGCTCAGGGTGAACAGGCGCTTCCTGGCAGGGCCGACGACCGAAATCGCGATGATGGGAAGCGGCGTGGACGGCGAGACGCAGTTGGAGCTGCTGGCTGACAAGAGCGTCACCACGCTCAGCTACGGCGAATCCATCTCCATCGGTTTCCAGATTGAGTCCCTTGGCGGTATGCTCGACGAGATCAAGGCAAAGGGCATTCCCGTCTTCAGCGGGCCGGCCGAGACCCCGCGCTCAAAGTTCTTCTACGTCAAGGATCCCAACGGCGTGGTCGTGCAGTTCCTGGAGTTCAAATAATACAAAACCGAGAGGGTATCCCGGATCCACTGGTACGAGTCATACGCCAGCAAACAGCCGCTTCGGAACGCCCGAAGCGGCTTCGAATTGATCCCTATAGGGAATGAACCGCCTGGTCCTCTCCATGTACGCGCGGTATTCGCCGCCATACTCCTTGACCATGTCGGCCTCTTCGCGCTTTGCGAGTCGATCATAGGTCACCGCCATCACGGGGATCCTTCTGCTTCAGGCACAGTTCCGTGAATCCGACCACGCTGGCCAGCGGGTTTTCCGGGTCGTGAGAGGCGTCCAGAATCAATTCCTCCGTTCGGCTTCCGATTGTTCCCGGAGCGTGGTCTCGCGCGCGATCCGTTCCGCCATGCCGTTGACGTATCCTGCAGCTCCTTGAGCCTATTTATCGGATCGGTCGATGCGCTGGTTTTCTCGCTGTTCCCGCCGCTTCGCGGCCGCGCAAAGCGGGATGGCTTGCTGGTTGGTAGCGCCGCGCTCGAAATCGCGCTGCTGCTTAAACTGGGTGCTGTGATGCTCCTCGGCGTTGTGTCCTACAAACTGCTTTCGCACGAACTCCCCGTACGGCTCATCGGCTGGGCGAATGCCGCGGCCATGTTTGACGTGTGGCGCGCGCGGAATATGCGCGGCGCGCTGCAGGTGTTTGCCTTTTGTAGGCGGTGTCCGGAGCCGCGATGATCGCGCAGATGGCTTGGCATCACATTCTGGCATACAGATACGACAGGAAAATCCGGGGCGCCGCCGCCGTTTCCATTCGTTCAAGTCTTGATGCTGAACGATGGAACGCGCGCCGCGCCCCGGATTACCGGACAAACGGGTATATGGTCGGGTGAGATTGCCGCGCCGCCCGCGGCATTGAGCGCTTGCTTACTGCAGCGCGCCGGCCTTCTTGTGGATCGCGTACAGCTCGTCCACGTTCTCAATGGTGTAGAGCGGGTTGCCGACGTCGGTGTCGATCTTCTTCTCCTCGCCGGTCAGGAGCTTATGGGAGGTGGAGAGGATCAGCCCGGCCAGCTCATAGGCGTTCTGGAGGCAAGTCGCGGTCATTCGGCCTTCCTTGATCAGGAGGCAGGCTTCGGCGGTGCCGTCCACGCCAAAGGACAGGGTGTCCTTGTAGGCGGGGTTGTCCTTGATGACTTCCAGCGCGCCGGCGCACATATTGTCGTTCATGGAGGCGATCAGGCCGATGGTGTCGTTGGCGGTGACCCAGTCTTCCATCAGCGCCATCGCTTCGTCCTTGTTCCAGTTGGCGTAGTCATCGCCGACGATGGTGACGTCCGGACGCTTGTCAAAGAACTCGGCCTTCCAGGCTTTCAGGCGCTCGTCGGCGTGGAAGTTGCCGGCCGGGCCGCGAAGGATGACCGCCTTGGCGCCCTGGGGGACCTTATCCAGCGCGTAGCGGGCGTTGACCGCCGCCTGCTCGTAGGGCTGGGCGTCAACGGAGGACGCGCCTTCAATGCCGGAGATGCGGGCGTTGGTGGTGATGCAGATGATGCCGGCCTGAACGACCTTCTCGGCGTAGGGGCGCTGCGCTTCGCCGTTGTTGGGCTGGATGATGATCGCGTCGTACTTGTTGGTGATGGCGTTCTCAATCAGCGAGTTCTCGATCTCGTCGTTGGCCTGGCCGTCGAACACGTCCAGCGTGATGTCCGGATACTTGGTCGCTTCTTCCTTGATCGCGTTGGCCAGCCAGGCGGCGAATGAGTCAGCCTGGGCGCGCGCGACGTACGCCACGCGGTAACCCTCCGCCAAAGCCGTGGAAGTCATGGACAGAACCAGGATCAGGGTCAGGATGACGAATGCCAGTTTCTTCATGGAATGCCCTCCTTCTTGATATTCTGGGTCCCTATCCAAATGCGCTGGATGCGCACCGGTTACTTTTTGAGCTCTGCCTGTTCTTCGATGTTGCCGAGCTTGCGGCGGGTTCGCTTGGTCTTGGCGAAGATGTCATAGATGACCGCCAGCGCGATGATCAGACCGCGGATGATCTGCTGTACGTAGGAGTTGACGCTGGTCAGGTTCATGATGTTGTTGAGGAAGCCCACGATGAACGCGCCGATCAGCGTGCCGCCCGCCGTGCCGATGCCGCCGGAGAAGCTGGTGCCGCCGATGATCGTGGTGGTCAGCGCGTCAAACTCGTAGTTCTGCGCGCCGTTGGGCAGCCCCGCGTTGACGCGCGACATGAAGAGTACCGCCGCCATGCCCACCAGCACGCCGTTGATCAGGTACGCGTTCATCTTGACCTTTTTGACCGCGATGCCCGACGCGACGGCCGCCTCTTCATTGCCGCCGATCGCGTACAGCGAGCGCCCGAACTTGGTGTCGTTGAGCATGTACCAGGTCATTGCGAAGAAGAACACCATGAACAGGATCGGCGTCGGGATGATCCAGACAGAGCCCTGCCCCAGGATCGTGTAGTCGCCGATCTGATAGACGTTCTGACCGGCGGTCAGAAGCAGCGCCGCGCCGCGCGCCATCGTCTGCATGGCCAGCGTCGCGATGAACGCCGGGGTTCGGAACGTGGTCACCATCAAGCCGTTCAGCGCGTTGCAGACGACCGCGACCGCGATGGCGATCAGCATCGCGAGCGGCATCGAACCGAACGCCTTGTAGCTCATGACCGACAGCGTGCCCGCGAACGCGATGACGGAGCCACTGGAAAGGTCGAGGAGACCGCAGATGATCAGGATCGTCTCGCCGAAGGCGAGGATGGTCGTGACCGAGATCTGGCGGGAGATGTTGGTGAGGTTCCCCCAGGTCAGAAAGTTGGAATTGAGGAGCGAACATACCACGAACAGAAGCATGAGTACCAGAATGATGCTGTACCTGCTCCGAAGCGTTGCCCACGCGCCAGCCCTGTTGCTTTTTGCCTGCACTCTACGCACCCCGTTCAATCGTATTATCGTTTGTTGGTCATGCCGGTCGCGAGGGACATGATCGCCTCGGCGGAGAATTCTTCCCGGCTCAGTTCGCCGTTCAGATGGCCCTGGCACATCACGTAGATCCGGTCGCACATCCCGATCAGTTCCGGAAGCTCTGATGAGACCATCAGAAGCGCTTTGCCTTGTTTGGCCAGTTCGATCATCAGCCGATAGATTTCGTATTTTGCGCCCACGTCGATGCCGCGCGTCGGCTCGTCCATCATAAGAATGTCGGGGTCGGCGATCATCCACTTGGCCAGCACGATCTTCTGCTGGTTGCCGCCGGACAGCGCCTCCACCGTGGTTTCGAGGCTGGGTGTCTTGACGTTCATCCTGGCGCAGGTTTGCGATACGACGGACTGTTCCATCTTTCGGTGCAGGCGGCCCTTGAAGATAAACTTTTTCAGGTTTACCAGCGACACGTTCTCTAGTACCGAACGTATGGGCACAAGGCCGTACCGCCGCCTGTCTTCGCTGAGCATCACAAGCCCGTTGTCGATGCAGGAACGGACGGAAAGCTGTGAAAGCGGCTTTCCTTTTACGCTGACCGTGCCCGTCGTGTAAGGATCCAGCCCGAACAGCGCGCGGACAACCTCCGTGCGCCCCGCGCCCATCAACCCCGCGAACCCGACAATCTCGCCTGCGTTCACATGAAAGCTGACGTTTGAAAACACTCCGGCGCTTCCAAAGTTCTTGACGTCCAGCAGCGTTTTCCCCTTGGGAACGGATTCGTAGGGGTACTTGTTCTCCATCCTTCGGCCGACCATCATCGTGATCACATCGTCGATGTTGAGTTCAGCTGCGTTTTTTGTGCCGACGATCGCTCCGTCCCGGAGCACCGTGATCTCGTCTGCGATCCGGAAGATCTCGTCCAGCTTGTGCGAGATGTAGATGATGCTCGCGCCGCGCTGCTTCATCGTCTCGATCATCTTGAACAGCCGCTCGATCTCCTTCTGGGTGATGGCGGAGGTCGGCTCGTCCATGATGATGATGTCCGAATTGTTGGACACCGCCTTGATGATCTCCAGCATCTGGATGTCGGACACCGAAAGATTCTTCAGTTGTTCGTCCGGCGCGTAATGAAGGTTTTCGCGCGCGAGCAGTTCCTGTGTGCGCCTGCGCATCTCGCCCCGATCGACCCGCCCCAGCCGATCCGTTGGCCAGCGACCCAGGAAGATGTTTTCGGCCACCGTCAGTTCCGGCACAAAGGACAGTTCCTGAAAGATCATCGAGATGCCCAGCGCACGCGCGTGGATCGGGTTTTCAATGGTCACCGGTTTTCCGTCCAGGTATATCTGACCTTCGTCGGGCGTGTAGATGCCGTTGATGATCTTCATCAGCGTGGACTTGCCCGCGCCGTTTTCACCGCACAAAACATGCGTACTGCCCCGCCGGACGGCAAACGAGATTCTGTCCAGCGCCTTGACGCCGGGGAAGGATTTTGAGATGTTGCGCACCTCCAGTTTAACTGGTGCGCCTGTGTCGCGCATAGATTCTCCTCCTCGATGCCGCTTGTAGAAAACTCTTTGGTAAAACCGATTTCCATTATATTGCATCTATTATACATTAAGAATAATGATGTGTCAATACAAAACTTACAACATAAGAAAGAAATATTGTGCGATATGCGGTCAATGCGGAGAAGTTGACAATTTGGAATTTCTAATTTATAATCCTACAATAAAGTCTTTTGCAAAACACATTCGCTAAAGAAATACCGATAGGCAGCCGGAAGGGGCATGAAACCGTTGACACGACAGAAGGCCATCTCCAGTGAGATACGCAAGATCAACCGGAACCTGATCTATCATTATTTATACGATCATCCTGCCGTCACCAAGCAGGATCTGTCCAACGCGCTGAATATGAGCATGCCCACGATCACGCTGAATCTGACGGAACTGATCGCGCAAGGGCTCGTGATGAACACCGAACAGATGCAGTCAACCGGCGGGCGCAAAGCCCGGACGCTGTCGGTCAACCCATGCGCCAAGCACGCGATAGGCCTCGATATCACGACCCACAACATCGGCGCGGTCATCGTGGACGTGGGCGGTTCGATCGTCGTCAGCAAGCGCGTCCACGCGCCCTTCTCCAGCACGGAGTTCTATTTTAAAGGCCTCGCCACGCTGATCGAGGAATTGATCGACGAGGCCGGGATCGACCGGCAGACGATCCTGGGCGCCGGGCTCGCGGTGCCCGCGATCATCGCGAAGGACGGGCAGACGCTCTCCTACGCTTCGTTTCTGAATTTCACCAACGGGCGGCTGAAGGATTTCGCCGAGTTCATCAAATATCCGTGCCGCTTCGTCAATGACGCCAACGCGGGCGGCTTTGCGGAATTCTGGAACAACGCAGCGCTGCGCAACGACAGCGAAGACCGCGGCGTGGTGTACCTATCGGTCAACAACAGCGTCGGCGGCGCGTTTCTGGTCAACGGGCGCATCTTCGCGGGAGACGACCAGCGCGCCAGCGAGTTCGGCCACATGACGCTGATCCCCGACGGGCACATCTGCTACTGCGGCCAGAAAGGCTGCGTTGACGCGTACCTCGGCGCGGGACGGCTGACCGACGGATACCAGGGGAGTCTGTCTGCGTTCTTTGAGGCCCTCCGGGGCGGGGACGAGGCCGCCGCCGCCCGGTGGAACGAATACCTTGGATACATGGCGCTCGCGGTCAACACGCTGCACATGGCGTTTGATACCGACGTCATCATCGGCGGGCATGTGGGCGGCTACATGTCGCCCTACATCGACCGCCTCCGCGAGATGATCTCCCGCAGAAATCCGTTTTCGGCGAGCGGCTCATATTTGAAAGACTGCGCGTACAAGCGGGAGGCAACCGCGGTCGGCGCGGCGATGCTTTTCGTCAGGGAGTTCATGAATTCTATATAATCATGTGCTATAATGGTGGGAAACGACGACGCACGCGGGGGACACCATGATCGTTTCCATCAAACATCCGGAAATCTTGACCGTACCGGACGAAGCGTCCGGAAAGTCCACCTTCGGCGGCGACCAGGCATGGTACGGGGAAGAATGGCATCGCATGGCGGGCTGTGGCCCCACCTGCGCGGCCAATCTGACGTCCTATCTCGCGCTGACGCGGCCTTCGCTCCGGCCTTTGTACGCCGGGGAAGACATGCGAAGAAGTCAGTTCGCCGACCATATGGAGTCGGTGTACGGATTCGTGACGCCGGGCAACATGGGCCTGAACCGGGTGGAGATGTTCACGCGCGGCGTGGAAGAATTCGCGCTGAGCCGCGGCGTATCCATTAGAACTTATGTGTTTGAGGCGCACGGGAACATGCACCGGGAACGGCCTGCGGCGGACGAGCTGGCGGAATTCGTTAAGGCGGGCCTATCAAGCGACTGCCCGGTGGCCTTTCTGAACCTCACCAAGGGGCGCGTAAAGAACATCCAGGCGTGGCATTGGATCACCATCACCAAAGCGGACGTGGGCGACGGCAAGCTCACCGCTTGGGCGAGCGACGAGGGCCGGGAGATCTCCTTCGACCTCAGGCTTTGGTATCTGTCCACCCGAATGCGGGGCGGGCTGATCTATTTTACGGAGAATTGAGTATCATGATGGAGGATCGCATGGCGGCGAACATCCCGGCGGGCGTTTACCGCCATTACAAGGGAAACCTCTACCGCGTGCTGTGCGTAGCCAGGCATTCGGAGACGCTTACGGACTTGGTCGTGTATCAGGACGTGGCGGACGCGGCGAAAATCTGGGCGCGCCCGGCGTCCATGTGGTATGAAGAAGTAGAGGTTGACAACGTCAGGATGACGAGGTTTCGGCAAGTCGAACCAGGAACAATAAGCGAGCCGCGGTTCTAAGCCGCGGCTCGCTTCGTCAATGCGATTACAGGCTGTCCCCAAGATCCGTCCGGAACTTCGCGGCCAGCTTCTGCTGCCAGTCGCCGATGGGCGCGAGACGGCCAAAGAAGAAGCGCAGCGTGGACGGCTCCTCGACGAACTGTAAACCGCCGACGAGGTCGCGGTTTTCGTACAGCCAGGTGATCCGGTCGATCGCGTATTCCACTTGGGAGAGCGTGAACACGCGGCGGGGAAGGGCGAGGCGCAGAAGCTCCATCTCGGACAGCCGCTCGGAGCCGTCCGGATCACGCTGCTCGGAGATGGTGCCGCGCTCCATGCCGCGGATGCCGCCCGCAATGTAGAGCGCCGCGGCGAGACACCCCGCGGGATACTGGGTCTGCGGGATGTGGGGCAGGAACCTGAGCGCGTCCAGATGGCACCCCAGGCCGCCCGGCGGGGTGACGACGGGCACGCCGCGGCGAACCAGCTCGTTGCACATGTATTCGATGAACTGCGGGCCCTGGCAGATAACGCTCTCGTCCAGCGTCTCGTCAAGCCCAACGGCGATGGCTTCCATCTCGCGCACGCTCATGCCGCCGTAGGTGAGGAAGCCCTCGAACATCGGCACCAGTTCCTTCATCTTTTCGCTCAGTTCCTTCGACCGCATGCAAATGCCGCCGCCGCGCGCGAAGCCGAGCTTCCGCGCCGAAAAGTAGATGATGTCCATCCGCTCGGCCAGTTTGTGGGTGATCTCAAGCGTCGACATATCGCGGCACGCGGCTTCGCGCACCTTGATGAAGTACAGGTTGTCCTGCCAGAGCGATGCATCCAGCACCGTGAGGATGCCGAACTCCTCGGCGATGTCGGCGACCGCCAGCGCGTTTTCCAACGAGAACGGCTGGCCGCCGATCAGGTTGGTGCCCGCCTCCAGCCGGATGAACGGGATGTTGGACGCCCCTTCCGCCGCAATCAGCGCGCGGAGGCGATCAAGGTCGAAATTGCCCTTGAATGGGTGATCGCTCGTGACCTTCAGGCCCTCCTCGATGACCAGCTCTTCCACTCGTCCGCCCATGCGGGTGATGTGCGCCTTGGGGGTCGTGAAGTGGAAGTTCATCGGCACGACGTTGCCGGGCTTGACGAACGTCTGCGCCAGGATGTGTTCGCACGCCCGGCCCTGATGCGCGGGCAGGAAGTAGTTGGTGCCAAAGAGCTGATTGACCTTGGCTTCGAGCCGCGTGAAGGTGGCGCTGCCCGCGTAGCTGTCGTCCGCGACCATCATCGCGGCCATCTGGTTGTCGCTCATGGCGTTGACGCCGCTGTCGGTGAGCATGTCCAGGAAGATGTCCTTGTTCTTCAAAAGGAACGTGTTGTTGCCTGCCTCGGCAACCGCCTCGAGCCGCCGCTCCACCGGGGGAAGGTTGAGCTTTTGCACAATGCGCACCTTGTGCATTTCCAGGGGCAACTGCTTGCCGCTCGCGAACCGGATCGGATCCATGATTCATTCCTCCTTGCGTTTTGTCTGCGGCGCCCTCTGGCCCGGCACCGCCCGTTCGGAGGCACAAAAAAGCCCGTCCTCCGCTTTAGAGGACGAGCGCCAAATCCCGTGTTACCACCTCAGTTTGCCTGCGCCTCGCGACGTAAGCCTTTTCAAGTACGGCGGACTGCTCCGCGATACTTTAGCACGATAACGGGTGTACCCGATCCAGCCTACTGGGCCTTTGGCCGTTTGGTGGACTGCTCAAGCGTGTATTCCCGATCCGCACCTGCCGCCTCGCACCACCCGGCGGCTCTCTGGAAGGCCGACAACCGGTACTCCTTCGCTGTCAACGCATTGATTATGAAATTAATGAGAGTATATACCGGGCGTGGGGGATTGTCAATATGGTAATTACGGACAAATTCTCATCGATCGGATTTCGGCCTGTTCAATACAGCGTGATGCGGCTTCAAGGGCGGCCAGCTGTGCGCGGCTTTTCATTATGCACTTCGTGATCGGCTCGGCCGCGATGATGCGCGCCCGGCCGGCCGAGTTGCTCCTGCTCACCCAAACAATTTTGCATCCGCCCCGCGTGATAAATGACGCGGACTGGATGGCTTATGGAGTCCGATGCCGATCAGGGGCTTCGCGTGCAAACAATCACGCGCGTATATACACCCGGTCTTTCCAGAAATGATACGCGAGCATGGCGGTCGAGATCGGAAAGGTGACCGCGAACACGATGAGGCTGATTGGCGGCGACGAAATGCCCGCGACCAGTTCAACCATCGCCCAAATGCCCCAGACGCCGTTGATCAGGAAGATCCACCGAATGACGAGCATCGCCTTGCTGCCGCCAAACAAAAACGCGGAAAAGATCATCGAAGCGCTCAGAAACCCATACCCAAGCACTTCCAGAGACCAGAACGTTGAATTGTAGTTTCCGAAAGCGAACGGCGTCAGCCCGTCGAGAAGGCCCGCCTTGATGCTGAAGCGAATGGCCGACATCTGCATGAAATAGTTGTAGCTGATCTGTGACACATAGATGACGGCGAACACGACCGCCATGAACGCGATCGTCTTTTTCCCTTCCGGAGCGAGCCGGTACAGGCTCGCCGTGAACATGAGAAACGCAGGCGCGAGCAGGAAGCAGGGAATCACGAAGCTGAGGATCAGCGCTTCATTATAGTTGTTTGCGAAATGCTCGATGCCCTGCCAGTTGAGATCCAGCTTGAAGACCAGAAACGTAAGCGTCAGCATGACGAGAAACGCGACCGCTACGATGGTCGCAGCCACCGATGACCCAAACCCGATCCACCTCGCGGCACTGTCCTGCCTGTTCTCACCCATTTGGTTTGCCTTCCTCTCTCATCATCGGGAAACTGTTTTTTGTGTATCCGCAAAGCAGAGAATGTCCCTCAGTCAATACACCTGTTAAACTTATACGAAGCGGTCTTTCATGCGGCCTGATTCAGCGCGTTTTCCACGGCCTTCAGGAAAGCCTTGCTGTCGAGGGTCGCCCCGGAGATTGCGTCGACGGCGGTCGTCTGGGCGGATAGCACGCGGTCGGTCAGGGTGCTGATCGTCTTTTCCTGTGCGAACACCTGCGGCTTTGTCACCCGGATTCCCTCAATCCGGTGATCCTTCACGGTGACTTCGACGTCGGTGCTCCAGCGGAAGCCGTCGTAGCCGCCGGAAAACACGCCGTCCGCGAGATTCAAGGCGGTTGCCCCCTGAAGCGTCAGGCGCTCCGTGCCGCCTTTGCCCAGGAGAATGAAAGCCAGCATGCCGCCGATCAGAAGCGCGAAAACGAGCAGTGCGATGCCGACGACTTTCGGCCAGATACGCTTCTTCCGGGTTGCGCTTTGCATGATGATTCCTCCCTTTCTACCCCGATCATAAACGGAGCGTCCGTCATGGGGTCAATGCGACGTCGTCCGCTTCCAGATCCGCCTTGAAATAGAGATTCTGCATGCCCATGCTGTAGGCGCAGCGAAAATACAGCATGCCGCCGAGCGATTTTCCGTAGCGCGTTTTAAGTTCCGAGAGCAGCGCGGACGGATCGCCGTCCAGCTTCCGCTCATGCATGTTGCTGAAATCAAACAGCATGCGATTCTCCCGGATCGCCGTCCTCGCGCCCTGCGCGGGCGGTTTCAGCGCGCCGTCATAGCCCAGCAGGGTTTTCAGGATGCTGTCCGGTCGCATCATTTCAAACAGCGCCTCGTTCTTTCCCAAGAGCAGCGTGCCACCCGTCAGGTAATACGTAAGAATCGCGCTCATGATGGACACCCGCTTCCTCCGCGTAGTAATGCTACTCAAACATCACGCTGTGCCCGTACGGGGCGGGCTGTTTCCCGCCTTTGGTGAGCACCCAGAGCACTCGCTGGTCGACCCGTTCGGGCGCGGCGCCCTCGCCGTCGGTGAAGACCACGACCAGCGGCATCTTCAGGCTGTCCGCCAGCTCAAAGACCGGGCGAAAGTCGGTGCCGCCGTTCCTGGTGCGTTCCCTCCCATGCCGGTACTGCGCGGCGGGTCTTGGCTCGGAGCATTTGGTGTCGAATTCGGTGACGAGGATTCGCGCGTTCGTGACGCGGTTGACCGTCTTCAGTTCCGCGAAGAACGACTGCAGCTGTTCGTCGGAGATCGAGCCGCTCTCATCCAGCGCGATCAATACGTCCAACCCGATGCTGCGCTTGGCGCCGGGGCTGTTTTCATAGCGGCGCGATACGCGCTTGTAGGTCGCCCGCGTCTCCATACGCCCCCGGCCGGTCAGGAAGCGCTTGAAAAGTGCCGCCCAGTCGATCTCAGGGCGCTGCCACGGCGGATCGACCTGGCCGCTGAGTTCCGCGGGAAACTCGCCGTTCTGGGCGGCGCTGTCCATCAGCGTCTCGACCTGGTTCTTCAGCGCCTGTGCGTTTGTCTCCGGCACTTCCTCGTCGGTCAAAAGGTCAGAGGCGAACAGACTCTCGCCGCCCAGCCTGAGCGTGACCGTGTTTTCGCGCGCGAGGAGGCTGAACGAATCGTTCAAAAGCCGTGAAAGCGCCGCGTAGTACCGCTCCGCGCCCAAACCGCGCTCCAGCTTGTGCTCGATCTTCGCTTCCATTTTGCCGACCGTGGCGGCGTCCGACCCGAGCATCGCGGGCGGCAGAAGTTCGTTGACCGCGAGATCGCAGGCGACCGCCCACAGAAGCGGGTCGCGGTCGCCCCGGCGCAGCGGGTGCAAAAACAGGAGGTGCATCAGTTCGTGCAGCAGGACGCCCTGCGCCTGCGCGTCATTCAAACCTTCGTACCACGTCGGGTTGACCTTGAGCACGGGGGAGGGCAGCAACGTCATTTGTATGGTCGGTACGCTTTTGGTTTCCTGAAGAGAAATCACCGAGGCGAGGGAGGCGTAAAAAGGCTGAACGAGGAGCAGCTTCATCACCGCGTCCCGGATGCGCATGGGCCGCCCCTCCTCTTTCGCGATTGGGTTTATGAAAGAAGTGCGAAGATCTGATCGGACAGCGTGTCCGCCGCGCCTGTCGCCTGCGCGACCGCGAGGAACAGTTCCGGCTTTTCGACAGCCAGCGTCTTGAAGAACAACAGCTGGAATTCCTCCGGCAGCGCCTTCAGCATGGCGTCCAGATTGCGCGCCTGACCGTCGCTTCCGGTCAGCAGGGACACGATTTTCTTGATCAGAAGTCCTATCAAATCCAGTCTGCCGTCTGAAACAAGCCGCGCGACGAGCGGCCGGGCCGGCTCGTAATCGTCCAACAGCGCGGCGGCGGACGGGATTGCGTACTCTCGGTTTTTCAGATACCCATAGAACGAAGCGGTGGTCTCCGGGCCGATGATCCCGGATATCAGTTCCTGCATCAGTTTTTCAGGAAGGTCGCAACTGTTCAGAAGCTGCTGCACCCGCGTCCAGCCGCGCGGAGTGGGCGATTTCGCGGTCGCGGTGCTGTCGGCGGCCTTTTTGACGCGCAGCAGCATGTCCGGGCATGCGGTGAGGTAGGCGAGCACGTCGTCGCACGGATCGTTTTTCAGCGAGTAGGCGACATAGTCGTCCAGATTGGGCGTGATCTCGATGGAAATAAACCGATCCAGCATCGCGTCGTCCAGCGTGCTGACGGTATAGTTCAGCGTATCCGGGTTCATCGTCACGCCGATTTTCCAGCCAGGCGCGAGGCAGTGGCCGTTGATCTTGCGTTCCAGAAGCAGCGGATAGAGAACCGAGATCGTGTCGGTCGGCACGCGGTTGATTTCCTCCAGCACCAATAAACCCCTGGGTGGGAAGAACCCCTTCTCCACGGCGTTGAGGGTAGGCAGGAATTGCGGCGCGAGATAGCGCGTGATGCCGCTGTCGCGGTCCTTGTCCGGAAGCCCCATAAAGTCCGGCCCTTCCATCGCGGCCGCATACAGCCCCATGTAGCCGATGCCAAGTTCCTCGGCGCACTGCTGGAACGCGGAGGTCTTTCCGACGCCGCGCTCGCTGATCAGCGCCGTTACGCAGTCTGTGTTCAGGTACAGCTCATGAACGCACTTTTTTGCTTCGCGGATCCTCATATCCCGTACCTCTCCCCAGGGCGCTTTGGCGCGCCGATGCCTTGCATATTATACCATACAACCAAATTCGAGGCTATAAAAAAACACAGATTTTATACTCGCGAAAACGCCACCGACCGGGCGGGTAAACGGAGTCGTTGATGCTGGCTGAAAGATGTTGACAAACCTCCAGAAATCCTTTAAGCTGTGAAGAAAAGAATTTACTGCCGAGGACGACCATATGAGGGCACCGTTTGCTCATGCGGATTCCAGACAAAGCTCTGAAAAATGGGACGTCTTGGCTGCCGCCGCGAAAATCGGCTTGGTGATCGTAGTCATTTTCTCCTTTGCATTCGTATTATCTCCCCTGACCGGGAAGAGCCAGGAAGCGCTGGATCTGATAACCCTCGCCGAACACGGCGCGGTCATTATGATGGTGGATCCCGACTCCGGCGCGATACTCTGGGCGGACAATGCCGCTGTGGCATTTTACGGGTATTCCAAAGAGCGGCTTCTGGGCATGAACATCAGCGAGATCAATACACTGGATTCAGATCAGATCGCTTCCGAGATGCGGGCGGCCAGAGAAAAGAAGCGGAATTTCTTTCAGTTTCGTCATCGCCTTGCGTCCGGTGCGATCCGAAATGTGGAAGTGTATTCCTATCCCGTCCAGCATAATGGTGCTATGGCGCTTTTGTCGATCATTCACGACGTCACGGAGCGTGTAAGTCTGGAGCAGCATCATGAGCGCCTGATGGTTGAGGTCTATATCGCTGGGGCGGCCGCGATCCTCATTCTGACCATCCTGCTTATATTTTCCGTGCGCAGCCGCGTGAAAACGGCGAGCGCGAAGCGGGAAATTGAAAACCTGAGCAGGGTGCGCGAGTCCTTTTTCAACGCCTCCTCCGACATGATCTACCTGAAGGACGAAAACCAGAGGTATATCATCGTCAACAAGACAACGGAGCGCTTTTATGGCAAGCCCGCGGCAGAGATCCTCGGCCTGAATGACCTTGAACTGAGCGGGGATGCGTTCGCGCGGACGCGGATGCGTACCGACAAACTGGCGCTTGAAAAACGGGACATCATCGTCGAGGAAGTCGCATGGGCGGGCCGCGCGCTGGAATGTAAAAAATTCCCGGTTCAATTGCCAAACGGGCAGACCGGCGTCGGCGCCTTCATCCGGGACGTCACAAAAGAACGCACGGAGGAGAAGCGGCGGGAGAAGTCGTATCACCGCCAGAAGATCCTGGCGGACGTGTTCACCAGAAACTTTGAGAACACCCATGAGGAATTGGACTATGTGCTTAACGAGGCGCTGAAGCTGACCGGAAGCGAATACGGCTACCTGTTCCTCTACAATGAGGAGAGCAATGATTTCACGCTGAACTCCTGGACGGAGAGCGTCCTCCGGGACAACGCGATCGAGAACCCGCGAATGAAATTCGGCGTAGATTCCTCAGGGTTCTGGAGCGAGGTCGTGAGGCGGCGGGAACCGATCATCGTCAACGATTATTCCAGTCCGAACCCGTTCAAAAAGGGTACGCCTGAAGGCCATGTCCCCCTGAAGCGATTCCTGCTGCTCCCCGTATTGTTTGGCGAAAAACTGGTGGCGCTGGTCGGCCTCGCAAACAAGCCGGAGGACTACGACGATCAGGACGAATACGAAATGAAGCTCCTGATGAACGGGGTATGGAACGCCGTTTTGCGGCGGACGCTGGAGGACAAGGTTCGCTACGAGCGCGCCAAATATTTGAAGACGCTGATCTCCATCGGCGATGGCGTCATGGTGGTGGATCGGCTTGGCCGGATCGAGATGCTCAATCCCGTTGCGGAACGCCTGACTGGTTGGACATTCTCCGAGGCGCGCGGACACCACTACCGGGAAGTCTTTGTGATCCGGCACGAAGAACCGGACACGCCGATCGCCGACGCGATCGCGGATGCGCTTTCTTCCGGCGAGGTACAGGAAATCGCGAACAGCGCGGTATTGATTTCGCGGCAGGGAAGCCAATATCACTTAGAAGACAGCGCCGCGCCGATCCTCAGCGAGGATGGCAATGTGGAAGGCGTCGTATTGGTGTTCCGGGATGTGACCAACAAAAAAGAGCAAATACGGCAGATTCAGTACTTGAGCTTTCACGACGCGTTGACCGGATTGTACAACCGAAGGTTCTTCAACGAGGAGCTCGCGCGCCTGGACACGGATCGGAACCTTCCAATTACGGTTGTCATGGGCGATGTGAACGGCCTGAAATTGACCAACGATGTCTTTGGCCACGCAGCCGGGGACATGCTTTTAAAATGCATCGCGCAGGTGTTTCGCCAGATCTGCCGCGCGGACGACATCATCGCGCGCTGGGGCGGCGACGAGTTCGTGCTGCTGCTCCCCAAGACCAATGCCGCGGACGCGGCGGCCATCGTCAGCCGCATCAAGGCGGAGTTTGCCAGACAGCGCATCAAGGCGGTCAAAGGCAGCATCTCGATGGGTGTCGCGTGCAAGGACACCGCAACGACCGACATCCTGCAGGCGCTGGTTCTTGCGGAAGAGGCCATGTACGCGAACAAGGCGCTGGAACAGGACGAGGCGCGCAACGCGACGATTGGCGAGATCATCCGCGTTCTGCACAGCGAAAACCCCCGCGAGCGCGAACACGCCGAACGCGTCAGCGCGTTGTGCCGGGATTTCGGGCGCGCGCTCAACCTGACCCAGGAGGAGATCCGCCGCCTGGGCGACGCAGCCTTTTTGCACGACATCGGCAAAATCGCGATGAATCCGGAATTTCTGGACGTTGGCGCGGACATGTCGGAGCGGCAGTGGATGGAGATCCGCCGCCATTCGATTATAGGTTTCCGCATCCTGAACGCGTCGGATGACACGGTCGATCTGGCTTCGGCGGTGCTCTCCCACCACGAGCGATGGGATGGGTCAGGATACCCGAAAGGCCTCAAGGGCGAGGAGATTCCGCTTCCCGCCCGCATCATTGCGATCTGTGAGGTGTTCGACCGGATGACGCACGACACTGGCGAAAAAAAGTCCTCGGCGCATGAAGCCGTCGATTCCATCCGCGGGAGTGCAGGGACGATGTTCGACCCGCGCCTGGTCGACGTATTTTCCGACATGATTAAACAGGGGAAATACGAATCGTAAGGGTTAATCGCTCTGTTCCAAACGCTCCCGGTTGATCCACAGCCCCCATGCGGGGTTTGGAATGAAGTGGATTTCTTCGCCGTCCGGCAAAGTGTTGAAGCCGGGGGACAGGCGTCCCGGGTCGTACCGAGTCGCTGTTTCCTCATAGTTCGCGAAGGCGTAGCCAACGGATTCGATCTCCCGCCGTGGGATGCTTATGACCGCGTAGGAGATTTTAAACCGCCCGTCGGAGGAACCGTGGATCAAGTGCGCCGCCGCGCCCATGTTCTCCCGGAGGTCTTCGTTCTCCAGTTCCCGGAACAGCGAGAGAACCCGCTCTCGGCCCCAGTAGCCGTATTTTCGGATCAGCGCGTCCACCGCGCCGTCTTCCCCGAACCGTTCGACGCCAGGCGCGAGCACGACGAGTTCCCCGCCGTCCCGGATCGCCATGCGGGTTCGGTAGACCGCCTTGTTGCTGATCCAGGTGCTGTGAAATTCCTTCGGATCGAGATACGCCACGCACTTTTGTATGCCCCTGTCGATAAGAATGATGTTCTTCCAGTGACCGGGACGTGCGTACCCACCGCCGGCATCACGTCCGCATGCGCGCCCAGACCGGTGCAGTAGTGGTAGCACGCGTTGGCGAGCAAGCCGGCGTTGCTGTGGTACCGTGTCTAGTCCGGCGGGATGATCAGCACCTTGTCCGCGGGGTGCTTTTTGAGAAGCGCCATTAAGCCCGAAAGCATTAAAGCTCCATACTTGCACCCCCGAATACGCGGATTGTCGTTTGGTAACCGGAATTGCGCCTCTGTGGGTCGCTGTAACAGTCTCTCCGGAGGCTATACGGTGTAGGTGGACGCGGCGGTGTCGCCGCCGAAGCCCGTCCAGTTGGTGTGGAAGTATTCACCGCGCGGCCGGTCGGTGCGCTCGTAGGTGTGCGCGCCGAAGTAGTCCCGCTGCGCCTGCAGGAGGTTCGCGGGCAGGTTTTCGGTGGTATACCCGTCAAAGTAGGAGAGCGCAGACGTGAACGCGGGCATCGGCACGCCGCTTTGGATCGCCTCCGCGCACACTCTCCGCCAGGCCGGGACGCAGGATCGGACGGTTTCCGCGAAGTATGGATCGAGCAGCAGGTTGGAAAGCGCCGGGTCACGGTCGAACGCTTCGTTAATATGGCCTAA
This sequence comes from uncultured Oscillospiraceae bacterium, assembly GCA_964575255.1. Taxonomy (GTDB): domain Bacteria; phylum Bacillota; class Clostridia; order Christensenellales; family Aristaeellaceae; genus JAEZHK01. Next base: position 75,911 of record CAZNPZ010000003.1, read on the forward strand.
AAAGACGCTTCGTATGATGCACCCGCCGCGCCAGAGAAGCGCGATGCCGCCGTAGTTCAGGTGCCAGCCATAGGTCTTCGCAGCGGCGCGCATCAGCGCGTAGCCCTGCGCGTAGGAGACGATTTTGGAAGCATATAGCGCCTTGCGCAGATTTTCAAGAAACTGTTCCCGATCGCCGGTGAACGCCGGTTTCTCGTGCGGGAAGACGTTCGCGGCGCGGACGCGCTCTTCCTTCATCGCGGACAGGCAGCGGCTGAACACCGCCTCGCCGATCAAGGTCAGCGGCACGCCCTCGTCCAGCGCGGAGATAGCAGTCCACTTGCCGGTGCCCTTCTGGCCGGCGGTGTCCAGAATCCTGTCCACAATAGAGGTTCCGTCCACGTCCCTGAAGGCCAGGATGTCCCGCGTGACTTCGATCAGGTAGCTGTCAAGTTCCGTTCTGTTCCAGTCCGCGAACACGCGGCTCATCTCGCCCGGCGTCATGCCCAGCACATCCCGCATCAACTGATACGCTTCGCAGATCAGCTGCATGTCGCCGTACTCGATGCCGTTGTGGATCATCTTGACGAAGTGTCCCGCGCCGTTTTCGCCCACCCAGTCGCAGCAGGGCACGCCGTCCGCCACCGCGCAGATGGACTGAAAGATTGGCTTTACAAACGGCCACGCGGTGGGGGAGCCGCCCGGCATCATCGAGGGGCCTTTCAGCGCGCCCTCCTCACCGCCGGAGACGCCGCACCCGATGTAATTTAACCCCTTGGACTCAACATACGCCGTTCGCCGGATCGTGTCCGGGAAGTGGCTGTTGCCGCCGTCGATCAGGATGTCCCCCTTCTCAAGGAGCGGCAGCAGCTGCTCGATCAGCGCGTCCACCGCGCTGCCCGCCTTGACCATCATCATCACGCGGCGCGGCGGTTCCAGCGCAGCGACCAGTTCCTGAAGCGAGTAACAGCCGACGATGTTCTTCCCGCACGCCCTGCCCTCTATAAAATTCTTGACCTTGTCAACCGTCCGGTTGGTTACCGCCACAGCGAAACCTTTGGATTCCATGTTCATCACCAGGTTTTCACCCATCACCGCGAGCCCGATGAGGCCGATGTCCGCTTGACGCATATTCTTCTCCTTGTCAGTGAATCGGTTGTATATTTCCTGTAAAATTATATTACCGGATGTACGGCAATGCAATAAGAAGCGCATGAAAAACCCGCGTACGCTGTGATCTTGGAGCGAGGCGCGGGGATGAAGTGGCATGGTTTGGTTCGGAAACGGTCAGGTCAGCGCATATAGCCGCGCAGTTTCTCCTCCCACCATCCGAACGCGACTCGCCCCTCCGCCGGGATGCCGTCCCCATGGATCAGGGAAAGGTAGACCAGAAAGGAGCCGCCGGGCGGGAAAATAAGCTTTCCGTTTTCCGTTTCCACCATCGTCGTGATGGGTTCGCCCCTTCGGACGAACGCTTTGACGCCGCCCTCCGGCACGTTGGTGACGCTCGACGCCAGTTGGAGTTCGACTTTGGGTACCGGCGTCGGTCGGAACGCCGTGTTGGTGGGCGTCGCGGGCGCGGACGAGTACGGCCCCGGAACGAATGCGTTGAACCAGAACTGAGCGCGAAACGGCGCGGAGGAGATTTCCGTCACCGTCCATACGTTGACGTGCAGGTTGACGTTCGATCCCTCCGGGTTATAAAGCCGCGCCCAGGCGCTCGTGCCGTTTCCGAGCGTCAGCGCATCCGCGTATCCGATAAAGTACCGGCCGATTTCCGACTGGTAGAGTTCTATGGGGATGTTCACAGCTTTGGTCAGGCGGGAATCCCATTCAAATCCGGACATCGGATCACCTCATTTCGACAATGTGTCCATGAGATACTATGCCGGATATTCAGCGATTGACAGGAGAGATGCAAAGAGAAGCAGGAATGCTGTCTCCCGGTTCTGTCCTCGGCCGGGTTGATCATTGTGTTTTAAGTAGCTTCACGAAGTGTCCAAAGGAACTGGAACTCCGTACCCCCACCGGGCCGGGCGGAAACTTCGATCTCGATCGCGTGCCGCTGGGCGATACGCCGCGCGATTGCGAGACCCAGCCCGGAACCGGCGCTGTCTTTCGCCGACGACGCTCGGAAAAACCGGTCGAACAGGTAGGGCAGTTCTTCCGGCGGGATGCCGGGGCCGCGGTCCAGGATGCGCACCCGATCCGTTTCCAGAAACACCTCGACGGTGGAATCCTCCGGCGAATACTTGACCGCGTTGTCCAGCACGATCAAAAACATCTGCCGGAGCCTTCCGTAATCGCCCGTGAACGCGACCGGCGCGCCCCGTTCCACGCGTATTTCAATGCGCCTCGCGCGCGCAAGACCCTTCGCGGAGCGAACCGCGTCGTCCAGCGCGTCACCCAGACTGACCGATTGCATTTCCAGCGGAAAGTCGGCGTTTTCCAGCCGCGTCAAATCCATCAGATCATTGACCAGTCGTTCCAAAGCGACGGTCTCCCGAAGCATCTGATTGTGATACTCCGTCACCTGAGTTGGTTCTGTTACCACCTGGTCGCACAGCGCCTCCAGCGAACCGCGCAGCACCGTGACAGGGGTTCGCAGTTCGTGGGAGATGTTGGCGATGAACGCCTGCCGAAGCTGATTCAGCCGTTCGCGTTCGCCTTCCGCGAGGCGGAGTTTTTCGCTGAGCTGGTCGATGGCCGACGCGAGGCGGCCGATCTCGTCCTTTTGCCGAACGCCGGTCTCGATGCCATACGCGCCGCCCGCGAGCCGGACGGCGATCTCCTCCATCCGGTTGAGCGGACGGGTGAACCGCGTCGCGAGCAGCGCCGCGAGCAGCGCCGACAGGATCAGCGCCGCCGCGAGGCCGCCGCCCATCGCGGTCAACCCCTGCCGCACCGCCTGGTCGACGCCGCTGGCCGGGGCGTGCAGAAGCAACGCGCCGATTACGACGTCGTTCGACAGGATTGGCGTGCCCACGGTCAGCGTCGGCGCGTCCAGAAGCCCGCTGAAGCTTTCGCTGAAGGTGGTCGCGCCGTCAAACACCTTCGCGACAACCGCCTCCGCGTCGACGGGCAGATCCTGATAGACGACCTGTCTGCCCATCATGCCCGCGGTGATCAGGTTGAGGCCCTGATCCACCACCCACACATCGGTCATCGCGATCTGATCCAGCAGTTGAAGGTACGCGCCGTATCCGCCTCGGCGGCCCATCATACCGCCCTCGCCGGACATAAAGCCGGACAGCGACGCGGCCATCGCCTCCGCCCGCTGACGCAGCGCGTCTCGGTTCATCTGCACAGCGCTCTCCCGGAACAGCGCGACGAACGTGCCGCCCATCACCAGCGCGAACAGGATGAGCGCGGTTCCAAAGTACAGGAACAGCCGCCGCGCGATCTTACTTTTCATAAATCGCGCCCTCAAACTTGTAGCCGACGCCCCAGACGGTTTTGATCTCCCAGTCCGGATGCTCGTATTCGTCCAATTTTGCGCGGAGCCGCCGGATGTGGGAATCCACCGTGCGGCTGTCGCCGAAATAGTCGTAGCCCCACACGCTGGACAAGAGGTTATCCCGCGAGAATACCTTCTGCCGGTTCGCGGCGAGCGTCCAGAGAATCTCGGTTTCCTTCTTGGTCAGCGGCACATTCTTTCCACCGATCTCAACCGAATAATCCTCCATGTCGATCGAAAGGCTGCCCAGCACCAGCGGCTTCTTTTCATCGGCGGGCGCGATGCGCCGCATGATCGCGCGCACGCGCGCCATCACCTCGCCCGGCGAGAACGGTTTGACGATGTAGTCGTCCGCGCCGATGTCCAGCCCCATGATGCGCTCGAAGTCTTCGCCCCGCGCGGTGATCATGATGATCGGCACGCTGGAGGTCTTGCGGATCTCCCGGCACACCTCGAACCCGTCCACCAGCGGCATCATCACGTCCAGCAGGATTACGTCCGGGCGGCGCGCGCCGTATAGATCCAGCGCTTCGCGGCCGTTTCCGACGACAATCGTCTCATAACCCTCTTTGGCGGCGTACTGCGACAACACGGATGTGATCTGTTGATGGTCGTCGGCAATCAGCATCAGCGGCATGACAATCCCTCCCCGAACACAGCGTATCAGACATCTGTGACGAAATGATGACGCGGCGGCGTGCCCCCGTTTACGGCGTCATCAACAAAGAATACCCAAAACACAGTTTTGTCACTGATTTTTTCTATCCTTGGGTCATGGCAAACGGTTGCCGAATAGAAAACGGAGGAATCAAACATGAAACGCATTTCAAAATTCTTCACGCTCGCTGTCGCGCTGTTCGTCCTCACCGCCGTGTCGGTTACGGCACTGGCCGAGTACGGCTCAGGCGCTGTACGGGAGGGACAGACCTACACGACCGAACAGATGCTGACTTATGCGATCCAGGATGAGTACATGGCACTGGCGGAGTATCAGGCGATCATGGAGAAGTTCGATGTGTCGCGCCCGTTCTCAAACATCGCGTCCGCGGAACAAGTCCACATCAGCCTCCTGACGCCGCTGCTGGCGACCTATGGCGTGGAAGTTCCGGCGAACGACGCCGCGAGCCGCGTCACGTTGCCCGAAACACTGGAACAGACCTACGAGGCAGGTGTAGCCGCCGAGAAGAACAACATCGCGATGTATGAAGCCTTCCTGAGCCAGAACCTGCCCGACGATGTCAAAGCGGTGTTTACGCAACTGAAATCGGCCTCGGAAAACCACCTGCGGGCGTTCGAACGGAACGAAGGCAGAACCGGCGGCGCTCGGATGGGGATTCAGGTGCGCGGCAATGGCAGGAACCGCATGGGTGTTGGTGGCGGGATGAACCGCGCGAACTGCGCGGGCGGCAACGGCGGGACGAACTGCGGAAACTGCGCAAGCCGTAACGGTGGCGCGAGCCGCGGAAATTGCGGACAGGGCTGCGGCGGCGCGAACAGCGTAGGTTGCGCGAACTGCCCGGTTGCCCCGGCGGCGTAACTCTGGTAGAACAATTGTGGATCGCGGGCTTTCAAGAGCCCGCGATCCGCGTTGTGGCGGTTCCGCCGCGTAACGGCTGCGGTCTATGGCTTGACCGAGCGGGTCGCGAAGAAGAGCGGGATGTTGAAATCATGCAGTCTGCCGGAGCCGGACGTATCCTCGAAGATGTCGGTCAGCACGAAGCCGGCGCGGAGTTGCCCGCCTACCTGTTCCTCGATGGTGTGGGAAAACTGGATGCCCCAGTCATCCCTGAGGGACATTTCGTACAGCGCCGGATCCTTCAACGGGTTGAAGGGGAGTTTGCGGACGATCGCCTGCTCTTCGTCGTCAAACGCATAGGCGAGGCCGTTGTCCAGGCCCGAAAGCAGCGCGCCGCCGCGCTTCAGAATGCGGTAACACTCGCGCCAGACGTGGTGGACATCCTCGATGTAGCTGTTGGAAACAGGATGGAAGATCAGGTCGAAGGAGTCGTCTTCAAATGGCAGCGGCTTGGTCATATCCGCCCGGACGATCTCGATTTCATACCCTTCGCGTTTCGCGACCAGCCGTTCCTGATCCAACTGGCGCTGGGAGTAGTCCAGCACCGTACACTTTGCGCCCAGCGCGGTGAAAACAGGCATCTGCTGGCCGCCGCCAGACGCGAGGCCCAGCACCCTTTTTCCGTTCAGATCGCCAAACCAGGCGTGCGGCACCGGCTTCGTCGGCGTCAAAACCACCGCCCAGTCACCCGCCTTCGCCTTTTGAAACGTCTCATGATCGACCGGACGGCCCCATTCCCAGCCGTTGTCCACCCATCGGTCGACGGTTTCCGAATTTATGCTTGCAAAATCATGATCCATGGTGTCAGCTCCCTGATGTATTTTTCCTGAGTATATCATGAAATCGAGTTTTAAAGTATTTTTCTTTCGAAGATTTTACCAAATCGGGTTGCAGCCTCATTGTCAACGGCGTATCATCGTTGCCATCAATGCATGGGGGCGATTCTGTGGCGAATGAGGAGCTTTTGATCCGGCTGGCGCGGGAAGAGGACGCCCCGGAACTCTTAAAAATCTACGACCCCTATGTGCGCGGCACCGTGATCACCTTTGAATATTCGGTTCCGTCGGTTTCGGAGTTTGCCGCGCGGATCCGGCACACGCTGGAGCGGTTTCCGTACCTGGTCGCGTCACTAGAGGGAGAGATCGTCGGCTACGCCTACGCGTCGCCGTTTAAATCCCGCGCCGCCTACGACTGGTCGGTGGAAACCAGCATCTATGTAAAACAGGGATTGCGGGGCAGAGGCGTGGGCACCACGCTGTACCGGGCGCTGGAGGAGGAACTGGGCAGGATGCACGTCCTGAACCTCAACGCCTGCATCGCCTATCCGAATCCGGAGAGCGTCGGCTTTCACGAAAAGTTCGGGTATAGAATGGTCGGGCGGTTCAATATGAGCGGGTATAAACTGGGCGCGTGGCATGACATCGTGTGGATGGAAAAATCCATCGGACCGCATGACGCGCCGCCCGAAAGCGTGATCGCGTATCCGCTCTTGCCGACTGCGCGATGACGCCGCTTGTGACGGCGCGTTCACTTTACCATAATAACCAACTGTGCATCCGGAGTAACTCAACAGTGTTGTGCTATACCTGCGCCAGTCCGATCCGGAGGAATGCGACTGCGTTAGGATTGGCAGGAGGGCGACGAGCTGGTCTGCCAGAACTGCGGCAACCGCTTTACGCTGGATCAGGTCGGACTGAGCGCGCGGGCGGCTGAGACCGGGTGCCGATCGCGAATATCAAGGAAAAATATCAACTACTCCAAAGGGCTCAAAGATTTTCGACGCAGAACAAGGAGCTGGAACGAAGCGTAGCAGCGCTACGCTGAGTGGAGGGCGACACGGTTCTGCGCGAAAAGATTCAGTCCGACGAGGAACTGATATTTTGGATTGGTATAAAGCCGACCGGACAGACGATGGCGATACCATCGTCATCCCGGCAGAGACGCTGAGAAAGGCGCCGAACTCTTCCCAGGCTGATCAGATACTCCATTATGCAAAACCCGGCCCGCCGGAATGGATACCCGGCGGGCTGAGCCGTATCCCGGTGATATCAGGCGTGCTTCAGGAACGCTTTCAGCGCTTTCAATGTCTCGTACAGGTCGGCCTTGCTGACGATTTCCCAGGGCGCGTGCATCGAGAGCACCGGAAGCCCCGCGTCCATTACTTCCATGCCGTACAGCGCGCACATGTAGGCGATGGTGCCGCCGCCGCCCTGATCCACCTTGCCCAGTTCGGACGTCTGGAACGCGACGCCCTCGCGCTCGAAGATGCCCAGCACTTTCGCCACATACTCGGCGTTGGCGTCGTTGGTCTCGGATTTTCCGCGGCTGCCGGTATATTTGTTGAGGCTGACGCCGCGGCCCAGGTAGGCGGTATTCTTTCTCTCAAACGCGTCCGAGAACTTGGGGTCGTAGGCGGCGCTGACGTCGCAGGACAGCATCCGGCTCTTCGCGAGCGCGCGGCGAAGCGTCAGGTCGTTGCCGCCTGTGAGCGCGGCCAGTTCCGCCACCGCGTTTTCCAGCGTTCGCGCCAGCATGCCGGTCGCGCCGACGCTGCCGATCTCCTCCTTGTCGGTCAGAAGCACGCAGAGCGTCGTTTCCGGCACGCCCTCAAAGCCCAGAAGCGCCTCGAAAGAGGTGAACGCGCAGCTGCGATCGTCGTGTCCATAGGCCATGATCATGCTGCCATCCAGCCCAAAATCCCGCGCGCGGCCGGCGGGAACCACTTCCAGTTCGGCGGACAGGAAATCCTTCTCCTCGATGCCGTACTTTTCACCGAGCAGCTTTACGATCTGCGCCTTGACGGGCGTCTTGTCGTCGCCCGCGAGCGGTCTGGAGCCGACGATCACGTCCAGCGCCTCGCCGTCGATCAGCACGCCCGCCTTCTTTTCCAGCTGATCCTTGGACAGGTGCGCCAGAAGATCCGAGATGCCGATGACCGGCTCATCGTCCCGCTCGCCGATCGTGACGGTGATGCTGGAGCCGTCCGTCTTCGCCACCACGCCGTGCAGCGCCAGCGGCGTCGACAGCCATTGATATTTTTTGATCCCGCCGTAGTAGTGGGTGTCCAGACAGCACAGGCCTTCCTCTTCGTACAGCGGGTTTTGCTTGACGTCCAACCGCGGCGAGTCCAGGTGTGCGCCAAGAAGGTTCATGCCGTTTTCGAGCGGCTGTTTTCCTATCAGGAACAGGATCAGCGTCTTGCCCATCGTGAGTGACATCAGTTTGTCGCCAGGGCGAAGCGGCGTTCCGCCCCATACCGCGTCCGAAAGCTCCCGATAGCCCGCCGCGCGCGCCTTTTCATACAGGTTTCGCGCGCACTCGCGCTCGGTCTTGCCGGCGTCTAGAAAAGCGCGGTAGCTTGCGCTGAGCGCTTCCACATGTTCAAGGTCTTCCGCCGTATAATTCAGCCATGCGTTCTTCGGTTCCATGATTTCCTCCAGAATGCCATAATTTTCGTTACGTCCATATTATCACCGGGGGCGCGCCGTGGCAAGCGTTTCAGTCCGTTTTCTTCAAAACATAATCACTGTGTGAAACGGCTTACCACAAGCGCATGTTGTGAAAAACGCATGATCGTGTTATGAAATTCAATTGTGTGTCCGTCTGCGCGCATGTACAATGGGATTATCCGCGGCCTGCGGGCCGCCCGCGCGGGAGGGTCTTTTATGACATCCAGGGAAAGGGTTCTCGCTTCCATCGGTCATAAGGAACCGGATCGGGTGCCGCTCGACATCGGCGCGACGCCCAGCTCGGGTATCTCGGCCATCGCCTATGCCAACCTGGTGGGACATCTGAAACTGCCCGGCGCGCGCACGCTGGTTTACGACGTCGTGCAGCAGGTGGCGCAGCCGGAGAAAGAGGTTCTTGACCGCTTCGGAGCGGATGTGTTGGATGTGGGCCGCGCGTTCAACGATCAGCCGGAGGATTGGCGTCCCGTGACGCTGCCGACTGGGCAGCGCATCTATTGGCCCGCATGGTTTCGTCCGGAGGCTGTCAACGGACGGCTGGAGGTGCGTGACGAGGAGGGCGACCGGATCGCCACCATGCCCGCCGGCGCGACGTTCTTCGACCAGGCCGTGTTCCCGTACCTTGACGGCTATCCAGATGACTACAAGGACCTTGGGCATGCGATGAACAAGGTATTGTGGCAGAAGCTGGCGCACAGCCCGTGGGATCACGCGGGGGAGCCGGATTTCTGGCAGAAGCTCCGGGATAAGGCGCTTCAAATGCGCTCGGAGAGCGACCGCGCGATCATGATCGTGTGCGGCTGCAACCTGTTCGAGTGGGGCACGTTCCTACGGCGGATCGACAACTTTCTGATGGATCTGATCGAGGAACCGGAAAGTGTGGAGGCGCTCCTCGACGCGCTGATGGAGAAGCACCTCGCGACGCTCGAAAAAGTGTGCAATGCGGTCGGTGACGTGTGCGACATCCTGCGCTTCGGCGACGATCTGGGCATGAACACCGGCCCGTTCATGTCGCCCAAGACGTACCGCGCGCTCTTCAAGCCGCGGCACACGCTTCTGTGCGACTACGTCCACAAGCACAGCGGCATGAAGACGTTCCTCCACTCCTGCGGCTCCATCTACCGGCTGATGCCCGACCTGATCGAGGCGGGCTACGACGTGATCAATCCGGTGCAGACCGTCACGCAGGACATGGAACCGGAGCGGCTGAAGAAGGAATTCGGGCGCGACATCACCTTCTGGGGCGGTGGCATGAACACCCGCGCGGTGCTCAACCGGGGCACGCCTGCCCAGGTGTACGACTACGCGCGCCGCATGATCGACATCTTCGCGCCGGGCGGTGGCTTCGTGTTCAATCAGGAGCACAACGTGATGCCCGACGTGCCGCCGGAGAACCTGATCGCGATGTACAAAGCGGTGGCCGATCAGCCGTTGTAATCCAAGACGCTGATTTTTGTTGAGTGCGCCGGGCAGTCGCCCCGGCGCTTTCTTTATTTTGACGGTAAAGGTATGGCGAAGCAGGTGCGCATGGTTTATAATGGCAGAAGCAGACGAGAGGAGATGCGCGTATGGAGTTCATCATCCGAAACGAACACCCGGAAGACGTCGTAGCTGTCGAGGCGCTGACGCGACTTGCCTTTTGGAACCTGCACGAACCGGGCTGTAGCGAACACCTCGTGGTGCGCCAGCTGCGCGCGTCAGCAGATTTTATGCCGGAATTGGACTTCGTCGCGGAGGCGGATGGCCGCGTGATCGGGAATATCCTGTTCTCCCGGTCGCGGGTGGTCGGCGCGTTGGGCGAAAACTTTGAGACCATCACATTCGGCCCGGTCAGCGTGCTGCCGGAGTGCCAGCGGCAGGGCGTAGGCCGCGCGCTGATCGAACGGGGGATCGACCACGCGCGGGCGATGGGTATTTCAGCGGTGGTCATCTATGGCAATCCGGCCTACTACCAAAAGTTCGGCTTCCGGCCCGGCAAGGAATTTGGCATACGCACCGCGGATGGCAAATACGCCGCCGCGCTTCTGGCGCTCCCGCTAATTCCGAACGTGCTGGGCGGCGTCTCCGGTCGGTTTCTGGAGTCTGATGCCTTTGAAACAGACGACGGCCATCTCGAAGCGTTCGACCGCCTGTTCCCGCCGCTTGAGAAACACGTGACGCCGTCCCAGGCGGAGTTTTTGAAGATCGCTTCGCAAATCGAGGAAGCGACGTAATCAAAGAAGAACCGGAGGCTTCTCACAGCCTCCGGTCTTGAAATCACAGAAAGTCTTAGAATTCTACATACAGCTCTTTCTTCGCGCCGCAGACCGGGCAGCGCTCCGGCGCTTCGTCCAGCACGGTATGGCCGCAGACAGGGCAGATGTACACGTTTGTAAGTGGCATGTCTTCTCCGGCTCTCGCGTGATCCTGCGCGTCCTTGAACATGGCGGCGTGGAGTTTCTCCGCCTCCAGCGCGAAGTGGAACGAGCGTTTCGCGCCGCTTTCGCCCTGGAATTCCGCGGCGTTCAGGTACACGGGGTACATCTGCTCGACTTCGTGCAACTCGCCGTTGATCGCGCCCTGCAGGTTGTCCACCGTCTTTCCGGTGCCGGAGACCGCGCCGGAAGTGACGGTCATGTCGCTGGTCTCGCCGCCGATCTCTCGGAAGTGGTTGGAGGCGTGCACGCGCTCCGCGTGGGAGATCGCCTCAAAGAGCTTCGCGATGTTGGGGAAGCCCTCCTTTTTCGCCATCTCCGCCCAGTACAGGTAGCGCATATGCGCCATGCTTTCGCCGCCGTACGCGCTTCTCAGAAAGTCCAGGGTCATCGGGTTCTTGACAGCCATCGTGAAATCCCTCCAATTTCATTTTATGATTGGTGCGAATGGATCAAACGATCCACCAGCGTCAGATTGGGTTCGCGCCCGGCCAGCGGGCGATCTTTCAGCGCGGGGTTCCGGTCGTGGTAGGACGGTTTATCCACTCTGTACAGAATGCCCAGCGGGATCCTGTCGCCAAACTCCGAAGCCCGTTTCATCGCCTGTTCCCGGTCGGAAGGGTCGTGATCCGTCAGATTGTACACGCGCTTACTGTACCACTGGAAGGTGTTGACTTTATTGAAGCTCACGCAGGGCTGCAGGATGTCGACCAGCGCATAGCCCTTATGGGAGATGGCCGCCATCATAAGATCAATCAGCTGTTCTTTATGCCCCGTGAAGCCCCGCGCCACGAAGCCCGCGCCCGCGGTGATGGCGGTCAGCACCGGGTTCAGCGGTTGGTTGATGCTTCCGCCGGTCTGAACGCCCGTGACAAAGCCCAGATCGGAGGTGGGGGAGGCCTGACCCTTGGTCAGCCCATAGACCTGATTGTCATGGACGAAGTGGGTAATGTCCACGTTGCGCCGGATGTTGTGCAGGAAGTGGTTGCCACCCTCGCCGTAGGAGTCGCCGTCGCCAGAGTCCACCACGACGATGAGGTTAGCGTTCGCGATCTTGGCGGCGACCGCCGCCGGGAGCGCGCGGCCATGCAGCCCGCAAAACGCGTTGGCGGACAAGTACTGTGGCGTCTTGGCCGCCTGGCCGATGCCGGCCGCCAGCAGCACCTCATGGGGCTTCCTGTCGAGCTTTTCAAGCGCGGCCTTCAGGCATTCCAGAATCACGAAGTTGCCGCAGCCAGGGCACCACGCCGTTTCGCAGGTCTCATATAAGCTCATTCAAGCGCCCCCTTTTCGATTTTCTCCGCAATTTCGCGCCCGTATAGCTGCCGTCCGTCGTACTTGAGTACACCGGAAGTCATCTTGTGCCGGTCTCCATCCGGATCAGCTTCGCCAGTTGGCCTGTCGCGTTCTGTTCGACATGGATCAACTCCTTGGCTTTGGCCGCCATTTCGGTCAGGCGGCGCGTCGGCAGCGGATACACGTCTGAGAAGACGAGCGCCGCGTATTTTTTGCCGCCGCGTTCATTGAGGAGTTTCATCGCTTCCGTCATCGGCCCCTACATGGAGCCCCACCCGACCAGCAGCGCGTCAAAATCAGTCTCACCCAGAAACTCCGGTTCCTGAAGCTCGGATGCGAGACCTTCCAGTTTCCTCATGCGCTTGTCCATCATCTGGGCGCGCACCTCGGCGGATTCGGTAATCGAGCCACGCTCGTCGTGCTCGTCGCTGTCGGCGGTCACGAGATGCTGCGTAAAGCCGGGGATCAGCCGGGGCGACACGCCGCTATTCGTATACCGGTAGCGCAGATACTCCCCGTCGCCTTCGTGTTCAGATGCGGGCTTTGAGACGGTGATCCGCCGGGAGTCAAGCATCGGAACCGTATAGGAGGAATCGCCCAGGTACTGGTCGCTTAAAAGCATCACCGGAATCTGGTATTTTTCCGCAAGGTCGAAGGCGCGCATCGTCTGATAGAACGCGTCCTCCGGGTTTTTCGGCGCGATGACCATGCGCGGGAACTCGCCCTGGGACGCGTGGATCATAAACAAAAGGTCACTCTGCTCGGTTCGGGTTGGAAGGCCCGTCACCGGGCCGGGACGCTGCACGTTGACCACGACCAGCGGAATCTCCGCCATGCCCGAAAGCCCCAGCGCCTCCACCATAAGCGAGAAGCCGCCGCCGGAGGTGCCGGTCATCGCCCGCGCGCCAGCGAAGGAAGCGCCGATGGCCATGTTGATCGCGGCGATCTCGTCCTCCGCCTGCTCGACCACAATCTTGGCCTCCTCGCTCGCCGCCGCCAGCGCCTCCAGGATCGGCGTCGCGGGCGACATCGGATAAGCGGAATAGAACGTAAGCCCAGCCGCCAGCGCGCCCAGCGCCATTGCCTTGCTGCCGGTGATCAATACGTCGGCGGAGGAATCTCCGCCAAGGCACGGAAAGCGCGATTCTACGGCGTTGTAACCCGCTTTCAGCGCCTTCAGGTTGACATCCAGGTATTCTTCCTTGACGAACGCGGGGAGCACGTCTTCCGCCCCGGCCAATGTTTCTCCGAATATCCTTAGCACCGCGCCAATGGCGACGCTGCCAACTACGCGGGGGTTGCCGAGCGCTTTTGCGGTCTGCGCCATGTCCAGTTTAATCGCGCGGGGGTCGTCAATGGATAGCATGCTGTCGCACAGAATCCATCCGTCCTGCAGCAGTTCCTCCCGGTGCAGCGCGTATGTTTCCTCGTTCAGCGCCACGATCAGGTGTGCAGCGCTGTCGTGGGAGCAGACCGCCTCCGCGCCGAAGCGCACAAGAGAAAAATTGTGCCCGCCCCGGATGCGCGACATGAAATCCCGTACGGTCAGTACGGTTCGGCCCGCCCGCTTCAGGAGTTTTTCCAGGATGGCGGTTGTGGTGTCTACGCCTTGTCCCGCCGCTCCGCCCATAAGGATGTTGTACATAACAGCCCTCCAACCCGTCGTCGGTTGCGTATTCAGCGGAGGTACGAATGTTGCCATATCATAGACATTTTACCACGAAACCCCTCCAACAAAACAGAATGTTGTGAAATGAATGGAATCCATGCAAAAGAGGACGGATGATGACCATTGATCCGGCTGTTTGCCGCCGCGCCCGGCCGCGAACCGCGTCTTCCGCATGTTGACAGCCATCCTCGAAGAGGCTATAATCACGACGAAACAGGCGCTGGAGGGATGCGGTATGGCGAAATTGGGCGTGGCGGTCGTGCTGCACACGTCGGTTTCCGACGGCGCCCCCAGGGATGAATTGGACGCGCTGGATCAAGCGCGCGCGGTATCCGCGGCCCTGAACCGCCTGGGATACGAAGCGGTTGAAATGCCGTTTTCTGTGGATCTGCCCGCGCCGGGTGGGGACGCGCTTCGCCGCCTGGCGGAAAGTCCGCTCGCGGGCGCGCTGAGAAAGGCTCGGCCGAATCTGGTCTTTAATCTGGTGGAGACGGTCGCGGCTTCCGGCGCGTGGAGCTGCCTTGCGCCCGCGCTGCTCAATCGAATGGGGTACACCTGTACGGGCAGCCCGGCGGGCGCTATTTTTTTAACCACCCACAAGGTCGCGGCCAAGATGCTGCTTCGAAAATGCGGCATCCCGACGCCTGCGTGGGTGACGCCAGACAATTCAGGCGCATTCACTGAAGGACGCTACATCGTGAAACCGCTCTTTGAGGACGCCTCCGTCGGCGTCGATCAGTCGTCGGTAGACTGGTTTTCATCGCCCGAACAGCTGAAAGCGCGGCTAATGAGCGCATCGGGGACATTCGGCTGTCCGCATTTCGCGGAGCGGTACATCGATGGCCGTGAGTTCAGCGTCGCGATGATTTCAGAGGGAGGGCTTCCCCGAATCCTGCCGCCGTCCGAGATCCGGTTCTATGGGTTTCAGGCGCGCGGCAGGCATCGAATCGTCGACTACCGCGCCAAGTGGGATACGGATTCGTTCGAGTACCGCAACACGCGATCCGTGCACCGGTTTTCATTGAAGGACAGGGCGCTGATCGCGCAGCTATGCGACATCGCGGCTGCATGCTGGGCGCGTTTTGATCTGCGCGGCTATGCCCGCGTGGATTTCCGGGTGGATGAATCGGGCATGCCGTGGGTGCTTGAAGTCAACTGCAATCCGTGCATCACGCCGGGCGCGAGCGGTTTTTTGAGCGCCGCGCGCATCGGCGGGCTGTCGTTTGACGATGTGGTGCGTTTGATCGTGGACGATGCGCTGACGGAGCCCGAAGACGAACCTGCGATGGAGAGGATCGGAACATGAAAACGAGCGTTGCATTTGTTCCTGGAAAGGGTCGGGCCGTCCTCGCGGACGAGGACATCCCGGAAGGCGCGACCATCGAGTCTGCGCCGGTCGTCACGTTTCCCAGGGAACAATGGAAATACATCGCAAAGACCCGGCTGGGCGAATATTGCTATTTCTGGGGCGAGGATCTGAAAAGCGGGGCGATGGCGCTGGGGCTTGGCTCGCTCTACAATCATTCATTTGATCCAAACGCGCGCTATGTGCGACACAATCAGGAAGAACTGATCGAATACGTGGCGCTGAAACCGATCCGGGCGGGCGAGGAGATCACGATCAACTACAACGGAGATCCGGACGATTTGACCCCCGTCTGGTTTGATGTGCGATAACGGAGGAAGAATGGACGGAATCCATGAGGCGATCATCCTGTTGAACCGCGTGACCGATCAATCGCCGAGGATGTCAAGGACGTCAGGTCGCAGGCGGAATGGCTCGCGGAGGAACTCGGAGCGCTCGGTTTCAAAACGCGCATGCTGCCATTTGGCCTGGACTGCGCTTCGGAGTTGACCGAGGCAAACGCAAACGGCGGTTGTTTTGTACTCAACATGGTGGACAACGCGCCGGGCGAGGAGGCGAACGTCGTCCTCGCACCCGCGATGCTGGAAGCCGTCGGCATTCCGTTCGCGGGCTGTTCCTCGGAGGCGCTTATGGTCACCAACAACAAGCTCCTGACCAAGCGTCTCTTTCTCGCTTTCGGCCTTCCGACCCCCGCGTGGCTTCAGGATGGCGGCGGTTTTGAACCGGGTCTGTACCTGATCAAGCCGGTGAAGGAAGATGCCTCGGTAGGGCTTGACGATCGGTCGCTGGTCACCGCCGCGTCCGCCGAAGAGCTTGCCGCGCTGACCGCCGCACGCGAGGAACGGTTGGGCAAACGATGCTTCGCGGAACGGTATGTCGACGGACGTGAGTTCAACGTGTGCGCGTATGGCGCGAAGGATCGGCCCGTCGTACTGCCGCCCTACGAGTGGGTATTCCCCGGATTCCCGGAGGCGGGAAAACCCTGTTTCATCAACTACGACGCGAAATGGACGGAAAACACGTTCGAGTACGACGCGCTGGCCGCGGTCTACCACCTGCCGCCGGAGGATGAAGCGCTGTCCCGCGAGCTTGTACGGCTTGCGGAGGAATGCTGGCGGCGCTTTGAACTGAACGGCTGGGCGCGGCTCGATTTTCGGATCGACAGCGAGGGGCGACCCTGGATCCTGGAGATCAACGCGAACCCCAGCTTCTACGGTTTTTACAACATCGCCCGCGCGCACGGCTTCCCGTTCTCGCGGGTGGTCGCGGGTGTCGCGGAGGCGCTCAACGTGAAAGGAAGTTTATGATGGCGGCGGCGTTGTCGTTTCGCGATCTCCTGAGAACTGGCGAGGATTCGGTCATCCGTTCGATCACGGACTCCGCGGGCGTGTTCTATCCGGAGGAGATCGACATCGCGGAGGAGCTGGCGCGGGAGCACCTCACGCGCGGCGCGGAGGCGAGCGGCTACCACTTTGTGCTGGCCGAGGCCAACGGAAAAGCCGTCGGCTACGCCTGCTTCGGGCCGGTACCCGGCGCAAGGCGCCGGTATGATCTCTACTGGATCGCGGTCGCGGAAGACGCCAAGGGTCAGGGCGTCGGCAGCCGCCTGATGGCGGAAGCCGAGGCGCGCGTGGCGGCGTCTGGCGGCGTCCGTATCTATGTGGAGACTTCTTCCAGACCGCCCTACGTCCCGGCCCGCTCGTTTTACCTCAAATGCGGCTACAAGGTTGATGCGGTGCTGCGGGAATACTACGACGATGGCGACGACAAGGTGATTTTTGTCAAGGATCTTCGAGCGGATCATTCTTGAACGGTTCGTATTAGCTCTGATGAACGCGTCGGGAATCCAGGATTCGAGCCAACGTCCCGAAGTACCGGCCTTTTTGAATGAGGGGCGAACGAACCGGTATGCGGCGGTTCGTTCACCCTTTTGCCCCGAAGGTATGACGGAATACACCTATGCGGCGCTTACAACATGCTCAGCAGCACAAGTCGAAGCCGCAGCACGGCTTCTTCTCGTGACGCGGCCCATGGTCGCAGCAGCAGGGATCCTTTTCTTTGCGCGGCTCATGCCCGCAGCAGCAGGGGTCCTTTTCTTTGCGCGGCCCATGGTCGCAGCAGCAGGGATCCTTTTCTTTGCGCGGCTCATGCCCGC
>CAZNPZ010000003.1:93389-130680 GCA_964575255.1 uncultured Oscillospiraceae bacterium
TTGCGCGGCTCATGGTCGCAGCAGCAGGGATCCTTTTCCTTGCGCGGCTCATCGTCGCAGCAGCAGGGATCCTTTTCCTTGCGCGGCTCATCGTCGCAGCAGGGTTCTTTCCAGAACCACGGATCGCAAATATCGCACGTCTCTTTTTCGCGGTACGGTTTCTTCTCTTTCCGCGGCTCTTTGTCATCGTACCACGGAGCGCAACCGCGGCAGGGATTCTTTTCGCCGTGCCATTCGTCTTCAAAAGGAGGTTTCGGTCCGGGCTCTTCGCCGCGTTCCGCGTCGTGCCACGGCGTACAGCGGACACAAGAATAAAAACGGCAGTCGCGATAACTGCACAAGCGCGGCTCGCACTGGTCTTTACGGTAATTCTCACTCATGATTGCTCCATCTCCATTCGTCCGAAGCGTTTCCATGAATACCGTATGCTGTGGCGAAATTTCACGTTCCCTGTCTGATCGCGCGCCTGTCATCTTCCAAGTGTCTGGTTGAGAATATTCTGACAATGATTTGACAAAGTTCGCGAGATGCATTACACTTTGATCATACATGGGAGGGAACGCTTTGTGGCTCTGACGACATGGGCGTATGCTGTTTTTCTGGCCGCGGCCTTCATCCTCCATTGGTTGATTCCCGTGAAGTACCGATGGATCCCGCTGCTGGCCGCGAGTTTCTGGTTTTATCTGAGTTGGGGCGCTCAGTATGTGTTCCCGCTGATCTTCGTGACGGCGGTAACATACATATGCGCGATGCTCATGGAGGCGCGCGGCGGACGCGGGAAGCGGGCCGTTTTGATTGCCGCGCTGGTCGTTTGCTTTGCGCCGCTGATCGTATTCAAATACCTGGGGTTTTTCCTTGCGAGCGTCACGGCTGCGCTTCGTTTGTTCACGATTGAATGGAATCCGTTCACTTTGAAGCTGATTCAGCCGATCGGGATATCCTTTTTCTCGTTCCAGACGGCGGGGTATCTTATAGACGTGTACCGCGGCAAGTCGCGCGCCGAGCGGCACTTTGGAAGGTACGCGCTGTTCGTGTCATTTTTTCCGCAGATCGTGTCCGGTCCCATCGCGCGATCGGATAGCCTCCTTCCGCAGTTGGAGGCGGATCGGCGCTTCGAGTACGATCGGGCTACCTACGGCCTCAAGCAGATCGCCTGGGGATTCTTCAAAAAAATGTGCGTCGCGGATACGCTCGGTTACTACGTGGACAGGGTCTATGGGAATCTGTCCAATTTTCATGGCCTTTCGCTGGTCATCGTCATGGTCTTTTACGCGCTGCAGATCTACTGCGATTTCTCCGGCTATACGGACATCGCGATCGGCTCGGCGAAGCTTTTTGGAATCGACCTGATGGTCAACTTCAAAAGCCCGTACTTCTCCGCATCCGTCCGGGAGTTCTGGAGCCGCTGGCACATTTCGCTGTCCACGTGGTTTCGGGATTACCTGTACATTCCGATGGGCGGCGGCAGACGCGGGAATCTCCGAAAAAGCATCAATATTCTGATCACATTCCTGGTCAGCGGGCTGTGGCACGGCGCGAACTGGACGTTTGTCGTCTGGGGCGGCCTGCACGGGGCGGCACAGTGTGTGGAGAACATCTTCACAAAGACGCCCCGGAAGCGGCTGTCGGAGGAAAGAACCGCCGGATGGGCGTTGAAGGTGATCGCCGTGTTCGCCTTCGCGACGTGCGCCTGGGTCTTCTTCCGCGCGCCAAGTATTCAGGACGGGCTGTACGTGTTCCGGAACCTGTTCTCCGGGCTTACATCGCCGATGGCCTACGTGCGTACGGGGTATCGCGCGCTTCGGCTTGACGTTTCTACGCTGATCCGATTCCTCTTCCTTGTCGCGCCGCTCGTCGCGTTTGACTTCATGGCGCTCAGGAAGGACCCAATTCTTGCGATCGGAAAACTGCCGCTCGTCGGGCGGTGGGTGGTCTACCTCGTTTTCGTCGTCCTCACCGTGTATCTGATGCCGCAGAATTCCGACACCGGCTTCATTTACGCCCGTTTTTGAGAGGTTTGCATTATGAGACGATTTGTGGCCAAAATACTGATCTTATGCGTGCTCATCATCGCGATCAACGTGGCTGTGGACTATTTCCTGTTTGACGACATCCACTCCTATACCCGAATGATGATGGAGGAAATGTACCAGTATCAAGGCAACATCGACACGTTGTTTATTGGGTCGTCCCACGCGTACCGCAGTTTTAACGTGGCGATGGCGGACCAATTGCTCGGCGTGAACACGTTTAACGCCGGGTCGTCGTCGCAGTCACTCAATACCTGCTATTACCTTCTGAGGGAGATCAATCAATACCATAAGGTGAAGACGGTGTATCTGGAACTGTATTACTCGATCCTCGATCATTCACCCCGCGGAATCACAACCCAGCAGTGGATCATCTCGGATTACATGAGAAACGGGATCAACAAGCTCGAATTCCTGTGGGATACAGCCGGGCCGGGGGCGATCCTGGACAATGTGTTCCGGTTCAGGCACGGCGAGAAGGATATCCTGAGACAGTTGGACACCTTGAAGCTCAAGCTGACGGACGGCTTCAAAGTGGGCGACTACCGGCACATCCGGTACGCGGAAGACGAATACCGGGGAAAAGGATTCGTCTACACCCATGAGACCGTTGACCCCAAGGAACTGGAAAACTGGAATGACGCCATCGACCCGAATCAGCCGATCTCGGATTTCTCCGAATTGTACCTTCGCCGGATCGTTGACTTCTGCAAAGAACGGGGGATCCGTCTCGTCTTCGTCACCGCGCCGATGCCGGAGCAGACCATCCGCCGAACGACCGGGTATCAGGCTTTTCACGATCATATGGCCGCATACGCGGAAAGGGAAGGCCTCGATTACTACGATTTTAACCTTGTGAAACCCTCCGTCCTGTCCCTTGCACCGTCAGATTTTCAGGACAACAGCCATTTGAACGGCGCGGGCGCGGAGAAGTTCACCCAAACCTTCTGCGACATCATGAACCGCCTGAAGGAAGACACCATGAATGTAGAAGACGTGTTTTACGCAAAACTTGAAGAGAAGCCTGTGCCACCAGAGGCGACTGATCTGGCACCTCTGAACGGCAAATGATGAAGGTACACACCACGTTTGATGGCGCGCCCTCCAGGCGGGCAGATCGTCGGATGGGGACGCCCGACCACAGCATCGGCCTTCGCAAGGACATCCGTGGGAGATTGGGATACAGCCGGGAGAAAACGTGCTCGTTTCGTGGAACGGCCAAAGGGTCAGCCCTGACGCGATCAAGGCTGACCCTTCTTCAATGCTTCTTTGTTATTTCTTCTTCGCCTTGGCCCATTTGCTGCTGTACTTTGGCTTGGTGGGCCTATGGGACGGCGCGGCGGACGTTTCTTTTTTCGCGGAACCTCTGTCCACGCGCTGGCTTGCGCTTTTTCGCCGAGGCTGTTCCGATCCGTCAGGGCGTGCATGTCGGGGCGTGGCTGATAAATATGCCGGTGGCCGGACGAGACAATCCCGCTCGTATCCGATCAGGTCGTCCCGCCCGCATTCCTTAAGCGCCTCCAGTACCAGAGGACGATTCTTTGGGTTCCTGTACTGAAGCAGCGCGCGCTGCATCGCCTTCTCGCGTGGCGAACGCGGCACAAAGACGGGCTGCATCGTCCGCGGATCAAGCCCCGTATAAAACATGCAGGTGCTTAATGTCCCCGGCGTCGGGTAAAAGTCCTGCACCTGTTCTGGCTGCTGACCGGAATCGCGGAGATACTGCGCCAGTTCCACCGCGGCGGCGAGGTCGCTGCCGGGGTGGCTGCTCATCAGGTACGGCACCAGGTATTGTTTCAGCCCAAGCTGCGCGTTGACGGCCTGATACTTCTGCACGAAAGCATCGTACACATTCCGCCCAGGCTTTCCCATCAGGGCCAGAACGCGGGGGGAGATGTGCTCCGGCGCGACTTTCAACTGTCCGCTGACGTGGTGCTGGCAGAGTTCCTGAAAAAAGGTTCTGTCCTTGTCCAGCATCAGGTAGTCGTAGCGGAGACCGGAACGGATGAACACCTTCTTCACCCTGGGCAGCGCCCGGATCCGGCGCAGGATTGTGAGAAGCTCCGAATGGTCAGGGATCAGGCGGTCGCAGGGTTTCGGGTACAGGCACTGGCGATCCCTGCACGCGCCGGAAACCAACTGCTTTTTGCAGGCCGGCCTTCGGAAGTTGGCGGTAGGGCCGCCGACGTCGTGGATGTAGCCCTTGAAGCCGGGGAGCTTTGTGAGCGCCTCCGCCTCCCGGACGATGGAATCCGGGCTTCTGGACGATACGATCCGCCCCTGATGGAACGTGAGCGCGCAGAAGCTGCAGGCGCCGAAGCAGCCGCGTGTGGCGGAGATGGAGAACGCCACCTCCTCCAGCGCGGGCACGCCGCCCAGCGCGTCGTAATCCGGATGCGCGCGCCGGGTGTAGGGGAGGGCGTACACCCTGTCCAGTTCCTCGCGGGTCAAAGGAAGGCACGGCGGCGTCTGCACCAGCCAGCGCCCCGCCTCCTGCTGCTGGCAAAGCGCCTTGCCGCGGATGGGATCCTGCTCGTCGTACTGCATCTGGAATGCCCGCGCGTAGGCGGACTTGTCGCTGACGACATCCCGGTGACCGGGGACCTCCGCGACGCCTTCTGGCTTCTCCTTTTGCATGAAGCAGATGCCGCGGATGCCGGGGAGCGCCGACGGCTTCATGCCGTCCCGGAGCCACGCGGCGCATTCCAGGATGGATTTCTCGCCCATGCCGTACAGGAGCAGCGTCGCGCCGCTGTCCGTCAGGATCGAATGGCGTACTTTATCCTCCCAGTAGTCGTAGTGGGAGAACCGGCGAAGCGACGCCTCCAATCCGCCGATCAGAATCGGCACGTTGGGGTAGGCCTGGCGGATGCGGTTGGCGTAAACGATGGTCGCCCGATCCGGGCGCATGCCGGACTTGC
The DNA here is from genome assembly GCA_964575255.1 of uncultured Oscillospiraceae bacterium. GTDB lineage: Bacteria > Bacillota > Clostridia > Christensenellales > Aristaeellaceae > JAEZHK01. The sequence continues at coordinate 98,341 of CAZNPZ010000003.1, forward strand.
CGCCGGGGGCGTACACATCGTCGCTCCTGCGCTTCTTCGCCGCGGTGTAATGATTGACCATGCTGTCGATGACCCCCGCGGAAACAAGAAAACCCAGTTTCGGCCTTCCGAACCGGCGAAACGCGGATTCATCCTGAAACGGCGGCAGCGAAAGCATTGCGACGCGGTAGCCCGCGCTTTCCAGCACCCGCCCGATGATGGCGTGGCCGAACGACGGGTGATCGACATACGCATCCCCGCATACATACACAAAATCCGGCGCGTTCCATCCGCGGGCGCGCACATCCTCCGGGGTGGTCGGTAAAAAATCGTTCCGATCCATAATGACCTTTCAAAACAGATTGTCCACGCATTATTCTACGGCATGCGTGTGAAGAACGCAACATCATTCAGACGACCTTTCGGGAACATAAATTTGACGTCTGTTGCGGATGCGGCCGACATTCTGGTATAATGGCGAGCGGTGAAATGGGGAAACGAGGATTACGCGAACGTGGAAACAAAGAACACGACAATCCGAAAACATCGTCGGAAGAGAGCGCTCGCCATATCTTTGGGTGGTCTGGTCATCCTCCTTGTACTCGCGCTCGCGCTGATGCCGTATTACATGATGCACAGCCTCGTCAACCTGCATGTGGACTTTCAAAAAACCTACAGTGCGGCGGATTACGGCCTATCTGCGGAGCCGCTTCAACTGACCACTGCGGATGGTCTGAAGCTGGCTGCGTACTGGGTGGACGCGGAGCTTCCGCGCGCGGCGGTTATCTTTATATCCGGCATTCACAGCCCGTCGGTCACCGCGTTTTTCGGGCATGCCGCGATGCTGAGAAACGCGGGCTATTCCTCCGTGCTGGTCGAATTGCGCGCGCATGGCGACAGCGAGGGCGACCTGATCTGTCTGGGCACGAAGGAGTATCTGGACGTGCAGGCCGCGGTAAAGCATATCAAGGAACAGAACCCAGAACTGCCGGTCGTGGTGTTCGGGCTTTCGATGGGCGCGGGCACGGCGGTGAACGCGATCGGCGAGACGAAGGACATCGACGCGCTCATTTCGCTCAGTGCGTTCTCCACCTGGCCGGATCTGTTCGTGGACAACATGCGGCTCATGGGGCTCCCGCAGTTTGTGTGCGACATTGAGAAGCCGTTCGTGTGGCTGTACATGGGCGTGCAGTTCGGCTTCGACCGTTTGCGGGTGAATCCGCTCGCCGAAATCGGGAAGCTGGACGGCCGCCCGGCGCTTCTGATGCACTCAAAAGGCGACACGCAGGTTCCGTTCGTGAGCTTTGAGCGGCTGACGGCCGCCGCGCCGGAGGTGGAGGCCTACGTTGTGGACGGCGACCGCCACTTCATCTGTGAGGAACACTTCCTGCATCCGGAGCAGGACGCGGGTTATGCCCAAACGATCCTGACATTCCTGAATGGTCATTTCAAGCCCGCCGACACGTGAGGAGGGAAACTTGTGAGCGCCTATTTCATCGCCAACATCCGGATTCACGACGAGGCGGAATACCAGAAGTATCTGGACGCCGTGGACGGCGTGTTTGAGAAGTTCAATGGCAAGTACCTCGCCGTCGATCCGAGCCCCGAAGTGCTGGAGGGGCGGTGGAACTATTCGCGCGCCGTGCTGATCGAGTTCCCGGACACGCAGTCATTGAAGACATGGTACGAGTCAGAGGCATATCAGGAGATCGTGCGGTTCAGGCTGAACGCGGCGGACTGCGATACGATCCTCGTCAGAGGAAATCCCGATTAAGCGATTTTTTCGCGTTGCGCGATCACATCCCTTTCACCGCTTGTTTCCTTTACCTGACAGGATTATACTGATGGAAATCCCGCGCACGGCCAGTCGGCCCCTCTCGCCGCGCGCCGGGCTTGTTGCGCGGCCTACATGGATGAAAACGAAAGGGAACGGGTACGTTGGATCACCTGAACGACCTGAAACTGAAACTGCATTCGCTGGTCATCTTCCGGAACCTTTCGGGGGATGAACTGATTGTGAAACTCATGCGGCTGCTGCCGCCGTCCGGGAGCGCTGCCGAGAAGATCGACGCGTATGCGGATTTTTCAGCCGCGCTGTTCCGGGAAGGCGAGAACCTTACCGATTGCTTGTGGGAACGGATCGCGTTGGATGAGAACGTCTGTGTTCTGAAGCGCGCGCGCGGAGAGGCGCTCGGCGCGGCGCTTGAAGCGAGCCTTCAAAGTGAGCTTCGAATTCTTCAGGAACTTTCGCAGTTGTCCGCGGCGGAAGTGATCCGCGCGGTCGGCTATGAAGGCTATCTGCCTGAGTGGCAGACCAGACCCGCCGATTTCACAGGCGAGTACGCGAAGCGAATCGGGAACCTTGCCACGCAAGGTTACGGCTTGTTCTCGAAACATCATGTGTTTACCATCGACGGTTCAAAACTATCGCCGGTTCGGTCGCACGACCCGGTGCGGCTGAACGATTTGATCGGCTACGGGCGGGAGCGAAAAGCCGTCGTGGACAACACGCTGGCCCTCCTTGATGGGAGACCAGCCGCCAACGCGCTGCTGTACGGCGACGCCGGGACGGGGAAGTCCTCGACCGTCAAGGCGGTCGTGAACGAATACGCGCCGAGGGGCCTCCGGCTGATCGAGGTGCGAAAGGATCAATTGATGCGCATCCCGGAGGTGCTGGAGAAGCTTCAGTACAACCCGCTGAAGTTCATCCTGTTCATCGACGATTTGTCGTTCCATCAGGCGAACGAGGAGATCGGCGCGCTGAAGGCGGTTCTTGAGGGCACGGTGGCCGCGAAGACGCCGAACGTCGTCTTGTACGCCACCAGCAACCGCCGCCACATCGTCACCGAGCGGTTTTCCGACCGGGACGATGATGAGATTCACCGGAACGAGACCATTCAGGAGCAGGTGTCGCTGTCGCAGCGGTTCGGGCTGAACGTCGCGTTCCTGAAGCCGGACAAAGCCCGGTATCTTGAAATCGTGCGGGCGCTCGCGTTGCAACATGGCCTTGCCGACATCGAAGGTCTGGACGTACGGGCGGAAGCCTACGCGATCGACCGGGGCGGACGCTCGCCACGCGTCGCCCGGCAGTTCGCGGACTCGCTGAAGAGCCGGATTGAACCCTGAATAGAAAGATATGGCGAAATATCACACCCCAACGGGCTATTTGAAGATAAGGAGACAGACATGATCAGTGCACAGGGGGTATCCCTACAATACGGCGGGCGGGAGCTTTTCAAGGACGTGAACATTACGTTCACCGCGGGCAACTGTTACGGCCTGATCGGCGCCAACGGCACCGGCAAATCAACCTTTTTAAAAATCCTGTCCGGCGAACTGGAGCCGAACAAAGGAGAAGTAACGGTGAAGCCCGGCGAGCGCCTCGCGGTGCTTCGGCAGGATCACTTCGCGTTTGACGAACATACCGCGCTGGATACGGTGCTGATGGGGCATATGCGGCTGCATCAGGTGATGGAAGCCAGAGAAAGCCTGTACTCAAAACCGGATTTTTCGGACGAGGACGGTGTGAAGCTCGCGGAACTGGAAGGCGAGTTCGCCGAGCTGGACGGTTGGAACGCCGAGCCCAACGCCGAGTCGCTTTTAAACGGGCTGGGCGTATCTGGGGAATACCACAACAAACTGATGGCCGAACTGGACGGGCCGCGCAAGGTCAAGGTGCTGCTGGCGCAGGCGCTGTTCGCGTCGCCGGACATCCTTTTAATGGACGAGCCGACCAACAACCTCGACATCCACGCGATCAAGTGGCTGGAGGAGTTCCTTCTGGACTTCCCCAACACCGTCATTGTCGTGTCCCACGACCGGCATTTTTTAAACCACGTCTGCACCCACATCGTAGACATCGACTTCAGTCGGATCCAGATGTACGTGGGCAACTATGACTTCTGGTACGAGTACACGCAACTCGCCGCGCGGCAGGCGCGGGATCAGCGCAAGCGCAACGAGGAGAAGGCGAAGGAACTGGAGGAGTTCATCCGCCGTTTCAGCGCCAACGCGTCCAAGTCCAAACAGGCGACATCCCGAAAGAAGCTGCTGGACAACCTGCAGATGGAGAACTTCAAGCCGTCCTCGCGACGCTACCCGTTCATCCATTTCGAACAGTCGCGCCCGGTGGGGAACGACGTGTTGTCGGTGAACGGCCTGACCAAAACCGTCGGCGGGCGCAAGGTGCTGGACAATGTCAGCTTCATCATCCGACCGGGCGACAAAGTCGCCTTCGCCGGGAAGGACGAACTGGCGCGGACGACGCTGTTCCAGATCCTGATGGGCGAACTGGAGCCGGACGCGGGTGGGTTCACCTGGGGCGTCACCACCTCGCAGGCGTATTTCCCCGCCGACAACGCTTCGTACTTTGACGGCGTTACGCTGTCACTCATCGACTGGCTGAGGCAGTTCTCCGAGGACAAGCACGAGGTCACGGTGCGCGGCTGGCTGGGGCGGGTGCTGTTCTCCGGCGAGGAAGCGGTGAAACCCGCGCGGGTGCTGTCCGGTGGCGAGCGTGTGCGCTGCATGCTGGCCCGGATGATGGTCTCCGGTGCGAACGTGCTGATCATGGACGAGCCGACCAATCACCTTGACCTCGAAGCGATCACCGCGCTCAACGAGGGCATGGTGGACTTCAAGGGCACGCTGCTGTTCACCTCGCGCGACCACGAGGTGATGCAGACCGTGGCCAACCGCGTGATTCAGATCCTGCCCGGTCAGCTCATCGACCGGCGCGAAACGTACGACGAATACCTCGATTACCTGGACGCAAACGCGCCGGAGCTTGAGGACGCCTGATCACTCGTAATACCAGGCGTCCCGCTTGGTGTCGTCCGGCTGGACGAAGTCGTCCCGGCCTTCGGCGACGCGCTGTTCGACGTACCGGGCGAGGTCTTTGGCGCGCTTGAAACTGGACGCGGCCTCGTCGTGAATCGTGATTTTGAATCGGCGCTCGCAGGCGAGGAACAGCTTTCCCAGGCTGACTGCGTCCAAAGAGCGCCACAGCTTTGTCTCCGGCGTGATCAGTTCCTCGTCCTGCCCCAAAATCTCCGAAATCAGGCGGCGGATCGTCTGCCAGGTCATGCGTTCTGCCCCCCTTCGGTTTTCCCGGTCAGTGAGTACAGGTTCAGCCGATGCAGTGCGCGCGTGCAGGCGACGTAGAGTAGCCGCCTTTCGCCCGCGGCTTCGTACCGATCCGCGTCCAGTACCAGCACCGCGTCAAACTCCAGCCCCTTTGATAGTTGTAGCGGAATTACAAACGCGCCCGTCGTCTCGCCTGCGGTGTCGGAATCGATCAGCCCGATACCCGGCAGTGCTTTTCTGAGCGGTTCGTGCCAACGACGCGCGTCCCGCGCCGTCCTGGCGATCAGCGCGACAGACTTCAGGTTCTTCTCACGGCAGACGGCGGTTTCCGCCGCGATCAGCCTGATCAACGCCGCCGGGTCTTTCGCGCGATGTTCTGCCGGCAGATCGCCGCTCCGGTTGAAGCTTTCGATGCTGCCGGGATTCTGAAGATACTTCAGGCTGAATTCCAGAATCTCGCGCGTGCAGCGAAAGCTCTTGGTCAGTTCCACCAATCGCGCGCTGCGGCGGTTCAGCGTTGCGGAAATCGTTTCGTACAGCGTTCTGTCCACGTTCCGCTCCAGCGCCTGGTTGACGTCGCCCAGCACCGTGAACCGCGCCCTTGGGAACAGCCGGTTCAGTACGCTGTACTGCACCGGGTCGTAATCCTGCGCCTCGTCCACCATCACCTGCCGGATGCGCGCGAAGCGGGTAGAGCCTTCCATCGCCAGCGCAAGGTATGCGATGGCTGTCGCGTCCTCTAGCGGCAGGACCGGCGCGGACAGCGCGCGCTTCGTGCTTAGAAGGATGTCGCGCAGGCTTTCGGGGAGGGTCAGCCCATCGGCCAACCGCCGGAACGCGCGCTCGTCCGAGACCAGCGCCCCATACAGCGCGCGGGGATCGAGCCGTGTGAACGCGCGAATTTGTCGCGCGAGGATCGCGGATTCCAGGATGGAGTAGCCCCGCGCGCACGCCTCAAGCTCGGTAGCGTGCCTGGGATCGCGGCGCGCGTAGCGGATCAGCTTCGCCATACGCGTTGGCTTCCGCGTATGGATGCCGTCCCAGAGCGACGACGCCATCTTCCGGAGCCGAATGCCCAATGGTTCCATGCCGCCCCGCAGCGCGCGCTGCTTGAGTTGCTGGCGCGTGGCGACGATCCGACCGCCGTAGTATACGTCCTGAAAGCCGATGTGGCGTCGGGGGATGACTTTTAAAAACCGATCCAGCACTTCGCGGAACGCTTCGGAAGTCTTGAACCGCATCGAGTCCCGTGCGATCGGCCGATCGGAGTCCGCGAGGCCCAGGCGCTCGAACCGCTCGCCGCGCGTTTCGATCCTGATACCGCCGAGGGTTTTTGAAAGCAGTTGCTCCAGCGTCTCCGTCGCGACGCTCATCTCATTCAGTTCAGGCAGTACGCCGCGGATATACCGCTCGAACAGGTGGCTCGGCGACAGGATCAGGATGTCGTTCGCCGAAAGCGGGTTTGAAAGCCCCTCGTACATCAGGTAAGCCACGCGGCTGAGCGCGATGGAGGACTTGCCGCTGCCCGCCGCGCCCTGCACCATCAAAAGCTCATGCTCCGTGTCCCGGATCGCGAGATCCTGGTCGCGCTGAATCGTCTCCACGATGGCCTTCATCCGAGGCGACGCGTTCTGAGACAGCATGCCGCGCAGGAGCTGATCCTGAACCTCCGCCTCGGCGTCGAAGAAGTATTTCAGTTGCCCGCCGCGGATTTCAAACTGCCGCTTCAGCGCGACCGTCCCGTGGATACGCCCGCCCGGCGCATCGTAGTATACCCGACCCGTGCCGAAGCGGTAGAAGACGCTGGCGATGGGTGAGCGCCAGTCGTGTATGTAGATTTCATGGGTCAGGTCGTCCTTCAGTGTGGCGCGGCCGATGTACACCCGCTCGGCGTCCCCATCGTCAAACCGAAAGTCGAGGCGCGCGAAATAAGGCGCTTCCAGCACGCCCCGAAGCGCCTGAATCCGCCTGAGCCGCATCTTACGCGTGGTTTCGCGCACATTCAGCGGCTGGGCGAACTGGTTGAGGTTGGCGAGTTCTTCAAAATTCTCCGAACCCCAGAGACTTCCGAACATCTGCGCGGCCTGTTCGCGCATTTCCCGGCGGGATTCGGTCAGCGACTCGCCCTGGCGCGCGTACTCCCGTTCAGCCTCTCGCAGCTGCGATTCCGCGATTTGGAGAATCCGCGCGAGATGCCGCCGTTCCGCTTCCAACGTCTGCTCGTATCCGTCCAAACGGATCCTCGCCCCCTTATACTCGATTCGTAAGGCATAGGGTAACACGATTCCGCCGAAAAGAACAGTCTTGTAGTTTTTCGCGGAACACGATATAATAATAGTGGGAAAAGGCGCTCGTCTAGCGACGGACGCCCTATTGTTATCCCGAATGATCGGTTATTCTGATTTCGTCAGCGGCATCTCGAAAACAAGTTCTGTCAGCGCAACGCCCCACGCGTCGCTGACCGTCTCCGACACTTTTCGGAATCCTGCTTTCTCGTACATGCGGATCGCAGTGGTCTGGATGTCCGTCGTGATCAGGAAAATCTTCCGGTATCCGCATTCTTTTGCGAATCGGAGCGCCCCGTCCATCAGCCGCCGCCCGAGGCCCAGCCCCCGGAAATCTGGGCGCAACAGGAACCAGCGAAGCTGCGCGACGCCGTCGGAATGCCCCACGACCGCGATCGCGCCGACCATCTGCCCGCCTGATTCCGCGAACCAGATGCGATCCTTCGCCGGATCGTAGGCGGTCAGGAATTCATAGAGCGTCTTGCACACGTAGCCTTCGAAAATGTGGTTGTAGCCGTGCTCCTTTTCGTAGATCCAGCCGTGCATTTGGATCAGCGCGCCCGCGTCACCGGGCCTCAGGTCGTGCCGGATCGTGACGGGCGGGTTTTCGCCGCCAGAAAGGTAGCGCTGGATGCGCTCCATGCTGTCTGTCAGATCCGTCCGCTGTGATGGATTCAGCTTCTCGATCAACGAACGCGATTGCCCGTCCGAGCGCCCGCTGAGCCAACGGAGCGTTTCCTGCCCTTTCTCAGTCAGGCGGATCGGATGCAGCCGCCCGTCCTCGCTGGATCGCATGCGTTCAGTGAGACCTTTTTTCTCAAACTGCTTCAGGATGCGGCTCAGGTAGCCGGGATCGACGTTCAGACGCCTCGTCAGTTCCTTTGCCGTGCAGGCGTCCGCCTCGCCCAGTTCGTAGAGAACCCGCGCCTCGGTCAGAGAGAATTCCGTCTCCAGCAGATGCCTGTCCAGAAGCCCCAGAAGGTTTGTGTAGAAGCGGTTGAACCGGCGTATTTTCAGGATCTCCGTTTCGGCCTGGGACATGGAAGACACTCCCTTGTATTGTGGATAATGGCATTGTAACGCGGATGATTGACATAGTCAACTATTGGACCGTGAAGATTACGCACTTTTCTGGCGCGCCGAACGGTGATTGTTGACACGCGCGCGATGTTCGGGGATAATGGGCGTACCGGAGGGGTGCGTATGGAGGATGGTTTCAATCTGAATCAGGTGGCTCGGGTGGCGCAGCTGGCCGCGCGGCTGATGCTGGCCAACGGCGGCGAAACCTACCGCGCGGAGGAAACCGCGCGGCACATCGGCCGCGCGTTCGGCTACGAGACGGAGGCCATCGCGTTCCCAACAGGCCTCATGCTGACGGTTGGCGATGAGCGGTGCCGGATCGCGCGGGTAGACCGTATGCGGGTGGACTTCACCAAGATCGACCGCGTCAACGCCGTCTCCAGAGAATTGGTTGGCGGTACGCGTACGCTTGCGGACGCGGAGGCGGCGCTTACCGCGTTGGACGCGCGCCCCGCGATGGGGTGGTTCAAACAGAGCGCGATCGCCGCTGGGTCGTCGCTGATGTTCGCGGTGATGTTTGGCGGCACGCCGTATGACATGATCTCGGCGGGCGCGTGCGCGTTTTTCTCCCAAACGGTGACGGGTTTACTAAAAGACGAGGTAGGGCTGCCGCTGATCAATCTCGTGGGCGGGTTTCTCGCGGCGCTGACGGCGCTGGTCCTGTCGAGGGTGTTTTTCCTTGGCGACGTCAACCGGATCATCATCTCGGCGATGATGCCGCTGTTGCCCGGCCTCGCGTTCACAAACGCGATCCGGGACTCCATGCGCGGCGACCTGGTTTCGGGCATGGCGCGCGCCGGGGAGGCGCTGATCCGAGCGGTTGTGCTGGCGGCGGGCGCGGGCCTCGCGATCTCCGCGTGGATGCTGATCGGAGGCGGCGCGTGATGGCGATGGCGATGCAGCTTGTGGGCTGCTTTTTCGCGGCGGCGCTGTTCGCGCTTCTGTTCCGGACGCCCGCGCGGCTGATCCTTCCGGCGTCCGTCGCGGCGGTCGCAGGCTTTGCGCTCAGCTTGTGGGCGGGCGCGCGGCTGAACGCGGAATGGGCGGGCATCTTCTTTGGGTCGCTGTTGTCTGCGCTGATCGGCGAGTGGATGGCGACGAAGCTTCGCGCGCCCGCGACCATCTTCCTGACCGTGTCGGTGATCCCGATGGTGCCGGGCGCGGGGCTGTACGATACAATGCTTGCGCTCGTTCAGAACCGGTACGCCGACGCGGCGGCATCCGGCTCCGACACAATGCTCTCGGCCGGTGCGATCGCGCTGGGGCTGTCCATTGCCGCATCCGCCGCCTATGCGCTGCGCAGGGGGCGGGAACGGACACAGTAAGCCCCCATTTATTTCCTGCGGCGAACCCTTCGCAGGGTTCGTTTTTGTTTTGCATTGTTTGGTCGGGGTAAGAAACAATAGGATGAAATGGGATCGTCGCAGTTTGGATCAACGGAGGATCGTGATGAAAAGGCGGATTGCATATTTCGCAGTCTTGCTCTTGCTGCTTGCGGGCTGCGCCCGAACCGGCATGAACGCCGCGCCGGTGGAAACGGACGGGGTCTCCTCGGCGACAAAGAGCCGATACCGGGAAGGAGAAGTCACCCAATACCAGGGCGCGCGGCTGGATCCCGCCGTCGGCCCCAGGGACAATTCCATCAAAGGCGTGCAGCGGGTGGACATTGCAGACTACCGCTTGACGGTCGACGGGCTGGTCGATACGCCTCTTTCGCTGACCTACGAGCAGGTGAAGGCGTTTGACGCCTATGAGCGAAAAATCACCCTCCACTGCGTGGAGGGCTGGGACGCTACGGTGCTCTGGAAGGGCGTACTTTTGGAAGACGTCCTGAAAAAAGCCGGGGCAAGGCCGGGTGCGGTGACGGTGATCTTCACCGGCATCGATGGGTATACCACGTCGCTGCCGCTGTCCGCAATTGAGGAGAAGCACCTGATCCTCGCCTATGGGGCGAACGGGCTCGACCTGCCGCCTGAGATGGGGTATCCGTTCATCGTCGTTTCAGAGGATCGGCTCGGCTACAAGTGGGCGCGCTGGGTCAACCGGATCACGTTGTCGGACGACGCCGAGCACCGTGGCTATTGGGAACAGCGCGGCTACGACAACAATGCAAAGGTCGATGGGTGATTTTCACAACAGCTCTGTGAACGCCTGCCTGCTGAAGGAGGCCAGCTTCGCGATGATTCGGGCGGTTTCCTCGGCGCTTCGGGGCATGTCCTCCAGAACCCACTGTTCGATGATCGCGACGATGCCGCTGGCGGTAAAGGTATAGAGGAGATCCATCTGCCCGCCTTCCTCGCGCATGCCCGCGTTTTTCCACTCGGCGATGCACAGGTCATGGGCAATGTTGATGATCCGTTTTAGAAACGCCTTGTCGCCGTGCTCCGAGAAGATCACCTTGCACAGGTCGCGGTTATTCTGGATGGACTGACAGATCTCCGTCAGCATCAGAAGGATGTTGCCATCGCTTTGGGTCATCACAAGCGTCCGGCGGATCTGATCGTACAGTTCGCCTTCGATGCTTTGAAGAAGCGCCACCGGGCTGTCGTAATGGACAGAGAATGTATTGCGGTTGATGTCGGCCCGGCGGCAGAGTTCTGTGGGTGTAATTTTGCTGATCGGCTTTTCGCGCATCAATTCCAACAGGCTGTCCCGGAGGAACATCTTCGTGTACATCACCCGGCGGTCCACCTTGATCCGATTCCGTTCCATGCGAATTTTCTCCCTGCTCAAGCCGCATATACGCGTTTGATGACGGGTTGAAAACGCGATTCTCCCGATAGGATGCTCTGGTCAGGTCTCGGAGCGAAGACTTCTCATTACGGCGGTCAGCATCAGAAGAATGCCTGTCCCCAGCAGGATGTGACCGATGCCCGACACGCCGGAGATGGACATGTCAAGGCTTCTGGAAACGGGGTTCGCTGCGGTATCTGAAAGTCCTCGGGCAAAAAGCCCCGCGCCGGTGATGTTGAGGCCGATGTTGTAGACCCACAGGAACGGCTTCATGACCTTCTGCCCGGAGAGGTGAAATGTTTTCTCCAGCAGCAGAAGGATCAGGAACAGGAACATGCCCAGGACAAAATAATGCGTGTGCAAGACTGAAAGCGTTGTCAGTCCCTCGAACCCGATCGCGCGCGTATATTCCCGATAGAAAACGCCAAGCACCATTGCGACAACTGCGTAGATGATGGAAAACCTCGCGTATTTCCGGAGCATTTCGCATCCCTCCCGTATGAGATACATTTAACCATGCCGCGCCTCGTGAAACTGTCCATTGGATTATCAGAAATGAACCACCCTCGTCGCCCCGCCGAACGCGTAGAATCGGACCGTCGCGTTGGAGAGATAGAAGACCTGCATGTTGCCGTCGTCGGCTTTGTACATCCTCTGGAGGGAGGGATAGGCGTCCAACATGTGCCGCTTCGCCTCGATCCGGTCGTCTTCCACGGCGACAGCCTCGACGCGCAGCCACCGGTCGCCGATGGTTGCGCTGAGCTCCACCCTGGGGTTCGCGGCGATCTGCTTGGAAACATTCTTGACCTTGCCGGTCTGGATGGTAAGGCGATCCTCGAAGATGTCCACCGTGCCGAACGGACGAACCCTCGGTTGGTCTCCTTCGACCGTGGCCAGATAGTACGTACCGCACTGCTTCAGGAATTCATAGACTTCCCTCACGATACATCCCTCCGTTCAGTTCATGGTAGTGAAAACAGTATCCAATACGCTTCGAGGGCGCAAACAATGAGCGGAATCCGTAGCGTCTCCATCTTTCGATCAGTGCGATGTCTTCCTGCATTTCTCGCGCCTCGCCCCGGTTCAGCACAGGAAGTATTCTGTTGCGTACAGTGTACCTCTTTTCCCATTTTAAGGCAATGGGCCGCCCAAAAAGAAGACTGGCCCGCCTTATCGGCAGGCCGGATCGGTATGCGTAAATTGGTTTATCCGATGCGTACCCGGACATGGTGCTTTTCGCCGGGGTGCTCCGGGATCGGCAGCAGGTTCCCGGCAAGAGGTACGCCGTCCAGCTCCACGGTGAGCGGCGCTTTCTCGCCGCCCGCGCGATTCACGATGGTGATATGATAGATCGCATCCCGGAATTTCCGGGTGACGGACAGCGTTTCGATGGACGAGGGCAGGCACGGGTCGATCATGAGGCCGTCATACTGGGGCTTGATGCCCAGAATCGCCTGAGACACGCAGAAGAAGCTCCACGCGGCGGTGCCGGTCAGCCAACTGTTCTTGGCTTCGCCGTGGCGCGGCGCGTACGGCCCAGCAATCATCTGAGGATACACATAGGGTTCCGTTCTGTGAAGCGCCTGGTCCTCCGTATAACTGGGGCAGGTGCGCCGGTACACGTCAAACGCGCGGTCGCCGTGACCCAGTTCCGTCTCCGCGATGACGATCCAGGGGTTGTTGTGGCAGAAGACGCCGCCGTTCTCCTTGTATCCCGGCGGGTAGGAGCTGATCTCGCCCAGTTCCAGATGGTAGCGCGTATAGGGCGGCGTGTGGATCGCGATGCCATGCGGGCCTAAAAGCCGCGCAAGCACCGAATCGAGTGCCCGCTGCGCCAATCCTTCTTTGACGCCGATGCCCGCCATCACGCAGAAGCCCTGCGGCTCGATGAAAATCTGCCCTTCCTCGCATTCTCGGCTGCCCACCTTGTTACCCAGCGCGTCGTAGGCGCGCAGGAACCATTCCCCGTCCCAGCCGTGCTCCAGCACGGTCCTCGACATGCGCGCCTTTTCGGCGAGCGCGAACGCCGCTTCGTCCGGGAACCCCGCACGGCGGAAAAGCTCGGCGTAATCGTCCGCGACCGCCACGTACATGGCGGCGATGAACACGGATTCCGCGATGCCGCTGTCGAAGTTCTGGCAGGTCTGAAAGCTCTCGCCGGGCGTCTTTGAGAAGCAGTTGAGGTTCAGACAATCGTTCCAGTCGGCGCGGCCGATCAGCGGCAGGCCGTGCGGGCCGAGGTGATCTGCGGTGTAGTGGAACGAGCGGCGAAGGTGTTCGAGCAATGCCGCCCGATCCGAAGGGTTGGAGTCAAATGGCACGTTTTCGTCCAGAATGCCGTAGTCGCCGGTCTCCTTGATGTAGGCCGCGGTGCCGAAGATCAGCCATAGCGGGTCGTCGTTGAAGCCGCTGCCGACGTCCATGTTTCCGAGCTTGGTCAGCGGCTGGTATTGGTGGTAGGCGCTGCCGTCGGGGAACTGGGTGGCGGCGATGTCGAGAATTCGCTCCCGCGCGCGCTTCGGGATCAGGTGCACGAAGCCCAGAAGATCCTGCGTCGAGTCTCGGAAACCCATGCCGCGGCCGATGCCCGACTCGAAATAGGAGGCCGAGCGCGACATGTTGAAGGTGACCATGCACTGGTACTGGTTCCAGACGTTCACCATCCGATCCAGCTTTTCGTCGCCGCTTTGGATCTGATAGCTGGACAGAAGTTCGCGCCAGTATGCCTTGAGTTCCGAAAGCGCCGCGTCAAACTGCGCGTCTGTTTGGAATGCGTTCAGGAGCGCCCTGGCCGGAGCTTTGTTGACCACGCCGGGGGATGCGAACTTTTCCGCTTCCGGATTCTCGCAGTATCCCAGTAGGAAGATCAGGTTTTGCGTTTCGCCGGGGGCGAGTGTCAGGCGGATTCGGTGCGCGCCGATGGGCGCCCAGCCGCTGGCGACGGAGTTGGAAGTCTGATCCTGAAGCACCGCGTCGGGCGATTCAAACCCGTTGTACAGACCGAAAAACGCTTCCCGGTCGGTGTCGAAGCCGTCCGTCTCATGGTTGACCGCCCAGACCGCGTAGTGGTTGCGACGCTCGCGGTACTCCGTCACATGGTAGATCGCGCCCGGCTCAACTTCCACCTCGCCGGTTGAGAAATTGCGCTGGAAGTTGGTCATGTCGTCCATCGCGTTCCACAGGCAGAATTCGACGACGCCGTATACGCTGATTTCCTTAGGCGCATCCGACAGGTTTTTCAGCTTCAGCCTGGCAACCTGCGCGGTGCGGCCTCGGGGGACAAGAAGCGTCTCCTCAGCCATCAGACCGTCTTTTTTGCCAAGGATTACGGAATATCCCAGCCCGTGGCGGCATTCGTAATGGTCGAGCGCCGTCTTGACCGGCTTCCAGCCGGGGTTCCAGACGGAAGCACCGTCCCGGATGTAAAAGTACGTGCCACCGGCGTCGGCGGGCAGGTTGTTGTAGCGGTAGCGGGTCAGCCGCAGGAGGCGCGCGTCGCGGTAGAAGCTGTACCCACCGGACGTGTTGGAGAGGAGCGAAAAAAAGTCCTCGCTGCCCAGGTAGTTGATCCAGGGGGACGGTGTATCCGGTCGGGTGATCACGTATTCGCGCTGGGTGTCGTCAAAGTGGCCGAAATCCATGAAGATTCCTCCTGAATCCCGAAATCGTTTTCGTAAAAGGCTGCAATAAACGATGGAAGTTTACAACATCATAGCGCATATGCGAAAGAATATCAAGTGTCAATGTGGCAGAATCGCGTTATTCCTGGAATATTTTCCAACAGAAAGAGAAGATATTCGACCAGCCTCGCTGAAGCCGTTTCATGGGGGATCAAAACGCGCGGCGGAAACTGGGTATTGCATTTTGTCAATTCATCGCGTATACTTTATTGTCGAAAACGATTTAGAGTCGACGCGTGTTTGGCGTGGGAGAGAGAGGGAACGATGACCGTGACGATCCGCGAATTATCCCAGAAATGCGGCCTCTCGGTTTCCACAGTCAGTAAAGCGCTGAACGGTTACAGCGACGTCAGCGAGGAGACGCGCGAACTGGTTCGGTCGCTGGCGAAGGAATTGGGCTATCGGCCCAATTCGCTGGCGCGCGCGCTCAAGACCAACCGTACGTTCAACCTGGGCGTGCTGTTTGTGGACGACAACCAGAGTGGCCTGACCCACAACTACTTCGCTGCGGTGCTGGACAGCTTCAAGGTGGAAGCGGAGCGCCGGGGCTACGACATCACGTTCATCAACCACAACATCGGCAAAACCAACATGACTTACCTGGAGCACTGCCGTTACCGCAACGTGGACGGCGTGTGCCTGGCCTGCGTCGACTTTCAGGCGCCGGAGGTTGTGGAACTGGTGTCCGGCGATATTCCATCCGTCACCATCGATCACCTGTTCAACAACCGCACCTGCATCCAGTCGGAGAACCGGCAGGGCGTTCAGGAACTGGTGCGTTATGTGTACGGCAAGGGTCACCGGAACATCGCCTATGTACACGGACACAAATCCGCCGTTACGGACATCCGTGTGACCGCGTTCCTGCGCGTGATGAACGATCTGGGCCTCGCGGTGCCGGATGAGTTTTTACAGCAGGGGATGTACCACGACCCCGCCGCCACCTATCAGGTGGTCAGGCGCATGCTGGCCGCGTCCAGACGCCCAAGCTGCATCCTGATGCCGGACGATTACGCCGCGCTGGGCGGGATCGAGGCGGCTTCGGACGCGGGTCTGCGCATCCCGGAAGATCTGTCGATCACCGGCTTTGACGGCATCAAACTGATTCAGCGCCTGTCGCCCCGGATCACCACCATCGCGCAGGATACCGAACGGATCGGGCAGGAGGCGGCGAGGCAGCTGGTGCACCTGATCGAGAAACCCAGAACCACCTATCCGGAAATCATCTCCATCCCCACCTGGCTGATCCCCGGCGAGACCGTCCGGGACATTGGCGCGGCGGGGCGCTGACGGCGATTTCATCCATTGAAGCGTAAGCACGGGAGGGAAACCAATGGGCTTTCCAAAGGATTTTGTCTGGGGCGTTGCCATGTCCGCATACCAGATCGAAGGCGCGGCGGATGTGGAAAAGGGGCAGAGTGTCTGGGACGCTTTCAGCCGCAGGCCGGGAAGCGTGTTCGGCGGCCATACCGGGGACGTCGCCTGCGACCATTATCACCGCTATCAGGAAGATTTGACGCTGATGGCGGAACTGGGCGTTAAGAACTACCGCTTCTCCGTCAATTGGCCTAGGCTCCTGCCGGACGGAACCGGGAAGCCCGGCGAGGCGGGGCTCGCGTTCTACGACCGATTGATTGACGGCATGCTCGCGCGCGGCATAACGCCCTGGATGACGCTGTTCCATTGGGAGTACCCGATGGCGCTTCAGGCGCGCGGCGCGTGGGAAAACCCGGACAGCCCGAAATGGTTCGCGGAGTACGCGGCGCTTGTAGCCCGCCGCTACGGCGACCGGGTGAAGAACTTCTTCACGCTCAACGAGCCCCAATGCTTCATTGGCCTGGGCTATTGCACGGGGGAACACGCGCCCGGCATCAGGCTGCCGCTCGACGCGACCATCCCGATGAGCCACCACGCGCTCCTGGCGCACGGCCTCGCGGTACAGGCGATCCGCGCGGGCGCGCCCGGCGCGAAAGTCGGCTATGTGCCCTGCGCCTCGCCTGCCTATCCGGCGTCGGATTCATCGGAAGACGTCGAAGCCGCGCGCAGCGCGTACTTCTCGGTGCCGGAAGACCCCGCGCGCTGGTTCTGGAACGTGTCCTGGTGGAGCGACCCGGCAATCCTCGGCCGCTACCCCGAGGACGGGCTGCGGTTGTATGGAAAGTACCTGCCCAAGGGCTACGAGAACGACCTCCCGACGATCCGACAAAAGCTCGACTATTACGGCCAGAACATCTATCACGGGCAGAAGTTCAAGGCGGGGCCGAACGGGCCTGAAGAGGTCGCGCAGCCCTTGGGATCGCCCAAAACCGCGATGAATTGGCCGGTCACCCCGGAATGCCTGTATTGGGGGCCGAAATTCCTGTGTGAGCGGTACGGCTTGCCCCTCGTCATCGCGGAGAACGGGATGTCCGACCTGGACGCCATTTCTGTGGACGGGTGCGTACACGACCCGGCGCGGCAGAACTACCTTGGCCGCTATCTCAGGGCGCTAAAGCGCGCGGCGGAGGACGGCGTACCGGTGGCCGGATACTTCCACTGGAGCTTTCTGGACAACTTCGAGTGGGCGTATGGGTACAATGACCGCTTCGGCCTGGTGTACGTCGATTTCGAGACTCAGACTCGTCAGCCCAAGGATTCGGCGTTCTGGTATAAGGCCGTTATGGAGACAAATGGCGAAACCTTATAAAATCAAAACAGCGCCCGGCTTAAAACGGGCGCTGTTTCGCGTTTTAGGTGTCCGTTGGCTCCGCCGCTTCGGGCAGCGAGAAGGTGAACGTGGAACCTTCGCCCAACCTGGTGTCCACCCAGATCGTGCCGCCCATCAGTTCGACGACCAGTTTCGCGATGGAAAGGCCCAGACCGGTGCCTGATGTGCGCATGCGGGACTTGTCCGCCTTATAGAACCGCTCCCAGATATAGGGGAGGTCGACGGGGTCGATGCCCGCGCCGGTGTCCGCGACCGAGAGCAGCACCCTGCCGCCGTCCCGCCGCGAGGAGAGCGTGACCGTTCCACCCGGCGGCGTGAAACTGAGCGCGTTGTCCATGAGGATAATCAGAACCTGCAGAATGCGGTCCTCGTTTCCCATTGCCATCAGGTCTTCCGCAGCCTCGACGCGGATCTCGACGTTCGCCTCGGCGGCGCGGCCCATCATCCGGTGACGAGCGCTCTCCAAGATGCCCAAAGGGTTCATCGGCTCCAGTTCGAGCTTGATGCGACCCTCCTGCAGTCGGCTCAGGTCCAGCATTTCGCCGATCAGCTTTTCAAGCCGGAGCGATTCCTGATAGATGACCTGATAGCACTGCTGGCGCTCCGCCTCGGTTTCAATATAACCGTCCAGAAGCGGTTCCGCCATGCCCCGGATGCCAGTCAGCGGCGTGCGAAGTTCGTGCGAGATGTTCGCGATGTAATCCCTGCGCATCTGCTCCAGCCGCTCGGCTTCGGAGATGTCCCGGAGCAGGCAGACCGCGCCGATCGTCGCGCCGTCGCCCTCGGTGTGGATGGGGGAGGCGGCGGCCTCGATGATCCGATCCTTGATTATGAAGCGGCTGACCACCCGCTCGTCTCCATCCGACGCGCTTTTCAGCATCTCGGTCAGCTTCTGGCGGATGGACTGCGATTCCTCCGAGCGAGGCGGAAGCGCGAGCAGGCTCAGCGCCGCGCCGTTGTGGTGCACGACGCGGCCCTCGCGGTCTACGGCGATGATGCCCTCGCCGATGGAGGACAGTACCTTTTCCAGTTTGCTCTTTTCCTCGTTCAGATTGCTGATGACGGTGGACAATCTGCCGGACAGAAGGTTCAGCGTAATGCCAAGCTGCCCGATCTCATCGTTCTGTCGGATGCCTACGCGCTCCCCATAGTAGCCCTCTGCCATCCGCGCCGCGGTGCGGTTGAGCGCGGTCAGCGGCTGCGTGATGCGGCGGCTGAACACATAGGCGACGCAGACGGCGATGCTCCCGGCGATCAGGAACGCGATGAGCATCAGGCGGATCACGCTCGCGCTGGCCATGCTGACCTCGCGGATTGTCCTGCACAGGAGCACAGCGCCCATGGTAGCCCCGCTGGCGTCCTTGATCGGCGCCCCGGCGAAGACCATCTCGTCCTGCATGAAGTCGAGTTTCCTGACGTCGACGGCGGTTTTTCCGGCAAGCAGCGATTCGAGAAGCTGCTGATCCAGCGAGTCGATCACGTCCAGCATCTCGAAGTCCTGTGGGTCGCCCTGATTGTACAGATCCGGCCTGCGCCGATCTGGAACCTGACGCGCATTCATATCGCTGTCCACATAGATGATTTTCGCGTTGGTCAGCGTCTGGATTTCACCGATGCGCGGAAGATCCAGCACGCGGGAGAACCCTCCAGGCCGTTGAATCATTTTGGTCAATGTTTCGGCTTTGCCCAGCAGATCCTGTTTATTGGAGCGAATCATGTACGTGCGCAAAAGCGCGTAACTTACGACGCCTGTCAAAAGGATGATGACAAGCGTTACGGCCAGGTATCCGCTCAAAAGCTTTATGAATATGGAACCGCCTGCGCGTCTACGGATTGATTTCAAATCGGTATCCGACTCCCCATACGGTTTTGATGTCCCAGGGATTGCCGCTCTGGCAGAGTTTCGCGCGGATGCGCTTGATGTGGCTGTCCACCGCGCGGGTATCGCCCAGGAAGTCATAGCCCCAGATGCTCTGCAGAAGGTGCTCCCGGCTGAATACCATGCCCGGATTGGAGGACAACGTCCACAGAATTTCGATCTCCTTGGGCGTACAGGGCACGACCTGACCGCCCAGCTTCACGATAAACGCGCCCATGTCGATGTCAAGGTTACTGACCACCAGGTGCTTGCTCTTTTCCTCTTCCTTGAGTTCATACATCCGGCGAAGCACCGCTTTGACGCGGGCCAGCACCTCGCGCGGGCTGAAGGGCTTGGTGATGTAGTCGTCCGCGCCCAGTTCCAGCCCCAGGAGTTTGTCAAACTCCTCGCCCTTCGCCGTCAGCATGATGATGGGCAGCGTCGAGAATTTTCTAACCTCGCGGCAGACCACGAGGCCGTCCATCTTGGGCATCATGATGTCCAGCAGCATCATGTCGGGCCGCGACTGCCGAACCTGTTTGACGGCGTCCTCGCCGTCGTAGGCGGAGAGGGTCTGGTACCCCTCGCGCCGGAAATATGTTGAAAGCGACTGGTGCACATGCACGTCGTCGTCCGCGATCAGCACGCGGTATCCGCTCCTGGCCTCCTCCATACTGGCACCTCCTCAGAATCATGATCACATCGTACCGGAATTGTTCGGCGAAAATGTGTCAGACCCGGAAATAAAGATGCGTTTCTTTGTTGATTCGGGGTGCTCCGCCAAATAATTACGGCGATTATGTGTCGCCCTTCGTTTCGGTTTTGGAGTCTGTAACGGGCGATTCGTTCTGCGCGGGTGCGGCGGGTTCCGGCTCGACGAGGCGGCCCGGAGGCGCTTCGTACCAGGCGCGGTTTGCGCGCGCGGCCTCAGCGTGGGCGTCGGCGATGATTTCGGTCGCTCGTCCCAATGCCTTCTTCAGCGTTTCATGCGCCTGATCCAACCGCTGTTGCGACATCGCGCGCAGGTTTTCGGCTTCCTCATTGGCATGGCGCATGATTTCGATATACTCCGCGTCCGCGCGGCTGGAGACGGTATAGGCATAGTCCTTGGCGTCCCGTACGATGCGCGCGGCTTCCAGCCGCGCGCCGGTAAGAAACGCAGTCTCGTCCACCTGCATCCGCTCCAACTGGTCGACGCGTGTCCTGGCCAGCGCCAGCTGATTCTGGTTTTCCGCGATCTGACGGTCTTTCTCCCGCTCCAGCGCCGCGAGCGCCGCGCGCTTGTCCTCCTCCGCCTTTTGGATGCTTTCTTCCGCCTTCGCGGCCTTGTCCTCCGCCAATTTCAGCTTTTGCTCGTGCGCCTCCAGCGCCTCCTGCGCGAACTGTCCGGAACGGTTGGCGATCCTGAGGCCGATGGCGAGGAATATCACAACCAACAATAGCGCATCGCCTACCAGCAGGATCTGCCACGGTTCGGCCGCCGATACGACTTTCTGCGCGCCTGCGTAAAAGTTCACAGCAAATTGTTGAATGGATTCAACCACGTTTTCCATTGCGTTCGCCCTCTCTTTATGGCAACCTCTGTGCCATGAATTTAACACTTGTCCCGACATCTGTCAAGCCGCGGTTTCGACCGGTTTTGTGGCGAAGCGATGAATTCTTGTGCGGAGGAATCTTGTCAAAAGAATGGGAAAGCGGTATGATAGGTGCCGGAGGTGGAACGCTTGTACTGGTTTCGGAACGACTACTCGGAGGGCGCGCATCCGCGCGTACTCGAACGCCTTGTCAGAGACAACCTGACCCGGACGCCCGGCTACGGCGACGACGAGATTTGCGACGCCGCGCGCGCCATGATTCAGGCGGAAATCGGGCGGTCGGACGCGCTGATCCGGTTCATCCCCGGCGGCACGCAGACCAATCAGATCATGATCGCCCACGCGCTTCGGCCTCACGAGGCGGTGATCGCAGCCGCAACCGGGCACATCAACGTCCACGAGACCGGCGCGATCGAAGCCACCGGCCACAAGGTGCTGACCGCGCCCACACCGGACGGGAAGCTGACGCCGGAACTGATCGCGCGTGTGCTGAACGCCCACAGCGGCCCCCACATGGTGAAGCCCGCGATGGTCTATATTTCGGATACGACCGAGGTCGGCACGCACTATACGTTGAAGGAACTTTCTGCGATCCGCGCCTGTTGCCTTGAAAACGGGCTGATCCTGTACCTGGACGGCGCGCGGCTCGCTTCGGCGCTGGCAGCGTCGGAAGGGGATCTCACCATCCGGGACATCGCAGGTCTCACCGACTGCTTCTATATCGGCGGCACGAAGAACGGCGCGCTGATGGGCGAGGCGCTGGTGATCACGCGGGAAGACCTGAAAAAAGACATCGATTACACGATCAAGCAGCGCGGCGCGATGACGGCGAAGGGGTGGCTTCTGGGTATGCAGTTCCAGGAGTTGTTCACGGACGGGCTGTATTATGAGATCGGTCGGTACGAAAACCGGATGGCGGCTCGGCTTCGCGCAGGCGTGGAGCGCGCCGGGTACGCGCTCAGTTCCGATTCCCGCAGCAATCAGCAGTTCGTTCTGCTGACGGAAGCGATGGTTCAAAAGCTCGCTCCGGACTTCCAGTTTGAGATCGAAGGTGCGCGGGATGGCATGAAAATCGTCCGCTTCGTGACCTCCTGGTCGACCGCGGAAGCGGACGTGGACGCGCTGATCGAAGCGCTGCGGTAACGATTGGATGAGAAAGGCGTCCGTCGGTATGACGGGCGCTCTCTTAATACCCTTCAGGTGCGATACCGGTGGTCGCCATCGTCGAACCCAGCAGAAAAAACGGCAGCGGGCCGTAGGGCTGATCCGGCAGGATGAACCGCGGCAGGAAAGTCAATAGGAACAGCGTGACCGCCGGGTTCAGAAGGCTGTTTGCGAGCTCCTGAAAGTAATGCTTCGAGCTGGATGACATTCTATGTGTGAACCGGGCTCAGTGAACGACTTACTCTCCGCTCCCATCTTTCGGGGTTCGGGGTCACAGCCCCGACAAATTAAAGGCAACCGGAGGACGACATGCGCATCCGCAGGTTGCCCATTCCGATTGCCGTGCAGGCTGGACCGCAAGCCGGAGGCTTGAAGAGCCTGCAACGCGGAGAAAAGCCGCGTAGCGGATTTCCTCCGCATCAGTATCGATTGTCGAAAATCCTTGTGGACTTCTTCTCGCTCCGGGGCAGGTCGCCGATCGCGACCGGCAGCACAATCACCGAGATGCCGATGCGGGCTTTGAACTCGCGCCCAATCTCGGCGGCGGACTCCTTCGGCTCAAAGCCGGGGTTCAGTTCCACAAACAGGCGGCACTCATCCTTGCCGTTCATGTGATCGAGCATGAACTGGTACTCACTGGAAGCGCAGGGCACGTTCCTCAGCATCTCGTCGATCTGGCTGGGGAAGATGTTCACGCCCTTCACCTTCACCATGTCGTCGGTTCGACCGATCAAAGTGTCGATGCGCGGGTAGGGGGAGCCGCACGCGCAGTCGCCGGGGATGAACCGGGTCAGATCGTGGGTGCGGTAGCGGATCAGCGGCGCGCCCTCTTTTCTCAGCGTGGTGATCACCAATTCGCCGATCTCGCCGTCCGGCACCAATTCGCCGGTCTTGGGGTTCACGATCTCGCAGTAGAGGTAGTCGTCCCAGAGGTGCATGCCGCACTCGTGCTCGCAGCTCATGCCGATGCCGGGGCCGTAGACCTCGGTGAGGCCGTAGATGTCGTACAGCTCGATGCCCAGTTCGTTCGCGATGCGCCTTCTCATCTTCTCGCCCCAGCGCTCTGAGCCGATGATGCCCTTCTTCAGGTGGATTCTATCCTTGATGCCGCGCTTTGCGATCTCCTCGGCGAGGAGGAGCGCGTAGGAGGACGTCGAGCAAAGCACCGTGGACTTCATGTCCTCCATCATGCGAAGCTGCTTGTCGGTGTTGCCCGGCCCCATCGGAATGACCATCGCGCCCAGTCTTTCCGCGCCGTGCTGGAAGCCGATGCCCGCCGTCCAGAGGCCGTAGCCGGGCGTCACATGCACGCGGTCGAGCTTGGTCAGCCCCGCCATCCGGTAGCAGCGCTCGAACATGATCGCCCAGTCCTCGACATCCCTCGCGGTGTAGGGGATGATGACCGGCGTTCCGGTGGTGCCGGAGGACGAGTGAATGCGCACGATCTCCTCCTCCGGGACGCTCATAAGTCCCAGCGGGTAGGCCTCGCGCAGGTCGCCCTTCCAAGTGAAGGGCAGCTTCTCAAAATCCTGCTGCGACTGAATGGCGTCAATATTGACGCCTTCCAGCTTCTTCTGGTAGAAGCAGGGCATTGAGGTCAGCTTCCTCAGTTGCGCTTTGATGAGATCAAATTGGGCCTCGTTCATCTTCACGGCGCGATCGCTCCCTTCAGAATTGCCGCCGCGCCCAGGCGCAGCGCGCTTTCGTTGACGGCGAGGAATTTTCCGCCCAGCTCGGTCAGCACGGATTCAAGGTCGGTTAGGTCAAACCCCAGCGCGCCTGTGACGGCAGCCGCGCCCAGAAGTGCCATGTTGGCACAGCGGTCGGAACCGGCCTCGCGGCAGATCGCCTCTGTGTCGACGGCGAACAGCTTCGCCTTTGAAGAAAGATACGCGAGCATCGCCTCCGCGTCGTAGCCGCCGCCGGAGAGCGAGGCCGTGATCGGCTGAACAGGCTTTATGCTGGCGACGATCACGCCGCCCGGCTTCAGGAAACTTAAGTTCCGCGCGGCCTCGGCGGGCTCCAGCGCGAGGATCACGTCGGCCGCGCCCTTTGGGATCAGCGGGGAATGGGACAAACCAACCCGCACATGGCTGACCACCGAGCCACCGCGCTGCGCCATACCGATGGTCTCGGCGGTGCGCGCAGGCCAACCCTTCGCCATCGCGGCGCGGGCGAGGAGCTTGGAGGCGAGCACAACGCCCTGCCCGCCGACGCCGCAGATCAGGATATCTTTACGCATGCTCGTTCACCTCCCCGATGGCTTTCTGCGGGCAGATCTGCGCGCACAGGTTGCAGCCGGTGCAGAGGGAAGGCTCTATGGAGACTATGCCTTTTTCGACCACCAGCGCCGGGCATCCAAGCAGCTTCACGCAGGTCTTGCAGGACGTACACTTCGCGGGGTCGATCCGGCAGGATATCGTCTTTTTCAGGTTCGCGACGCAGGGGGATTTGAAGATCACCGCGCGGACGCCGCTTGCCTCGATCGCGCGCTTCACCGCGGCGACCGCGGCCTTGTGATCCAGCGGATCGGCTTCGATTACGGGGTTTACGCCGACCGCCTCCAGCACCTTGGGGATGGATACCGGAACAGACGGCGCGCCGGTCATCTTGCGCCCGGTGCCGGGATGGGGCTGGTTTCCGGTCATGGCGGTGGTGACATTGTCCACGACGACGAGGATCATCTCGCTTTGGTTGTACACCGCGTTGACGACGCCCGAGATGCCGGACGCGAAGAACGTGGAGTCCCCGACGAACGCGAACAAAAGTGCGTCCTTGTCGATCCGCCCGATGCCCTGCGCAACGGTGATCCCCGCGCCCATGCACAGGCAGGTGTCCACCATGTTGAGCGGCGCGGCGTTGCCCAGCGTGTAGCAGCCGATGTCGCCGGTGAAGAACGCCTTTTTCCCGCGCGACGCGGCCTTGACCGCGTAGAACGACGCGCGGTGCGGGCATCCGGCGCATAAGACCGGCGGGCGAACGGGCAGCGCGGGGCAATCCGGCGCGGGTTCCGGCGGAACGTCGCGGCCCAGAAAGCGGGCGATGTCGCCCCGGACGCTCTCTACGCTGTTTTCCCCGGCGACGCGGGTGTCGCCGGTGAGTTTCCCGCGAATGACGACGTTCAGCCGGTGTTTCTGCGCGGTTTCAATCAGTGCGCGCTCGATCACGGGGTCGAGTTCCTCCAGCACCAGCACCTCGTCAAGCCCCGCGAGGAATTCAAGCGTCAGCTTTTCCGGGAACGGGTGGGGGGTAGCGACCTTGAGAAGCTTCATTTCGCCAAGATCGATGGATTCCATGACATATTCATAGCTTACGCCGCCCGCCGCGACGCCGCGCTTTGCATCCGACGCGCCGGTGATCGCGTTGTAGGGGAGGGCGGAGAATGCCTCCCCCAGCAGCGGGTTCCGCGCTTCAATCTTTAAGTGGTTCTGGTAGGACAACCGCGGGAAGATGACCCACCTGCCCGGATCGCGGACAAAGCCTTCCGGTTCCGGGATGATAAGCGGCGGCAGCAGTTCCACGCTGGCGCAGCCGTGGCACACGCGGGTCGTCGGGCGGAGAATGACCGGGGTCTGATACTTTTCAGAAACCTCGAACGCGTCCGAGACCATCCGGTACGCTTCTTCCGGGCTGGTCGGGTCGAACACCGGGAGCTTTGAGAAAATCCCGAACTGGCGGGTGTCCTGCTCGGTCTGGGACGAGATTGGGCCGGGGTCGTCCGCGACCACCACCACCAGGCCGCCCTTGACGCCGACGTAGGCGAGGCTCATCAAAGGATCGGACGCGACGTTCAGGCCCACCTGCTTCATCGTGACCATCGCGCGCGCGCCCGCGTAAGCCGCGCCCGCGGCCACCTCCAGCGCGGCCTTTTCGTTGACGCTCCACTCCACATACACGTTGTCTCCCCGGTGTTTCGCGGCCGCCTCCAGAATCTCGGTGGACGGCGTGCCGGGGTACCCGGAAACAAACCGGACGCCCGCGCGCAACGCGCCCAGCGCGATGGCCTCGTTGCCCATCAGAAGGCGGAGTTCCTGTGTTTTATCCATTTAATCTACTCCCGTTTTATAAGATAGCCGCCAGGGTGACGATCAGCGCGCAGGCGGCGAGCGTCGCCCAGTCAATCCACTTGAAAAGGTAAGTCTTGAAGCTTGCGCCGCGCGTCCGAAGCGAGAAACCGCGCAGCTCCGCCGAGATCGCGCCCCGGTCGATCCGCTCTACCGAACTGATCAAAAGCGGCACGCACAGCGGCAGGATCAGCGCGATCTTGCGCAAGAAGTTCTTCGTGTCAAACTCAACGCCGCGCGACGTCTGCGCCGCCATGATATCCAACGCTTCTGCCGAGAAGATCGGGATGAAGCGCATAGACGTGGTCAGCGCGAACACATACTTGTAGGGGACGCGCAGTTTCTCAACCAGCATGCCGGAGAGGTCGCTGATCTGCGTCACCGAAAGCATGATCGCGAGCGGCAGCGTGGCGGCAATCATCCGAAGGACGAAGAGCAAAGAGAACAGCACGCCCGCGTCGGTGATCGTGAGGCCGGGAAGGATCGAAAACAGCGCGTTTCCGTCCCGGATGACCAGCACCTGCACCACGAACAACAGGATGGAAAACTTGAGGAGCGCCGTCACCATCCGAAGCGCGCGCTTTACGATCCCAGCCGAGAACGCCAGGAAAAATGATAGCACAAGAACGCCCAAAATGAAAAGGTGTTTGCCGCTGACAAAGCACGCGGCGCAGAGCGCGACGGCGGCGAGCATCTTGGACAGCGGGTTCAGCCGGTGGAGGAGGGAGTTACCCGGCACGTAGTCGAGAAAGCCGCCCATCATTTCACCCGCCCTTCGATCGCGTCCGCCATCTGGTCAATTGTAAAGACACCTCGGAACAGATCACCGAAGCGCAGCGCCAGTTGCGGAATCTGCGCCGGGGCAACCGATGCGCGGGTGAGGAGTTCCGCGTTTGTCATGATCTCCCCGGTCGGGCCGTCGCCGATCAGCCTCCCGTCCGCGACGACCAGCACACGTCTGGCGAAATCCTGAACGATCTCCATGTCGTGGCAGACCATCAGAACCGTCGCACCTGAACGGTTGCGTGCGATGATTTTCTCAATGATCTCCATGCACTCCCGGTAGTCGAGGCCGGTCGTGGGCTCGTCCAGGATCATCACATCCGGGTCGCATGCCATGAGAGACGCAAGCGCGATCCGCTGGCGCTCGCCGCGACTCATCGAAAATGGGTTGCGGCTGCCGTCGAAGCCAAATTCCGAAAGCGTCGCGTCCAGCCGCCGCGCGCGCTCCGTCGGGTCGTTCACGGTCAGCGTTAGGCCGAACAGAATCTCCTCGCGGATGGTGTTCCTGCAGATCTGCCGGTCGGGGTTCTGAAAAAGGAAGCCCACCGAACGCGCGATGCGGCTTACGCGGGTGGTTTTCGTATCCATGCCGTTCACGGTGACGCTGCCGCTCACGGGTTTTAACAAGCCGTTGCATAGCTTACTGAGGGTTGTCTTGCCCGCGCCGTTTTCGCCGATCACCGCCGCGAAATCGCCTTTTTCCAGGCGGAAGGAGACGTCCTGGATCGTATGGCCGCCGTCGTAGCCGAAGGAGACGTTGCGAAACTCAATCACGCAAGCACCTCCCGCACCATCTGTTCGGCTTCCGGGATGCTCACCGGAATGCGTCCGGCGTACAGGCCGCGCGAAATGAGTTCGTGCCCCAGCGACGCGACGCGCGGCGCGTTGACGCCCGCGCCGGTGAGCAAATCGATGTTCTGGATTACGTCGCGCACCGCGCCGTCCAAGAGCATTTTTCCCTGATCCATCACGATCAGCCGCCTTGCAAACTCGCACAGCAGCATGATCTTCTGCTCCACGATCACGATGGTCATGCCGAACTGCTCGTTGAGCGTCTTCAGCATCTCAAAGACCATTCGGCTGCTCCGGGGGTCCAGTTCGCCGGTGGGTTCGTCCAAGACCAGCACCTTTGGCTTCAGCGCCACGATCGCCGCGATGGCGACTTTTTGCTTCTGGCCGCCGGACAGCGACGCGATCGAGCGCTTCCGAAGGTGCGAGATGCCCAGCGTGTCCAGCGCGTCGGCAACGCGCTCTTCGATCTCCCCGCGCGGCACTGAGAAATTTTCAAGGCCGAAAAGAAGCTCATCCTCCACGATGGAGGCCACCATTTGCCCGTCGATGTCCTGAAACACGCTGCCGACGATTTTGGACAGCTTCGCGGGTCCCGCTTCGATGGTGTCGAGGCCACCGACCTCGGCGCGGCCGTAGAAGTCGCCGCCGTAGTAGTGGGGCACGACGCCGCTTAAAACGTAGGTCAGCGTGGTCTTGCCCGCGCCGCTGGAACCGATGACACCGACAAAGTCGCCTTCGTGAATCGACAGGTTGACGTCGGTCAGCGCGAAGCCGGGCGCGTCCTTGTACTGGAAGTTCAGGTCGGTCAGACGGATCATCGGAAGGCCTCCATCGTTTAGAAATCTGTTACCGCTTCTTTAAAACCAGACTCAGCGGGAGGTGCAAAAGCTGCACGATGACCGCGTTGATCAGTGCGGTTCCGAAGATGATGCCAAGGAAGATGCCAAGCGGCGTGGGCTTGATGTCCGCGCCAGCGTAGTAGAGAAGGTACATGATCCCGACGAACGAGAAGCCGCTGGCAAGGGTGCTGAGGAAAGTCGCGATGATCGGGTGCAGCGAGAACTTCCCGATCTTCATCGGAATCCTGATCAGGAGGCTCATGACCACCGCGCCCACCAGTTAGCTCGCGAAGTTCAGGTAGGGCTGGCCGGGGAAGAACTGGCACACCGCGCCGGCCAGGATGCCGATGATCGCGGCTTCGTACAGCTTTGGCCGAACCAGCAGGATGATCAGGCAGTACATCGCGATGATAAAATTGGGCTTCATGCCGACGTTGAAGAAGGAGCCGACGAAGAACTTGAGCACCGCGCCCGCCGCCAACAGGATGCCGATGAGCAGCATGTCGCGGGCTGACATGCCCTTCTTCGCCTGGGTTTCCACCGTGCGCTTCTCCATGATCTTTCCGCTTTCCATGGTCTGATCCTCTCCGCACTTGTTATTTTTCCCGCCGCCCGTGCCTGGCGGGGGATGCCGGGGTGAGGGACCGTTGGCATGGAAGAGAGGACCGGATAAAAAACAGTCTGCCCCTATCACAAGGGCAGACTGTTGTCTGCGGTACCACCTTCATTGACCCGTCCGAAAACGAGTCCTCTCTCACGAAAATGCCAACACATTTTCTGCCGGTAACGCCAGCACGCGTCTTGGATACTGGGCGCGTCGTCGCGCCGTTCACCTTGCCCTCCGTGGTCCATTTGCCAGGCCGCTTACCGCAGGACTCTCACCGCCGCCTGCTCTCTGTGGGCGCGCATCCGTGGTTTGATCTCCACATCATCGGTTTACTATGAAGTTGAGCGGATTATAGCACGCGGATTTTCCGCTGTCAAGCGGTTGTTCAAAGTTTTTCGCAGGCATTCGCAACGAAAATGATTGAAGTAAAGACGGATATGGTATTTTGGGTAGGGAATTCCTACGCAAGAACCGGTTGCGGATTCTGACGGGTTATGTTAAGATGTGTTCGAATTATGGTAGGAATATACAGTCAACCGCCTGCGACCAAACGGTCGGGCGGGTTTTCTGAAAGGTTCAGGCGATCAGAGACACAAGGGTTTACGGTTGTGGGCTAGGCTTTATGACGGCGGGTGAGGACGATTCAATGAGCGGTGAATCAAAGTATGAACTTGCGATGGAGTATCTGGCGGGTCTCTTAGCGGATGGAACCGAGGCGGAGATCCCGCCGGTGCTTTCAATGGACGAGCCGTTTCGTCGACTGGAAGGGATGATCCGCGCGCACGGCGAACGGTTGGCTGCGCTCAGGCGTTCCGAAGCGGAATACCGGTCGCTGTTTGAAAATGCGACGGAGTCAATCGCTGTCGTCGTCGGCGGGCGGATTGCGCTGACCAACGCCATGCTGGAAAAGCTG
Source organism: uncultured Oscillospiraceae bacterium (assembly GCA_964575255.1). Classification (GTDB taxonomy): domain Bacteria; phylum Bacillota; class Clostridia; order Christensenellales; family Aristaeellaceae; genus JAEZHK01. The sequence goes on from CAZNPZ010000003.1 coordinate 128,505, forward strand.
GCCGGGGCGGATGCCGGGCATCTGAAGGGCATGCCGTTTGAGTCGCTGTTTTCGGAGGAAGACCAGGCGACCGCCGCCCAATATATAGGCGCGCTTATGAACGGTCAAACGCTGGAACAGAAGATGACGCTGAGGGTTTTGGCCAAAATCGGCGTCGTATGGCTGGAGGTTCGGGGCGTTCCGATCGACTGGCACGGGGAAAAGGCGCTGATCTTCTACCTCGTGGATGTCACCCAACGAAAGAAAGCGGAAACCGCGCTCACCCTCAGCGAGGAGAAGTATCGTCTGATGGCCGAGAACGCGCAGGACGTCATCTGGGTATTGGATCTTACGACCGGCTGCTTCACCTACGTGAGCCCTTCGGTGCTCTCGCTGCGCGGCGTGACAGCGGAGGAGGCGATGCGGGAATACATCGCCGATACGATGACCAAGGAGTCCTACGACCAGTTCAGCGCCCACCTGAAAAAGCGCGTGCTGGAATTTGAAAACGGCTCCGGCGAGGCGAAACACAGCGTCGTCGAGATCGAGCAGTTCACAAAGGACGGCAGCACCGTCAGCACCGAAATCTCGATCAAGCTACGGCTCAACGTGTACGGCGGCCTGGAGGCGGTGGGCATCAGCCGCGACATCACCACCCGCAAATCGTCTGAGCGCAAGATTCTGTACCTGAACCAGCACGATCCGCTGACCGATCTCTACAACCGCAGGTTCTACACTGACCAGATGGAGATTCTCAATACCCCGGAGAATCTGCCGCTTTCGATGGTTTTGATCGACGTCAACGGCATGAAGCTGATGAACGACGCATTCGGGCATATGGTGGGCGACAAGCTGCTCGTGAACTTCGCGCAGGTGTTGCGCACCAGCCTTCGCACCACGGACATCGCCGCCCGCATCGGCGGGGACGAGTTTGTGCTGCTGCTGCCCAAAACCAATGAGGAGGCAGCCGGGCGCATCGTCGAGCGCATCAAGGCGGCGCTCGCGAACGCGATGGTGGAGGAAGTCGCCATCACGGCGTCCTTCGGCATCGCGGCAAAGCAAACGGTCGAGGAAGACTTTTCGGACGTCTACCGCGCGGCGGAGGACAATATGTATCGCGATAAGCTGGTTGGCAATCGCCAGCTGAAGACGGATCTATTGCGCCAGATCCTCGCCAACCTCTACCGGAAGAGCGACGTGGAGCGCAGGCATTCCGAGTCTGTAAGCAGATTGTGCATGGCCGTTGGCCGCGAACTGAGGATGGACTATGGTGAGATCGAAAAGCTGGGCGTGGTGGGTCTGTACCACGACATCGGCAAGGTCGCGCTGGATGAGAGCCTGATCAACAAGCCGGGTGAGCTGAACGAAGAAGAAATGGCCGAACTCTCGAAACACCCCGAAATCAGCTACCAGATCTTGCGTTCGTTTGCTGGAATGGGCGAGGTTGCGGAGTCTGTGCTTCTGCATCACCGGCGCGTCGACGGCGCGGGATATCCGGACGTAAACGCCAAGGAACTCCCGATTGAGGCACGGATCCTGTCTGTCGCGGAAGCCTATGACATGATGACGGGAGCCTATCCGTTCAGCCCCGTGCTCACCGTGGATCAGGCCATCCGGGAGCTGGAGAGCAATTCGGACAGCCAGTTTGACGGAGACATCGTGCGCGTGTTCATCGACAGGGTGCTGCAGGGGGCGGACGAGCAGCACGCGCTTCCGTGCGCCGGATTGGACGGATAGATCACCGATTTGAAAGCGAAGCCCGGTTGCGAGAAACGCGACCGGGCTTTGTTTGATTGCTACGCTTCTTGCTCCACCAGTGACTGAATTCTGCCGGAAACTTCGTCCAGCCAGTCGCCCTCGTACAGTTCGATCATCCCCTTGTCTACTGCGGCGGACAATTTCGGGTTGATCGGAAGCCTTGCCACCGCTTGGACGCCGTGCTGCGCGGCGATTTCGTCCGGATGGCTCTCACCGAAGGGGAAGAACCTTTTACCACAGTCGGGGCACTCGAAGAACGACATATTCTCAACCAGCGCCAGAACTGGGATGTGCATCATGCCTGCCATGCGGATCGCCTTTTCGACGACCATCTTGACCAGGTCCTGCGGCGTGGTGACCACGATCACGCCGTCCACCGGCAGCGACTGGAAGACCGTCAGCGGCACGTCGCCGGTTCCCGGCGGCATGTCGATGAACA
>CAZNPZ010000004.1:0-114610 GCA_964575255.1 uncultured Oscillospiraceae bacterium
CGTCGCCGCGCCCGCCGCCGCCGCGCCCGCCGCCGAAGCCTCGCCCGCGCCCGCGAAAGCCGCGCCCGCGAAGACCGCGCCCGCCGGGGCCGAGGTCGTCAAAGCCCCGATGCCGGGCTCCATCGTGTCGATCAGCGTGTCCGAAGGCGCTGCCGTCAAGAAGGGTCAGGTGCTCCTGATCCTCGAAGCCATGAAGATGGAAAATGAAATCCTCGCGCCGCGCGACGGCGTTGTGGCGTCGATCATCGTTTCCAAGGGTGCGTCCGTCAATTCGGGCGACGCACTGGTGGCGATGGGCTGACGAACCGGGCCGCCGGTTCAAACGAACCGAAGCCGGGTATAGATCAAGCGAGGAGGGAATGGATCATGGGCAAGGTACTCATTACCGATACCATCCTGCGCGACGCGCACCAGTCCCAGGCGGCGACCCGCATGCGCCTGGAAGACATGCTGCCCGCGTGCGAGAAGTTGGATAAAGTCGGCTATTATTCGCTGGAATGCTGGGGCGGCGCGACGTTTGACAGCTGCCTGCGCTTTCTGAACGAGGATCCGTGGCATCGGCTCCGCGCGCTGCGCGAAGCCATGCCCAAGACAAAACTTCAGATGCTGCTGCGCGGCCAGAACATTCTGGGCTACAGGCACTACGCCGACGACGTGGTGGACGAGTTCGTCCGCCTGTCGATCAAGAACGGCATCAACATCATCCGCATCTTCGACGCGCTCAACGACATCCGCAACATGGAGCCTGCTTTGAAGGCCACGAAAAAGTACGGTGGCATCTGCGAGATCGCGATGAGCTACACTTCAAGCCCCGTCCATGACGAAGACTACTTTGTGAAGATGGCCATCCAGCTGGAGAAGCTGGGCGCGGACACCATTGCCGTCAAGGATATGGCGAACCTGCTGCTGCCCTATCAGGCGTACAGCCTGGTGAAGAAGCTCAAGCAGGCGGTCAAGGTGCCGATCCACATGCACACCCACAACACCACCGGAACCGGCGATATGACCTACCTCAAGGCCATCGAGGCGGGCGCGGACATCGTGGACACCGCCCTGTCTCCGCTTGGAAACGGCACTGCGCAGCCCGCGACGGAGCCGCTGGTCGCGACGCTCAAGGGTACCGAGTACGACACCGGCCTTGACATCGGCCTCCTCAGCGAGATCGCGGTACACTTCCGAGGCGTCGCCGAAAAGCTGACCAAGGAAGGCCACCTCGACCCGAAGGTATTGAAGATCGACATCAACACGCTTCTGTATCAGGTTCCGGGCGGCATGCTGTCCAACCTCATCAGCCAGCTCAAGCAGGCCGGGAAGTCCGACAAGTTCTACGACGTGCTGGAGGAGATCCCGCGCGTGCGCAAGGAATTTGGCTACCCGCCGCTGGTCACGCCCACCAGCCAGATCGTCGGGACCCAAGCGGTCATGAACGTCATCACCGGCGAGCGCTACAAGATGAACCCCAAGGAGTCCCAGGCGCTGATGCGCGGCGAATACGGCCGCCTGCCCGCGCCGGTGGACGAGGAAGTGCGCCGCAAGGTCATCGGCGACGCAGAGGTCATCACCTGCCGCCCGGCGGACCTTCTGAAGCCGGAGTTGGAGGAGTACAGAAAGCAGTGCGCCGAGTACATCCAGCAGCCGGAGGACGTATTGTCCTACGCGCTGTTCCCGCAGGTGGCGGAGAAGTTCTTTCAGTACCGCCAGGCGCAGACCATGAAGCTGGACAGCACGCTTTTGCAAAAGGAATCGTCGGTCATGCCGGTCTAGTCGGTTCCGCACAGGCACATACGCGATCATTACATGGGGAGAAGCTTTTTCAGGCTTCTCCCCATTTTGGTCGAGAATAGAGGCCTATTCTGCCATGCACGACAAAGTCCCTTCCAAGAGATTGAGAGAGGGCAGGATGGTTTTGGGCATGACGTTCCCCTTATACGCCCCCAGGATGATGGTCACGGCGTTTTCGGCAATCACCCTTCCCGCGCGTTGATCCGCGCCTTGCTGATGCCGGAGATGTCCGGCGCGCGCTCGATCTTTACGATGGGGATGGGCACATCGGAGGCTGTCCGGAATGATTGATAGAGCGAGAGGTAATACCAATCCGGCAAAGGACAAACGCTTCCCCGCCCCTGCGTGTCTTCTCTGGAGGGGCGGTTATGGTGTCATATTTTTCCTTGGTGTCCGTTCGGATCTGGCTCCTGTGGGGATGCGCGGTGTTTTGGCAGGGGGATTTTCAGGGTGACCGTTGTTCCGCTTTCGGGCGCGCTTTCCAGGACGGCGCGATCCTCTCCATACAGTAGGCGCATGCGCCGGAGCACGTTGTCAAGGCCGATTCCGTGCCCGTTGTCCTGGGCGGTGGCGTCGCCTGATATCAGCGCGTTGAGCCGTTCCGGCGCGATGCCCTGTCCGTTGTCCCGGACGCGGATCAGAACGTCGTCTTCCACAATTTGTACGCTCAGTACGACCTCGTCCTCAGGCTTTGACCGCGCGAATCCGTGCATGATCGCGTTTTCGATCAGCGGTTGGATCATCATGCAGGGGATCTCAAAACCGAGCGCGGCCTCGTCCAGATCCTCCCGGTAGGCGGGGCGACCCGCAAAACGGGTCTGCTGGATGGCCATATAATCGCGTACGATGTCGATTTCGCGGGAGAGCGGCACGCGCTCCGAGAGCTTCGTCAGCGCGTGACGCATGATGCTCGACAGCCGCCCGACCATCTCACTGGCTCTGGGCGCTTCCTCCATTTCGCACAGCGCGCTGATCGAGTTCAGGGTGTTGAAAAGGAAATGCGGATTCATCTGCATCTGCAGCATGTCCAGTTCCGCTTTGTGCAGAAGATTCTTGATCTCCAGGTTGTCCATTTGCTGCCGGTTCAGTTCCCGCTCCAGTTCATTCTTTCTCACGATCTGCTCGACCATGTGGTCGTAGTTGTCGGTGATGCGGCCGATCTCGTCGCACATCGGCGGCGGTGAGCGCTTTCCGGGCGCGTCGCGTCCGGTCTGAGCGAAGGCGCGCATCCGGTCAACCAGCACCTTGATGGGCTTCGTGATCAGCCGGGACACCGCGACGGCCACCATCAGGCACAGAAGCGCCAGCCCCACCGAAACCGCGGCGCTGCGCGTCTTGAGGGCTTCCATTCGCGCGCCGAGCGCGGCGTAAGCCTCCTGCGACTGGGTCAGAAGGGTGAACACGCTGTCGGAGATCTCGTTTTCGATGTAGCCGCGCAGACGGTTGAGTTCGTTGCGCTTCTGGCGCAGGTAGATCAGTTCCGCGCCTGCGCCGACCTGAGCGCTGAACGCGGCGAAGGATTCGTCATAACTTCTGAGCATGTTGTGGATGTCCACCATGAAGTAGCGTTCCCGCCCCGTGGTGCCTTCTTCGAGCGCCTGCAGCGTGTCCAGCGCGTTCTTCGCGTGGATGTGGTATTCCGCCTCCAGATTCTTGATGTCGTCCGGCTGCGCGTCGATCATGCCGACGGTGGAATCGTACATCGCTCTCAGTTCGCCGCGCGCGTAGACCAGGCGCATGGTATCCCGGTTGCTGCGCTCGAAAGCCTCGTAAAACTCCGTGTAGCTGCGCTGCAGCAGCATCTGCGTAATCAGCATCGCGGCGATCACGAACAGGAAGCAGCCGATGAGGACGCAGCGGATCGAAAGCCGCTTCACGGCTTCGCCTCCCGGCCATGCAGGTAGCCGTGGGGCGTGCGGCCGAAGTGCTTTTTGAACAGCCGCTTGAAGTATTCGCAGTCGTTGTACCCGCACTTCTCCGCCGCCTGACGGACGGACATGCCGCCCCTGATCAGTTGCGCCGCATAGGCCATCCGTCGCTTTGTGATGTACTCCAGAAAATTCAGGTTGGTATGCTCCTTGAACATCGCCGACAGGTACTGCGGCGTGATATTCAGCAGGTTCGCGAGGTGGTTGAGCGACATGTCCTTCAGATCCTCGTCCAGGATGAGCTGCTCGAACTGGGAAAGGAACCGCGCCGCCGGTTCCTCGCTCAGCGCGTTTTCGATGGCGCGCCAGGCCGCCGCCCAGTCGCAGTCGGTCACCATCCGGCTCTCCGCCCGGATGGGCGCGCCTTCCGCCACGTCGCTTGCGATGTTGCGCTGCCGCTCGCGCCAGACGGCCGGATCGTCAATCGGGGACAGAAACGCCGCGACGTAGGCTCCCCGCTTCTCCACCAACGCGAAGCCGGGCTGCGGCGCGTGTTTTTTCACTTCGTAAATCAGCTTTTTTTCAAGCGCGCCGCTGTCCGGCGGCAGGCGGAAGCCGACCATCAGGCCCGACCGGATCGTGCCGTAGTAGCGGTCCAGCACTTTGAGCGTCTCCGGGTCGACGTCCCCCTCCAGCATCTGGTGCAGGATCTGCTTTTCCGCCAGCGCCTCGATGGGCGAATACTCGGCGTAGAGCAGCTTTTTCAGCTTTTCAACGGTTTCTTCCTTTATGAGCGGCTTCAGGATATACCCCTTTACGCCGATGTCGATCGCCTGCGAAACCAGCGAGAAGCTGTCATAGGCGGAGCAGATGATGATGCTCGCGCGCGGGTATCGGGCGAGGATGCGGCGCGAGGTCTCCAGCCCGTTGAGTTCCGGGATGCGGATGTCCATCACGACCACGTCGGGCCGGTGGCGCTCGTACAGTTCGATCGCCTCCGGCCCGCTCTCCGCCTCGCAGACGACCTCGACATTGGAAAAATTCCTGGCGACCAGCGAACGGACGGCGAAGCGCGAGAGCGCTTCGTCGTCGACAATCATCATCGTGGGCATAGAGGCCTCCGGTTTACGTTGGAATGGTACAGGAAAAAGCGCGCTCTCCGTCCTCGGACGCGGCGCGCACTTCCGCCGTCAGCGTGCCGCTGACGTGGGTTAGCGTGATGGCGTAATCCCCCGGCTGGGCCAAAATTTCCTCCAGCGAACAGTGTTCGTCCACGAAGGAAACGACGCTCGCGCGCTTCACGAACAGTTCCTCATTCGGCCAATGGAGCGCGACGCGCTTTCCCACCCGCGCGTGGATCAGCTCCAAGTAATCCTTCACGCACAGCATCTCGCTTACAAGCGGCACCCAGTCCTCCGGGTGCCGCATGTAGCGCAGGATTCTGTCCGCGCAGGCGAGTACGCGGGCGGTCTGGGGCGCGCCCTCGATGGTGGCCAGTTCGCTGGCCTGTACCAGTACGCCGCGCAGCCATTCGTCGCGCATCATTTACCCTCCGGTTGCCGCGCAAAGCGGTTGTTTGCGCGGTTGGTTATCGATACACCCCGTACTCGCGCATGGCTTCCCACATCGCCATGTAGTTCTCCGGCGGCACGTCGAACTGCACGTTGTGCACCGTGGAGAATACGAAGCCGCCGCCCGGCGCGAGGTCGTCGATCCTGCGCCGCACCTCATCTTTGACATCCTGAACCGTGCCGCGCGGCAGCACATACTGCGTGTCCACGCCGCCGCCCCAGAACGTGAAGCGGTCGCCCAGTTCCTTCTTCAGCCGCCTGGAGTCCATGTCCTTGGCGCTGACCTGCACCGGATTTAAGATGTCCACGCCCTCCTCGTGCAGGAGGTCGGCAAACGGCAGCATGCTGCCGCAGGTGTGGTAAAAGATGTAGGTCTCCGGCGCGCCGTTCTTTTTCGCGCGCTCCTTGATGAAATGGAACAGCTCCTTGTGGTAGGGATGCACCATCTCGCGGTAGAGCTCGACCGAGCAAAGCAGGCTGTTCTGGGTGGCGAGATCGTCCGCCTCGGAGATCACCAGCACGTTGTTTCCGACCGTGTCCAGCGCCTTTTCCCAGTATTCCAGCTTGTAGTCGGTGATTTTGCGCATCAGGCGGTGGGAGAATTCCTTCTCCACCATCATGTCGCAGAAGAATTTCTCAAACCCGCTCATCCACAGCGCCAATTCCCAGATGCCCGCGTTGTGACGACCCAGGATGTAGGCGCGCTGCTCGCCGTAGCGGTAGGCGTCGGCGCGCTCTTTCATTGTGACGAAGCGGGACGCGTCCCCGCCGGGCGGGAAGGCGTAGGCGTCCAGGTCCTCGATGGTCTCCGCGTCCGACAGCGGATGGCGCACCATGTCGTAGTAGTGGCCGCCGTCCACGGGCATACGCCAGGTGATGCCCAGTTCGTCGGTCATTTCCATGTAACGGCCTGTTGCGTCGGGATGCGCGTCTACCCGGAGCGGCGCTTCGGATAGAGGCATTGGGTCGACCCCGCGCACGTCCACTTTGAGCAGTTCCACCACGTCGTCATGGATGCGCGCCAGTTGCTGCGTCGTGTCGCACAGCTCGATGGCGGCTTCCGGGAGGCCCAGGTATTTCCGGAGCGCCCGGTAGCAGTGGACGTTCATGCCGGTCAGCACGCACGCGCCCAAGTCGAAGGGGAGCCTGTCCGCCTCCTGATGGCGCAGCGCCTTCAGTACCCGCTCGTAGCTTGTCATTGGTATCCCTCCTCAGTCCGTTTCGACGCTCAGGCGGCTTTTTCCTGCTTGATCTTGCCGTAACGGTCGATCAGCACCGCGACCAGCAGCGTGAAGCCGGTGACAAACGTCTGCCAGTAGACCGAAACGTCCAATAGCGTCATCGCGTTCGCGATCAGGCTCATCAAAACGCACCCCAGGAACGCGCCGATCACCGTGCCCTCGCCGCCCGACATCGACGCGCCGCCGATGATGACCGCGGTGATGACCTTCAGTTCCATGCCCGTCCCGGCGGTGGTGGAGGCCGAGCCCAGCCGCGCCGCCAGCACGATGCCCGCGAACGCCGCGAGCAGACCCATGATCATGTAGTTGACGATCTGCATCCGGTCGGTGTGGATGCCGGACAGCTTCGCCGCCTTGAAGTTGCCGCCAATGTAGTAATTCTGCCGGAAGAAGCGGGACTTGCTCATCAGGAAGTGGCCGACGACCACGATCACCAGCGCGTAGATGACCGGCAGCTGCACTTCGCCAATCTTGAACTGGCCGATCCAGGTGAAGCTCTCCGGGAGGCTGCCGATGTTCTTGCCGTTCATGAATACCAAGACCAGGCCGCGGCACATGCTCTGGGTGGCAAGCGTCGTCACGAACGGTGTGATGCCCAGTTTCGCGATCGCGAAGCCGTTGAACGAGCCCACGAGTCCGCCCACCACGAAGCCCGCCGTGACCGCGAGCGGGATCGGCACGCCAGCCTTCAGAAGCGCCGCGGCGATGCCGCCGGTCAGCGCGACGACCGAGCCGATCGACATGTCAAACCCGCCGGAGACCATCAGGTTCACCATGCCGACGCCCATGATCGCCTCCAGCGAGAGGCTCAGGAGCACCGCCAGCAGGTTGGAGCTGGAGAAGAAATAGGGGGACGCGAAGCACATGATGACAAACATCGCCACCACGACGATCAAAATGACCAGCTCGCGCGCGCCGGTGATTCTGCTTTTCAAACTGCGCATGGGTTTTCCTCCCGTAACGTATTGGATCCCGCCGCGAGGCTCATCACGTCCCGCTCGGTCGCGCCGCCGCCCAGAATGCCGGTGACGCGGCCTTCCTTCATGACCACGATCCGGTCGGAGACGCCCAGCACCTCCGGAAGATCGGACGAGATCATTACGATGCCGCAGTCGCCGCTCCTGGCCATGCGTCTCAGAAGCTGGTAGATCTCACACTTCGCGCCCACGTCCACGCCGCGCGTCGGCTCGTCCACGATCAGAAGGCGCGGCTTGATCGACATCCAGGCCGACAGGAGCACCTTCTGCTGGTTGCCGCCGGAGAGCTCCTCCACCTTTTTCCGGATGCTGGGCGTCGCCACGTCGTAAGCCTTGACCGCCTCCTCCGAGGCGGCGTTCAGCTTCTGATCCTGCATGACGCCCCGCGACGCGAAATCGCGCAGGCGGTTGGCCGCGAGGTTCTGCGCGATCGTGAACGACAGGTACAGCCCCAGCGACTTCCGGTCCTCCGTCATGTAGCCGATGCCCTCGCGGATTGCCTGATCCGGCGAGTGAATCGAGCGTTTTTTACCCATCAGGGTGATCTCGCCGCCGTCCAGCCGATCCGCGCCGAAGATCGCGCGGCCGACTTCGGTGCGGCCCGCGCCCACCAGCCCTGAAAAGCCGACGATCTCGCCCCGGCGCACGGTGAAGGAAACATCGGTAAACGCGCCTTTTCGCGTCAGCCCCTTCGCCTCAAAGATCACGTCGCCGATTCTATCCTCCGGCGCGCGAGTGCCGTAAATGTTTCCGATCGACCGGCCCACCATGTGGCTGATCAGATAGTCCTCGTCCACGTCTTTGACCGCCGCGTCGGCCACCCGCGCGCCGTCCCGGAGCACGGTGACGGTGTCCGCGATTTCAAAAATTTCGCTGAGATGGTGCGATATGTAGACAAAGGCGATGCCGCGCGCCTTGAGCATGCGTATGTTTTCAAACAGCCTTTTGACCTCTACCTCGGTCAGCGAGGAAGTCGGCTCGTCCAGTACGATCACCTTGGGGTTCTCGCTCATGGCCTTCAGGATCTCGACCACCTGCTGGTTGGCGATGGACAGTTCCCGCACCTTGGTTTCGGGGTTCACGCAGTCCATGCCGAACATTTTGAGCATATCCCGCGCCCTTTCATGGAGCGCCCGGAAGTTGACCAGGCCGGCTTTTCCGACCGGCTGGCGGTTAAAGAAGATGTTTTCCGCGATGCTGAGCTGGGGTACCAGGCTCAGTTCCTGAAACACGATGCCGATGCCGCTCTCGATGGAATCCCGCGCGTTCTGGAACCGGGCCTTTTTGCCGCCGACGTAGATCTCGCCCGCGTCCGGCTGGTAGATGCCGCCGAGTACCTTGATCAGCGTGGATTTGCCCGCGCCATTCTCGCCCACCAACGCGTGCACCTCGCCGGGCCTGACCGCGAAGTCCACGCCGTCAAGCGCCCTGACGCCTGGAAACGACTTGACAATGCCGCGGCCCTCCAGGATGTATTCGTCCACGTGTCCGCCTCCCTTTGGAAGTCAAAAAGCATAATCCTGAAAAGACGGGCGGAACCACAACGATTCCGCCCGCCCCGTTACAGATTACGTTTAGCGCCGGAAATACTTGGCGTTGTTGGCGTCGATCAGGATGACGCCGGTGTCGATGGAGGCGGGGACGCCCGCGACGCCCGCGGCCTTGTTGTCGGTGGTGATGGCGATCTTGGAGTTGTTGAGGTTCATCATGATCTGGATCGCGTAGTAGGGCATGAGCGCGGTCTGCTGCGCGACGGAGGCGGTGATCACGCCCTCTTCAATCGCGTCCAGCACGTCTTCGCCGCGGTCCATCGACATGATCTTGACCTGGCCGACCTTGCCCGCTTCCTTCACCGCGGTGGCCGCGCCGGCGCCGCCGGCGGCTTCCACGCAGGCGATGCCCGCGAGGTCGGGATACTTCTGGAGCAGCGTCGCGGCGGCCTGCGCGGCCACGACGGAGTCGGACTGGGTGTCCGCGATCTGCACGATCTCAATTTCCGGGAACGCGGCCAACGCGGCCTTGTAGCCGTTGATGCGCTCTTCCAGGTTCCCCTGGCCGGGCTTGGTCATGATCGCGACCTTGCCCTTGCCGCCGATGGCGTTGGCCAGGTACTGTCCGCCCTGGAAGCCGGCGTTGTAATTGCCGGTGCCGACGAACGCGATGCGCTTGGAGTTGGGCACGTCGCCGTCCACGGTCACGACCGGAATGCCCGCGTCGATCGCCTTGTCGATGATCGGCCCAAGCGTGTCTTCAAAGCCGACGCACACGATGCCGTTGGGCTTCTTCGCGATGGCCTGCTCGAAGGCGGCGATCATCGCGTTCATGTCGTAATCCGCCGGGCCGACGTACTCGGTGCGCACGCCCAGCTCTTCGCCCGCCATCTTGCAACCCAACATGTGGTCGTAGAAGTAGTCAAGCCCGCTCAGCGCCGACACCTGAATGTAGAGCTGATCGGAGTGGTCGGCGGCCTGCGCGGTCGCGGCGACGAAGCCAAAGCACAGGCTCAGCGCCAGCAGAAGGGAAACCAGTTTCCTCATGAGTAAACCCCCTCGCAATTTCCTTATGTGAATACTATAAAATACGGGGGAAATAATAACAAGATGTGCATATTTACATTGCGCCGGAAATTTTTATTTACGCGCCGCCCGGTTTCTACCGCCAGCCCCTGCAGCACCCTGTGTGATCTTAAATTCTTCAAGCACCTTAATATTTTCATGGTTTTGAGCCAGAAAACCGACGCGTAAGCCGTCTGCGGCCTTGTCGCCATCGCGCAATAACCGCTGCCAGACGACCCCAGGCGCGCCAGTAACCTTTTCCTTAAGCGGGCGGCGGGCATTGACGCGGAAGGCCAAAGCGTGATAAAGTGGATTGGCTTTTCGGGTGTGAACAGACATATACGGGCGGCTTTCAGAGCACACCCGGAACAGGGCGGTTGTCTGCATGTCGGGAGCAGCCGTGTATGGAAATGATCACTTCCCAAGAATAGAGGCGTCGCATGCTCACCAAAGACCGCGCGTTTTACCGGGAGTTCTTTTCGCTCTATTGGATGCTGGTACTGCAAAACGTCGTCATCCTCTGCGTCAACCTGACCGACAACGTGCTGCTCAATCACTTTTCAATGGATGCGATGTCGGGCGCCTCAACGGTCAACCAGATCCAGTTTCTGATCCAGAACATCATCACCGGTGTCGGCGACGGGATGGTCATACTGGCCAGCCAATACTGGGGACAGGGGCGGATCGATCCGGTCAAGCGGCTCTCCGGCATCGCGGCGCGATTTGCGATGGGGTTCGCGCTGATCATGTTCGCGCTGGTCAGCTTCGCGCCGCAGCACGTATTGCATTTGTTCTCCCCCAAAGAAACGATCGTCGGCGAGGGCATGAAGTACATCCATTTCATGCGGTTCACCTACCCGATCTTCGCCGTCACCTCCATTTTGCTCGCGACGCTTCGAAGCGTGCAGACGGTTCGGATCGCGTTCTGGATCTCGCTGTCCACGCTGGTGACCAATTTCCTGTTCAATTACACGCTGATCTTTGGCAACTTCGGCTTTCCGAGGCTGGGCGTCGCCGGCGCGGGGATCGGCACGCTGTGCGCCCGGATCATCGAAATGTGCATCGTGCTTGTTTACGTGGCCAGAATCGATACGAAACTCAGAATCAGACTCAACGACTATCGGAAAATGGACTGGCCGCTCCTGAAGGACTACGCGCGCGCCGCCTTGCCTGTGATCGCGGTCGCCGGGATGTGGGGCGCGTCCACCGCGCTGCAGACGATCGTGCTGGGCAACATGCCGGGCGACCCGGATCGGGTCGCGATCGCGGCGAATGCCGCCGCCTCCAATCTGATGATGATCCTGAAGGTGGCTTCGGTGGGCGCCGCGTCCGCCGCCGCGGTATTGATCGGCAAAACCGTGGGCCGCGGAGATGTTCATAAGGTTCGGGAGTATTCCAGAACGCTCCAGTTCATGTTCCTGGTGATCGGAGCCATCATCGGCACGCTGCTGTTCGTACTCAGGCAACCGGTGCTGAACACGCTGTTTGGCGGGCTTACGGCCGAGGCGCGGCAGATGGCGAATTCGTTCCTGCTGGTCATGAGCGTGACCATCGTCGGGATGGCCTATCAGATGCCGACCAATACGGGAATCATCCGGGGCGGCGGGGACTCCATGTTCTGTCTGAAACTGGACATCATCAGCATCTGGATGATCGTGCTGCCGTTTTCCTTCATCGCGGCGTTCCTGCTGCGCTGGCCGGCATACGCGGTGTACATTTGCCTGAACGCGGATCAGGTGTTCAAATGCCTGCCGATCGCGATCAAGTGCAACCGGTACGGCTGGATCAAAAGGCGCACGCGCGACGCGGTCGCAAGCTGATTCCGGTTGCCATTTTGACGTTTTCACGCCCGGACTGGTCAATAATCCCCACAATCTGTTTTCATCCTGGGCGTCGGCCATCCTGTACGCCAGTCTGGGCAGATGCCGGAACGGATTCGGCGCGGATACCGGCGCGCCGGGTAATTGAAGAGGGAGAAGGGATTCCCTCCATTCCGGAGTGGGCTCATGGAAGAAACGAAAAGGCAGACAGATTCGCCGTGAGGCGAGCTGTCCGCCTTTTTTCAGGCAATTGTGTTTCTTACTTGGTGATGGTGATCTTCAACGTAGCCTTTTTCCTTGTGCCGTCCGCCGCCGTCGCGGTGATCGTGACGATACCTGCCTTTTTGGCCGTCACGAAGCCGGTCGCGCTGACGATCGCGAGCTTACCGGGGGACGCGGCCCAGGTGACCCGTTCGAGCGCCCCATCCGGCACGACCTGCGCGGAGAGCTGAAGCGTATCCCCGACCTTCATTGTATCGGTCGCGCCGAATCCGGAAATCACCACCGAGGTCGCCGGGGGCGATACGGTGATGGTGTACTGCGCGTTCGCGCCGCCCGCGTCTTTGCAGGTCGCGGTGATCTTCGCGGTCGAGCCGACGGTTGTGCCTTTCTTCACGGTCACGACGCCTTTGGAGCTTACGCGCACCGACGGGTTGTCACTCTTCCAGGAGATGGAACGGTTGGTGGCGTCGGCGGGCGTGAAGACGGGCTTCAAAGTCGTGGATCGTCCTGCGATGACGCGGGCGTCCCCGGTGATTGTGACATCAGCGACCAGCTTCGTCACGTTCACCTGTACCCTGGCGGCGACCTTGCTGCCGTCCTTCGCGGTGGCGGTGATGGTGATGCTGCCCGCCTTCCTGCCGGTCACGAGGCCTGTGGCCGGGTCGACGGAGGCGACCTTGGCGTTTGAGGAAGTCCACGCCACATCATCCTGCGCGTCGGCGGGGGAAACGGCTGCGCTCAACTGGAGTGTGGCGCTTGTGTACAGGTCGATCGTCTGCGTCCCAGTGGGCGTGATGTCGATCCGGCTGGCGCAGGGCACGACGGTGACCTGATGGCTGCCGGTTCCGCCCCTGCCGTCCTTCGCGGTGGCGGTGATGGTCACGGTCTCGGTCGATTCTGGCGATTTCGCGGTCACGACGCCGCTGGAACTCACCGTCGCGACGGACTCGTCGCTGCTCTCCCAGTACACCGAAGGATCGGTCGCGTCACCGTTGGAAGCTTGAGCGGTCAGGGTGATGCGCTGCCCGGCGGCGACGGTCGTCGGCCCGGAGACCGTGAAGGCGGTCGCGGCGACGCTCTGCCCGATGACGCTGCCGGATACCCTGCCGTCCACCGTCCATCCGCTTGCGTACAGCCGGATCTGCTTGCCCTTGCCGATGACCAGGCGGACACCTTCCGGCACGTAATAGTCGTACCTGGACGGCAGCGAGAACGACCGGGTCAGCGTGGCGCTTTTTAGAAGCGTGCAGGTCTTTCCCGAACCGGGAAGCTGGAAGAGCAGCGAACCGGGCAAGGTGACCTTTCTCGCGCCGAAATCCGTGCCGATGACCAGACTGTCGGTGATCTTCAGCTCCGAATAGGTGGCCAGCGTGAACGAGTCTTCATAGTAGGTGGCGCTGGTGGAGACGATCGAACTGTTCGTCACGCTCAGGCTGCCCTTTTGCACGAAGATGTCCATGCCCGTCGAATAAATATCGATGGACGCGTTCTGGATGCTGCTGCTCCCGTTGATCGCGTAGATGCCGACATCGTCGTAGGCGGTCACGTTCAGAACGCCGCCATTGATCGAGAACGAACCCGTCGAGACCAGCGGGAAATACGCGCGGGCGCTGATGTTGGCGTAGCCGACTTTGAGGCCGGAACAGAACACGCCGACGCTCCCTTCCTCAAGCATGTCGATACGCAGCCTGCCGCCGGTGATGGAGGCGGATCTCGCGGTGGAAACGCCCACGCCGCTCGCCGACCGGACGCTGTCGGTGTTGGAAATAATCGTGACGCTGCCGCCGCTCATCGTGAAACTGCCCATCGCGGTGATGCCGAAGTTGTTCGCGCTGCCCTGAAGCGTCGTCTTGAACGATCCGCCCAGGATCAATACGTTACCAGACGAAATAATGCCGTAGGCGTTTTCAGTTTCGGCTGCGTCGGAGGTGATATGCCCGCCAGCCAGCGTGACATCCCCCTTCGCGGATATGCCGCCGCCATCGCCCTTCAGAGTCACCGAACCCGAACCCGCGATCCGGATCGACTTCGCGCCGTAGATCGCGCCATTGTCGTCGGCGGTGATGGTGTTGTTGCTGCCGGAGGCCAGGTACACGGTGAGATCCACATACGCGATAATCGCGCCCGCGTCGTACCCGTTCAGCGTCAGCCGCCTGTCCGACGTGCGCCACGACCAGCCGTCGCCGGACTGGTCGGCCTCGACTTCGTCAAAGGTGAACCGCTTGCCGCCGACCACCAGCGCAATGGGCAGGCTCGCGGAGGACTGAAGTTTTCCGTTCACGATCACGACGCGCTGGCTGGCGTTTTTAAACGCCTTGCCCGCCAGCTTCATTGGCGAACCTGACAGCGCGCACTCGTAGCCCTGCGCCTCGATGTTTGGGGTTCCGGAAATTGTCAGCGCGAGGGAAGCGAACACGCCGATGCCCGAATACAGATCGGACGCGGACGCCTTCAGTGTGCCGCCGGAGATGGTGATGTTCCCTTTGGCGTATAGCCCGGTAAGCGCGCCGTCCGAGGCCACGCTGCCGCCGGTCATGCTCAGGTTGCCGTCGGTGGAATCGATCCCCGAACAGGTCAGGCTGCCGCCGGAGAGCGAGACATTTCCCTTTGCCGTGATCGCGCCGGTCTCGCCGGTTCCGCCCGACCAGGTGAATGTGTCGTCCGTCTCGATATAGCCGGTGTACAACGTGCCGCCGGAAACCGCAATCGGCCCTTCGCTTGAGACATAACCCGCCGTCAGCGAACCGGACCCGACCGTGACCGCATTGGTGCCTGCAGACGCAATCGCCTGCGCGGATAGCGACGCCTGCGCGAGCGTGAGGCCGTGGGCGGAGAGACCTTCATCGCCCGACAGCGTCAGGCCGCCGCCGCCCCCGATGGTCATCGGCCGGGTGGCGGACAGCGAAGGCGCGGTGTTGTCCCCCGTAAGCGCGAATGTGGGTTCGCCTTCGACCGCGATCGGGCCGCCCGAATAGCCGTTCAGCGCAATGGTATTGGCCTGGGCGGAGTAGTGCCAGCCGACCCCTGATTGATCCTCAAGCAATTGCTCGATGTCATAGTCCGCGCCGCCGATCGTAAGCGAGAGGAACGGGCTGAACGCCTTCGCCAGCATACCGTCAGTGATCGTGACATACATCGCGTGCTGGGTATACGGGCTGCCGTTAATCATGACCGAGCTTGCGTAAAACGCGCGCGTGTTTCCGATGACCTCCATGTCCGGCGTTCCGCTGATGACGGTATCCTCGCACGAGATGCCATACTCCGCGCCACGCGCCTTCACCGAGCCGCCGGTTATCCGAAGATTGCTTGCGGCGATGGCGGACTGTTGAGCGGTACGAATGTCGATGTCTCCGCCGTTGACCGTCAGAGTACCGGTCTCGATCCGCTGGGTGATCCGGCTGCCCGACTCAACGGTCAGGTTGCCACCGAAAAAAGCGGTGCCGCTGTCGGATGCGGGCATTTCGGTATCCTTTATGGTCACAGTCCCATTGTAGTTGTAGACCGTTTGCGCCGTAGCTGCGCTGCCTTCAAACACAACATTGTTCAGCGTCCATTGACCGGTGCCATTGACAGTTGTTCGCAGCACATTCTTGGGTGCGCTGATCGCGCGGATCGTCACGTCCTTCAGACTGACCGGAAAATAGTATGAATCAAAGTATATAAGGTAGTCGCCGCCAAGGTTCAGCGTGCCGCCGGTAGCTTCCATCTTATACCCGCTTCCGCTGGAACTCAGGCGAATTGCGCCGCCACTGGGGGATTTACTGGAGGCGGTGGCATTTATGGTGCCGCCGCTCATCGTCAGCGTATGCGTGATATAAAGGCCGCTTGTCTCGCCGGCGGCGCTCAGCGAGCCGCCGGTGAGCGTCAAATCCTTGATGGACAGACTGCCGGCGGCTTCAAAATCGCCGTCCGACATGGTAAACGTGGTCGCGCTGGCGCCGCCGCCGGAGACAGTCTTGCCGCCGGTGATTTTCAGGGTTCCGGCGGTGATGCCGCGGGTGTTCCCGCCGGCAGTCACCTCCGCCGTACCGCCGATTTCTACCTTGCCGTTCGCGGCGATGCCTCCGTACGCGGTGCCGGTCAGCTTCAGCTTGCCGCTCTGAATGGACAGGGAGTCCGCCTGCACCGCGCCGCCGGTTCCGGTCACCGTCAGGCAGCCCGATCCCAGGAAAGTCAACGAACCGCTTACTTCCAGGCCAGGCCGCACGATGTTGCCGGGCCTTAAGCCGCCCGTCAGTTTATCATCCGAGCCGGATAGTTGAATGGTGAGGTTTCCGGCATAGGTAATGCTGCCCCCGTCGAAGCCGTCCAGCGTCAGCGTCTTTGAATTGTTGTCCCAGGACCAACCCTCCCCGGTGGGATTCGCAGCGAGCGCGACCGCGTCATAGTCCGTGTCCCCGATGGTGAGCACCGAAGTGCCCATCGGGGTGAGCGGTAGGCCCGTATCGACCACGCGGAGCGGCACGGCGGCGCGCGCGTCCCCGGCGAACAGGAAAGAAAGCACGGACTCGCCCGGCGCGTACCGGACGAGCGCGTCCTTGAAAACCGTAATCCTATTGCCGTTCCGGACGAAGTCGACGTCCGGCGTCAGACCTTCGACGCTCTGGAAGTCGGCGTCCTCCGGCAGGAATGTGAATACAAGGTCGGTGTGGTCGGCGCCAAGCGGGTTGATGTCAAAGACGGCCTGCCCCGGTTCGACCGCAAGCGGCGCTGGGCTTACAGTGGGTGTTTCGCTGGGCGCGGCCGTTGGCTCCCCGGTGGGCAGCCCGGTCGGCGCCTCGGTGGGCTCCCCGGTCGGCGTTTCGGCGGGTTTCTCCGTCGGCGCCTCGGCGGGTTTCTCCGTCGGCGCCTCGGCGGGTTTCTCCGTCGGCGTCTCGGTGGGCTTCTCCGTCGGCGCTTCGGCGGGTTCCCCGGTCGGCGCATCCCCTGTCGGTGCCTCGGCGGGTTTCTCCGTCGGCGCTTCGGCGGGTTTCTCGGTGGGTTTCTCGGTTGGCGCGTCGGACTCCTCCACGGGTTCTTCCTGTTGTGTTGCCTTGGGCTCATCGGCCGATTCCTGCTCGACCTCCAAGGCTTCCGTCTCTTCCGCAAGCGCCAGTCCGCGCGTATCTCCGGTGAGGATGCCCGTATGGGGAAGCAGAACGCCCCGCGAATACACTGGCCAAGCTTCCATGAAAAAGCCGATATTTCACAGATCCGATGGCCGCTTTTTCGTTATGGGTACATGAGCATAGGCTTGGGTTCGGTAAAGCCCAAAAGGAGGGCGTAAATGATAAACCGCGTTGCTTCGATCTTTCTCCAGAGATGCCGCAGGTAAAGTTGCCCCTCTGACTCACCGGTTTGCGCTTATACGGTTTCTTTCAGGAACTCAAACTGCTTTTGCAATACGAGCTGGGCCGCGCCAAATGCGCCGAGGCGTTCATCCGGCGGCAGGATGGTGACGACCAGTTCCGTCGTATTGACGGGCATCGCGTTTTCGCGGATCGCCCGGCGCAGCGGTTCAAGGAACAGCTCCCCGGTGCGGCACAGTTCGCCGTAGACGATCACGTGCCGGGGCGCGAGGATGTCCATCATCATGCCCAGCGCCTGCCCCAGGTGCACGGCGGTCTCCTCGACCAGCTTCAGGGAATCCTCGCAACCTTCCAGCGCGGCGCGGACGAAGAGCGGGACGGAAACCCTGCCCAGGTCGCGCTCCGCCAGCTCGAGCACGCGCTGCTGCCTGCCTGCCAGGATGTCTTCGATCAGTTTCGCGCGGAGGCCTGTGTCCGCGACCTCGGTATTCAGGCACCCGCGCCGCCCGCAGATGCACATGCGGCTGCCGCCGGACACCTTGACGTGGCCGAGTTGGCCCGCGTAGCCCTTGTTGCTTAAGAACAGCTCGTTGTTGATCACCGGGACGATCCGGATGCCTGTCCGGACCGACACAAACAGAAAATCGTCGCTGCCGCCCACCATGTGGGCGTACTTGTACCCCATCGCCATCGACGTCACGTTGTTTTCCACAAAGCAGGGGCAGCCGAACCGCTTCTCGATGAACGCCTTGACCGGGATGTCCCGCCAGGACTTGATCGGCGCGTATTCGATGCCAACGCCGTTTTTGAAGTCGCCGTAACCGGGGATACCCATGCCGATGCCCAGAAGCCGCCGCCCCCCGCCCGCCGCCTGGTACGCGTCCGCGATCAGCGAGGCGACCTTTTCCAGAACATCCTCCGCGCCCGCGTCGACGCCAAAGGGCAGGAAGCTCTGGTGAATGGTATTTCCCATGAAGTCCAGCATCGCGCAGTTGATGTGCGCCAAATGGAACTCGACGCCGATGAACACGCCGTAATCGGGGTTGATCGTGAGCCACGTGGGCTTGCGCCCGACTTTGACGTCGCTGGACGCCTCCTCGGTGATGAAGCCGCCGTCCACCAGTTCGTCGATGATCGAAAGCACCGTCGACATGCTGTAGGAGGTCAGCTTCTTGATGTCAAAGCGCGAGCACCGGGGCGCGGTGCGGATCAGGTAGAGAATTTTGTTGCGCTTGAACAGCTTCCGATTCTCTATGATGGAATCATTGATCACGCCCATTTCACCCCTCCAATTTATCTGAATCAACATTATATACGCGCCCGGATGAAAAATCAATCGCGACTGGAGCCAAATCATGCGCCAATATTATCATAATAGACATTATTTGCACCGAGATTGTGCGATTGAATCCCGGAAAACCGCAAATTTTCCGGCCGTTCGCCTCGTTTGCGCGGCAAATTTCTCATTGCATTTGATAAAACTGCGCGTATTTCTTCGCTTCAATCAAACCGGCCAAATTTTATTTTTATCGGCATTGACATTATACGCGCGGTGGCCTATACTCATACCAGCGGATGAGTCCGGAAGTCGGCCCGGATTCGCCCAAACGTCATCTGAAAGAAAAGGGAGGAGAATCGGATCATGAAGAAGTTCCTGTCTGTGTTTCTCACGCTGCTACTGCTGTTGCCTCTGATGAGCGTCTCCGCGTTCGCGCAGGAGGATGTCAGGATCGAGTTCATCCAGTGGTGGGAACCCGAACTGCCCCAGGGCTTTTTCCGCGGGCTGATGGACGAATTTGAAGCCCAGAACCCCGGCATCAAGGTTGACCTGATTTCGGGACCCTACTCCAGCACCAAGGATCAGATCATCGCGGGCGCCGCGACCGGCACACTGTGCGACGTGGTGGGTCTGGACGGCGCGTGGGTCAACGACCTCTCGAAGCAGGGCGCCATCGCCAACCTCGATGACCTCGTCGCGACCTACAAGACCGACGACAGCGAGTTCGGCGCGAAGGTGGCTGTGGGCGGCAAGGACTACATGTACGGCGTCGTAACCTTCGCCTACACGATGTTCGTCAACAACGACATGCTGAAGGCCGTCGGCATTGAAGCCGCGCCGACCAATCGCACGGAGTTTGCCGCGGCGGCGCAGGCGCTGACCAACGCCGACAAGAACCAGTACGGCTGGGTGCTCCCGCTGTCCCTGCAGTCGCCCAACGGCATCCAGAACGACACGATGTCCTGGGTCTGGGCTTCCGGCGGCAGCATGATGAACAAGGATGGCACGCCCAATGTCAACAACCCCGACGTAAAAGAAGCGCTGGTCTTCATCAAAGACCTCTACGACAAGGGCGTCATCTCCCCCGGTTCCTTTGCCAAGCAGGAGCAGGACAAGGTGGAGGAGTTCGTCAACGGCCGCATCGGCACGATGGTGGACACGCTGGCCCACATCACGATGATCCGCGAGCGGAACCCGGAACTCAACTTCTCGGTCAGCGCCGTACCCGCGAAGGACGGCTATGACGGCAAGCGCGGCATGGTGTACGCGGCGTGGGGCATCGGCGTCAGCGAAACCTCCCAGCACAAGGAAGAGGCGTGGAAGCTGGTCAACTTCCTCCTGAGCAGCGACGTCAACGCGCGTCTGGCCGCGACCGCCAACGCGTTCCCCGGAAACTCCGTGGCCACGCCCGACTACTCCAAGGCGGACGAGCTGTTCGTGAAGGCGTTTGAGATCTACCAGCAGAGCTACGCCTGCAACGAGTTCGTGGGCCTGCCGGTCGCCGAGGATCTGATGCGCATGTTCGCCGAGCAGTTCCAGGGCGCGCTGGAGGGCAACCAGTCCATCGACGACTGCCTCGCCAAGGTTCAGGAAAAGTGGCAGGCGGAATTCAAGTAATCCCTTTGATTGATCCTGCAAGCGGGGCGAGTCGCACGTGGTTCGCCCCGCGCACACCCGAAGGGGGAATGTCCATGATCCGGCAGCCCGGCGCGGTACCACGAAAAAGGCCGGTCGGAACGCGCATTGCGCGCGCCGCGACGCCCTACGCCTACCTGTTCCCGACGATGATCCTGATGGCGCTCCTTATGGTCGTCCCAATGGTCATGGTCGTTCAGTATTCCGTGATGGACAACGTCATCACAAACAAACACCCCGCGTTCGCTGGGCTCGATAACTACATCAAGGTTTTTCAAGATGAGGTCTTCGTTGAAGCGGCGCTGCACACGCTCTACTTTACGGCCATGAGTGTGATTTTCCACATGGCGGTCGGGCTTGCGTTCGCCATGATGCTCAATTCAAAGCTGTTGGGCGGCGTGCCCAAAGCGATCTTCCGCGCCATCTATGTCATGCCGTGGATGTTCACGGCGACGATCGTCGCGATTCTCTGGCGCCTGCTGCTGGATCCGAGCGGCGTCATCAACTATATCCTGAAATTCTTCGGCATTGTCGAAACTTACGTTGAGTGGTTCGGTTCTTCAGCGACTGCGCTGAACGCGGTGACCTTCGTCAACATCTGGGCGGGCTACCCATTCTATATGGTGAGCCTGCTGGCCGGGCTGCAGGGGATTCCGGGCGACCTGTACGAGGCGGCGATGATCGACGGCGCGGGCGGCGTGAAGCGGTTCCTCCACATCACAATCCCGCAGCTGATGCCCATCATCCGCTCGATCGCGACGCTGGACTTCATCTGGACGATGCAGGTGTTCCCGCTGATCTGGCTGACCACCGGCGGCGGGCCGATCCACGCGACGGAGATGCTCTCCACCTACACATACAAGCTGGCGTTCAGCTCTTATAAATTCTCACTGGCCTCGGCGAGCGCCGTGGTGATCCTGGTGTTCTCGCTTTCGATCGCGTTCGTGTACGTCCGGTTCCAGAAAGCGAGGGATGACGCGTGAAAACCGCAGGCGCCGGCAATCGGCTGCTCAAAAAAATCGTATTGTACATCGCCCTCGCGGCGGGCGCGCTCTACGCGGGCTTTCCGGTACTGTGGATGGCGTGCTCCTCGATCAAGTCCAACCGCGAAATCTTCTCCCTGCCGCCAAAGCTCCTGCCCGCCGTCGTGAACTTCGACGCCTACAAAACGATCTTCACCACGCCGGAAAAGGTGCGCTTCTTCCTCAATAGCTACCTGGTCGCTGCTAGCGTGACGGTTTTGACGCTTCTCTTCGCGATCCTTGCGGCGTACAGTTTCAGCCGCTACGAATTCCGCGGCAAGAAGCAGCTGAACCTGTTCATCATCGCGACGCAGTCGCTGCCGCCGATCACGCTGCTCATCCCGTACTTCGGGCTGATCACGGCGCTGAAGCTGTACGACACCTACTTCGCGCTGATCTTCACCTACATGGTGTTCACGCTGCCCTACGCGATTCTGATGATGACCGGCTACCTCAACACGCTGCCGCGCGAATTGGACGAGGCGGTCATGGTGGACGGCGCGGGCTCGTTTCGGGCGCTGTGGCGGGTGCTGGTACCGATCTCAAGACCCGGCATCGTGTCCACGGGGTTATACACGTTCCTCATCAGCTGGAATGAATTCCTGTTCGCGCTGACGCTGACCAAGACCACCAAAATGCGCACCGTGCCGGTGGGTATCCAGCAGCTGATGGGTCAGCACTCGTATGAATGGAACGAGATGATGGCGATGAGTATCCTCGGCTGCCTGCCGATCCTGATTCTGTTTTTGTTCTTCCAGCGGAACTTCATCGCGGGCATGACCGCGGGTTCCGTGAAAAGTTGATGGCACACAACATACCGCAGGAGGGAAATAAGAAATGCTCGTCGATATGAAAACCATGCTCACCCCCGCCAGGGAAAACGGCTTTGCGGTACCCGCGTTCAACGTCAGCTCCAGCATGCTGCTGCGCGGCGCGATCGAGGGCGCGGCGGAAAAGAAAAGCCCGGTCATCATCGCGATCCACCCGGACGAACTGTCGTTCGTCCTGAACAGCTTCGCGGCGGCCGTGCGCGAGGAAGCGCACCGGGCGAATGTCCCGGTCTGCCTGCACCTCGACCACGGCGCAACGTTTGCGCAGGTCGTGAACGCGATACGCGCCGGGTTCACGTCGGTCATGATCGACTCGTCCACGTCCTCGTTTGAGGACAACATCCAGCTCACACGCAAGGTGGTCGAGGTCGCGCACGCGGCGGGCGTTTCCGTCGAGGCGGAGCTGGGCACCATCGGCGCGACCGGCAACGGCGGCGAGGCCGGAACCGAGGGCATCATCTACACCAACCCCGCGGACGTAAAAATTTTTGTTGAGGAGACCGGGATTGACGCGCTGGCCGTCGCCATCGGCACCGCGCACGGCCTGTACCCGAAGGGCAAGAAACCGGCGCTCAGGCTCGATCTGATCACCGAGATCAAAAAACTCGTGGACATCCCGCTGGTCTTGCACGGCGGCTCGGACAACCCGGATTGGGAGATCCGCGAGGCGATCAAGCTGGGCATCAGCAAGGTCAACATCTCCAGCGACATCAAGGCGGCGTTCTACAAAAAGTGCCGTGAAGTCTTAAAAGATGAGACGTTGCGCGAGCCCAACGCGATCTACCCGCCCTGCATCGCCGCGATGAAGGAAGTCGTGTACCGCAAAATCGAGCTGTTCGGCGCGGAGGGTGCGGCGAAATTCTATAAATAGTGTGTCAGACAAAACAATACCCCCACGAAAATGCCCGAAAGGGCATTTTCCAATGGGGTGATATTGCGCGGGAGGGACATTATGGGAGAGAATCTGGTGCTGGGGCTGGGCGACAACGTGGATTATGAGATCGAGTGGAATGGGCGAGTGTTGTCGGCGCTCGCGGAGGTCTACAGAATTTCCGAAGAGGAACTGGACGTTCTGACGCCGGTTACGGATGAGCGCGCACTCGTCGTCTCCATTCTGTCGTTTCTGAAGGACGGGACCGGCGGCGAGCGGTTCGTCGCCTCGCCCGAAATCATCGAGCGGTTCGCGAAACTGTTTCGCAACAAGATCACGCTGGGCGGCACGCCGGTGCGCGCGGCGATCGCGCTTGAGAAGATTGGTCGAACCGCCGCGCTGCACCTGGTGACGATGAATGAACATGTGCGCCGTCTGCTGCCGCCCGCGTGCCCGTATGTCGCCTCCTGCGAAGAGGAAAACGTGTACCCGCACCTGATCGTGCAGTTTACGGAAGGCGCGCGCGTTACGACCAGCCGCCTCGACATCGTCGCCAGCCGCCCAAACCGGATCATCTACGACAACGACCCGGAAAATGTCGAAATGAAACTGAATGAAGGGTTTTCCAAATTTTGTGCGGACGCCAAGGTGTTCCTGATTTCGGGATTCAACGCGATGCAGAGCGCAGAGTTGCTTGAAAAGCGCATCGAGGCGCTCGTCCGGATGATGCGAAAGCTGCCTGAAGAGGCAGTGGTCTACTACGAGGATGGCGGTTTCTACGACGACCAGCTTCGCGCGGCCGTAAGAGACGGCCTCAAGGAAAGTATTGACATACATGGCATGAACGAGGATGAACTGCAGGGCTATCTGGGTCGGAAGGTCGACCTTCTGGACGAAGCGCAGGTTTCGTCCGCGCTCAGGGACATCCTCGCTGTGATTGGTACGCGCTCGGTTGTTGTGCATACTAGACACTGGGCAGCGGCCTGCGGCCGGAACGCGGCGGCGCTTAAGCCAGCATTGGTGGGTGGCATCGTGCTGGCGACAACCCGTTTCCGTTTTGGTGACGATTTTACGCTGGAGGATTACCGGAACACCTTCTGCCTTCCGGACGAAGCGGAGAGTGCGTCCTTCTCTGAGCGGCTTCAGGAGAGGATGCCGGACGCCGTCTGCGTGCCTTCAAAAATGGTTCAGGAAAAGAAGGTCACGACAATCGGCTTGGGGGACGCGTTCGTCGGAGGATTCCTGGCGGCGTTTACTGAAGGTAGCACCCTATAAAATGGCACATGGAGATGGCTGTTCGATTGCGGCGTTATTGGCCGTTCACGATGATGCGGCATCAAAGATACGGCCGACGTGCTGAACCGCCGCTTCGACCTCTCAGGCGCAAGAAGAAGGCCTCAAAACGGCCTTCTTTTTGCGCCTGCTGAAGGGCAAAGCCATACGTCGGCGCGCGGGTTCCTGAAAGCGGGGTCTCAAAAGAATACCGAACCGTATGGCTGGTGTATCGAAGCTGATTTCTCAAACCAACAACGCCTTCCCTCGAAGTATGGGTGTGACGCGGCTCTGGGAGAGACCCTGCGCTTTGCCTCTACTTTTTCTGCCTTTTGATGCTTGCCGGTCGTTATGAGGCGCTGGCCTGAATAACGGTTTTTGGAAAATACATGAAATATGGGGAATGCTATAATTTGTCGGGGTAAAAGTCGTGCATTGGGCATTTAGTGTGGAACAGAACTGTGATATGATCTTAACATCATGGTAGTTCCATAGCAAACCCAAACAAGCAAGAGGAGGTTGGAATTATGAGGAAGCTCGTTTCTCTGCTGCTGGCGCTGGTCATGCTGGGCGCGCTGACCGCGATCCCCGCGACCGCCGAGGCCGCACAGGAGCCCATCACCGTGACGGTATTCTGTGGTGACCCGCGCGACCAACCCACGTCCGACAACAAGATCTTCAAGAAGATCGCGGAGGAGTTCGGCCTCAAGTTTGAATTTGAATTCCTCGCCGGAGACCTGAATGAAACCCTGGGCGTGAAGATCGCTGGCCAGGATTACGCGGATCTGATGGACGGCGGCAACAGCGCCGAGAAGCTCATCGAGGCGGGCGCGCTGATCGACCTGATGCCCTACCTCAGCGAGGAGAAGACCCCCAACCTGTACGAGTACATCAAACCCTACATGAAGCGGCTCCTCGACGATCAGGGCAGGCTCTTCATCATCCCCAATTATGGCCGTCAATACAATACCAACGACTACGGGATGAACTACGTCAACGGTCCGGCGTTTTTCCTTCAGAAAAAAGCGCTGGCCTGGGCGGGCTACCCCAGGATCAAGACCATGGACGAGTACTTCGACGTGATCGAGAAGTACGTCGCCGCCAATCCGACCAACGAAAAGGGGCAGAAGAATGAGGGCTTCGCCATCCTGTGCGACGACTGGCGCGCGTTCTGCCTGTTCAACCCCGTCCAGCACCTGATGGGCCGCCCCAACGACGGCGACGTCATCGTGGATATCGACAACGGCTACAAGGTCGAGGCGTATGTGATCCAGGACTACGCCAAGCCCTACTACAGGAAGCTCAATGACCTCTTCCACAAGGGCCTCATTTCGCAGGACACCTTTGTGATGAACTATGACCAGTATATCGCCAAGATCTCCAGCGGCACCGTGGTCGGCATGTTCGACCAGTATTGGGATTTCCAGAACGCCACCGATGCGCTCAAGGCAGCAGAGATGTTCGATTGCACCTATCAGGGCCTGCCGATCGTGTACAGCCCCGAACAGGCGGGCAAGGAGATCACCGAACACTACCTGAACGGCACTGTGATCAACGTCAACCGCGGCTTCGGCATCAGCGTCAACTGCCAGTACCCGGAGCGGCTCGTGCAGTTCATGGAGAAGATGCTTAGCGACGAGTGGCAGAAGACCATCTGGTGGGGCATCGAGGGCGAGGATTACTACGTGGAGAACGGCCGCTTCATGCGCACCTACGACCAGATCCAGAACGCCGCCAATGCGGTGTGGAAAAACGCCAACACCGCCTACGTGCTGACCAACTCCATGCCCAAGAAGCAGGGCGCGATGGACGACGGCAACAAGTGGGATCCGCTGGTGCAGCCGGAGTGCTACTTCCTCCAGATGAACGATTACGACAAGAATTTCCTCGAAAAATACAACATGAAGCGCCCGCTGGATTTCTTCAACGACCCCATCACGCTCGCGCCCTACGGCGAAGCCTGGCAGATCGACGTGACCGTGGATCAGGCGGCGAACGATGCCAAGGCCGCCTTCCAGGATACCGAACGCAAGCTGCTGCCGCAGGTCATCATGTGCGATCCGGCCGAGTTTGACGCCAAGTGGGCCGAGTTTGTGGACGCCGTCGAGGCGGTTCCGGTCAGCGACTTCGTGGACTTCATGCAGGCGCAGATCCTCAAGCTCGTCGAAAAGAATTCATAAGCAATCATTGAGGCGCGTATGGCGGGAGGCAATCCCTCCCGCCATCGGTTTTATGCAGGATGCGATGAAATTCAAGACTCCCCTCAAGCGAGGTGTTACGATTGAATACCGTGAAGGCGGCATCGGTGTCCCAAATGCGCGCGTCCACATACCGGCGGCCGTCATTCTGGAAGAAGCTCTGGCAGCAGCGGCAGCTGGCCTTGATGAGCGTGCCGATGCTTCTGTATGTCTTTCTGTTCAACTACTTTCCCCTTTGGGGCTGGATCACCGCGTTCATGAACTACAAGCCCGCCATTCCCCTGTTTGAGAACAAATGGGTGGGCATGGAGAACTTTATCTGGCTGTTTGAAAAGCCGGAGTTCATCCGCGCGATCCGAAATACTTTTGCGATGGCCGCCATCAACCTGGTATTTGGCTTCGTGTTCCCGATCCTGCTCGCGCTGTTTCTCAATGAAATTCGCAGCACGCGCTTCAAACGAACTGTGCAGACGGTGACCTATTTGCCGCACTTTCTCAGTTGGGTCATCGTGGTAGGCATTGCGCAGACGATTTTTTCCAGCAGCGGGGCCGTCAATCAGCTCTTGATGGGGCTTGGCCTCGTAAGGGACCCCATCTTTTTCCTGGGCGAGGGCAAATACTTCTGGTGGCTGGTCGGCGCGATCAACGTTTGGAAGGAATGCGGTTGGAACACGATCATCTACCTCGCGGCGATGAGCGCGATCGACCCGGCGCTCTACGAATCCGCGGAGATCGACGGCGCGGGGCGCTTCAAACGGATGCTGCACATCGCGCTGCCTGGCATCAAAAGCACGTTCATCGTGCTGCTCATCATGAACATTGGCCACCTGATGGAAGCCGGTTTTGAGATCCAGTACCTGATGGGCCAGAACGTTGTGATGGACTGGTCTCAGACCATCGACATCTTCGCGTTGAAATACGGCATCACCAAAGGTCAGTACAGCCGGGCCATCGCGGCGGGGATCTTTAAAAGCGCCGTTTCCATCGCGCTGATGTTCGCCGCGAACCTGACCGCCAGACGCATGGGCGAAGATACGCTTCTGTAGGGGGAGGGGGATACGATGACTGACATTCATGCCGAGCCCCGGAGGCGTTCCACATGGCGCGGGCACTCCGTTTTTCCCTATGTCAACGCAGCGGCGATGATCCTTTTGATGTTCGTGACGCTCTACCCCGTCGTCAACACCATCGCGATTTCCTTCAATGACGGAACCGACGCGGTGCGCGGCGGCATCGGGCTTCTCCCGCGCGTGTTCAGCCTGAAGGCCTATGAGACGATCTTTGTGGACGAGACGATCTATAACGCGTTCTTTATCACCATTTCCCGTACGTTTGTGCAGACGGTACTCAACGTCGTCGTCACGTCGATGCTCGCCTACGCGCTTAGCCGTCGGCAGTACGTGCTCAGGAAGTTCATCACGACGGCGTTCGTGCTCACCATGTACATCAACGCCGGGTTGATTCCCAATTATCTCCTGATCCAGCGAACGCTGGGCCTGGGCAAGAGTTTTTGGGTGTACATCGTGCCCACAATGGTCTCCTGCTTCAACATGATCGTGACGCGCACCTACATCCTGGGCTTGCCGGATGCGCTGGTCGAATCCGCGCACATCGACGGCGCGGGAGACTTTTATCTTTTCTGGCGGATCATCTTCCCGCTCTGCATGCCGGTGGTCGCGACGGTTGCGCTGTTTGTCGCTGTGGGCGCCTGGAACAGCTGGTTCGACACCCACCTGTACAACGCGGGCAAAGTACAGTTGCATACGCTGCAGTACCTGCTGAAAATGAAGCTGGCGACCACCTTCAACAGCGCAAACGCCGCCATGACCAGCACTGAAGCGGCGGCAGGCACGACACTCACCACACCCGTGACCATCCGCGCGGCGATCACCGTGGTTTCGGCGGCGCCGATTGTCGCGATTTATCCGTTCCTCCAGCGCTACTTTGTGGTGGGTTTAAGCGTTGGGAGCGTGAAGGGCTGAACCTTCCGGACGGATACTGACGGTTGACGGAGCGCGCTCCTTCCTGAGCCAGTTTCTCCGGAATTGCTCCGGCGTCTGCCCATATCGGCGCTTGAAATGCGAAAGAAAGCGCTTGTAATGGCCATAGCCGACCCTGTTTGCGATGTCGCCAATCGGCGCTCCGTTCTCAGTAAGCAGCGCGGCGGCCTTTTCCACACGGCGGCCCAGAAGCCATTCCCGGAAAGCTTCGCCCCGTTCCTCGCGGAATACCCGCCCAAGGTAATCGGGGTTGTACCCCAATGCCTCGGCCACGTCTTCCAGCGTCAGCCGCTCCGCCAAATGCGCCTCCGCATAGTCGGACGCCCGGTCGCTGATGCGCTCTTTCACGGGGGCGAGGAGCTCGATGGTTAAAAGCCCCAGCACTTCCGGACCGGCATCCTGCGCGGCCAGAAGCTTTTGAAGCTCGTCAGGGCGGCCCGCCAATTGCCGTGAGAACTCCGTGACCAGATGGCACTTTGCGCGCGCTTTTGTTTCCGCGCCGCAGGCGCAGCAGAGCGCCTCGAGCTCGGCGCAGCGCTGCTTGAATGTTTCCGGCTGCCGGAGCGCAACGGCCAGGCTCATGGCCCGTACATGCGCTTCCAGTGTGTCAAGATTTGTGTTCAACAGGTCTTCGAGCTCCGAACGCCTCTCGGCCAGGTCGTTAAGGGCGGAGGGCTCGCTTTTTTTTATCTCCCGGAACATCGTGCCGATGAGCGCCTCCGCTTCGTGCCAGGAAGGCTCAACGCCGCCGCGCGGCCAGTGAAGCGCCAGGTATTCCTTGTCCTCCACAATGTGCGTTGACGCCGCGCCTTCCGGGAAGGCATTCTGGATTTCAAGTACCCGCTCCAGCGGAAGCGGCGAGCCCCATGTGGCCAATCGCCAAAGCGCATCCTGCGGCAGCGCGTCGGTTGGTGCGCTCCTGCCGGAGAGAAGCGCTGTCAGGTCGCGGTGATACGCCTCGCGGCGCTGGGAGCTGCCCGCCTCCCGTTTGATCAGAACCTTGCGCACTTGCGCCAGCACCTCGCCGGCATCCGAGGGTTCGATCGGTTTGAGCAGGTATCCGGCGACGCCGACGCGCATCGCCTGCTTCGCATAATCAAAATCGCCGTAGCCGCTGACGATGACAAACTGTCCGTCAAATCCCCGGATGCGGGCGGCTTCCATCAATGCGAGGCCGTCCATGCCCGGCATGCGGATGTCAGAGACGATCAGGTCGGGCTGCGCGCAATCCAGCCGCTTAAGCGCCTCGGCGGCGTTTGTGCATTCGGCGCAGACAACAAAGCCTTCCGCCCGCCAGTCAATCATAAGCTTCAGCCCTTCCAGCGCCATCGGTTCATCATCCACGAGCATTGCGCGCAGCATACCTTATTCTCCTTCCGGACGGGGGATACGCAGCGTGACCACCGTGCCGCGCTCCTCGGCGTTTCTGATGGTAAGACTGCTTGATTTTCCGTAATGCAGCGAAAGACGCCGGTAGATGTTCTGAAGCCCCAGGCTTTCGGGCATGTCTTCGGGGCTTGCGATCTGCTCCTGAAGGGTCTGCAGGCGGCCTGATGGGATTCCGATGCCGTTGTCGCTTACCTGAACCACGAGTTCGCCATCCGCCTCCACCCAGGCTTTCACCTGAATCAGCCCCTGGCCGCTGATGCTTTGGATGCCGTGTTTGCAGGCGTTTTCAACCAGCCCCTGCACACTCATCACCGGCACCGTTCGCGTCAGGGCATCCTCGCTGAGGTCAAAATCATACCTGAGCTTGTCACCAAACCGGAACTGTTCAATTTTCAGCACCATGCGGACAAATTCCATCTCATCCAGCAGTGTTACGATATCGCGCGTGCTGTCCAGCATCCTGCGCAGGATTTTTGAAAGCGCGCGGAGGATTTCCGCCTCCTCATGGTGGCCGTTTCGGACGCTCAATATCAGGATGCCGTTGAGCGTATTGAACAGAAAATGCGGGTCGATCTGCACCTGCAGGTACTTGAGCTGCGCGCGAACGTTCTCCAGCTCCATGCTTTTCTGGCGAAGCTGCAATACGTACAGGTCGTTGATGAGCTGCTTGAGGCGCGCGCCCATGTCGTTGAAATGCGCGGTCAGTTCGCCGATTTCATCCCTGCCCGCTTCCCGGGTGATGGGCGCAAAGTGCTCGGCGGTCATGTTGTCCATGTGCCGCAGCAGGCGCTGGCTGCGCAGTGAGATCGAGCGGGAGAAGAGAAACGCCATCGCGCCCGCAAATGCCGAGCAGACTGCGCCGAGGAGCAATCCTACCCACACCGCTTCCCGGATGCTCTGGTTCATCGGCTCGTCGTTGATGAACGCGACGAGTTTCCATCCGCGCATCGCGCTCCGCTCCCCAAAGGACACGCTCAAATCGCCTGGTTCCGGCGGACGGACGCCGCGGTCGGCGATGCGGATGTCCTGAAGGCTTCCGGGATAGCTCACCGCCGTGCCGTCGGGAGCCACCAGGTACAGCGAGAGAAAGGAGTTTTCCCTGGCGATCAGGTTATTGACAGGGTCCATGTTCAGGTCGATTCTGAGAAGTTCGGTATAGGGCGAACCGGTACGCAGCGTTCGCGTCAGGCAGAGTTGCAGGATATTGGCCTGGCCTACCTGCTGCCGTAGGTAGACTTTCAGGCGCGCGTCGGCAGGGATCTCGATGGGGAACCACTCCTGCGCCTTGACCTCAGGAGAAATGCGGACGACAACGCCGCCGTTTGCGATGGTGGGGTTATCGGTGAGGAGCGTCAGGCCGATCACATGCTGGGCATAGGCGAGGGAATAGCGGTTCAGGATGGGATGAATTTCGCTGGTATAGACGTGATAGTAATCCGCCGGGCTTTTGTAATTGCGCTGCATCAGGTTTGCCAGCTGGAAATCGCCGGATACGACGTTTCCAAGAGTCACCACGCTGGAAAACTGCATGTTGAGCGCAGCATACACGCGGTCCAGGGACTGGCGGGCGTTCAGCGACTCCCTGGCTCGAATCTCAGCGGCGACATTGGTCAGCACGTAGATGAGCAAGACCGCGATCGGCAGCAGGACGCCCAGAAAGTACAGAAGGATAAACTTTGTGCGGATGGGGAGGTTGTTCAGGCTACGCATGGCGCTCCTCCTCTGAAAGACCCGCGCAGCGGTAGGCAACTGGGCTCATCCCTGCTCGACCGCGAAACTGCTGCGAGAAGTACTCCACATCCCGAAAACCCACTTCAAGCGCGATCTCTGAAACGGACAGGGTGGTCTGTCTCAGCAACACACTGGCGTGTTCCATTCGGGTATCGAGCAGCAGGCGATGGAAGGTGACGCCCGCGTGCCGGCGCACCTGCTGCCCCAGATAGGCGGGGTTCATGCCGAGGCTTAACGCGATGCTTCCCATCGAAAGCGGCTCGGAATAACGGGTGCGGATGATGGATACCGCTGTTTTGACAGGCGCGGGCCAGCCTTCCGCGCGCTGTTGCCCATTGGCGCTGTGAAGTTGCCGGAGCGCCGCGTCGAACGAAGAGAACCATACATCCCGCGAGGGCGCTTCCTCCTGCCACAGCGGCTTAAGGCACGCGCCATCCTCTTTGATCCAGGCGGCCGGGCAGATCGCGTCCAGCGAGGCGGCCATGCAGCGCAGCGCGAAAAGGCTTGGGGAAGTATCGGCGGCTTGCCGCATCAAATCAGACAAAAGGGCTTCCAGCGCGTCCGGGTCCTGGTCGGTGAGCGCGTCGCGAAGGCGCTGGATTGGAAGCCCTGCCAGCCATTCCGCGGTTTCCGGGTCAATGGGGCGATACAGGCGCAACCCGTGATGCGGCGCAAACAACGCGCCCTGTGCGTCCAGCGCCTCCCGAAGGCTGCGGACGAACCCTTGCGCACCGCGATACACCCGCCCAACACTCAAGCGCAGCGCGCTTGTTTCGGGAAAGTCCCTTTGAATACGCTCCAGGAATGCAAGGTCACGCTCGGACTGCCGGAATCTCAGGCCATGCTGGCTAGGCGCCAAATGGAAGGAAATCGCGCCGAATGCATCGATCAGGTGTCTGGTGTTATCCGGCAAGGAATCGATGTTTCCGGCGATCAGCGCGGCGTAGCAGGGGTCGTCTCGCTTGAGGTCCAGCAGCGCTTCGGCGCGCATCAGGTTTTCGGGGCTGTCATCCCCGAAGGCGAGGTGGCGAAGCACCTGGTCGCGGAATAAACCTCCGCGCCCCGTGGTATCGGACTCCATCCTGGCGCGTTCATCCAGTTCTCCTTTGACGCGGGATAGCG
This sequence comes from uncultured Oscillospiraceae bacterium, assembly GCA_964575255.1. Lineage (GTDB taxonomy): Bacteria > Bacillota > Clostridia > Christensenellales > Aristaeellaceae > JAEZHK01. Next base: position 32,674 of record CAZNPZ010000004.1, read on the forward strand.
CCCGATGCACTTCGTCCGGCTCGATGGGCTTCACGAGGTAATCAAAAACTCCGGAACGAATCGCGGACTGCGCGAAAGAGAAGTCCTTGAGGACGCTGAACAGCAGGATGACGACTTCCGGATGGTCGTGCCGGATGATGGCGGCCAGGTCTGTGCCGAGCATGCCCGGCATCCGCACATCCGTAATCAGCAGATGCGGCCGCAACGAATCCACAAGCCCCAGCGCGTCTTGCGCGGAAAGCGCTTCCCCGCACAGTTCGAAGCCGTGGCCGTGCCAGTCGACCATCAGGCGCATGCCCTCCAGCATGAGGGGCTCATCGTCCACAATGACCACACGATACATCGCTGATCAACCACCTGTCCTAGCATTCTAGTCGGCGGCAAATATTGATCTGATGTTATGTATTTTACATGCTGTTGCCCGATTTCGCAACGGTGAATTGTCGCATGAACATCTTCGTTTGATCGTACCGCCGCGTAGCGACCTGGTGATCATGATCCTTTCAGAAAGCAAGGTGCCTCAGCAATTCCCGTAGGATCGCAGACTATCCTGAGCAATTGGTTATAATCAAAAACATAATACCAATTGACATAATGGTATTATTGCTTATATTTACCGGACAAAAACTATATAGAATGAACACTAATCTATTGACATCTGCGATTACTAGTTTTATACTTTGAATGTGGTAATGACAATTTGAAACAGGAGGGCCTGCGGCCATGGGCTTCACGCTTCGCGAAATAATGGATCAATACAACGCACTGGAAAAAACGATTGACCGGATGCGTAGCCATTACAGGGATATTCAGCAGTTTTTTGGCGAGACTCGGCCCAAAAAAATCATCTTCACCGGATGCGGCTCGAGTTTCTCGCTGAGTTGCTCCATGCGCTCCATCGCATCAACGCGCCTGGATATGCCTGTTTACGCATTGGCGGCGGGGGATTTGTGGCTGAACTGTGAAGCGTACAAACCATTGGTCGAAGGGGCGCTGGTCATATCTCTTTCCCGCTCCGGCAGGACCAGCGAAGTGATCAACGCCTACAACGCGATGAAAGCGGTGTCAGGCGATGTCCGCTTCCTTTCAATCCTCTGCGCCGAGGAGACGCCCATCGAGGCGCTGTCCGACATGAGCATTTGTCTTCCCTGGGCGTTTGATCAGAGCGTCTGCCAGACCCGTTGCGTTTCCAACCTGTACGCCGCAGGCGCGCTTTTGATCGGCGCAATCGCGGGCGACGGCAGCATTGAACGCGGTATTCAGCGCGTGGCGGCCCTTGGCGATGCGTATTTGGATCATAACGATGGCCGGATTCAAGCCTTGGCGCGAAAGAAATGGGATTCGGCGGTCGTCCTTGGCGATGGCCCGGCAGACGGCCTGGCGGAAGAAGGCGCGCTGGCTTTCAAGGAGATCTCCCAGCTTCCCAGCAATTACCATCACCTTCTGGATGTGCGCCACGGCCCGATCGTCTTGATCGGCGGCAACACGCTGGTTATCGCGATGGTGAAATCCCCTGCCTGTCAACATGAAATGGCGCTGATTCAGGATCTTGTAAAGAAGGGCGCGCAGGTGGTTGTCTACTCTAACCTGCCGCTGGAGGTACCGGGCGCCGAGAGCTATTCGCTGGGCGAGGAGGTCGGGTGCGTCGCGGGCGGTCTGGGTCTGGTCGCTTTATGTCAGCTGATCACCTACCACAAGGCGCACGAAGTAGGCTGCGATCCGGATTTGCCGGATGGTCTGGATCCGTGGATCGAGATTCTGTGAGGGCTCATGATGCGAGATGTGTTGTTTTGCGGGGAACTGAACGTTGATCTGGTTCTGACGGGTGTTCGGCGCGCTCCCGAGTTCGGCATCGAAATCATCGCCAACAACTATACGGAGTGTCTGGGGAGTTCCACCGCGATCTGCGCCTGCGCGGCGGCAAGCCTCGGCCTGACGGCTCGTTTTTTCGGAAAACTGGGCACGGACCGGTATGGATCGATTGTATCGGATTCGCTTCAGAACTATGGCGTTGACACCTCGCTGATCGAGGTCTCCGACGCGTACAGAACCGGTCTGACCGTCAGCATCAGTTCTGCGCAGGATCGGGCGATGGTCACCTGCTTTGGCGACACCATCGACGGGTTTGACGCGGCGGAGATCCCCTTGGAAAATGCGGGTGCGCGCCATCTGCACATGGGCTCCTATTTCCTCCAGCCGCGCGTACGCAAGAACCTTCCGGCATTGTACGAACGCGCGAAACGGCTGGGCATGAGCACTTCGCTGGATGCCGGGTGGGACGAGGCCGGGCGCTGGAACGACGGGCTTGAGGAGATCCTGCGGTTCACGGATTTTTTCTTCCCCAACGACAAGGAAGCCTGCGAGATCGCGGGTACCGGCGATGTCCTGAAAGCGGCGTCAACGATTGCGCGCATGGGCGCGAATGTGTTTGTCAAATGCGGGCCGGACGGCGCCGTGCTGTGCGCCAGGGGCTCGGAAGAGCCAAGGCGGTTTCCACCGTACCGCACCCGTGTATTGGACTCGACGGGCGCGGGTGACAGCTTCAATGCCGGCGTTCTGTACGCGTTCTTGCAGGGCTTGCCGTTGGATGTGTGCGCCCGGTACGGGAACGCAGCCGGCGCGGTCAGCGTCACGCGGCCCGGCGGGACCACCGCCTGTCCGAACCTCCGGGAGGTGGAGGAGACGATCCGAACGGGAAGCGCAGTATAGAACGAACGGGGATAAAAGGAAGGGAGTAAGGCGCGATGGGTGAGGAAACCGAATACATGCGCGTCAAACGCCTGATTTCCCAGGAGATTCTCTCAGGCAAATATCAAGAGAACAACAAGCTGCCAACCGAGCGCGCGTTGTGTGATCGGTATGGGGTCAGCAGGATCACGATACGCCAATCACTTCTGAAACTGGAGGAGGAAGGCCTGATCCTCCGGCAGCAGGGGAAGGGCACTTTTGTCAGACCCCGCGTAATTGAGCAGCCGCTCTCAACGCTCTATTCCTTTTCGGAAGAGCTTAAGAAGCAGAACATTATCTCCGGCACCAGGATGCTATCGCTGACGACCATCGCCGCGCAGCCGCCCATCCAGGGGATCCTTGGTTTGGGTCCCGGCAAACTGATTCGCGTCGTTTGCCGCCTGCGACTTGCCGACGAAGTGCCATACGTGTATGAAACCAGCTATATCCCCGCCGAGTTTCTGGGGGACGCAACCGGTGATGAGATTGCGCAAAACGGCTTGTACAATACGATGGTCAAGTATGGTTGCGTAAAAATCGACAAGGCCACCGAAACGTTCGAGGCGGTGCTCGCGCCGCAGTACGTGGCGGAGGCGCTGGGGCGAAAGGGCGCGCTGAGCGTGATGCAGCTGGATCGGGTCGCCTATTCCAATGGCCGGGTGGTGGAATACTGCTCCGGGTTCATCTGCGGCGACAAGTACCGCTTCCGCGTGACGCTCGAATAGGAGGACCGAAAATGTTTTACGGACGCAGCACGTTTTCCTTCGCGTTCATCGGCGCGGGGAGTTCCGTCTTCACGATGCGGCTTGTCGGCGACATCCTGAAGGAGGACTTCATCGACGGCGGCGAGTTCCGGCTGGTGGACATTGATGAAAAGATTCTCGAAGAAGTGACCGCCGCCGTCAAAAAGCTGGTCGCGCACAGCGGAAAGCCGTTCTCGGTCAAGGCGTTCAGCCACTTCAAGGGCGCGCTGCCCGGCGCGGACTTCGTTTTGTTCACCTACGCGGTGGGCGCGTACGAGGCGTGGAAACGGGACATTGCAACCTGCACGCGTTTTGGGGTCAACCAGTCGGTGGGCGATACGATCGGGCCGGGCGCGGTGATCCGCATCCTGCGCTCGATCCCGCTGGCGCTTGAAATCGCGCGCGAAATGGAAAAGGTCTGCCCGGAGGCGTGGATCGTCAACTACACCAACCCCGAAGGCGCGCAGTGCCTGGCCATCCAGAAATACTCCAAGATCAATTCATTCGGCCTGTGCCACGGCACGCCCGACACGGCGCGCGACCTCGCGGAAAAGGTGTTCGGCGTCTCGGCGGAGGCGCTTCGCTACGAGGCGGCGGGCGTCAACCACCTGACCTGGTTTACGAAACTCGCCATCGGCGCGCGCGACGTGTACCCGGAACTCCGCGAGCGGCTGGAAGCGACCGGGTACGCGAAGAAGGAGCCGGTTTCTACCGACCTCTTCCGCGTGTTCGGGCTGTACCCCGCGCCGGGCGACCGCCACGTGCAGGAGTTCTTCTCCTCATTCCTCCGGGACAACGTGATCCGGGATAGAAAACTTACCTGGCCCAACAACGACTTCCGCGTGATCGACGGATGGCGCGCGGATGGCGACCGGCGCGTGAAGGCCATTCTCGAACGGAATGAAGGGTACGAGCACTTCCTGGAGGGCAGCGGCGAGAGCGCCACCCACTTCATGCGCGCGCTCGCGACCGGCGCGACCATTACCGAGATGGTCAACGTGACCAACCGCGGCTACATCGAAAACATCTCGGACGGCGTGATCGTGGAACTTCCCACCTTTGTCAACCAGATGGGTCTGAAGCCGATGCACGTCGGGCGGCTGCCGGACGGCATCGCCGCCAAGTGCGAGGCGCTGGGGCGGGAGTATCTATTGCTGGTCGACGCCGCGGTGGACGCGGACATTTTGAAGGCGCGGCAGGCCATGTACCTCGACCCGCTCGCGGCGATGGCGGACGACCCGGAAGGGCTTTTGGATGCGCTGATTACCGAAAACCTTGCGCTTCTGCCGGAAGCGTGGCGAACGACAGTTGGCGGGAAAGCCCGCTGATATAGAAAAACGGAGGTGCGACCCATGAAGAAAGTTCTGGCCCTGATGCTTGTGATGCTTCTGACGCTGGGGGTATGTGTCGTGACGGCATCCGCGGAGACAACCACCGTTAAATTCTGGACCCACCAGAATACCGCGTGGAACGCCGCCTGGGAAGAACTGATCACCGAGTTCGAAGCCGCCAATCCCGACATCAAGATCGAGTATACCACGTTCCCCTACGCGGACTTTGAAGCAAAGATCCAGACTTCCCTGATGGCGGGCGACCCGGGCGCGGACGTGTACGAAGCCTGGGGCGGCTGGATGCTGGACTTCGCATCCGCAGGCGCGCTGAGCGAAGTGCCCGACAAGTTCATGGCCGACCTTCTGAAGGACTCCTACGCGCCAGTGCTCGGCACGCTGAAGTATGATGGCAAGTATTACGGCGCGCCGCTGGAGTTCAACTCCGGCTACGGCGGCATGGTGGTCAACAAAAAGCTGTTCGATCAGAGCGGCATCAGCTACCCGAAGACCTGGAAGGAAGTCATCGACACCGCCAAGAAGGTCGCCGTGCAGAACGGCGACATCATGGAGATGCGCGGCCTGGAGTACGCCGGTATGGACACGCTGTACTTCAACTGGCAGGCCATGATCCTGCAAAAGGGCGGCAAGCTGTTTGACGACCAGGGCAGACTGGATTTCAATAACCCCATCGCCGCGGATTGCATGAAGGAACTGGTTTCCTACGTGACCGACGACCACATCACCAACACCGACAGCCTGACCAATGCCCAGAGCGTCGTGGAGCATGGCTTCATGTGCATGGATGAGTGCTACATGGCGATCAACGGCCCGTGGATCATCGCCGACTGCGAAGACACATTCGGCCTGACCTACGGCACCGACTTTGAGTACATCGCGCAACCGCCGTTCGTGGACGGCGCGGAGCAGAAGTGGGTCGCGGAAACCGGCTGGAGCATGTGCGTGCCCAAGGCCACCAAGGTCGCCGACGCGGCGTGGAAATTCGTCGAGTTCGCGCTGAAGCCTGAAAACCTGCTCAAGCACAACATCGCGTGCGCGCAGATTCCGCCCCGCGCCTCCGTCGCGCAGGATCCCGCTTACCTTGAGAGCATGCCCGCCATGAAGCCCGTCGTGGACATCCTGGACAAGGCGGTCTACGCAGGCTCCTACAACACCGGCATCGTCAAGACCTACATGGCGCAGATGTACATTTCGCTGTGCAACAACGACGGAACCTACGCCTCCGTCGAGGAAGCCTGCAAGAAGCTGACCGACGACATCAACGCCAACGTGAAGTACTACTGACGCAATCCTCCCTTGGGGCCGCCGCCCGGCCGGGCGGCGGCCCCCGGTTCCATCCAAACGCCGGGAAAGGAGGAGGGAAACTTGAAGCGTTCGATGTTCCCCTACCTCGTGCTGATACCGCTGCTCGCGATCCTGTGCACGTTTACGGTGATCCCGATCGCAGGCAGTTTTCTCATCGCCTTCATGGATTACAACCCGCTGCGCACAGCCGGGAACAGCTTCGTGGGGTTTCAAAACTTCGCGCGCTTTTTCAGTGACGAGCTGTTTCAAAAGAGCTTGGGCAACACGCTGTACTTCGTCGTCGTGATGACGGTTTCAAACATCGTGATCACGCTGGTCGTCGCGCAACTGCTCTCCTCGCTCGCGTCCAACAAGTGGCGCAGCCTGTTCCGCGTGCTGTTCTTCATGCCCTGCGTCGCGCCGCTGGCGGCGGTCTCAATCGTGTGGATGCGCTCCATCCTTCCGATCAAGGGCGGCCTTCTCAACATGGCGCTCGGCCAATTGGGCATTGCGCCGGTCAACTGGCTGGGAAGCGCCGGGGTGATCATGACTTCCATCATGATCTTGACCCAGTGGGCGGACCTCGGTTACAACATCATCCTGTTCATCGCGGGCATCCAGGGCATCCCGGATACCTTCTACGAGGCTGCGGAGATCGACGGGGCCGGGCCGATCCGCCGCTTCTTCGCGATCACGCTTCCGCTTCTGAACAAGACCTTCTCCTTCGTGTTCATCATGACGCTGATCTCCGAATTCCAGGCCTTCGCGCAGTTCTCCATCGTCGCCAAAGACGGCGGGCCGGGACGCGCGGGCTATGTGCTGAGCACCTACATCTACAACACCGGCTTTGCCAACAAAGACCTTGGGTATGCCTCCGCGCTGTCGGTCGCGCTGTTTCTGATCATCATGACCATCACGCTGATCCAGCGCCGCATGGGCAGGATCGACTGGGGGTACTGAGATGAGGATGAAACGCAAACGGCTCGCCGCCATCGTCATCATCGCCTCGATGACCATTCTGGGCCTGATCTTCGTGATGCCCTACGTCTGGATGATTTTGAGTTCCTTCAAGGGCAAGGTGGAGATCATCAAGTCCAAGGCCTTCTTCCCGGTAAAGTGGATCTGGGACAATTACATAACCGTGTTCACCAAGGCGCCGGTGGTCTCCTGGTTTTTCAACAGCGTTTTCGTGACGGTGGTCGGCACACTCGCGACGCTGTTCACCAGTTCCATCGCGGGCTTCGTGTTCGCAAAATACGATTTCAAAGGGAAAAACGCGCTGTTCCTGTTCGTACTGGCCACGATGATGGTGCCGACGCAGGTGACGATGATCCCGTCGTTTTTGATCATCGACCGCCTGGGTATGTACGACTCGCTGACCGCGCTGATCGTGCCGGGGCTTGTCGGCGGGTTTGGCATCTTCCTCTGCCGCCAGTTCATCGAGGACATCCCGGACAGCCTGTGCGAAGCCGCGTGCATCGACGGCGCGGGCGACTTCTACATCTACGTTCGCGTCATCCTGCCGCTGATCAAGGCGGCCATCGGGGCGCTGACGATCTTCACATTCCTGGCCAAGTGGAACGACTACCTGGGGCCGCTCCTCTACCTGAGTGACCCGAAGAACATGACCATGCCGCTGGCGCTCAACTTCTTCTCCGGTCAGCACAATTCGGACAACGGCGCGATCATGGCCGCCGCCGTGATCGTAACGCTGCCGGTGACCATCGTGTTTCTCTGCCTTCAGAAGCAGTTTATCAAGGGCATTGCCATCGCCGGCATGAAATAATACCAATCCAGAGTATTGATTCCTCGTCGGGCCGGGTCTTTTCGCGCAGAGCTTTGTTGCCCTCCACTCAGCGTAGCGCTGCTACGCCTCGTTCCAGCTCCTTGCTGCGCTATCTACAATCCCTCAGCCCTTTGGACCAATTAATACTTCTGCTTGGCATGACAGGAGGAACCATGCGCGACATCTCCCCCAAAGACCTTGGCCGCCTGCGCGCGCTGGCGGCGCACCAGGCGGAGCTTGCGTCCAGTGACAGAATGCGGGGCCTCTACGCCGACTGGGCGCGGCACGGCCGGTTTGAACCGGGCGCGCGCCCGATGTTCACCGTCGAGTTGTGGACGTTTGCCGACGAGGTGATCCCCGCGATGCTCGCCTGCGAAGGCGAAAAAGCGCGCAGGATCGAGGCGAAACTACTTTCAAACGTCGTGCCGTTTGAGCGCTTCGGCGATGACACGCCGGTTCGCGGGTTTATCCCGGTGCCGCTCAAAAAGCGCTTTGTGCCCTTCGACCTCCCGGTTCGGAAGAACGACGCCGACGACAGCGGCTGGGTGGGCGTGGGACATCACTTTGAGGCGTACCTTCACGACCTGGAGGAGGACTGGCACCTTCTGAAGAAATCCGCCTGGTCGTTCGACGAGACGGCGACGCAGCGGGAAATCGACGAACTCAACGAACTCTTCGGCGACCTCCTGCCCGCCCGCAGGTGCGGCGAGACCCTGATGGTCGGTCCGGCGGAGGACATCATCCACCTGATTGGCATGGAAGACCTGTACGTCGCCATGTATGACGCGCCCGACCGCCTCCATGAAATGATGGAGCGGCTGCTGGACGACTACGACGAATATCTGAACGACCTGGAGGCAAAGCGGCTGATCCTGCCCACCGCGGGGGACGAGGCGCTGCCGCAGGGCTCCTACTGCTTCACGGATGCCCTGCCCGCGGATGGGGCGGGTCTATCCACCCGTCAGGTGTGGGGCTATATGGACGCCGAGGAGATGAACGACGTCTCGCCGGAGATGTACAAGGCGTTCATCACCGACCACTACCGACGCATGGCCGCGCGGTTCGGCGCGATCTCCTATGGCTGCTGTGAGGCGATCCACCGCGTGTGGGACGGCGGGGTGGAGACGCTGCCCAACCTTAGAAAGGTGTCGGTGTCCGCCTGGTGCGATCAGCGGTTCATGGGCGAACGGCTGCGTGGCCAGGGCATCGTGTTCCTGAGAAAGCCCACGGCGAACCTCTTGGGCGTCGGTAGCGGCCTTGACGAGGAAGCGGTGCGCGCCTACTTCCGCGAGACCGCGGAGGCCGCCAGCGGCTGCCGCCTGGAGATCACGCAGCGCGACGTGTACCTGCTTCACGGCAACCCCGACAAGGTGGCGCGCTACGTCCAGCTGGTGCGCGAGGCGCTGGATCGCCACTGGAAACCGTGACGATGGCCGCGTTTTCTACGGTCATCTTCGACATGGACGGGACGCTGGTGGACACGATGCGTCTGACCGCCCCGGCGTTTTCGTTTCTTTCGGAGGAATTTGGCCTTGCGCCGCTCCCAGAAGCGCGCGTACGCGGCGCGATCGGCCTTGTGGACATGGATTTCTACCGGTCGCTCTACCCGGACGCGGACGCGGAGACGCTCCGCGCGTTCAGCCGCGCGGTGGAAGCCGAGGAGAACGCGCGCGCGCGGGCGCTGGGGCCGGGACTCTTGTTTCCGGGCGTCGCTGAGATGCTTCATGAGCTCCGGGACGCAGGGCGGACGCTGTACATCGCCAGCACCGGCAGCGAGAGCCACGTGACCACGGCGCTGACCGAGGCTGGAATCCTCGGTTTGTTTCAGGGCATCGCCTGCGGGCGCGCCGACAAGGCGGGCATGGTGGCGGAACTGATCCGCGGGCTTGACCCCGGAGTTTGCGCCATCGTCGGCGATACGGCGCTGGATGCGTCCGCGGGGCATCAAAACGGCACTCTCGCGCTGGGCGCGGGGTTCGGCTACCTGAAGCCGGAGCACCACGCGCTGTTCGACCAGGTTTATCCCACGCCCGGCGCGCTCCTGAAGGCGCTGACAGGCGGGACAACACGAGCGAAAGAGAAGAAAGGATGAACAAAATGGCACGAAAATTCGCATTCATTGGCGCGGGGAGCTTCGGGTTTACCCGCGATCTGGTTCGGGATATCCTGAGCTACCCAGCGCTCAGCGATTCCACGCTCACGCTGATGGACGTAAACGCCGAGCGCCTCGCATACATCAAGACCGCGGTTGAACGCATTGTGGAGGCCGGGAAGTATCCGGCAACGGTCGTCGCCACGCTGAGCCGCGAGGAGGCGCTTATGGGCGCGGACGGCGTGATCTGCACGATCCTTGCGGGGGATGTGGATGTTTGGCAGCACGACATCCTGATCCCGAAAAAATACGGCGTGGATACCAACGTAGGCGACACCCGCGGCCCCAGCGGCATCTTCCGCTTCCTGCGCACCGTAAACCCGATCATGTCTATCGCGCGGGATATTGACCGGCTCTGCCCGAAGGCAGTGTTTTTGAACTACACCAATCCCATGGCGATGCTTTGTCGCGCCGTACAGGGCAGTTTTCCGCACCTTGTGACCAGCGGACTTTGCCACAGCGTGCAGGGCACTGCGAAAATGCTGTCCAACTGGATCGGCGCGGACATGAAGGATGTCAGTTACACCTGCGCGGGCATCAACCATCAGGCTTTCTACACGAAGTTCCTGTGGAAGGGCGAGGATGCCTACCCGTTGATCCGAAAAGCGGTCACGGAGCGACCCGAAGTATACAACGAGGAAATCGTGCGCAACGAAATGTTCCTGGCGCTGGGCTACTACCCGACGGAAAGCTCCGGCCACAACAGCGAGTACAACGCTTGGTTCCGCAAGCGCCCGGACTTGATCGAGAAGTACTGCACTCACGGCACGGGCTGGAACCCCGGCGTCTACGCCTACATCCTGAACGAATACCGGGACCGCGAGCGGACATGGCGGGGTGAGATTGAAACCTGGCTCAAAGAGGACGCCGATCTGAAGCGCGGCGAGGAGTACGCCGCCTACATTTTCAACGCCATTTTGGGCGACAACACGCTCTTTGAGTTCAACGGGAATGTGCGAAACTTTGGCCTCGTGGACAACCTGCCGGTCGGCGCGTGCGTGGAAGTGCCGGTACTGGCAGGGAAAAACGGGCTGTCGCCGATCCGGGTGGGCGCGCTGCCGCCGCAGTGCGCGGTTCTGAGCGGAACGAGCGCGCAGATTGAGGAGATGGCGGTCGAGGGGAGCTTCGCGGGCGATCGGGAGATGATCTACCGGGCCATCTGCTTTGATCCGCTGACCAGCGCGGTGCTTTCGCTGCGCGAGATCCGGGCGATGGTGGACGAAATGTTCCGGCAGAACGAAGCCTGGCTGCCGCAGTTCCGTTAGGTTTATTACAAAGGGGGTATTTTCATGCCGCTCGTTACAAGCAAACAGCTTTTATTGGACGCCCAGGCGGGGCGCTACGCGGTGGGCGCGTTCAACATTGAGAACATGGAGATGGCGCAGGCTGTGATCGAGGCCGCCCAGGAGGCGAAGGCTCCCGTCATCCTGCAGACCACGCCCGGCACGCTCAAGTACGCAAGCCCGGCGGTGTTCGCCGGGATGGTCGGCGCGCTGGCGCGCCCGGCGAAGGTCCCGGTGGCGCTGCACCTGGACCACGGCAACAGCTTCGAGCTGGCCGTGGCGGCGCTCGAAGTGGGATACACCTCGGTGATGATCGACGGCTCCGCTTTGCCGATTGCGGAGAATATCCTACTCACCCGGCGCGTGGTGGAAGCGGCCGCGCCGCTGGGCATCCCGGTGGAGGCCGAGCTGGGCAAGGTGGGCGGCAAAGAGGACGACCATGCCGCCGACGCGGACACCAACACCGATCCCGAAGAAGCCGTGCGCTTTGTGCGCGAGACGGGGATTGATTCACTGGCGGTGGCCATCGGCACCGCGCACGGGTTCTACGTGGGCACGCCTGTATTGGACAAGGCGCGGTTGGGCGAGATCCGACGTCTGGTTTCGATTCCGCTTGTGCTGCACGGCGCGTCGGGGCTTTCGGATGCTGATGTCCGGGATTGTATTAAGCTGGGCATCTGCAAGGTGAACTTCGCCACGGAGCTTCGCGCGGCCTTTACCGACGGCGTAAAGAAGGCGCTCGCCGCAACGCCCGATTTATACGATCCCAAGAAGATGGGCAGTGCTGCCCGGGACATCGTGCGCCGACTGGTAATTGAAAAGATCTGTACATGTGGTGCTGCTGACAAAGCGCCATGAACCAAAGCGCAAAGAACGCATGGATCTTGTCCCTTTGAGAGTTCCACACAACTGCTTATGAATGAATTTGGGCGCGCCCGGCAGTGTAAGCGCATACTCGCCGGTCACGCCAACGTGGAGATCACCTGCAACCGGTACATCTTTGAAGGCGTCATCGACGACACCCTTCAGCGGAAGGGGCGTAAGCTTTTGACGAGAAAAGGCGGGCAGCTGGGCAAGGCTGTCCGCCTTCCATGATGATCGATGACATCCTCATGACATCCCCGTCTGCTCCAGCTATGCGCGGGTGACGCAGCCCGCGAACGCCAGAACGTAAAACCCCATCCCCGCCGCCAGGCCCAGGCGTGCGGCGTTCCACAGCGAAGCCGAGGTGGTAAGTCCGGCGATCTTCTTCTGCGCGATGAAGATGGTTCCCGCGCCAAAAAAACCGATTCCGCTGATTGCCTGGGCGCTGAGGCGGCCCAATGCGACCGTCACCCCGCTGGCTTCATATTGCAGATTCAGCGCGTCGACGGAAAGATATCGCTCCATGATGGCGATCAGCGCTATGTCGTTGATCCCCTTGGCGCTCGTGCTGTCCGCAGCTCGCGCCGCGCGGAATGACCGCGCCGCGCGACCACACGGCGCTACTTCAGGTAAATGGGATTGGCGTAAGCCTTTCGACCGCAGCGATCGACGACCTCCGCCCGGAGGTACATCGCGGAAGGTGGCACCACGCCGCTGAACGCGCTGACGGAGCCGCCGTCCCGGAAGCCCAACTGATAGTTCCGTGCCTCGTCGGAGACGTATACGCGCTCGGCTGGCGAACAGGTCAGGTGCACGCGCCCATCCTCCACGTAAAAATCGTGGATCTCCGGCCCCTGAGAGGCGTAGAAACTGCCATCCCAGATGGCTTGAACCACATCATCCTCCGTCAGCCCGCGGGCCTTGACCATCAGGTAACCGCCGAAGCTGTCGTTGGCGGGAGAATCGAACGGAAACAGGTTGTGGTTGTCGTCCGAGGCAAATCCCCAGAGGCGTTTCCCCTTGCGCAGCAGAAGGTCGTACATCAGCTCCGCGCAGCCCGTGTTCTCGCTGATCTGACAGCCGTGGTTGTAAAGCTCCAGGCCGACGATGCCATCCAGGCAGGCGATGTCCTGTTCGTCGTTAAAGGACCAGTAGGGGTGATTGAAGATGGCCATGTAACCTCGGACTTCCTGCCGTGCGACGTATGCCTTCAGCGAATCCGCCCCGGTATAGTCAGGGACGGGGATCGGCTCCAGGTGCCCGTATGGCTTAAAGGGCGTCGAAAGCAGCGCGTCCGGCTTTTTGAGGAACAACAGATGGAACGCCTTGTGCGGGGTCGCCGTGGGAACCCTTAGCTCCCCCTCGAAGCCCCGGAGAACCAGAAAGTCCGGATCGCATAGATGCTTAAAATGGGTGTGCAGGTTGTGGTCGGAGTACAGAAGAAACTGATAGCCCTTGCGCTTGTAAGCGTCCTTCAGCTGCTCCGGCGTCAGCCTTCCGTCGGAAGATGTCGAGTGACAATGCAGGTTTCCCTTGTAGAACGCGCCATCCGGGTACAGGGTTCTTCGCTGATTCTTCATAACTATTTCTCCAGCATCACGCGGTCGTCCATTTCAAAAGAGCCCCAGAGCGTCTGACCAGCGACTTGTCATGCAGCGCGCTGCCGTTGATCATTTCATGTTGATAAAAACACGTACAGTTGAAACGAAACCATGGGCGGTTATTCCGATGGCTGCCTTGTAAGTATTTTGGCATGCGTTGCCTATGCGCATACCTTCAGAAAAAGTTATTGACCACTTCTCAGGCTTCTTAAATGCAGATATACCGTATTTCGAGAGGTACCCAGCACCTGGGCTACACGAGGGACGGCGTCCTTGATCCGGAAAACACCTTGTTTGTGAAGGCGGGCGACGATTTCGTACTTCTTTAAGGATGCGCGGATCGAATCGTCCTTCTCAACCTCCCGCCGTGTGCGCTCGGTCATCGTTTCCAGAAGTTCGTCCATATTGTCTGCAAATGTCTCCGTTACCTTCGTTCCATCCGGCTTGAACAGAGCCTTGAGGAAGTCTGCCAAGGGTGTATTCAGGTAAAAGTTGATGCATAGAAGGCCGATGATCCGGCCGTTTTCTCCGCGGATGGTGATGGTCGTGCCCTTGAGGGGTTCGCCCCGGCTGTTGGAGACATGGTAGGAGCAGAAACCCGCGTCGTTGTTTTGGATGCGGGAGAGCATCTCGATCGCCAGGTCCGTGATGGGCGCGCCTTCTTTTCGGCCGGTATGGTGGCCGTTGATGACCTTGACCGCCGACTGATCCAGGTTTTCCAGACTGTGCAGGACAAACTCATAGCCCTCTCCCAGATAGTCCGCAAGCCCCTCCAGCATGTGCTTGTAGGACTCCAGGATGCACCGGTCCACCGGGGAAAGTTTTACATACGGCTTCATCGGCTCCCCCAATCTTGTCACGGCAGCGCGATCACTTCGATTTCCACAAGGACATCCTTGGGAAGCGTTTTTACGGCCACGCAGGAGCGCGCCGGGGCGGACACAAACGCCTGCGCGTAGACTCTGTTGAACGCCGCGAAGTCCGCCATCTCCTTGATGAAACAGGTTGTCTTGACCACCTTTTCAAAAGAAGATCCCGCGGCTTCCAGAAGCGAAGCGATGTTTTGAACAACGCGGGCGGTCTGCTCGGTAATATCGCGGCCCGCGATTTCACCGGTCGAGGGATCGAGCGGAATCTGACCGGAAAGGAAGATCAGCCCCCCTGCGATTTTACCCTGGGAGTAAGGCCCGATCGCGGCCGGGGCGTTTTGGGTTTGAATGGTTTCCATCATGATATCCACACCTCTCTTATTTTCCTTAGAATTACCAGTTGATCATCGTAGCGCCGTCCAGCGGAAAACCGGGCGCGACGACGTTGAACCCGGGCGCTTCATAGCCAGGCACGCGGCTGAAGGCAAGGCGGCCACCCTTCGACACCAGATCGATGTGCCTCAGGTCAGAAATCTCAAGGTCGGGCTTTCCCTTTACGACGATAAAGTCGGCGTCCTTACCGGGCTGAAGCGTTCCGGTCTCGTTTTGGACGCCGCAGATGCTCGCGGATACGGAGGTGGCCGCCCGGAGCGCCATCGGCGGCGTCATGCCCGCCTCCACAAGGCATTCCACCTCCCGGATGGTGGCGGTGGTTCCGCCCAGCGGGTCGTTGGGCAGAAGGTCGGTGCCCACGCCGATGGTCACGCCCTCCTCGACCGCAAAGCGCAGCGCCTGCTTATGGCGCTTTTCGGCCTCGGCCTGCTTACGCACCTGGTATTCCGGGCTTCCGTGGCGGATCAGGTATTCGGCGGCGTTGGATACGGCAATGGTGGGCACGTAAAAAACGCCCTTCCCCCGCATCATCCGCGCCGTCTCCCGCGACATGAAATAGCCGTGCTCCACGCAGTCCACGCCCAGCGACACCGCCGCGCGGATGGCGGTATCGTTACTGAGGTGGGCGGCCACCCGCTTTCCGGAGCCGTGGGCGACCGCAACCACCGAGGCGATCTCCTCGTCGGTCATCTGCTTGTCGTCTACGCCCTCGTGGGGGCTGGCAAGCCCGCCGGTCATGCAGATTTTGATGAAATCGACGCCGTGCATCAGTTGGACGCGCGTGCCTCGGGCGAACTCCGAGGAGCCTGAGCACTCGCAGGAACCGGTTTGGTTGAACCCGTGCCCGCCGTGGGCGATGATCACGTCGCCGCAGGCGACTACCCGCGCGCCGAACAGCAGGTTCTTTTCCACAGCCTTTTTCAGCGCGACATCCGTATAGTCCGTACATCCGGTGGAGCGCACCGTCGTCACGCCCGACATCAGCGCCTCCGCAAGGCGCCGGTATTCGATCAGCGCCCGGTACGCCGGGCCGTAAGGGTCCACCTTGTAGGGCAGGAACGGAAAGGACAGCCCCAGGTGTACATGGCAGTTGATCAGCCCCGGCATCAGGGTATAGCCCGATGCGTCCGCCACCTGATCGCATTCCTTCAGCAGTTCCTCCGCTTCCGGCATGGCGCACACGCCTGTAATGCGACCCCTGACTTCATCCGGAGACGTTTCATAGATCAGCGCGCCATCCTCGATGACCGGGTTTTCGGTTCCATCGAAGATCCGGGCGTGGATCAGCGCGGTTTTCATCGGACGCCAGCCCCTTTCCATGAGAAATCGGTAACTACAGGTCGTAGACCCGCGTCATCTTGTCCGTGATGTAGCGGATGAAGGGCTTCGGGTTCATGCCCTCGCCGGTAATGCGCCGGATCAGCTCGTCCGGCGTCAGAAGCTGGCTGAAGCGGTGGACGTTTTCGCCCAGCCAGGTCTTGACGGCGTCAAAATCCCCGGCGCGGACGCGCTCGTCCACGTCGATATCCCGGTTCATCGCTTCCAGAATCTGCGCGCCGTACACGTTTCCGACGGTGTAGGATACGAACGCGCCAAACCGCCCGTAGGGCCACTGGATATCCTGAAGAATGCCCAGGCGGTCATTGGGTACTTCAAGACCCATGTATGTTTGAACCTTGTCGTTCCAGATCGCCGGAAGATCGGCGGAAGAGATCTTGCCGTTGATGAAATCCCGCTCCATTTCGTAGCGGAGCAGGATGTGCAGGTTGTAGGTCACTTCGTCGGCGGATGTGCGGATGAAGCCTGGCTCCACGTGGTTGACCCCCCGGAACAGATCCTCCGGCGTCACACTGGGAAGGTAGGGCTGGTAATCCGCCATGAAGTCATCGTAGATTGCCTCCCAGAACGGCAGGCTGCGGCCGATGATGTTCTCGTAGAACCGGGACTGGGATTCCTGGAAGGCCGCCGAGGTGCCGCCACCCAGGATGGTGGATTCCAGTTCTTCAGGGATGTTCAGCCCGTTGATCGCGTGGCCGCCCTCATGCAGCACGGAGAACAGGGAAGAGGAGAAATCATCCTCGGAATAACGGGTGGAGTAACGGATGTCGCCGATGTTGATGTTGAAGCAGAACGGGTGTGTCATCTCGCCCAGCACCGCCGCCTCCGGATCGACGCCGATGAATTGGGCTAACCGCCGGTTGAACCGATCCTGCACCGAAACGGGCACCCGCGCGCTCAGAAACGCCGGACGGGGAACCTTTTTCGCGGCGATTTTCCCGATCAGCGGGATCAGCGCTTCCTTTAGCTCGCCGAACAGATCGTCAAGCCTCCGGCAGGTCATGCCCTCCTCGTAGAAGTCAATCAGCGCGTCGTAACGGGAGGTTTGATATCCGAACGCGTCCGCCATCTGTTTGTTGAGGTCGATCAGCCGGTCGAGATAGGGAATCATGGGCGCGTATTCGCCCTTTCGCATCACCCGTTCCCAAACGGCGACGGACGCCCCCTTCGTGGATTCCAGTTGCTGAAACAATGCGCCCGGGAGGCGCTCAAAAAACGTGTACTCCCGCTCCGCCACGCGCATCAGCGCCCGGTCGGTCTCACATAAGTCCGCTTTGAAGGGACGGAATGCGTCCAGGAATTCCTGCATTTCCTCGGAAGTCTTCAGCCGCCTGGTCTCCTCCGCCATCGCCCCTTGGGTGGCCGCGCGGCCCAACGCGCCCTTGGGCGGCACTTTCTGCATGCTGTCCCAGAACAGCAGGGAATTGACCTTCTGGAAGTGCGCGATGCGCCTGAGGGAAGCGCGAAAGCGTTCAAGCAGATCGGGGTCGAGCATTCACATCAGCCTCCCTTTGCAATCGGCATGCTCATGATTATAGCACGTTTTCCATGTACTTCAAGTATTTTGAAGCATAGTTCCGAACAAAATTCAATTTTAGAACGAAGACACCCCATAAAAAGCGTTCTGGACTCTGAAAAATTTTTTATTATGCCGGGTCGTATTTTGGACTGTTTTGCCTACATACCGAAAATTGCATTATTTTTGTTTATTCTATTGCTTTTTCGGCGATTGGTGTTTATACTATGTCTAATCGGAGAAATGATTTATTTACCCAGAAAATATGCAGTATAGATTTATGACGAGGGCCTCCGGTTGTCCTCGCGGCGGATGTCCCGCGCGATGCAATAAGGTTCCCTTTTCCCAGTGACATGAAGGAGGAAAGATCATGAACCGGATGATGAGGCTGGCTTGCGTTGTATTGTCCCTGTGCCTGCTCGTGGGCGTGCTCCCCGCCGCTTTTGCGGAGAGCGGGAGCGAAAGCGTACTTCGCATCGCGCTGGAGCAGGACATTGAGACCATCGATCCCCAGCAGAATACGGCTGCGTTTACGTGCGCGGTGACCGAGGGCATCAGCGAGCCGCTGCTTCGTGAGCACGGCGACCAGATCCTTCCCGGCCTTGCCGAGAGCTACGAAACCGCGGATTACCAGACGTGGACGTTCCACCTCCAGAAGAACGCCTGCTGGAGCGACGGCACGCCCATCACCGCGGGCGACATCGTCTGGTCCTATCAGGAAATCTTCACCCGCCCGGAGTGCGCCAAGGTGTACATCCTGTTCAGCGGCGTCAAGGGCTACGCGGAGCTCAGCGACGCGATCGAAGCGGGCGCTTCCGCGGACGACCTGAGAAAGCTTGCCCAGGAAAAGCTGGGGATCAAAGCGGTGGACGACGCCACCCTCACCGTGGAACTGGAATCCCCCCGTCCCTACTTCATCAACACCTTCTGCTCCACCGCGTGGGCGCCGCTGAAGAAGGACCTGTACGAGCAGTACGGCACCGCCTACGGTTCCGCCGCGGATAAGATTGGCATGAACGGGCCCTTCGTGGTGTCCGAATGGCGTTACAACGAAATGGTCACGCTGACCAAGAACCCCAACTACTGGAACAGGGACAACGTCAAGCTGGACAAGGTTGAAATCTATGTCGTGAAGGACCTTGAGCCCCGCGTCAACATGTTCAAGGAAGGGAAAGTGGATTCCGCCAAGGTCTCCAGCGACTACCTTCTGATGATGCCCGACGACACATTCGTATTGGAAGGCACCAGCTGGAACTACCTGCTGGTCGATTCCTACCGCCGGGACAAAGACGGCAAACTGGTCAACGAGGCGCTCAGTAAGCTGCTCGCCAACCGCAACTTTGTGAGTGCCATCAACGCCGCCATCAATCGAACCGTGCTGTTCGGACAGGTGATCGTCGATCCCTCCTACCTGCCGACCAACTACGTGATCCCCGCCTCCATCAACTCCAACAACACCGCCCGCGACACCATCGGCGCGCTTCGCGGCGACACATACGCGAATCTGGTTCCCATCACCAAAGATGAAGCCAAGGCCAAGGAATACCTGACCGCCGCGCTCTCCGAGACCGGCTTTGCCAGCGCCGCGGACGTACCGGAGATAAAGATCGTCTGCGCCAGCTCGTCCGACCCGCAGACCGTCTGCGAGTATCTGCAGAACGCGCTGACCCAGACGCTGGGCATCAATTTCGCGGTGGAACCGGTGGAGTTCAACGTCCGCGATTCCCGGATCATCTCCGGTGACTATGACCTTCTGTACATGGGCTGGGGCATCAGCAACAACGACGCGCTGGGCTACCTGGACGTCTGGGCGGATGACCTGTTCTGCACCGGCTGGCCGCAGTCTGATCCCGACACGTACAAGACGTACTGCGACATGGTTACCTTCATCAACACCACGTCCGACATGGACGCCCGCGCCGCGAAGATCCTGGAAGCGGAGCAGCTGCTCCTCTCCAAGGGCCCCATCGTGACGCTGAGCTCCCACGGCGACGCGCTTCTGATGAGCAAGCGGTTCGACGGGTTCACGATCAAGAACACCAATTCCCTGTACGATTACATCTACGCCGCCGCGAAATAACACCGGACCTGGATCGTTGCAAAACGCTGAGAGCGTCGAGAGGGTCTTTCGCCCTCTCGGCGCTCAATCAAATTTTCCAGTCTGTCCGTAAGGAGGCCGGAACTTGCTGAAATTTACGCTCAGGCGGATCCTCTCATCGGTTGCGACCATTTTCGTTCTGATCACGCTGACGTTTTTCCTGCTGAAGCTGATTCCGAACGGGCTGTTTACCGATCCGCACATCAGCCCGGAAGCGCGGCAGAAGCTGTACGAGCTGTACGGGCTGGATAAGCCCGTGTGGCAGCAGTATCTGATCTATATGCGCAACCTCCTGCACCTTGATCTGGGGGAGTCCGTCGCGTACCCCGGACGGAAGATCACCACGATGATCTTTGACCCGGCCACGGGCAACGGCCTGCCGCAGTCGATGCGCCTGGGCCTCAGTTCGCTGTTATTTTCCGTACCGGTCGGGATCGCGCTGGGCACGGTAGCGGGGCTGAACCGCAACAAGTTCTGGGATAAATTCACCATCGCGCTGGCGCTGGTGGGCGTTTCCGTGCCGTCCTTCGTGGTGGCCACGGTCGGGGTCACGCTGCTGGGCAATATGCTGAAGTGGCTGCCCACGACCGGGTTCTCAACCCCGCAGGAGATGATCCTGCCCACGTTCTGCCTGTCGCTGAGCACCATCGCCACCATCGCGCGGCTGATGCGCACCTCGATGGTGGAGCTTGAGAACGCTGACTACATCAAGACCGCGAGGTCGAAGGGCTTAAAAAAGCGGACGATCGTGATGCGCCATCAGATACGCAACGCGCTGCTGCCCATCGTCACGGTGCTGGGCCCGATCACCGCCTCGCTTTTAACCGGCACGTTCGTCGTGGAGGCGATCTTCAACATCAAGGGGTTGGGCGGCTACTACGTGGAATCCATCGCCAACCGGGATTACGGGCTGGTCATGGGGCTGACGGTGCTGTTTGGCAGCTTCCTCGTTACCGCCAATCTGGCGGTGGAAATCCTGTACGGATGGATCGACCCCAGAATCAGGCTTAAGCAGTAAGGAGGAAGTCCCCATGCAAAAACGCCAGGCAACCGTAGGAGAGGACAGCCTCTTTAAGCCCGCCGCCTTTCGCCCGGAGGAAGCCGAAGGGCTGTTCCCGCACGTTTCGTACTGGTCGGACGTGGCGCGGCGCTTTTTCTCCAGTAAGTCGGTGATCTTCTTTCTGACGTTGTTCGTTCTGATCCTGCTGGGCTGCTACCTGATCCCCGTCCTATCGGGCAAGCCCATCACCGGCATCGTGGACGACGCGATCAACGCGCCGCCCTCCGCCGCCCACTGGCTGGGCGCGGACAAGTTCGGCCACGACTTCTTTACGAAGATGTGGAAGGGCGGGCAGGTGTCTTTTCTGATCGGGTTTGCGTCGGCCATCCTGCAGACGCTGATCGGCGTCATGGTGGGATCATTCTCCGCCTACGCCGGCGGCCGGGTGGATTCCTTCATCATGTCCGCGATCAACGTGCTGATCTCGATCCCCTATCTGATCATCGTGCTGGCCATCCGCGTGGTGGTGGGCTCGAGCACCGCGACCATCATCTTCGCGCTGGTCGTGACCGGCTGGCTCAACGTGGCGCGGTTGGCGAGGGGGCAGATCCTGCAACTGAAGACCGAGGATTACGTGACCGCCGCCCGCAGCATGGGCGTGAAACCGCTGTCGATCCTTTTAAGGCATCTGATCCCCAATACGCTGGGCGTCATCATCGTCTCCTTCACGCTGTCGATCCCGCAGGCCATGTTCTCCGAGGCGTTTTTGAGCTTCATCGGCCTTGGCACCAACGATGTGAGCTGGGGGTCGCTGATCCGGACGGGCATGGAGATCCGGTTCCGCCACCCGCTGCAGCTGATCGCCCCGGCGCTGCTCCTGGCGGTCACGATGCTGTGCATCCAACTGATCGGGGACGCGCTGCGGGACGCGCTGGACCCCAAGCTGCGGAGGTGACGATAGATGGATCATCTGCTTGACGTACGCAATATGGAAGTCTCCTTCCGCACCTACAGCGGCACGATTTACGCGGTCCGGGACGCCTCCTTTACGGTGGACAAGGGCGAGGTCATGGCGATTGTGGGGGAGTCGGGCAGCGGAAAGAGCGTGCTGACCCAGGCGTGCCTCCGGCTGATCCCGTCGCCGCCGGGCGAGATCAACGCGGGGGAAGTCCTGTTCGAAGGCGTTGACATCCTGAGGGCCAGGGACGAGGAACTGCTTGACATCCGGGGCAAAGAAATCAGCGTCATCTTTCAGGACGCCATGACCGCGCTCAACCCGACGCTGCGCATCGGCCGCCAGATCACCGAGATGATTCTGGCGCACGCGGGCTTTACGCGCGAGAAGGCGGACGAGCGCGTCCGGGCGCTGATGGGCGTCCGGGACGACGAGAAGGCGGTGGAGGACTGGCTGCTTCAGACGCTCCGCCCCACGCCCGCGCAGCTTGAAAGTGACCGGGAGGCGGTACGCGCGCTGATCCGGGATGGCGCCTCGCCCGAGGCGCTTCGCGCCTGGCTCACGCGCCGGGGCAAGGTCACGAAGGAGCAGGCCCGGCGGCAGGCGGTGGAGTTACTGACGCTGGTTAAAATCCCCAGCCCGGAGAAGCGCATGCGCCAGTACATCTTTCAACTCAGCGGCGGCATGCGCCAGCGCGTGATGATCGCGATGGCGATGGCCTGCCGCCCAAAGCTGATCATCGCGGACGAGCCGACCACCGCGCTCGACGTGACCATCAAGTCCGAAATCCTGGACCTACTGGCGTCACTGACCCGCCAACTTGGCATGTCCATCATCCTGATCACCCACGATCTTGGGATGGTCGCCTCCTACGCCAGCCGCATCGGCGTGATGTACGGCGGCCAGTTTGTGGAGACGGGAACCGGCCACGAAATCTTCTACGACGCCCACCATCCGTATACGCGGGGACTTATGAAGGCCGTGCCCCGGCTGGATCTGTCCCGCGATCAGACGCTGGAAACCATTCCCGGCGCGCCGCCCAACCTGCGACTTCAGCCCAAGGGCTGCGCGTTCAGCCCGCGCTGTACGTACTGCATGGAGATTTGCAGGGCTGAGATGCCGCCGGAGACGTCCGTCAGCCCGACGCATTCCTTCCGATGCTGGCTGTGGGACTCCCGCGCCGAGGCGCAGCGAGCACTGTTTTTGAAGGGAGGCGAACAGGATGGCCGAGCCGCTGATGCGCCTTAATGACATTTCGGTGGAGTTCCCGATCGACCGGAAGCACACACTCAAAGCCGTCAGCCACGTAAGCCTTGACATCCGCCCCGGCGAGACCGTGGGCCTTGTGGGGGAGAGCGGCTGCGGCAAGACGACGCTTGGCCGCGCGGCGAAGGGCATCTATCCCGTCGCTTCCGGCGCCATCCATTATAAGGGCGTGGAGTTTACACGCATGACGGCCGCACAGCGGGACGCCTTCACCCGCGAAGTGCAGATGATCTTTCAGGACCCCTACTCCTCGCTGGATCCGCGCATGACGGTGCGGGACATCATCATCGAGGGCATGCGCGCCCACAGAATGGGCGCGCGTTCGGAGCGGTTCGCCCGCGCGGACGAACTGCTGGAGGTCGTGGGCCTCAGCCGGGAGCACGGCAACCGCTTTCCACACGAGTTCTCCGGCGGCCAGCGGCAGCGCATCGGCATCGCCCGCGCGCTTGCGCTGAACCCGGAGTTCATCATCTGCGACGAGCCCACGTCGGCGCTCGACGTATCCATTCAGGCGCAGGTGATCACGCTGCTCAAAGATCTGCAGCGGCGGCTCAACCTGACGTACCTGTTCATCTCCCATGACCTTGCGATGGTCAAGTACGTGTCCGACCGCATCGTGGTGATGTACCTGGGGGAAATCGTCGAAATTGCTCCCTCCGACCGGCTGTATGAGTTTCCGCTGCATCCGTATACCCGGTCGCTGATTTCCTCCATCCAGGTCGCGGACCCGATCGTGGAGGCGAGCCGCATAAGGATACGCCTGACGGGGGACATCCCAAATCCGATGGACGTGGCCGGTGTCGGCTGCAAGTTCTTTAGCCGCTGCCCCAGCGCCCGGCCTGAATGCGCCGCCGCGACGCCGGAACTAAAGGAGGTCTCACCGGGACACTTCGCGGCCTGCACCGTCGGCGCGCCCGAAGGAGGATTGACAGTATGACCACGCCATACCCGGTGAAGCCCTTGCCCTTACGCGAACAGATGCGCCTGTGGGATGAGATCCTGACCGAACGGTTTGAAAGCGTGCTGCCCGCCGCGATGGCGCGGTCGGAGCTTGACCTATGGCTGACCATTACCAGCGAGAACAACGAAGACCCCGTTACCCGCTCGCTTCTGCCGGCGGCGCTGATGGAGCCGCGCGGCATGATGCTTCTGCTGTTCGTCCGGGACGGGGACTCTGTCCGCAGGCTGAGCATCTCGCGCCCCGCCAGCGTCGAACACCTGTATGAGAATCCCTGGTACGGCATCGGCCCTGGCACCGACTGGAAGGGCCATCACATCCCGTCGCCCAAGGGAACCCAGTGGGAATGCCTTCGGGAGATCGTGGAGCGGTACGCCCCAAAGCGCATCGGCGTCAACCGGGACGAGGCGGGCGGCGTTGCCGACGGGCTTCGGGCCAGCGACGATCAACAGCTCCGGGCGGCGCTGGGCGAGGAATGGGCGTCTCGGCTGGTCAGCGCGCGGGAAACCGTCACCTGCTGGCTGGAAACCCGCACCGACCGGGAATTATCGCTGTACGCTTCCGGCGTGCGCATCGCGCACCAGATCATTGAGGAGGCGTTTTCGCCCGCCCACATCGTGCCCTATGTCACCACGAATGACGACGTGCGCTTTTATATGATGCAGCGAGCGCAGGAGATGGGTCTGCCGCCCACCTTCGAATGTACGGTGGCGGTCTTCCGGAAAGGCCTGCCCGGCATGCACAATGAGCCGATACTGATTCAGCCGGGGGACGTGGTGCACTGCGACTTCGGTCTGAAGTACATGAACCTGTGTACCGACGCGCAGGAACTGGCGTACGTGCTCAAACCCGGCGAAACCGAGCCGCCCGAAGGGCTTCAAAACGCGCTGCGCGTCACCAACCGGCTGCAGGACATCGTCCGCGCCGCGATGAAGCCAGGAGTCAGCGGGAACGACGCGCTCCGCGCCGCCCGCGAGGCGGCGCTCTCTGAGGGCATCTCGCCCACCGTCTACTGCCACCCGATCGGATATCATCCGCACGCGGCCGGCCCGGCGGTGGGGCGCTTCGGCAATCAAGGGCCGTCCCCCGCGGGAGAACCGTTGTTTTACGACCATACTGCCCACGCGCTGGAACTCAACGCAATGGTGCCCATCCCGGAGTGGGACGGACAGGAACTGATGTGCTGCCTGGAGAGCGAGATATGGCTGTGCGGGGGAGAGGCGCTGTTCCTCCATGAGCAGCCCCGGCGGTATCATCTCATCTAATAAAGGGTGAAACACAATGGATATTATGACCCAGATGGCGTCCGGATTCCGCACGGTCGAGGGCGGGCTTTTTGGCGAAGTCTCCAAAGCCGACGTCGGCGACGTCGCATCGAACCTCGCCCGTCAGGGCATTGACCTGATGGCCTGGGCGGATCCGTTCTTTCCCGATCCGACGCTGCCCGCGCCGGTAGCGGCGGCGATGATCGAATCGATCCAAAGCGGCGAAGCCGTTCACTACACCATGCCCATCGGAAGCCCCGCGCTCAAGCGCGAGATCGCGCGTAAGCTCGCTTCCTATAATGGCTTAAATGTCGACCCGGCGCGCAACATCCTGATCACGCCCGGTTCCGATTCCGGCCTTCTGTTCGCGATGATGCCCTTTTTGTCGCCGGGGGACGAAGTGCTTGTGCCCGACCCCAGCTATCCCAGCAATTTTCTCAATCCGTCGCTGCTGGGCGCGGCCTGCGTCCCGTTCCCGCTGGACGCAAAAAACGGTTACCGGCTGGACGTAACGCGGATGGCGGAAAAGCTGACCGTTAAGACGAAAATGGTGCTGCTCTCACACCCCAACAACCCCACTTCCACCGTGTTTGACCGCGAAAGTTTGACCGCGCTGAGCCGTTTCGTCACCCAGCATAACCTCATTTTGGTGTGCGATCAGGCGTTTGAGGATTTTATTTTCGACGGGCGCGAATTCATTACGCCTGCGGCGCTCCCCGGCATGTGGGAGAGGACGGTCAGCGTATTTTCCCTCTCGAAGGGCTACGGCCTGAGCGGCCTGCGCGTTGGGTATCTGGTGGCCGACGACCGTATCATGGATACCTTTTACGGCTCTGCTGTCAACGTGATCGGGGCGACCAATACGGCTGCGCAGGCGGGCGCGCTGGCCGCATTCAAGCACCCTGAAATTCTGATGGAGTATCACGAACGCCTGCTGCGCCGCCGGGACATGGCGTTCGAGGCTTTCTCCGGCATTCCCGGCGTAGGGGTGCGCCCCGCGGAGAGCGGCTTTTTGTCGTGGATGGATGTGTCGGCGTTGGGGGAGACCAAGGCTGTGGTTTCGTACCTAACCCAAAATGCCAGAGTCCTCGTCAACGACGGCGCATCATACGGGCGGCAAGGCGCAGGGCATATCCGCATCGTACACGGATGCTTCCGGGACGACGACCAGGCGCGGGACGCGCTTCTTCGTATCCGCCAGGCGCTGATTGCTCTTGCGGAAGACTCCATCTGAGGAAGACGCTTAAAGTGATATCATATACAACATTCATGTTGTGCACAAAGGGATCGTACATCCATGCATTTTGTTCAGGAGTCATAATCCTACTACGCGATTTGCTGACATCCGCTATTACTATCGAGATGTTGTGCAAATCACAGCAGCCAGCGGTGATTAGCCACATCCCATGCCTGAGCTGTAAAATGAGAGGGCAATGGTCTGACCACATCCCCCAGGACTACTATGTCCGCATGTCAGTCAGCCATCCTCTCATTCGCAGCGTTCGATTTGTGCAGGTAGAACCATCTTGAAGTTCCAAGGCCATGCGAGCGTAGAGATCACCCATAATCGGTACATCCACTTTTTCGATGGTGAGCTCGACGAAACATTGAGCAGGCGGTGGGGGCATAAGCGGAGGAAAAGGGCGGACATTGCCGGATGGTCCAGCATTGTTTGCCCAGTCGGTTGATGTTCCTCTACTCTAGCTCGAACGAACCGGTGTAGAGGTTGTAGTATGTGCCCCTGTCCGC
Organism: uncultured Oscillospiraceae bacterium; assembly: GCA_964575255.1. Classification (GTDB taxonomy): domain Bacteria; phylum Bacillota; class Clostridia; order Christensenellales; family Aristaeellaceae; genus JAEZHK01. Next base: position 59,870 of record CAZNPZ010000004.1, read on the forward strand.
GATCAGCTTTTCATGGCTGCCGCGCTCGATGATACGGCCGTGGTCCAGCACCATGATGACGTCGGCGTTCATGACGGTGGACAGCCGATGGGCGATGACGAACACCGTGCGCCCCTCCATCAGCTGATCCATGCCCTTCTGCACGATCTGCTCGGTGCGGGTGTCGATCGACGAGGTGGCCTCGTCCAGGATCATCACCGGCGGGTCGGCCACGGCGGCGCGGGCTATGGCGAGGAGCTGCCGCTGCCCCTGGGAGAGGTTTGCGCCGTTGCCGTAGAGCACGGTGTCGTAGCCGTCCGGAAGGCGCGTGATGAAATCATCAGCGCCGGCGAGGCGCGCGGCCTCGCGGCATTCCTCGTCAGTCGCCTCGAGCCGCCCATAGCGGATGTTCTCCATTACGGTGCCGGTGAACAGGTTTGTCTCCTGAAGAACGACGCCCAGCGAGCGGCGCAGGTCGGCCTTTTTGATTTTGTTGATGTTGATGCCGTCGTAACGGATCTTGCCATCCGCGATGTCGTAGAATCGGTTGATGAGGTTCGTGATGGTGGTCTTGCCCGCGCCGGTTGCGCCGACGAAGGCCACCTTCTGCCGGGGCTCTGCGTAAACGGTCACGTCAGAGAGCACGGGCTTGCCCGGCTCGTATTCAAAGTCCACGTTCTGGAGCCTCACGTCGCCAGCCAGCGGTATCAGGCTGAAGGTGCCGTCCGGGTTCGGGCGCTTCCACGCCCAGGATTTGGTACGCGCTTCGCTTTCGGTGATGGTCCCGTCGGGCGCGGTCCGCGCATTGACCAGCGTCACAGTCCCCTCGTCCGCCTCAGGCGCTTCGTCCATCATCTCAAACACGCGGCTCGCACCCGCAAGGCCCATGATCACGGCGTTGATCTGCTGGGAGAGCTGCCCCACGTTGCCCGCCAGCTGCTTGGTCATGTTGAGGAAAGGCACCACGATGCTGATGCCGATGGGCAGCCCGGAAAGGCTGAAGTTGGGCGCGTTCGTAACCATGAGCAGCCCGCCCGCCATCGCCACCAGCACATACAGCACGTTTCCGAGGTTGCCGAGGATGGGCATCAGCATGTTGGCGTAGCGGTTGGCCTTGCGTGCGTCCTCAAAGAGCGATTCATTGATCCGGTCAAACTGCTTTTCGCTCTCCGATTCGTGGCAGAAGACCTTTACGACCTTCTGGCCGTTCATCATCTCCTCAATGAAGCCCTCGGTTTCGCCAAGCGCCTTCTGCTGGCGCACAAAGTACTTGGCCGAGCTGCCTCCGACCTTGCGGGTGACCATCACCATACCGAGCAGCCCCAGAAGCACCAGCGCCGCCAGCCAACCGCTGAAGTACAGCATCACCGAGTACACCGTGACGACGACCACCATCGATTGGATCAGCTGTGGCAGCGACTGGGAGACGAGCTGCCGGAGGGCGTCGATGTCGTTCGTGTAGTAGCTCATCACGTCGCCGTGCTTGTGGGTGTCGAAGAACTTCACCGGCAGCGACTGCATGCCGTCAAACATCGCGCGGCGCAGCTTGCATAAAAAGCCCTGGGTGATGTAGGCCATCATCTGGGTGTAGGCGACGACCGACAGAATCGAGATCAGATAGAAGCCGCCCAGTTGCAGAACCATCGGCACGATCTCAACTCGGGCGGCAGCCCAGTCGCCGGATGTGTACCATTTTTCGATGACCTCGATGATCCGCTGCATGAAGAGCGTCGGGATGGAGCTGACCACGGCGGAGAACACGATCAGAACCGCCGTCAGCGGCACCAGAACGGGGTAGAATTTTATAAGCGTCCCGATCAGCCGCTTGAATGTGCCGCGCTTTGCCTTGGGCCGCTTTCCGGCAAATTTCTTCTCAGCCAACCTGCTCGCCTCCCCGATTCTGCGAAATGTACACTTCGCGGTAGACTTCGTTCCTTTCAAGGAGTTCCGCGTGGGTGCCATAGTCCGTGATTCGGCCGCCCTCCATGAGCACGATCCCGTCCGCGTCCTCGATGGAGGCTACCCGCTGGGCGATGATGATCTTGGTGGTTTCCGGGATGAACGAGCGGAAGCCCTTGCGGATCAACGCGTCGGTGCGGGTATCCACGGCGCTGGTCGAGTCGTCCAGAATCAGGATTTTGGGTTTTTTGAGTAGCGCCCGGGCGATGGACAGCCGCTGCTTCTGCCCGCCGGACACGTTGGCGCCGCCCTGCTCGATCCAGGTGTCGTAGCCTTTGGGGAAGCCCATGATAAAATCATGGGCCTGGGCAAGCTTGCAGGCGGCGATCATATCCTCGTCGGTCGCGTCCTTGTCGCCCCAGCGCAGGTTGTCCCGGATGGTTCCGGAGAATAGCTCGTTCTTTTGCAGCACCACCGCCACCTGGTCGCGCAGCCTGGCCAGGTCGTAATCCCTTACGTCCACCCCGCCCACGCGGACGACCCCCTCCGAAGCGTCGTACAGGCGCGGGATCAGCTGAATCAGCGTGGACTTTGACGAGCCCGTGCCGCCCAGAATGCCGACCGTCTGTCCAGATTTTATCTTTAGGTTAATGTCGGACAGCGCGAACCGCTCCGCCCGCTTGGAATACTTGAAGCTGACGCCCTCAAAGTCGATGGAGCCGTCCCTTACTTCCGTCACGGCGTTCTCCGGACTCTTCAGCGCCGGCTCCTCGTCCAGCACCTCGACGATGCGTCGGGCGGATTCTTCGGCAATGGTGATCGTCACGTAGACCATCGAAAGCATCATAAGCGACATGAGTATCTGAAAGCCATAGGTCAGCATCGCCGAAAACTGGCCAACGTCCAGCTCCAGCCCCGTGGAGCGGATGATGATCTCGGAACCGAATAGTAATATGATCACCATGTTGGCGTACAGGCAGAACTGCATCAGCGGCGTGTTGAACGCGACGATGCGCTCCGCGTGGGTGAAGTCCACCCGGATGTCCTCCGCCGCCTGTCCAAACTTGTCTTTTTCGAAGTCCTCCCGCACGAAGGATTTGACTGCCCGTATGGCGCGCACGTTTTCCGCGATGGATTCATTCAATTTGTCGTAGCGGCGGAACACGCGCTTGAAGGTGGGCATGGCTTTTCGGATGACCATGATGAGGCCGAACACCAGGATCGGCACCACCACCACGAACATCAACGCCAGCCTTCCGCCCATGATCCAGGACATCACCATGGAGAACAGGAACATGAGCGGACCGCGCACCGCGACGCGGATGATCATCATAAAGGCGTTCTGCACATTAAAGATGTCCGTGGTCATGCGGGTGACCAGCGACGCGGATGAGAACTTGTCGATGTTTTCAAACGCGAAGCCCTGTACCCGGTAGAAAAGATCCCGACGGAGGTTTTTGCCAAATCCGCTGGACGCAGTGGCGCTGGTCGCTCCTGCCGCTGCGCCAAAGGCAAGCGACAGGCATGCCATCAGGAAAAGCAGGCCGCCATAGGTGGCTATAACGGAAAACCCACAGTCCGCCTTGATCTCGTTGATGAGTTTTGCGATGATGAAGGGGATCAGGCACTCCATGACCACCTCCAATGCGATCAGAATGGGCGCCAGTATCGAGTCCTTCTTGTATTCTCGGATGCTTTTCGCAAGCTTTCTCAGCATGCCATGTCCTTCCTCCGCGTCGTTTTACGCGGACTGTCTCGTTTATTCCCGCCAGGGCCGGGGCGGACAGTCCCCCGGCTCTGTGTGCCGGTCCTGCTGTACGCCCAGATTCTCCCGGATTCGGTCAATGTAATCGAACAGATTCTCAATTTCCTCGGGGCTGAATCCCCGGGCGATTTCCCGCTCAACGCCCTCCGCGTACTCGCGCATCTGCTTGGAAAGCTCCCACGCCTTCGGCAAAAGCGTCAGTTTTTTCAGCCGCGCATCCCTCGACACGCTTGTCCGCTGGATCAGTCCCTTGCGCTCCATCAGGTCAAGCACCTTTGACACCGTGGACCGCGTAATGCCAAAGGCCTCCTCCAGATCCCGCTGACAGACCTCGCGACCCGCCTGATCCTGCTCCACCAGGTAACCGATCACCCAGCGGTTGGTGCCGGTAATCCGCTCGAGTACCTCCCTGTCCGGACGGTCCCTGTCAAATCGGCGCATGATCAGATTGTCCAGCGAACGAATCGCCTTGCCTATGGACCTGTTCTTCTCCAAGTGCATCCTCCCGCAGATTGTTGTATGTAAAACAAACATTTGCTATTGTACCCCCAAAATTCCCGATGTCAAGTATGTTAACAGGGAAATTACCCTTCAGCCTGGACTTCCCATTGTACGCGGCGGCAATAGGCGCAATATACGGAATCATCATTATACTGACAAATAGTGATTGTGGTCGCGCGACCATAAATACGATTGTTGATTGAGTCTCGCGCAGTAGTTATAATGATACCAACATTCACGATCAACATTTTTGAAGGAGGTTCCCATGAAGAAGCCGTTTTGCATCTGTGCGTCAATTTTGATTTGTATGTCTCTGCTTCTGGGCGCGGTAAGCGCAAGCGCCGAATCTCTGTCCATGATGATGAACGCTTCCGCGTCCGAATCCCAGCGTGCCGGTTACGAGAAGATCATCCAGAGTTTCAATGAGACCAATGAATTCGGCGTGACGGTCGAACCCGTTTTCTACAGTAATTCTGACTACAAGACCGCTCTTTCGACCATGATGGCTTCCGACTCCGAGCCGGACATCATCTTTACTTGGGAGCTTGGCTATCTGGGCAACTTTGTGAACGGCGGAAAAATCATCAGCCTCCAGTCCTATCTGGACGCGGACGAAGCCTGGAAGTCCACTTTTAACGGCGGCGTGCTGGATCTGCTGGCCTACAACGGTGAGGTTTACGGCATTCCGACCCAGCAGACCATGGGCATCATGTATTACAACAAGAGAATCTTCGAGGAGAACGGCCTTTCCGTGCCCACCACCTACGATGAGTTCCTGAATGTCTGCAAGACGCTCAAGGACAATGGCGTAACGCCCATCGCCTTGGCATCCACCGCTTCCGACGCTTGGCTGGTTTCCCAGTACATTCAAGAGCTGAGCAACGGTATCGGCGGTTACAAGCTGTTCACTTCTCTGAATGACGGTACCGGTGTGTGGAACGATCCCGCCTTTGTCGAAGCTGCGAAGCTGTTCAAGGCGGAGGTAGAAGCCGGCTACTATGAGGACGGCTTCACCGGTGTCACCGGCGACGAAGCGAGGGAGCTCTTCCGCATGGGTCTGACCGCGATGTATTTCAATGGCGCATGGGAGATTTCTTCAATCGCCGATCCCGCCGCCTGCCCGGAGGCCGCTAACATCGGCGCGTTCGTGGTTCCGAAGATCAATCCTGAAAACACCGGCGTTACCCTTGGTTCCGTCGATACGTCCTTCGCGGTGACCACCAACTGCAAGAATCCGGATGCGGCCGTCGCCTTCATCAAATACTGGACGAACGAAGAGAACGCCACCATGCTGGCCTACGATTATGGCCGTATCCCCTGCACCAACTGGGCGCTGGATACGAGCAAGCTCTCTTCGCTCCTGGCGGAATGCACGTCCCTGATGACGCAGCAGAAGAACATGACCCCGTGGTATGACCGCGTAGATGCTGACCTCGGTAATGAGTTCAACAATCAGGCCGTCGCGATCGCTAATGGGGATGATCCCCAAGCGTGCTTCGATGCCCTTCAGGCCTATGCCGAAACCAGAGCGAAGTAAGCCCCGCATCCTGTAATGACCGGAGCCTTCCTCCCGCGGGAGGTGGGCTCCTTTTATAGAGGTTTTCATATGAATGAAGTAATGGGAAACAAGAAGGCCATCGCCGTTTTCGTGCTTCCGGCTCTGCTGATCTACACGGTTTTTGCGCTGTTCCCGATTGTGTATAACATTTATCTTTCTTTTTTTGATACCAATCTAATGAATGTCAACACATTCGTCGGCATGAAAAACTATGTGGATCTGTTTCACGATGGCACCTTTCTGATGGCGTTGAAGAACAACATCATCATGGTGATCGGCTCCCTGATCGCCCATATGCCTCTGGCTATGTTCTTTGCCAATGCCATTTTCAAAAAGATCAGGGGTTCGTCCTTCTTCCAGACGGTGTTTTTTCTGCCGTGCGTCATCTGCGGCGTAGCCGTCGGCCTGACCTGGACGTTTATCTACAACGGAAATTACGGTTTGCTCAACGCGTTTCTGAAGTTGATTCATCTGGGGAGCTTCACACAGGTCTGGCTGGCGAACAAGGATATCGCGATCATCATGATTATCATCGTGGTCATGTGGCAGTACGTCGGGTATCACATGATTATCCAGCTCGCTGCCATGCGCAATATCAGCGCCGATCTTTTCGAGGCGGCGGAGATTGACGGCGCGACCCAGTGGCAGCAGTTCAAAAGCATCACGTTCCCCTCGATCAAGCCGATTCTCGCCATCGACGCGGTATTGATTATCACCGGTTCCCTGAAATACTACGATCTGATCGCGGTCATGACAGCGGGCGGGCCAAACCATGCGACGGAAGTCATGTCCACCTACATGTTCTATTCGGCGTTCAATATCCTGCGGTACGGGTATTCCTCCGCCATCGGCGTGATTCTGCTGATATTGTGTATGCTTTCTGTCAAGCTGTCCAATGTCGTGTTCAAATCCGAGGAATGAGGTGGGGCAAATGAAGAAAAGCGGATCAGAAATCGTCTGGCTGGTCATCAAATACATCGCGATGATACTCTTCTCCATCTCCTGCCTGTATCCGATCTATTGGCTGGTGCTTTCCTCCTTCAAGACAAATCAGGAGCTGTACATGAACGCCTGGGGATTGCCCAAGACCTTTAACTTCGTCAATTACAATGACGCGATCGTCACGGGAGGCATATTGAGGTATTTCGGAAACTCAGCCATCATCGCGGTATCCGTCGTTATGATCACCTCGATTCTGGCGACCATGGCCTCTTACGCCATCACAAGAATGGACTGGAAGCTCTCTAAATTTGTCTATACGCTGTTTCTGATGGGCATGATGGTTCCGATCTACGGCCTGATTATCCCGCTGTTTTCCGCCTTCAAGAAAATGGGGATTATCAACACCCGGATCGCGGTCATCATTCCGCAGATCGCGCTGGGCTTTCCGATGTCGATTTTTATCATCTGCGGTTTCATGCGCTCCATACCCAGAGAGCTGGAAGAAGCGTCCGTCATTGACGGATGCACGGTTTTCCAGTGCTTCGGAAGTGTCATTCTGCCGATTGCCCGCTCATCCATCGTGACCGTGATGGTCGTGCAGTTCATCAATGTCTGGAACGACCTGCTGCTCCCGAGGATATTCCTGACCGATCAGGCAAAAATGACGCTGCCCGTAGGACTAACGAACTTCAAATCACAATACTCCACCAATTATGTGGGCATGATCGCTGCCGTGATTCTTACGATCATTCCCAGCATCATCGTCTATATGGCGCTCCACAGGCAAATCATGGAAGGTATGGTCGCCGGGGCAGTGAAAGGATAGGTGAACAACATGAGAAAAGAACAAAGCTATTATTGGAATCAATTGAACCTTGGCACGTGCTATTATCCGGAGCACTGGGACAGGAGCCTGTGGCGGGAGGACCTTGAGCGGATGCTTTCCGTCGGCATTCAGACGATTCGCATCGGCGAATTTGCCTGGAGCAAGGTAGAACCGCGCGAAGGGGAATTCACCTATGCTTTTTTTGACGACTTTCTGGAAGTGGCAGCTTCGGCAGGCATGAAAGTAATCTTCGGCACTCCTTCCGCCACGCCGCCCGCATGGTTGACGGAAAAATACCCGGAGGTGCTCAATGCCCGACTGGACGGTGTGCTGTATCGCCACGGTATGCGCCGCCACTACAACTACAGCTCACCGAAATATCAGGAACTGGTTTCCCGAATCGTGGAAAAAATCGGCGCGCATTATGGCAGCAATCCCGCGATCATCGGCTGGCAGATCGACAACGAGATCAACTGTGAAACCGAGGAGTTTTACTCCGAAAGCGATACGCTGGCTTTCCGCCGTTTCCTGAAGGAGAAATATAAGAATCTGGACGCGCTGAACCGGGCGTGGGGCACGGTGTTCTGGAATCAGACGTACACGGCATGGGATGAGATTCACGTTCCCCGCCCAACCATTCACAACAGCACCAACCCGCATGAGTGTCTGGATTATGTCCGCTTTGTATCAGACAGCGCGATCCGCTGGTGCAAAATGCAAAGCGACATCCTTCGCAAATACGTAAAGCCGGGCGATTTTATCACCACCAATGGCATGTTTGGCAGTCTGGATAACCACCGGATGATGGATGAAGCGCTGGACGTCTATACCTATGACTCCTATCCCAATTTCGCGTACTGTCTGGGCGAGGATCCCAAAGGCAGTACCGGGCTGAATGACAGGGAATGGAGCGCGAAACTGACAGAGGTTCGCTCCATATGCACCCGCTTCGGAATTATGGAGCAACAGTCAGGTGCCAACGGATGGAACACCCGAATGGAAGCGCCCGCCCCGAAGCCGGGACAAGTCAAGCTGTGGGTCATGCAGAGCATTGCCCACGGAGCCGATTATATCAGCTTTTTCCGGTGGCGCACCGTCACACAGGGAACCGAAATCTACTGGCACGGCATCCTCGACTATGATAATCGAGACAATCGAAAGCTGATGGAGATTCAGGACATCTACAAGCGGATCAACGCAATCGTTCAAACGACCGGCGCGTCGTATCGGGCGAAGGTGGGGTTGCTTCGGGATTATGACAACATCTGGGATGCGCAGGTGGATCACTGGCACAGACGTTTGGCCAAGCCCAGTGAGCATGAAATCTTTTATGCGTGTCAGGTCAGCCATACGCCGCTGGATTACGTCATGCTCACGAAGGATACCGAGCCTGCGGAACTGGCCAAATACGACGTCCTGTTTTATCCCCATGCCCTGATTCTTACCCAGGAGATCACAGATCTTTTGAAAGCGTATGTGGAACAGGGCGGAACGCTGATCCTCGGCGCCAGAACCGGTATGAAGGATTTGACGGGGCAATGCGTCATGACGCCCATGCCTGGTCTGCTCTCTCCCATCACCGGCAGCGACGTAGCGGAATTTACCTTGATTGGCCCTGCAGATGACCCGCAGTCGATGGACTGGGACGGCAACAAGGTGCCCACCGGGCTTTTCAGCGATATTTTGCATGTGCGCGGAGAAAACGCCAAGATCCTCGCCGCATATGAGGCGGATTATTACAAAGGGCGCATCGCTCTGGTGGAAAACCCCTGCAGAAAAGGCCGCGTGCTCCATTTCGGCGGAACCTTTACCCGGGAGAACGTCCGAGAGTTTCTGGAGTATACAAAGGCGATTTCACCTTACAAAGAGGTGATCGAGCTGTCCCCAGAGTGTGAACTGGCCGTAAAGGAAAAGGATGGTATCGCGTACTATTTTATCCTGAACTTCGCAGCGCGGGACAGCGCCATCGAACTGATACAATCCATGGTGGATATGGATACGCAGCAGGCGACAGTCGGCAAAATCTCCCTTGCCCCGTATGAAACAAAAGTTTACCGGAAGTAAGACCCAAAGGGGCTGCGGATCAACGCCGTTTGATCCGCAGCCCCTCTGTTTACAGATGCCTGACGCTTTCACCCTCCAGTACATAGCTGGGGATTCGACTCACATAGTGGTATTCTTCTCCGGAAATGATCCGAATCAGCTGATCGGCAAGCATAGCCCCCATGTTCATGGGCTCACAGGTCACGCTGGAGAGCCTTGGCGAAGTCTGCGGCAGACGATAGCAGCCGTCAAAGCTGACCAGTGAAATATCCTGCGGAACGCGAATCCCGGAATGGAGCAACCCCTGCAGCACGCCAGAGCCCATTTCATCGTTAAAACAAATGATTGCGGTCGCATCCAGCTTCCTTTCCAGAAAAACCTTTGCCGCAAGCAGACCATACTCAAAAAAGTCTTCCTCTTCTTGCGCGAGCACGCGTTCCTCTACGGTTCCCAACATATTCTTCTCCGGCAGTTCATTCAGATCGATGCTGTTAATGCCCAAGTGAAAGAGCGGAAGTCTGTCACCCAGTTCTTCCCGCATCAGGTAATGCCATGCAATGGTTCTGGGGTCCGATGCCTTATACAAATCGGAACAGGCATAGGCGATTTTCTTATGACCCTTTTCTCGAAGATAAACGATCGCCGTCTCCATGCCTTTATACAAGTCCCATTCCACAATGGGCATTGCCCTGGACATGGGATAGCGGTTTCCAAATCCCGCGCTGACGGCAGGCAGATAATAGTTTTTTCCGCACCGCTGATCATAAACGTAGGCGGCGTAATCGTTTGAAAGAATGATTCCGTCTATCAGCATTTCCCGAAACAGGGTGAAATCCAGTTTCCCGTTCAGGAGGATCATATATCCCCGCTCTTCCGCCACGCTCAGCATACCATAATAAAGATCAATATTGAAGGAGTTGTGCAGATCCTTACAGACAAACATGATCTGTCTCGTCCTTCTCTGCTGAAGCGTCATGGCGATCGGGTTGGGTGTATAATGCAACTGTTCCGCGAGCGAAAGGATTTTACTTCTGGTTTCCTTTTTTACATACCCGCTGTTGTTGAGCGCTCTGGAAACGACCGATATCGACACACCCAGCATATCGGCAATATCCTTCCGTGTCACCCGCTTATGTGAGGGAAGATGATTTGTCTGATGATCCATACTTTCTGTTATCACCTTTTTCAGGGGTTGGGCTTCCTTCCTTGATCCCCTCCGACAGGTCCTTGTTTACTTCAGCCACGTTCGACCAACTGCATATTCTGACTGATAGAATTATAACACAAAACAGAAAGTATAGGAACTGCCGACCCAGGGTGCCGGATAACTACCAGCTGCGCGCACCGCGCACCGCCCGAACCATGTGCGCCAAGGACAGCGCCGACTGTTCCAGGAGCGGCAACGCGTTTTTGCAGGAGGCCTCCAGCGTCATCGGCCCATCCGCGATCGCGCAAATCCCGTCGATGCCATAGCCGTACGCTTCCTCTGCGCCGGTTCCAAGCGCGCCCACCAGCGCGAACACCGGGATTGTCGGCTCCTGCCCTTTTACGCGGCGGGCTACGCCTATGGGTACCTTGCCGCTGAGCGACTGGCCATCTATGCGTCCCTCGCCCGTCACCACAAAATCGACGCCGTCCATCTTTTCGTCGAACCCCACGATGTCCAACACTGCGTCGATCCCAGGCTGGAACGTCGCCCCACAGAAGGCGTACAGCCCCGCGCCAAGCCCGCCCGCCGCGCCCGCGCCGGGCAGTTCCGCGACGCTGATGCCCAGCTGCGACTTGATCACCCGCGCGTAATGCGCAAGCGCCGCGTCCAGCTCCGCGATCATCTGAGGCGTCGCCCCTTTTTGCGGCCCGAATACCGCCGACGCGCCATTCGGGCCGCAGAGTGGATTTTTCACGTCCACGGCGCAGGTGATCTGGCAATCCTTCAGCCGTTCGTCCATGTGCGAAATGTCCACGGTGTGTACTTTCGCCAGTTCCGCACCGCCAAAGCCCAGTTCAAACCCGTCTTTGTCCTTGAGCGACACGCCCAGCGCCTGAGCCATGCCAGCGCCGCCGTCGTTGGTCGCCGAGCCGCCCAATCCGAGCAGGATCTTGCGGTACCCTGCATCCAGCGCGCTCTTGATCAGTTCACCCGTGCCGTAGGTGGTCGCCCGGAGGGGGTTCAACCGGTCGGCAGGCACCAGCATGAGGCCGGAAGCCGCGCTCATCTCGATCACGGCGGTATTACCATCCAGCACACCGTAGCCCGCGCTCACCGCGTCGCCCAACGGCCCCGTTGCCCTGCAGGACTTCCAGACACCCCGGCAATTCGCGATGACCGCCTCGACGGTCCCCTCTCCGCCATCGGCCACCGGGATGTTTATGATCTGGGCGGTCGGCACTGCCCGGAGAATGCCCCGGCGAACCGCTTCACCCGCTTCATAAGCGGAGCAGCTTCCTTTAAACGAATCCATTGCGATGATCACTTTCACTGACAATCCCACCCCTCTGCCTGTACATCGTATCGCGGACCTGTCTTGGCTGTATTCTGCCTGCGCTATGGTCCGACCGGCCCATGCCATCCGCGCCCAAGGCTGTTTCCGGTTCAGGCGACGATGACCCCTACGCCGTTCGGAATCACCGTGACGCTTGCATGATCCCCCGCGATCCCGATCGCGAGCGCCAGCGCAACATTGGGATTTGGCGCCCACATCATATGCATGGACTCGATGAGTGCCCGGTTTTCTGTGCCTGTGACGAAGATGCAGCGCGCTTTGAGCAGCACCCGGGCGAGGATTTGCGCCTGCCATTGGTCAGGCAGCGTCTTGGGTGCGGGTATGTTCTCAATATCGCGCAGCACTTGCCCGGGGCCTTCGCGGTCGGCAAACCAGCGGTAGAAGGCTTCACCGCCATGGCCATCTGCCATTTCCGCGCACATTATGATGATGCCGCCTTGGCGAACGCATTGTTCTGCCGCCGTCATCCCTTTGACGGCTTGGTACAAGTTCTGATCCAGCGGATAACCTCCATTAGATGTGATCACGATGTCCGCCGGGGCGCGGGCCACCAGCGAAGCGTTTTCGCACGCCTCGCAACCCGCCGCATGCGCCTTTTCCGGATCCCCGGAATAGGCGGAGGCGATCCGCTTCTCCGCGTCCAACAGGACATTCAGGATGAAGCTGAGCTTCGCGGCTTTGGCGGCAAAGATCATGTCCTGATGGATGGGGTTGTGGATCAGGCTGCCTTGTTTGGACCACGGATCGGCAATGAACTGGGCGTTATGGTTATACAGCACGGTTTTGCGGGATGCAACGCCCGGAAGGATGCTCTTTCGGCCGCCGGAATATCCCGCGAAAAAATGGGGTTCAATGAAACCCTCGGCCACGACCAGGTCCGCCCAGAAAACCAGTTTGTTCAGCCACAGTTCGCCGCCGGACGGCAGCTGCCCGCAATACGCCATCTCTGAATCCACATCTGATCGATGCGTGATGATTGTCTCACGGGCGATCAACTCCGTACCGAAGCGCTCGATCTGCTCGCTGCGGGTCATGGCGCGGTGCATTCCGGTGGCGATCAGGATTCGAATCTCGGAATCGGGGCTGCCCGCGCGGATTTCTTCCAACAGGAGGGGCAGTGTTATGCCGCTGGGCATGGGCCTTGTATGGTCGCTGGTGATAACCAGAACGCGCCGCTTGCCCTGCGCCAGTTCGAATAGACGCGTACTTCCAATGGGATTTCTCAGCGCGTCCAGGACGATCGCGTCGGGATTCCCGCGGGGGAACATGTTTTCTGAAGCCGTAAGAATGCCCGCCAGACGTGAATCGCTGACATGTACCTGCTGTGTTCCCCGTCCGTAGGGGATGTCGATGGTTGCCACGTTGGCACCTCCTTGTCGCATATTGCCGCACTGACGGCGGGTCTGGGGATCGGGTATGACAACGCCACCCCTGCACTCCGCAGGTACGCAACAGCCGCCTTTGCGCGGCTCTACCTGGATGCGTGACAATCCACACGCTCAATCGTCCTCTTCATATTGCCACCATCTTACTCTATTGCGCGATTTGTGCAGGGCAAAGCCGCCCTGCACAAATCATGTGTCGTGTTACGCCAGCGGCGCGATGCCGACGGCAGCCAGCTTCTGCTGCGCCGCGCTGTAGACATCAGCAGGGAGGTTGCCCCGCTCGGCGGCTTTGATGTTTTCCATCAGGTGCTCTTTGCTCTTGGTACCCACGATCACGGTGGAGACGCCCTTGGTGGTCATGGCGTAGCGCAACAGGAAGCTGTTCCGGTCCTCTCCCGGCGCGCACAGTTCGTCCAGGCCAGCCTTGTCATACAGCTCGTCGTAGTTGGGAAAGTAGCGTTTGAGCGCGCCGCGCACAATGATGCCGATGCCCTTGTCCGCCGCGCGTCCGATGGCGTTCTCGGCGGAGCGTACAAGCCCGCCGAACACGGTCTGCATGGAGTCGAACACACCCCACTCCATGAAGGCGTTCAGGCACTCATAGCTGTAGGTGGCGGGATACTTGGGATCCTGTGGACCGCTGTTCTTAAAGGTGATGCACGCGTGGCGGATCTTGCCGTCCCGCTTCATGTCATACAGCGCCTGCACGAGGTCGTCCTTGGGACCACCGGGCAGATCCTCTGGCATGGGCGCGTGCAGCTGAAGGATGTCGAGGTGGTCGGTCTTCATGACGCGCAGGCTGTTTTCGATGTTCATCATGGCGGTCTTGCGGTCAAAGATGTGTCCGGGGCCTTCGCCCGTGGTATTGCAGCAGCACTTGGAGGCCAGGAAGAACTCGCTCCTGCGCCCAGCGACGGCGTTTCCGATCATCTCTTCGCTGGCGCCGTAGCAGGGGGAGGTGTCGATGAAGTTGATGCCGTTGTCGATCACACCGTTCAATAGCGCGGTCGCCTCGCTGCCTGTGAGCTTGGGGATCTCCATTGCGCCGAATCCCAGCGCGGTGACGATGACATCCGGGTTTGCAAGCATTCTCTTTTCCATGATTGATTCCACCTTCTCTTCTTTCATATGGGTGGGGTCATGATCACAAAGTTGGACACAACGTCCTCGGGGGCAACGGACGGAAGCGAGCGCGTATGCGCAAGCCTCAGCGTTCCGCGCGCGCTCGCCGTACAGGGGATGAACACATAGTCCCCGTAATGCTGCTGCCCCATCACCTCCAGCCACTGTCCGTAGCTGAAGCCCTCCGCCCGGATGGAGTCCCGGTAGTAATCCGGCGGACTGGATCTCCTGAGAGGACAGGATGCTCAAGTCCCCTATGTCGCCAGGGCGGCGTCGATACTGCCGCGAATGTTTTCCAGCAGAAGCCGGTTCGAGCAGTAGATCTCGGCCTCAATGGTGTTGCGGGCAATGATGCAGGCAAACCCTGTCAGCACAGCCGTGACCAGCGCAAGCAGCAGGCAGGACAGAATCCAGCGCCCCGCCAGTCGCCGCCATCCGCGTTATCAGGGAAAACGCGTTGGAACGCCGCCCAATACGGACTTCCTCGATCGAGCATCAACCAATCTTTGCCCGCCCCAGGATCGCATCCCTCCGGCCCGCAACACATAAAAATCAGCAGCCTACTTCACAAAATCTTCGACAGCTCGCGCAATGCTGGGCGCGTCCAATCCATAATGGGCCAGGAGGGGAGGATAAGGGCCTGACGAGGCGTAGATATGGGGAATGCCCAGCATCTTCACGGGAACCGGCGCTCGCCCGGAGCACAACTCGCACACCAGGCTGCCCAGCCCACCGGTCACATAGTGCTCTTCCACGGTGACGATCCTGCCCGTCTTGGCGGCCGCGCGGAGCACGATCTCCTCGTCCAGCGGGACGATGGTTGGCATGCCGATCACCTGAGGATTGATGCCCCTGGCCGTGAGCATCTCGACGGCCGCCAGCACGGCAGCCGTGATCACGCCTGTGGTGATGATGGTCACATCTGAGCCGTCCCGGATCAGCCTCCCCTTGCCGATTTCAAACGGCGTCTCCTCAAACAGTACAGGCATAGGCTCATTGCCGATCCGCATGTACACCGGCCCCGTGTGCTTTAGCATGGCGCGCGCCGCGGTTTTTATCTCCACCGGGTCCTGCGGCGACAGCACGACGACACCCGGAATGCAGCGTATAAGCGCGAAGTCCTCCAGACTGTGGTGCGTGGAGCCCAGATCGGAATAGCTCAGCCCGCCGTTTCGGCCTACGATCTTGACGTTCTGGCGCATGTAGCCCAAGTCGTTTCTGAGCATCTCGAAGGGGCGCGCGGTCACAAACGGTGCGATGGCGCAGAACACCGGAACAAAGCCGGACGTGGACAACCCGGACGCCGCGCCGACCACGCAGGACTCCATGATGCCAAACTCAAAATAACGCTCGGGATGCGCCTTGGCGAAGGAAGAAAATCCGGAAGAACCGCCGCTGTCCGCCGAAAGAATGACCACGCGCTCGTCTTTTTCGGCGATGTCCGATACCGCCAAACCAAAAGTCTTTCTGGGATCCAATCGTTCGCCGATCATCGTCTCGCCTCCTCAATCGCGGCGTCCAGTTCGGCGATGGCGCGATCAATATCGGCCTTTGCCGGTTTCCAGTAGTGGCAGCCCACCGTGCTCTCCAGGAATGAGATGCCCTTGCCCTTGATCGTGTGTGCCACGACAAGGCTTGGCTTATCCTGTTTAAGCGGAAGCCGGTCCGCCACGTCGATGATTGCCGCCAAGTCGTTGCCGTCGATGTCTACCGTCTCCCAGCCAAACGCCTTGAAACGCTCGGCGATGGGCTCAAAGCTCATGATCTTGCGCGTCTCGCCCGCGATCTGCAGTCCATTGTCATCCACAAAGACCGTCAGGTTGTGAAGTTTGTGGTGCGACGCGGCAGCGGCAGCCTCCCAGTTGGAGCCCTCAGCCAGTTCACCGTCGCCCATCACGGCGAACACGCGGGAGTTCCAACCGCGCAGGCGGATGCCCATCGCCATACCCACGGCGATCGACAGGCCGTGCCCCAGCGCGCCCGTGTTGGCCTCTATCCCCGGGAGCTTGTGCATGTCGGGGTGGCCGGGCAGTTTGGTGTGCAGGGAACCATACGTGTCCAGCATCGACTCGTCAAAAAATCCCCGCTCACAGAGCACCGCGTACTGCGCCATGCACTTGTGGCCCGCCGACAGGATGAATCGGTCGCGCTCGGGCAGTTGCGGATTTTTTGGGTCAATGTTCATCACATGGAAGTACAGGGCGGTCACGATGTCGAGGCAGGACATGGCACCTCCAACATGTCCCGCGCCGCCCGCGGCGATCATTTGAACCACCTTTCTTCGGCAGCGGGCCGCCGACAGGCGCAGCGCCCGCAGATTGGCCTGTTCCATCATGTTCCAGTCCTTTCGTATTCTGCGATTCTGGCAACCTTGGGCGCGGAGGTGGAAGCGGGGTCAAACGAGCGTTCAAGATACGCCTGAACAAAGCACTTGGCGAGCTCCGTCCCGGTTACAAACGCCCCCAACGCCATCACATTTGCGTTGTTGCTGAGTTGCGCGCGTTGGGCCTGGTAAATGTTCGACACGAGCGCGCAATAGGCTCCGGGCACCTTGTTGGCCGTGATGGACATACCAATGCCTGTGCCGCAGATCAGAATGCCCCGGTCGTACTGTCCGCTGGCAACTTCCGTGGCCACCTTGATGGCAACATTGGCATAAATCGCGTCCTCGCTGCCGCAGTCGGCGCACTCATGCCCCAACGATTCGGCAAAAGCGAGCAGCTTGTTTTTCAACTCTGCCGCATTCGGGTCACAACCAAATGCAATCTTCATCGTGCTTCCCTCCAAATTTAAGTTCCCATGGAACGTCTCGGTCCGGTGTGGCATATCAAAATGGAACGCCCGTGTTGTCTGCAGGGCGACAAATGTTCAAGCGGCAGTTTCTGGCGATCATGAATTATCACAAGACACTTGAACGTGGAACTGAGCCGATTCCCTCGGAGACTATTTCCATTCCAGCGTGGTTGCATGGGGAGAATAGTGCGCCTTTGCGGTGATGACGCCCTTTTTGTGCCTGCCGCCGATGCGCACCTTTTTTACGACGCCGGGCATCAGGTCAAAGTAGTTGTCCTCAAACAACCAACCGAATTCGTCGCCGCATTCGTTGCCCGAAAGCTCCACGATGCGGGCAAATTTGTCGGAGGTAATCGACAAAACATCCCCGTCGATGGACAGGCTCAGCTTGGCCTCGGGGAACACCAGTCGGCGATCGGTGTCCACATAGTCGATGTTCGTGTAGTCCACGCCCCTGTCCGCATCCGTAAACCTCGCGTATAGCACGTTCTCGGTGCGGAACTGCCCGAGGAAATCCAGGCATGTAATCTCGCCCGACTGCCCGGCCGGCATGGACGCCTCCATGCTGTTCAGCGCGGTGAACCTGTTGTTCGTGGGGCTGAAGAGGCCGAACTCGATGGTGCCGGAAACATCCTGGGTGCTGTCATTGACCAACCACAGGTTGATGGAATCGCGGATGTCGAAGCACACCATGACGGGGCTGTAGCTGCGCTTGGCTTCATAGAACGGCATGTACGGTTCGAGATAATAGTCCACGATGGCGCTGTAGATCAGCGGCCATGTGTCTGAAAACTTCCAGATCAGGTGCAGGTTGCTGATGCGCGGCAGCTTGGAACCGCTGGGTCTGCCCATGCGGCTGCGCTTGATGCCATCCTTGAATGCCTTGGCGTGGGCAGCGCTGTATTTGAACGCCAACTCCTCGGGCGTGTCCGCATCGCGAAATTCGTGAATCGGTCCTGCCTTGATGTCGAGCGAGTTTGCGACCCTCTCAAACCACGCGGCGGGCATGAGGTCCTTGGCGCGCTTGGAAGGGATGGTGGAGTCCACATAATCCTCGGGCCACATCTTGTCCGCGGGTATCCAGCGCCGCATGCTCTTCAGGGCCGGCCCGGACACGCGCATGTGCTCGCTGTACGCGACGGGATAGTCCATACCCGGCACATACCACCAGAAGTCGTAGCCATGGGTGTCGCCCACTCGGGGATCGCCCGCCCATTCACCACCGTAGGGAGAGGTAATGTGGTAATAGCGGGTGGGATCGATGCGAGCGCAAAGCGCAGGATAGAGCTCCGAATACAGTTCAAATCCGATCACTTTCTCGCCCGGATGGTCGTACTCGCCACCCATCAGGCACTCATTGCCGCCGCACCACATAAAGATGCATGGGTGGTGCTTGAGCCGATTCATCGTGTGCTCGGCCTCGCGCAGGCACAGGTCGAAATACGCCGCGCTATCCGGCTGCATACCGTAAGCCCCAAAGAATTCCTGCCAGATCAGAATGCCCCGGCGGTCGCACTCGCGGTACAGCTCGTCATCGAAGGGCTCTCCCTCGCCCCAGACGCGCATGGTGTTCATGTTGGCAAATTCGGCCAGGTCGAGCAGTGCCTTTGCGCGCTCGCCGTTCCAGCGGTGGGTCTTGCCGTCCAGCGGCGAGAGGTTGGAACCCCACATGCGCACCTTTACGCCGTTGACGTGCAGGTCAAAGTCCAGCGCCATCTTCAGTTCACGGAAGCCCACCTGCCGCTCGAAGCGGTCGATCGCGTCGCCGCCACATATAAGGGTGGTTTCCACTGTATAGAGGGGCTGCTCTCCGTAGCCGCGGGGCCACCAGAGGCGGGGCGAGGGCACGGGCATGCTGAAGACCGCAGCGCTCCCGTCAGAAGGCAGCGCGAACTCGCAGGCTCCGATCCGGGCGCCGTCCGGGTCGCGCAGAACCACTTGGGCAGAAAGGCCTTCCATCGGAGCAGCGGCGAGCGTCAGGTTCAGTGCACCAGTCTTGTAGCCGTCAGCCAGCATTGTTACCGTGTCCGTCACCGTGAACTCGGAGCGGTCGATGACCTCAAGCGTGACATCGCCGAAGACGCCGATGAGCGTGAGATACGGCTGCGCGCCCAGGTAGTTTGAAAAATCACAAATCGACTTGCGGATGATCTTGTTGTGCGGCATCTTTCCGACCCATTCCGGGGGAAGGGGATGCTCCTTGAGAAACGCATAGGGCGAACGCAGGTGCACCTCAAGCAGGTTCTCGTCCTTGAGCTTGCCCGAGACTTCCACGCGTAGCGGAAGGTACAGATCCTCCGACTGGGCAATCTCTTCGCCGTTGAGCACGATCCTGGCAATCGTGTCCAACTGCGCGAAATGCAGGTAGGCGCGCCCCTCCAGGGCCGGGGCCTTGAAGCACACGCGATATTCCCAGTCCCGCTCTGCCACCCACTGGCTGTCCTTGCCCTGGCCGATCAGGAAGTCATCTGATATGAGCTTTCCATTGTGTAGAATCTCATGGACGCCCATGGGCATAGAGGGGATATCCAGCCAACCATTTCCCTCAGGTGCAGCCAGTTTCCAATCCTGGCTGATCTTGATATATTGCTTCATGGTGCGCATTCCTCTCATAGGCGGGGCTGCACACTTGGTAAGCATTGATCGATTCGATCGTTGTTACCAAGATGTGCAGCCTCGTTAACATGGTTGTGTGCCGCGATTAGCGGGCGTTCGGATCGACGCCGTCAAACATGGTGTCAAATGCAACCTTCAGTTCCTGGAAGGCCTTCTTGGCTTCCGGGTTCTCGCGCAGGCTGGCCAGATACGCGCGGTAGTCCTCGACGGACATCTGTCCGGCCACGGTGCGCACGAAGTTGGCTTCGTACTCGCTCTGGATGGTGGGGTAGAACTGGCTCCAGGTGGCAGACGCGATGCAGGTGAACACATCCATCTTGCCGGGGTTTTCCGGGCTGTTGATGGCTTTCACACGCTCAAGCTTGGCATCGTTGTACTCCTTGGGGGCCGTGACGCAGACCACCTTCGCCCAGGTGTTGGCAATCATGGGCAGGGGCTGCTGCACGCCAGTGCCAATCTGCTTCGCGCCCAGCTCGGTCATCACACGGTTGCCGGCCTCGTCATAGTTGTAGTGCACGCCTTCCCAGCCGTAGTAGCCCTTCATGGTCATGTCTTCCTGGCAGCAGTACTCAAAGTAATCAAGAATGCGCAGCATCTTCTCTTCGGGCACCTTGCTCGAAATGTGGAAGAAGCCGTAGTTGCCCTTCTCGATGCGGTTGGTGGTGCCCTTCGGGCCCTTCAAGGGCAGCAGCACTTCAAACTCGGCATCAGGCTGCGTGACCTTCGCCTTCTGCGAATAGTCGTAGTCGCGCCAGATATTGTAGCCATAGGACGCTGCGCGACCGGAGATGATGATGTCCTCTGCCTGGGTGTTCTTCATGACGGAGAATTCCTGAGAGAGGATGCCCAGTTCATACAACTCGTTCATGTAGGCCGCGAAGTCCGCCATCTCATCCATCAAACGGTTGTGGATCAGGCCGCCATCGGCGTCATAAGCCAGATCGTACAGGCCGAACGCGCCGCGGAACACGTCCCAAGCGCAGTCCAGGCCCACGCCGCCCCAGCCGACAAGGCCCAGGGTGGAGCCGGTGCCGCTGGCGTCATTGTCTACGAACACTTTCAAGGTGTCACGGTACTCGTCAAGCGTAGTCGGGAACGGCAGGTTGTACTTTTCCAGCCAATCTTTGCGGATGGACAAGCCCAGGTCGATCTGCGGGCGGGAGCGCGGAATCGCATAGATCTGACCCTCAAAGCTGGCGTACTTGAACGCGTTGGGGGTGACGTTCTTGGCCAGGTTCGGATATCTGGAGAAATCGCCCAGGTAGGGGGTCAGGTTCCAGAACGCGCCGTTCTGAATGGCCTGTACAGTCGTGGGGCGGTTGGCGTCCTCGCTCATGATGATGTCGGGTAGATCGCCCGAGGCGAGGATCAGGTCATACTTGGTGGCGTAGTCGTTCGAGGGGATGAAATTGATCGTCCACTTGGAGTTTGTTTCTTCAAAGAAGCGGGTCCACCATTCGTTGTTGAAATCAGGGGAGTCTTCCCAGTTGGGCGAGACAAAGGTGACCTCAAGCAGCTCCTGCGAAGAAGGATCATGTGCGTCCCCAGGGGCGCCGGCGTCTTCTGCCAGAGCCCAGGTCGGGATGCAAGTGCTGATCGCCAGCGTAAGGCAGACAACCAATGATAGAACGCGCAACTTGTTCATGTTCTTCCTACCTCCTTGAATATTTTGATCTATGTTAGGGACTATCCCTTAACACCGCCCAAAGTCAGACCCGAAATGAAGTACCTTTGTAGGAAGGGATACAGTACCAGAATTGGCAGCATCGCGATCATGACCGCCGCCATGCGCAGCGGTTCCTGGGGGAGCATTGCGCTGTCTGTGGCGCCCTGCATGCCCGCGTTTTGCGAACCTGCATCCACGATAAGGGACTTCACCAGCAATTGCAAGGTCCATTTTGTGGAATCAGTGATGAACAACATGGCGTTAAAATATGTATTCCAATGCGCCACGGCGAACAGCAACGTGAACGAGGCGAGGCAGGGTAAGGACAACGGCAATATGATGCGAAGGAAGATGCCGATGTCAGACGAGCCGTCGATCTTGGCCGCCTCCTGGAGTTCCTCGGGGATGCCCGTCATAAAACTTCGCACCACGATGATGTTCCATGCGCTGGTTGCGGTGGAGAGTATCAGCGCCCAGAGCGAGTTTATCAGGTGCAGATCCTTGATCAACATGTAGAACGGAACGATGCCCGCGCTGAACAGCATGGTGAAGATCGTCAGCATCGTGAAGAACTTTTGCCCGGGCAGCGAACGGCGTGTGAGCCCATAAGCGAAGGTGAACGTCACGAACAGGTTGATAATGGTGCCGATGACCGTCACGTAGGCGGTGGAATTGATCGCATCCACAAAGGTGCGCGTGGAGAGCAGGTAGCGGTAGTTCTCAAGCGACCATTTTGCGGGAATCAAATAGAACTTAAGGGGTACATAAGCGCTGTGGTGCGTAAAGGAGATCGCGAACACATACACGAACGGGGCGAGACAAATGAGCGAGAATATGCCGACAAACAGGCACAAAACAACGTCCCCGGCGGTAAGCTTCTTTCCGGAAAACGACATGTGTAATACCCCCCTTTCTAGAATAATCCGTCGTGACCGAGCCGCTTCACGGTGAAATTGGATATCAGTACGAGCGCCATATTAACAAGGCCCTTGAAGATGCCCACGGAGACGCCGATACTGATGACGCCGCGCTGAACGCCCTGCGTGAAGGCATAGGTGTCAAACACCTCTGCGACATCCATGACCAGCGGGTTTTGCATCAGCAGAATCTGCTCGAGTGCCACATCGCACACCTGACCCAGCCTCAGGATGAGCATGAGCACGATTGTGGGGGCGATGCCGGGAATCGTCACATGCAGGATCTGTTTGAACCGCGTGGCGCCGTCAATGGCGGCGGCCTCATAGCGATCCGGGCTGATGCTCGTGATGGCGGCCAGGAACAGGATGGTACCCCAGCCGGTTTCACGCCAGATGGACTGCGCCGTAATGATGAACCAGAACAACTTTGGGTTGCTTAAAAAGGAAATTTGCTTGCCTGTGATCGGCAGGAGCAGTTTGTTGATCAGCCCGACATCCATGGACAACAGGAAGAAAGAGAAGCTGGCGACCACGACCCATGACAGGAAGTGGGGTAAGTAGACCAGCGACTGCGTGAGCCGCTTGTACTTGCTAAACCGAATCTCGCTCAGCGCAACGGCCAGAATGATCGGCAACGGAAAATAGAAAACGATGTTCATCAGGTTGATGACCAAGGTGTTTCGCAACATATTGAGAAACACCCGGCTCTGGAAGAGCTCGATAAAGTGTTTGAAACCAACGAATGTGCTCAACTCTGGGCGGTACGGGTTGTAGTCCTGAAACGCGATCTTCAATCCCCACAGGGGAGCGATTTTGAAAACCGCAAAGTAGATCAAACCAGGCAACAGAAGCAGATAAATCTGCCAATGGGCACAGATTTTTACGAGCGTGCGGCGCTTTGTCAGTCCCGGTCTTCTTTCGGTGTTTGCAACCATCAAGACGGCACTCCTTTTACTAAGAAATCCTTGTAGCGTTGGCGCAGCTTATCGACATGTCTGACGCCGATGTCAACGTTCCATGCTCGAATCATATAATATTGCATAGAAATGTGTAAAGTGCTAATTCTTTTCTGTAAATTCTGACAGTTTCGCTTGTTTTTCTGTCTTTTTGCCACCGATGCATTGCTGTTGTGCCAAAAGCAGAACTCATCCGCCGAAAAACGACCTGTTATAGCTAAAACTGTCAGCCCCGAGTCGTTGACACCGAAAATCGCATCTCGTATACTTGAAAGTAGCACATGAATTGTCATACAGAACGATCAGATGTGCCAATTATTTCTGGCGATTGGGAGGTGAGGATGTGATGAGTTCAATAAGGCTGAAAATCCGGAACTTAACGCAGCGCGTAAATTTTAAATCGACGGGCAGCAAGCGCTTTTACTACAGCATCGTGTTCAAGATGATATTGGCCATCTGCACGGCGGCGCTTCTGGCGGGTGTGGTCGTCGTTCAAATCCTGTCACACAACGAGATGAGCCGGGCGAACCAGGAGAGCAACGCGACGATCCGGGTTATGGCCAACAATCTGGACGATGTGCTGTATGCGATGGAAAAGCAGAGCTTTCAGCTGACGCAAAGCGACAATACAAAGGAGATCCTGGAGCACAGTCACTTCTCCGAGGACATCCCTCTGAGCCTGAGTATGGCGAACGAATTAATGCTCTACAAGAATAATAACGATGCAATTGACGAGATTTACTTATATAATGAAGCTATGATGGGCGTGCTTTCTAATAGATTCGGATATCGGGACAGCCTCAGCGAACATTACCGGGAGAGCCTGTACCTGATCGGCCTTAGCCGCCCTGCGGGGTGGTGCTATCCGCCGGGAGTAAACCCGGAAACCCATGTGGCATATTACCGGAAGCTGCCTATGCTCAGCAAAGAGCCAAAGGGGTTATTGGTGTTCTATATCAAAAAACAGATGCTGTACTCTTATCTGATGGGGTTTTCGACCAACAAAGCCGGAGCGCTGTTGGTGCTTGACAACGACGATAGCGTTATCCTCGAAATAGACAATCTGGGCGCTCCGCTGACAGAACCGCTCAACTCCTTCCTGTCCACAATGGTTCCAAAGCCGCCACGGGAGGAAGAACCACTTGTGTCTGTCGTCAATGTGCACGGCAAGGACTACTTGGTGGCGCAGATGAAGAAGTTCTCGGGGAAGACTTACCTTTCTATCCTGGAAAAGAGTCGCGTCGTGGACAATATCACACGGGTCATACTTCCGGTGCTGGGCGTGATCCTGTTTACCATTTGCGGCGGAATCGGGTTCGCGGTACTGTATTCACGGCAACTGTATTCGCCGGTTCGGGACTTGGTGCTCAGGGGTCGTGCATTGGGCGTTCTGGACGCGCCTTACAAAAACGAAATCCTGTACATCGGAGAATGCTTTGACCAGTTGAGTCAGGAGACCCAGGCGCTTCAACAGTACGCAAGCCAAATCAATACCAAGATGCGCGCGGACTTCCTGATGAGTCTATTGTGCGGCACGACGACGCTTTCTCAGGATGTGCTCGACGAATGCCGCGCGCACTCAATCCCCACAGATTGCCAATATGTGGTGCTGGTGTTTTGTGCCGAAGACTGCCTGCATTCGGGCGGAACGGAGCTCTTGATCGATAGCTTGTCGTATGTTTCCGGGTGCGGAGGCGCTTTGTTCCCGAAGGATCTGCTCGTCAGAAACAAGAACAACCTGATCCTCGTGGGTTACTTTCCGCCTGATGCGGGCAAGAAGGCAATTTTGGATGTCTGCAGCGCATTTTCGGAAGAGGTTCTTGACCGCTTAGGCAGGGGGATCCGTGTTGGTATAGGCACGGTTCGCCAGCATATAAGCAAGCTCTCGTCATCGTACAGGGATGCCATGTTCAGTGCCAACGAGTGCATTCTGGACGATGAGGGCAGGCGGATCTTCGTGTCCAGCGACGCGCCCAAGCGCAAGCCGGGCAATATTTCCGTAGTGCATGAGAGCGCAAAGTACATGGCAGAATGGATCGAAAATGGAAAGGTCGACCAGCTACGGGAGGAATTTGAGCGTTTTGTTAGGGCAACTGTTGAATCCGGGTCTGGAAGTTATGCGTTTCAGATGTTCAGCATGCTGCTGGCGGACATCCTGTTCCTGGTTGACCACCGCAGCGAAATCAGCGCTTCAGATCTGCTGGAACAGGAAGTATTCTTCCATCTTGACGAGTGTCAGACGGTGGATGAAGCGCGCAATTGGTTTGTGAACAGCCTGTTCCCCGGAATCATGAAGCAGAAGCGGCTGGTCAACAAACAGGACGAGGCGATACCCGTGGTCTGCCGGTACATACGCGAAAGTATTCGGGGCGATATCACATTGGCTGGGTGCGCGGAGATCGTCAATTTGAGCCCGTCGTATCTGAGTAAGCTTTTCAAGCGGGAGGTGGGGATGTCGTTCTTGGAGTTTGTGCTTAAGCACAAGCTGGATGTGGTAAAGGAGATGCTGCTCGATACCGATATGAGCATCAGCGATATCGCCGAGCAGATCGGATATTCGCCCCGCAGCCTGTACCGCCAGTTCTACAAACAGACGGGGCAGTCGCCCAACGAATTCAGGAAGGCGGGTCAGAAGCCGGGGACGGCAGGATAAGGATTGATACCAATCCAAACCATTTGATTGTTCGTCGAACCCGGATCTTTTCGCGCGAGGCGTTGTCGCTCTGTGCTCAACGTTGCGATGCTACGCCTCGCATCGATACCTCTTAAGATGATTACCATTTTACTTGATATGAGGACAGAAGAATCTCCGGCGGGATCAACCTGCCGGAGATTGTTATCTGGGTAAAGCGATGGTTAAATAAGGTGACGCAGTGCCGAGGTGAATTTTCGTCCCCGCAAGGAGCCAGAAGGGAGCCGTAGCAGCACTACCGCGACCGGTTGAGCGACACGGTGGGGGCAATAAGGCGACCGGCAATCCTCGCCGAATCAATCAGCGGTTACCCAGGTAACCGCTGATTAAAGGCCGAAGCAGTTCAAGAAGCGACGCCAATGATTGAGAACCATACCGAGCGGAGCTAAGAATTGCGGCTTCCGAAGCGCGGCGGACGTTGATTCTTTCCGAATCGAATACATCGATGCACCTCGACGTAAGGTGTCGGAGATCATGCGGGAAAACCTCGATGAAGCGCAGGCGATCAAAGCGTATATCGGGCGGCACGCGAATGAAGATATCGCCGTGCTTACGCCCTACAGGCATCAACTGCACTTGATTGAGTGGCAGTGCCCGGATCTCAAGCGCAGGGATTGCATCCTGACAGTCCACGGATCCCAGGGGAGAGAGTGGGAAACCATCGTCTGCGACACTTCAGATATGCATTTCACAAATACCCAGAACCGATCATCAAAGGGGAGATTGCTCATCAACACCGCCGTAAGCCGAGCGAAGAAGCGGCTGATCTTGGTCTGTGATTATTCGCATTGGATTCAGAAGAACGGACAGATGATTTGCGCGCTTTTGAAGAATACGCGCCCCGTGAACTGATTTCAATCATGAGCTTTTGACCATTTCCGAATTTATAGTAAATGTAAGAGTCATAGCTATTGACAGGTTGATGGCATGATGATATAATCTGATACATAAAAATCGTATCGTTACGATTTTTGGAGGGGCATATGGCTTTGATCAAGGATGTAGCGCGTGAGGCTGGCGTTTCACCAACTACGGTTTCATCGGTGATCAATGGATTGAACTGTGTTAAGCCAACCACCCGGGAGAAGGTACTCAAGGCCATCGACAGTCTTGGGTACTCACCCAACATCGCTGCCCGTGAACTGGTGACTCGCAAAAAGCAGAACATCGGTCTGATTCTGATGACCTATGAAAGCTATACAAGCCGCAGAAGCACGCCGGATGGCGGCGAGGAACTGATGTATGAGGAATACATCAGCGGTATCGCACAGATAATTGCTGGAAGCGGCTACGGCCTGTTGATTGAGTATTTCTGCTATGTGCCAGGCAGCCAGGAAATACCCAGGATTATAAAGGAAAATCGGGTTGCGGGCGTGATCGTAGCCGGTTCCATTTATACGGACAGCTTCATCGAGCTGATCAAACAAGAAACGGATGCCGTAGTAACCATTGGCTGCCACAGTCAGCTGGCTGATTTCGTAGTGAACGATTATATGGAATCCATGATCGCCGCTGTGCGTTATCTCGTTTCATGTGGTCACAGGCGCATCGCCTATCTAAGCGGCGACCCGATGACATATGCCTATCCCCTCAAACGGCTGGGCTATAAAATGGGCTTGGAGGAAGCAGGCATCGCCTATGACGGCAGCCTTGTTCTGCCCTGCCGCTACCAGGTCATAGAGGGCTACGAAGCGGCGCGCACCTTGCACGCCCTGCCTAGCGGAACAGGGCCTACGGCCATTTTATGCGCGGGAGACCTGTTGGCGGTGGGGGCTCTCCATTTCTTCTATGAGAACGGCATCCGGGTTCCACAGGATTATTCTATTATGGGGTATGAAAACACCAATCTTGCCATCTACGTGACTCCACGCTTGTCTACGGTTGACTGGCACAAGAACGTGATGAACGAAAAGGCTTGTCGCCTGCTGCTGGACAGGCTGAAGGACCCTGGCCTGAAGCGCACCGGCGTAGTAGTGCCCTGTGAGATCAAGGTGCGCGAATCCGTTTTGTGTTTGAAATGAGGTGAAGCATCGGTTAAAGAAAAGGATCATTTTCTTTAGTCAAAAATCGTAACGATACAATTTGGAGTTGCCTTCGATTTGGTAGCTGACCAGCAAAACTACAGGTTGTAGGGTAGATGCTTGGGAATAGCATCAATTATAAGGAGGAGATCTACATGCTTCGCAAACTGCTGTCCCTTTCCCTGGTTCTTTGCATGTTGATGGCATGCACGCTGCCCGCCGCTATGGCGGATGAGGAGACCAACTTGATCATGTGGACCTTTCTGGACGTGAACGCTGATAACGGCCGTTCCAAGGTGTTGAAGGAGCTCATTTCTCGCTTTGAGAATGCCAATCCGGGTGTACACATTGAAGTGCAGACTCAAGAGTGGAGCACCATGTCGGCCAAGGTCATCGCGGGTCACGCTGCGGGAACTTGCCCGGACATCTTCATGATCAATGCGGCAAACATTGGCGAAGCCATTGCTGCTGGTTGCATGGAACCTCTGGAGAATATGTTCTACAATGAATGGACCGACGAGCAGAAGGCTGATATCGAGAGCGAACTGTTCAAAGCAGGCTTCGACGGTACATATCACTACGTGGTGCCCCTGTTCTCAGGCGGATTCGGTATCATGTACCGCATCGACCTATTCGAAAAATTCGGCATCAAGGTTGATGACATCAAGACCTGGGATGATCTTGTGGAGGTTGCCCAGAAGCTGACGTTTGTGGACGAGAACGGTGCGCAAGTTTGGGGTTATGGCATAGGCTACAGCACCGATGTAGTGGATCCCCATGGCGTACTGCCGTCCGTGCTGTACAGTCAAGAAGGCGGTATGTTTACTGAAGACGGAAAGCCCAACGACTGGGCGGGCGAGCAGGGACAGAAGGGCTTGCAGTTCCAGATCGACCTGATCGACAAGTACCACGTTATGCCTGCAAGCGTCATCGCGCTGACCTCCGAGGAGATCTACAACCAGTTCGAGGCCGGCCAGTACGCAATGGTTTCCGGTGGCTCTATCCGTGTCCCCACCGTTAAAAGCCTGACCGCCTTTGACCCGAACTATGTGGGTTACTTTGCCTATCCCCAGTGGAACGAGGGCCAGCCCAGTTCTATCGCCAATGGCTATGCTTGGAACACTGGCGTGTGGTCGGGCAGTACCCACAAGGACGTGGCTGGAAAATTCCTGGAGTACCTGGTGTCAGCCGAAGCGGATGAGCTGTGGGTGCGCAACGCCAACCAGATCCCCGTATTGGCTTCCACCTTCGAAAAATGCGCTGACGTCATCGACACGCCCGCCAACAGCTGGATGAAGGTCGCCCAGAACGTGTTCAAGAACAGCGCCATGGTATTCTCCGGCGCATACAGTATCAGCGGTTATACGCTGGACCTGCAGAATGCAATGATCAACGCCTATTCTGAGGGCTATTCCGTGATCGAGGCACTGGAGCAGGCTGCTCAGGACTTTACGGATCGTAATGTGGGCAGATAGATAAATTTTCCAGCGGGCGCGGCGGCTTTCGGGCCGCTGCGTCCGTCAAAGGGGT
The DNA here is from genome assembly GCA_964575255.1 of uncultured Oscillospiraceae bacterium. Taxonomy (GTDB): domain Bacteria; phylum Bacillota; class Clostridia; order Christensenellales; family Aristaeellaceae; genus JAEZHK01. The sequence goes on from CAZNPZ010000004.1 coordinate 89,585, forward strand.
GTTATGACCTTATGGAAATCACCACGCACACCAGCGGCGGACGTAGAGGAATCAATCGATACATTCCCTATCTGCTTTTGTCGCCAACGCTGATACTAATTCTTATTTTTCTGTTGATTCCGCTGGGATTTGCCGTATTCTGCAGCCTCTATCGCTGCGACTACATGCAGTTTACCCGGTTCATGGGGCTGGGCAACTATCTGGACGTGCTGACGAACAAGCAGATCATCGCCTCCATTGGCCGCTCTTTCTTTATATCGTCTATCAGCTTGGTTCTTGCACTAATCCTGGGCATGCTACTGGCGCTGTGGATCAATGCAGCCAGTGGAAAACTAGCCTATACCTTGCAGATCGCCACGCTGATCCCGTGGGTCACCTCAATGATCGTAGCCGCCATGCTGTGGAAGTGGATCTTTCAGGACGAGACAGGTCTTCTCAATTATTTCATGGCCGAAACCGGGCTGGGAAAGGTCGGCTTTCTGACAGACAGGAGCATCGCCATCTACACGCTTATCTTTGTCATTACCTGGCGTGTCATTGGTTACGTAATGGTGCAATTATTGGCCGGTCTGAAATCCATCCCTGTCGAATACGAGGAGGCAGCCCAGATCGACGGCGCAAACCGCTGGAATCTGTTCTGGCGGCTTCGAGTGCCGTTGCTCAAAACTCCTCTGGCCATTTCCGCCATCATCGTTGGGCTGTCCAATCTCAATAACCTGAATGTGCCGCTGTCCCTGCTGGCCGGCGGCCCAGGAAAGTCCACCATGGTCGTGGCAATAGAAATTTACCGCATGAGTTTTACCAGCTACCACTTCGGGGAATCCAGTGCGCTGTCCATCGTACTGTGCTTGATCAACTTCTTGCTGACCCTTCTGTACATAAAGGCGGTGAAGTATGAAGTCTAAGCGAAATAGCGCGACACGCTTTGCTTTATGGGGCATAGGCCTGGCGGGAATCCTGGCGATCAATCTGCTGCCCTTTGTGTGGGGTGCGATAAGTTCCCTGAAGACCGCTCGGGAGATCATGGTCTATCCGCCGAAATTCTGGGGATTCACGTTCAGCCCGGAGCATTACGCCACGGTGTTAAAGGGTACTTTTTCCCAGGCGCTGATCAACAGCTGCTGGTACTGTTTGTTCGCCATTGTAGTGGGTGTGCTGTGTGCCATGCTTGCTGCCTATGCCTTGACGCGTTACGTGATGAGGGGGAAAAAGGCCGTCTTTTACCTGATCCTGTCAATGATCCCGCTGTCAATGGGTAGCGCTGCCATGGTGGTGCCCAACTATATGCTTTTTTCCATTCTCAAAATGAATGATCAATGGTACACATTGCCGCTGATCTACGTAGCTTATAACCTGCCATTATCGGTGTGGATCATGGTGGGCGGCCTTCAGCATGTCCCCTATGCTATTGAGGAGGCCGCTCAGATCGACGGGGCTTCCAGGTGGTATATCATTTTCCGCCTGATCCCCAGGCTGTTGCTTCCCACCCTCGCATGCACCGCACTGATGATCTTTATTGGCGCTTGGAACGAATACACAGTGTCATCCGTGCTGGTCAACTCCCAGAAGCTGTACCCAATCCAGGTGTCCATCTATAACTACATCGGGTACTTCGGCAGAGAATGGGGGCCACTAACGGCATCGTCCACCATTGCGGTCATACCCATCCTGGTCGTGTTTAGCTTCTTGGGCAAGCTTTTGATTTCCGGCCTTACGGCAGGTGCGGTCAAAGAATAACAATCATCAGAAACAAAGAGTGGAGGGAATGGTTCATATGTACAAAAATAAATACGACGTCATCGTAGTGGGCGCAGGTCCTGGTGGTATTCCTGCCGCTATCGCCGCTGCGCGTTTGGGTATGGACGTGCTGTTGGTGGAACGAAACGCTCATCTGGGCGGCCTATTGGTGTCGGGCTTGCCAATGCTGGCTTTCCTGGACAGGGAAGGCAACCAGATAATCGGCGGCATCGCCCAGGAGATTGTGGATAGGCTGCTTGAAGTGGGTGGCGCCAACAACCACATTCAGTCACCCATCCTCAATTCCATGACCCATGTCAATCCCGCCTGGATGCGGATTGTTATCAGTGAAATGTGCCGGGAATGTCGGAACATGGATATCCTTCTGTACAGCGAACTTGCCGACGTGCAAGTGGACAACGGCTGTGTCAGGGGGGTAGACGTGTTCTGCCGTGGTGAAATGCTGCACTATGAGGCTAGAGTGGTCATCGACGCAACAGGCGACGCCTGTGTGGTGTACAAGTCCGGCGCGGCCTATGAGAAGGACGAGCATCTGCAACCCATGTCACTGACGTTCGATCTGATCGGTGTGGACTATGACAGGGTGTTCGATTTCTTGGAAGCGCACCCGGAGGAATGCACACTGCCCAACACATTCCCAGGCCTTATCAACAACCTGGACTTCCTACGCAACAATAAGTGCAGTTCCTTCATGGGCTTCATGCATCTGGTGGAAGAGGGCAAGAAGAATGGCACCTTCACCCTGGATCGCAACATGATCGACTTCTGTCGGCAGATCGACGGCAACGCTTTCATCAACACTGCTCGAGTGGTGAACGCCGATTCTACCAACCCCGCTAGCATCATCGAAGCCGAGTTTACAAGCCTGGAGCAGATCAGGGAACTGATCGGCTTCTTGAGAAAGAACATTCCTGGCTTTGAGAACTGTAATCTGATAAGTATCGCCCCTTGGATAGGTGTTCGGGAGAGCCGTCGCCTTGTTGGTGTTAAGACTCTGGATACGGATAGTGTGGACAAACTACTCATACCCCAGGACACCGTGGCGATGGCGGGCTATAACCGGGACACCCATAGCCCCGTGGACGGCAGTATGTATATGATCCCCACCAAGCACGGCATCGGCATACCCTACGGATGCTTAGTGCCCAGGACGATTGACGGCTTGTTGGTCAGTGGGCGTGCCATCTCCGTCACCCACGAGGCATTTGCTATGACTCGTATAATTCCAACCTGCATGGCTGTGGGTCAGGCCTGCGGAACCGCCGCGGCACTAGCTGTACAGGCTGGCATAGAGCCTAGAGCCGTTGATGTTGCAGCGCTGCGCGAACAGCTTACGAAGGATGACGCGATTCTCTCAATCTGAAGGATTGATCCTTCAATCGCAGCCAGAGTTCCGCCGGAAGACGAGAATAGAAGTCCCCAAAACAAGGCGCTGCTGCCTGGCAACGCAATTATGGCAGCAGCCCCTTTCGATTAGGAGGATAACAAGTTTGAAAGCGACGGTGTGCATCAACTTTTTTATCTCTCGTTGGTGCCTGAAAGGAATGGTTATATGAGCCTACCCAAAATGATGAAGGCGCTGGTCGCGCACGCTCAGGGACAGTACTCTCTGGATATAGTCCCGGTTCCGGTTCCCGGTTCAGGCGAGATCCTTTTGAAAGTGGAAGCCTGCGGTATTTGCGCGGGCGACGTCAAGGCGACGCACAATGCCGCTCGGTTCTGGGGCGGGGACGGGATGCCGGGGTTCTGCGAGCCGCCATTTACGCCGGGCCATGAGTTCCTGGGCGAAGTCGTCGCGATGGGCGACGGCGTCGTCGGCGGATTTGAACTGGGCGACCGGCTGGTGACCGAGCAGATCGTTCCGTGCGGAGAATGCCGTTATTGCAAGGAAGGCAAGTACTGGCTTTGCGCGCCGCACAACGTCTACGGGTTCAAGTACTATCTGAACGGCGGTATGGCGGAGTACGTGCTGCTGCCCAAGAACGCACGCAACTACAAGATCCCCAAGGATCTGCCGCTCGAAAAGGCCATCCTGATTGAGCCCTACGCTTGTTCGCTGCGCGGCGTGCGCCAAGGCCGCATCACCTGCGACGATGTGGTGGTGCTTTCCGGCGCGGGCACGCTGGGACTGGGCATGATCGGCGCGATCAAACAGCGCAACCCCAAGAAACTGATCGTTCTGGACATGAACGACATGCGCCTCAAGAAGGCCGAGGAGTTCGGCGCGGACGAAGTGATCAATCCCGGCAAGGTCAACGCGATCCAGCGGGTGCTGGACCAAACGGACGGCTATGGCTGCGATGTGTACATCGAAGTGACGGGGCATCCCAGCTCGGTCGGCCAGGGCCTCGAGATGATCTGCAAGGGCGGGCGGTTTGTGGAGTTCTCGGTGTTCAGCGCCCCTGCCACAGCCGACTGGTCGATCATCGGCGACACCAAGGAGATTATCATCTACGGTTCCCAGCTCAGCCCGTACTGCTATCCCTCCACCATCGAGGGCATTGTGGCAGGGAAACTGCCAACGCAGGGCGTGGCCAGCCACTTCTACCCGCTCAGCGAGTGGGCCGAGGGGTTTAAGATGGCGGAAAGCGGCAGCGCCATCAAGGTTGTGCTGAAACCGTAACCGGCAAAATCAAGGATTTGCTACTGGATAATGGCTTCCTGTTTACCCCAAATATCACTGGCAGCCTTGCCTTCAAAGCAAGGCTGTCCCTTTCCATTCCCGATTAAGCCCCCACCGCCTGCCTAAGCGAGTCGTCGGTCTCCCCTTCGCAGGCCCCTGCGGTCAGCCCTTGCCCGCCGATTTCTCATTCGGGTTGCGTAGATCAGAGTCCTGCCTGCCAGCAAATTCGAGGATCGTGTCGTAGGGGCGTTTGCCTTGGTTTCTGTAACCCCGGTGCGGGCGCTCCTGGTTGTGGTGTTCAAGCCAGACGTCCATGTCGGCTTGAAGCGCCTCGACCGACTCGTAGTAACTTTTCGATCTTCGCGACCTGCTCCGCGGTGCGGATCAAAATCTTCTGAACCGTGGGCGAACTGACCGACACGCCCCTCAGCTTCAGAGAATCCGAAAGCTTCACGCACGATTTTTGGCCAAAACAAGGCGGAGTGACAGTATTCTACAGCCAATCCCCAAAGAATGAATTGTCACATGACATACACATTGCCGGAGGTTATAATGGCACTGTGGTTTGGCAATTCAATATTTGTAGGGATGGTGGTTGGATTTGAAGAATACCACGCCGCTGAACACCAACTGGCGGCTGAGGCGCGTCGACCCGAAAAATCCGCCGGACATGGAAAAACTGGATGAATTCCTGCGTAACGGCCAAGACCCGCGCGACAAGGTGTTTAATGTAGCCCAAATGCCCGCGCAGGTTCATGAGATTCTGATCGCGGAAGGCATCATTGAAAACCCCAATATCCAGGGGGACGGAACCGGCTGTCTCTGGGTTTCTGAGAGCGATTGGTTGTATGTATGTGATTTCCCCTGTCCGCCCGGGCGCGGAACAACCCATCTGGATTTTGACGGGCTTGATACCTACGTGGACATCTACCTCAACGGCAGCCTGATTGCATCGCACAAAGACGTATACCTTCCCTGTCGCGTGGACATCACTGGCAGGCTCCAGGCGGAGAACCGCCTCGCGCTCCATTTTCACGCGCCGAAGCTGAAGTATGATGCCGTGGAGCTTCCGTCGTATATCGAGAACGCGGACAGCAAGATCAAGCCCGGTGCCAGGACGCGCATGTTCGGCACCACCTTTGGCGACTATCTGGGGCCCAAGCCCTACCTCATGCGCGTGGGCGTGTATGGCGACATCCGCGTGACGGTGGTTGACGAAGCGGAGATCGCCTCCCTGCACACGCCCTACCGGCTGTCTGATGAGTTGGACGAAGCGGTAATTACTGTCAAGATTGCGCTCGCTGGCGAAACCGAGGGCATTGCGGCCAACATGACGCTGTTTGATCCGAACGGCGAGTCTTGTGGAACCTGTGTGGCGCTCCCCAACGGCTCTGTGGATCTTGAAGGCACATTCACCCTCGTCAGTCCGCAGCTCTGGTGGCCGCGCACACATGGGCCGTCCCCCCTCTACCGGATCGATGTCGAGCTGGTCTCGGGTGCCCGCGTGCTGGACAGTGCCACATGCGAAATCGGACTTCGCCGCCTCACGATGAAAGGGGACTTTGACTTCTCGATTAACGGGCTGCCTCTCAAACTCTGGGGCTCAAACCTTGCACCGCTTGATACGCTAACCAATGTGTACAACACGAAGCACATGTCGGACATGCTCGACATCGCCGAGCTGGCCCACCACAACTGCATCCGCGTGTGGGGCGAAAATGAGCGGCTCGACGACGATTTTTACGCGCAGTGCGACCGGCGGGGCATCCTGATCTGGCAGGACTTTTTCACCACGTATTCGATGTACGCCCCTGACCCTGAGATGTATGAATTGATTCGGCGCGAGGCTGACTACCAGGTGCGGCGGCTCAGGGATCATGCCTGCATACTGCTCTGGTGCGGCGGCAACGAGAGCCTGATGAGCCGCGACTACGAGTTCCCTGGTGAGGAATTTTCCGGCCTCGCCATTTTCAACGAGATATTCCCCTCGGTATGCGCGGAACTTGACCCTGAGCGGTATTACCACCGCTCTTCGCCCGACGGCGGCGCATACGCCAACGACCCCTTGGGCGGCGACACCCACGGCTACACGCACATCTGGTACGTACCCGGCAACTATCATCCAGTGTTCCTGAGCGAGAACTGCCGCGTTTCCACGCCGGCAAAGCGCACCATGCAGCGTATGATGAAGCCGGAGGATCTCTGGCCCACCGGATACGACGGGATGCAGCACAAGAACAGCGAACTGCCCTGGCCTGAGCAGTGGAACAAATACAACTCCAACATGGGATACTGGAAGCTGGGCGATATTGAATCGTACTATGACGCGACCGACCTCGACGCCCAACTCTACCGGATCGGCTGGGGTCATGGCGACTACCTGCGCAGGCGCGTGGAGCGGTACCGCCGCGGGCGCCCGTTGGAAGCCTCATCGAACGAACGCATCACCAAGGGGCACCTGCTGTGGAAGCTCAATAATAGCTCTAACCATATCTTCTTTGGCGTCATCGACTATTTCATGGAGCCATTCATTCCCTATTACGCGCTCAAGCGCGCCTATGAGCCGGTGCTGTTGAGCTTTGAAACCGGCAATTTCATCCACCTGTGGATGGTGAACGACACTACGCGCGCGATTCGCGGGCGTGTGTTCGTCGGGTTGTTTGATCCCCTGATGAACCGCATGGCAAAGCAGTTCGAGCTGCCGTTTTCCATCGCACCAGATGAATCCAAGGTCGTTACCAATCTCAACCAGTTCGGACAGTTCAAGAAGAACCATATCCTGTTTGCCTACGCGGTTGCGGACGACGGCAGGCGGGTTGCCGAATCCATCGATTACGTGGACATTGAACGCCACATGCGCTTCCCTACCGATGGTCACATCAGCATGAGCGTGGACAATGGCAGCCTCGTCCTGACGAGCGATCGCTACGAGCGCTCTGTGGAGCTTGTCGGCAACCACGACGGCGATGAATTTGGCTGGCTGTTCGAGGACAACTACTTCGACCTCATTCCCGGCCAGATCAAGCGGGTGCGAGTGTTGGGCCGGCATGACCAGGGCCGCATTGCCGCCAAGAGCTACTATGGCAACTATACCGCGGAGGTGGAATACAGAAGATGATCAGCTCGTCACTTGAAAAGAGGCTGTCCATCGACCCGGAAGTGGAGCTCCAGAAGCTTCTGTCCATGTTTCAGACTGGGGAAATGCCCGTATTCAATGCGGGCATGGCGCGCCATTTTGAAATCGCAAAGGCCAAACCCGATGAGTTTATCAACCATCCGCCCGTACTGGGCATTTCGTTTGGAGGTACGAACACCAAGATCATTCTCGCATCCATGAAGGGCGGCGAGATGATGATCCACAGGGTGTCGGCAGCCACGAATCCCGCCAAACCGATACACGTGTACGACTTTTTTGACGAAGTGCTCATGGGTGACCCGGTGTTCCTACAGTACCTCAAAAGTCCGTCTCCCGTGGTAGGCATCTCGGTGCCTACCCGGGTGCTTGGCAAGATTCCATTTCATGAGACGAAGGTGCCCACGATCGACGGACTGCTGGCCCGAAACGAGTCCATGATGACGGACGAGTACGATCTGAGCAAAAGCTTTGCCAAGTATCTCAGTCAGCGGGGGCTTTCGCCGGCCGTTTTGTTCTACCAGGGAGACGGCATTGTGGCACACCACGGCGCCGTATCTCTCAGCGAGATGGGCGTTGATGACCGTTCGGTGCTGTTTGTGTGCGGCACGGGTATGGCCACCGGAGACGAGGAGGCCTATATTCAAGCCGGGATTGCCCGCATGCTCAACAACGGAGATGAGGTGCTTTACCCGGCCTCCGCGACCGAAAACTATCAGTATCACTACGCAACGGCAGGCAAAGGCATTTTTAGTTTGATGGAGCGAGCGATACGTATTCGCGCCGCTGAGGCAGGCTCGTCGCTGGGCGCCTATGATCTGGCCCCCTATTTCGCGAACAATCACGGCAGCCGCACGGTCGGCGAGATTTGGTGGAGCAGCTTCGAGGGGCAGCGGGCCGAGGGTGTTGCCGGGAAGATTCAGGCGCTGGTGTCACCCGAGTCATACCAGGAACTGCAGGCGCTGGCTGGCTGGATCATGACGCGCTGTGTGTATTCCATGGCAAACACCGCAGTTGCTACCATTGCAAAGATGGGCCGAGCACCCAGCGGGAAAGGCCATATCGTCTTTTTTGAGGGCAGCATCGCCAACGCGCGCTTCGCCCACGACCTGCTCAAAGAACAGATCGCCGATCTGGTCAACAAGGAAGCACTGTTTACGCCCTTTGGCCTTGAGGCGCCACTTATGCCCAATATGGCCGCAACATATCGGAGCGTACTCCCCGTTGATGGCGTGTCGGAGAGGGATATAAAGGATGTGGACCTGACTGTGATTGGCGCCGCGACCATGGCCATGGCGCAGAACATATTCTAGGTAACCACTGATTTAATCAGAAACGGTGACGTGGTATAATAGGGATAAATTGGTGCGGTGAAAAAGATGGAGAAGCAGCAGAGCATAGCGGATATCAAATACGCCTTACGCCTGGGCCGAAAGCGCGCCAAACTCCTTCGGGCCGAAAACAGGCTGATATCCGAAGGCCTGATCGGCCCGGAGGATACGGACTGCTTCGCGCTCCAACGTCATCGGTTTGAGAACCGCCCGCTCGATCACCTTGCTGCGCCCGCCGTCTACATCGTCACAAAGGGGGAAGGCCGGCTCTTTGAACCTGACGGGTACGCCCGCGCACTTAAAAAGGGCGATTACTTCTTCCTGCCCGCGTGCGCGTCCGGCCTTTATGGCGTCATGGGCGAACGCCCATGGAGTTTCTGGAATGCCTTCCCCGGCAAAGCCATGAACGCGCCCGCAATGCGTATGGAAACCTACTCCTCAGGCGAAATTGAATAAGAACGAGAAGGGGAGAACGACGGTGCACACACCCATCGACCTGATCGGCAATGCGCATATTGACCCGGTATGGCTTTGGCGCTGGCAGGACGGCTTCGCCGAAATCAAGGCGACCTTCCGGGCTGCCCTGGACCGCATGAACGAGTTCCCGGACTTCATCTTTACATCCGCCTGCGCATGCTATTTCGAGTGGGTGGAGCGGAACGCACCGGAATTGTTTGAAGAGATCAGGCAGCGGGTGATGGAGGGAAGGTTTGTCATCACGGGAGGTTTCTGGATTCAGCCGGACTGCAACATTCCTTCCGGCGAGTCCTTCTGCCGTCAGGCGCTCTACAGCCAGCGATACTTCCGGGAAAAGTTCGGCCGCGCCGCCCGGATCGGCTACAACGTGGATTCCTTCGGGCACAATGGAATGATTCCCCAGATCCTGAAAAAGTCCGGCATGGATGCCTACATATTCATGCGGCCCGACGAGCGCGAAAAAAACCTCCCGGCCAGCCTGTTTCATTGGCGCAGCCCGGACGGCAGCGCAGTCAGAGCCTTCCGCATTCCCATCAGCTATGGCGATTGGACAGGAAACCTGGACGTGGACGCATTCCCCGGACAGCACGCCGTCGTGGCCAAGATCTTGGAAACGCAGCGCATGAGCCGCTATCAGGACTTGCCGATGATGTGCTTTTACGGCGTGGGCAACCACGGCGGAGGCCCGACCATCGCAGCCCTGCGGGCTATCGAGGATTTCCGCCGGGAACATCCGGACACCGTGCGCTATGCCTCACCCGAGATGTACTTTTCGGACGCACCCGGTCAGGGCATCCCGGCTGTAAGCGGGGATCTGCAGCACCATGCCAGCGGGTGCTACGCGGCGAATTCCCTCATTAAAAAGCTCAACCGCCGAGCGGAGAACCGGCTGCTCAGCGTCGAAAAGATAATGTCCACAGCTTTCAGTCTCATGGGTCATCCTTACAACCGTGCGCTTCTGATGCGAGCGTGGCGCAAGCTCTTGTTCAACCAATTCCATGACATCCTGGCGGGCTGCTGCATCAAGGAAGCCTGTGAGGACGCAGTGGAATCATTCGGCGAAAGCCTCGCCATTGCCGCGGAACTGGGAAATGATGCGCTGCAGAAAATCACCTGGAACGTGGACACATCGGGCGGGCGTCCGCCGGTCTTGTCCAAGGAAGCGGACTGGATGCTCTGGGAGCGGGAAAACCGGGGCGTCCCTGTCGTCATTTTCAACCCTCATTCCTTTTGGGTGCAAGCGCCCATCCGGATAAACAAGGAAATTGCTGGTGCAACGGCCCATGACGGGACGTCCGTACCCGTGCAGAAGGTCCGGGGAGGCCAAACCAACGGCAAGGACATCCACAACACCCTGTTCGTGGCCAGCCTGCCGCCGCTGGGATACGCGACGTACTGGATCTTCAAGGAGCGCACGTTTGCGAAGGCGAGAATCGAAGGCGGCGCGCGCGCGGAAGAAGCGGAGCTGGAGAATGAGTACCTACGCGTCGCGTTCTGCCGCGAAACCGGTAACATTTCTTCCATCTATGATAAGGTCGGGGACAAGGAGTTATTGAGCGCGCCCGCGTACGCGGCGGTGATCGACGAGACGGACAGCGATACCTGGGCGCATGGCGTCTTCGAATTCTCCAGGGAAGTCGGGCGCTTTGGCCAGCCCAAGATGTGTGTCTGTGAAAACGGCCCCTTATGTGCGTGCATCCGCGTGGAACAGCGGTTTGAGGACACCTTGATCCGACAGGAATTCAGCCTGATGGCGGGTCGCGCCCAGCTGGACGTGAGCGTGCGGATGGATGTGCGGCTTCGGCACAAACAGATCAAGCTCAATTTTCCGTTGGCGGTGCAAGGGGGTCAGCCGGTTTATTCCATGCCCTATGGGTACATTGAAAAGCGGGCGGACGGGCTTGAGGAGCCGTCCCAGCAATGGGTGGCGGTTGCAAAGAACGGCGCGCCAGAATTCGCGCTGATCAATAACGGCAAGTACAGCTTTTCGATGAAAGACCACGTCATCAGGATGATGGCGGTGCGCACACCGGCCTATGCCGACCACTACGGAGACCGGGATGGGCTGATGGAGTACACCGACCAAGGCGTCAGCGAATTCCAATACGCGCTGCTGCCCGACCCGAAAACGTTCGAAGAAGTCGTGCGCGCCGCGCGGCTTTTAAATCAACCCCCGGAACTGGTTGTGGAAACGTATCACAAGGGACCGCTGCCGCCCTGCCAGAGCGTGATCCAAATCTCCCATGACAGCGTCATCTGCGAGGTCTTCAAGCGCAGCGAGGACGGGGACGGCTATGTATTGCGCCTGTTCGACGCTTCAGGGAGGGGCGCCGAGGGCGTGTCGGTCCACTGCGTGGGACGGGAAGTTTCCCTGTCGTTCAATCCGCAGGAAATCAAGACAGTTTTCTTGTCGGACGATATCTCCATACCTGCCAGAGAATGCTTGATTACGGAACTTTAGGTAGTAAGGATTACTTACGAGAGGGAATGTGAAGTTGCGGTGGTTAAGAGAACTCCACGACGCTATCATATGCCATTGCCGACACTCCGTGAAAAACGGGGCATCCTACCCTTAAGAACCAGGTAAGCTCATTGTGATACCGTTCATACCTGAATAGGATTTGCACCGCCTGATCGTCCTCAGCCATCATCCGATGGCGGAGCGCTTCGAGCGCCGGGTGTCTGACGAGCTGCTGCCTGCCCTCCGGATGCACGGTCTGTACGCCAGGGGAGAACAGTATGATAATCGGCACATCTGCATCGCGACGCGCACAGGTAATTGAGGAACGCAGATGCTTAAGACTCTGGAAGCGAAGGTCACGAAAGAAAACTCGACGACATCGGCTACCGTATATTGCTCCTTGGGCGCAGTCCGCAGCAAACTGGCCGTCATTTACCCCGGCAGGATGGCCTGATCCTGAATCTGACTTAGGCAAATCCGCCCGCCAGCCTTGACGAAACGTCGGCGGAAACGCTATCGTATCCTTGCCGACGGTGTCGGGAACTCAGAAATCGCGACTTCGCAACGCCATCGACTGGCAAAGTCTTGCATTTACTCCGGCAACCCGTCAAGACCCAGATGCCTTACGGCGGTGCTCTCATGGCCATTTCCAGAGCCAACCACGTCTGGCTCATCTGAAGCCAATAACAAAGCCCAGCGCGGCACGCGTTTAGGCGGCGTGGCCTCGGCCAGTGACCGGAAGACTGGCTTTCATCTGTAACACCATGAGCGCTGTCAACGTATCTTCTTCCGAATTCTCCGTTGACGGCTAGGCAGAAGTCGTAATAGTTTTGGTTTACTGAGAATCAGGGATTGGCCCCAATGACGGTGTGCTGGAACAGACGCAGTTCCGAGTCCGCGATACAGGCACGAGGCACCACTTTCAAGTCGAACGTCGATCTGAACTCGCACCAGAGTCAGGACGCCCCGAACCAACGTCTTCATCGAGCGCTACAACCGGACCATCCTGGACGAGTTCTTCCGCGTCGCCTTCCGGGAAAACTACTACGAGTCGGTCGAGGCGCTTCAAGCCGACATGGACGTCTGGCTTGAACACTACAACCGGGAGCGCCCGCACCGGGGCTACAGAAACCGAGGCAAGCGCCCCTACGACACGATCCTGGAATTGTCGGTACATGCTTTTCGGGATTTCAAGATACGAATATTTAACTTGTCAATCGTTGCACATAGTGCAACTTAGTTTTTTATCGTACATTGCTTGTGGCACTTTGTTTTGTTATACTGAGTTTACGCAAGCGAGGGAAGAGGGATGGTGCAAGTGAAGCTGACCGGCGGCCAAATCGTGGTCAGGTACCTTGAAAAGGAAGGCGTACCGTATGCGCTGGGAATCCCTGGTCACGGCATTTTCGGCTTCTTTGACGCGCTGCGGGAGTCGGATCTGGCTGGGAAAATCCGGTATCTGCAGGTCAAGCACGAGCAGACAGCGGCGCACATCGCCGACGGCTATTTCAGAATGAAGGGTGAGCCGCTGGCGGTTTTCGCGTCCATCGGCCCCGGCTCACTGAACACCATGATCGGGCTTGCGACGGCCTACGTCGATTCCAGCGCGTTCTTCGAGGTGATCGGCGACGCGCACGTGCAGATGAAGGGCGTGGGCGTACTTCAGGAAGTGGAGCGTTATCAGGATTCCAACATCCTGCGCGCGTTTGAGCCGCTCGCGAAGCGCGCGTGGCGCGCCGAAAGCCCCGGCCAGCTGCCGCGCGTGATGCAGCGCGCGTTCAATCAGATGTTGACGGGGCGAAGCGGCCCGGTGGTCGTTTCGCTTCCGATGAACGTGCAGGCCGCCGACGCGGATGTGACCCTGCCCGAACCCGGCGCGCACCGCGCCGCGCAGAAGCCCAGCGGCGATCCCGCGGCAATCGCGGCGGCGGCAAATCTGATGCGGGGCGCGAAGCGTCCGGTGATCCTGGCCGGCGGCGCGCTGCTGGCACCGGGCGCCAAGGAGAAACTGGTTCGCCTCGCCGAAGCCTGGGGCGCGGCGGTGGTGACCACGATGGCTTCTAAATCCGCCTTCCCGGAGGATCACCCGCTGAACGGCTTCCACACCGGCTCCAAAGGCACCCCGGTGGGGCTGAAACTCACCCGCGAGGCGGACGTTGTGCTGGCGCTGGGAACCCGCTTTGCCGATGAAACGACCTGCTCCTACCGCCGGGGCGCGGGCTTTTCTTTCCCGGAGACGAAACTGATCCAGGTAGATCTGGAGCCCGGCGAGATCGGCAAGAACTACCCCTGCGACGTGGGGATTCTGGGCGACGTTTCGCAGGTGATGGCGCAGCTGACCGACGCGCTCACCGAGGCGGGCGCGTGCCCCGCGGGCGGCTCGGAGGCGTACCGGCAGGAGATTCTAAATCTTAAGGCCGCGTGGAAGGAAGTCATCCGAAAGAAGCGGGAAGCGCGGTACGACCTGATCACCATCTCCCAGCTGGTGGGGGAACTCAATGATTGCGCGCCGGAGGACGCGGTAATCGCCACCTCGTCGGGCAACACGCAGGCGCAGCTCTTCCAGGAGTTTGAGTTTAAAGCAGGGCAGCGGCATTTGACGACGGGCGGTTTTTCGACGATGGGCTGGGCGATGCCCGCCGCGATCGGCGCAAAGCTGGCATGCCCGGATCGTCCGGTGATCGCGCTGATGGGCGACGGCGATTTCATGATGACCATGCAGGAACTGTCGTTCCTCGCGCAGTACGAGGTGCCCGTCGTGGTGATCGTCGCCAACAACCGCGGCTGGATGGCCATCAAAGACCTTCAGTATGACGTACTGGGCGCGGAGCACGCGTTCGGGAATGACTTTGAGAAGGCGGGGTCGCCCTACTCTCCCGATTTTGAGGCAATCGCCAAGGCGTTTGGAATCGACGCCTGCACCATCTCGCAGCCAGGAGAGCTTTCCGGGGCGCTTACACGCGCGCTGGACAGTGGAAAACCTGCGCTGATCAGCGTAGACGTATGCCGCGAATACCCGGCTTCCGGCGGCGAGGCGTTCGGCTGGTGGGACGTGCCGATCCCCACGTACATGCCGGAGCGCCGGAAAGCCTACGAGCAAGGCCTTCAGGAGGAACAGGTATGACGGACGGGATGCTGAATGTCCTCGTCGTCGGCTGCGGGCGGATCGCCACGCTGAACGTGCTGGGCTATAAGGACAATCCCCATGCCAGGGTCTTCGCGCTGTGTGATCTTGACGAAGCCCGCGCCCGCGCGTTCGCGAAGGAGACCGGCGCGGAGCGGATCTATACCGACTACGATACGGCGCTCCGCGACCCCGATGTGGACATCGTGGAGCTGCTGGTTCCGCACAACCTGCACTGCGGGATGGCGGTCAAGGCCTGCGAGGCGGGCAAGCACGTCTCGGTGCAAAAACCCATGGCACTGTCGCTAGCGGAATGCGACCGGATGATCGACGCCGCGAAGCGCGCGGGTGTGCTCCTCAAGGTCTATGAAAACTTCGTGTTCTACCCGCCCTACGTGCTGGCGAAGAAGCTGATCGACGAAGGCAAAATCGGCGAGCCGCTGTCGATCCGTCTTAAAATGAACGCCGGGTGTGACAAGTACGGCTGGCGTGTCGATCCGGCCACCTGGGCGTGGCGCATGCAGGAGGAACTGAGCGGCGGCGGGGAACTGGTGTTTGACGACGGCAACCACAAGTTCTCACTGGCCAGATACCTGATGGGCGAGCCGGAGACGGTGTTCGCGTTCATCGGCCATACGCCGATGGAGGGCGAGCTATACAAGGACAAAGACGGAAAACTCGTTCAGTTCTATCAGGACGCGCCGTCGGTGATCGTCTGGAAGTATCAGGATTCTCAAAAATTCGGCGTGTTCGACATCACCTACTCGAAGGATCTGGAGATCCGGTCGGACTACTACGCCTGCGACGAGCGCGTGGAGGTCACCGGCACGAAGGGCGTACTCTGGGTCACGCGCTGCACCGGCAAGATGCTTCAGATCCCCTCCGTCATCGTCTACCGGGACTGCGAAACCACCACCTACGACAACCTCCGGGACGACTGGGCGGATTCCTTTATCGATTCCACGAAGGATTTCGTCGAGGCGGTGCGCCTGAACCGGCCGCCGAGGCTTTCCGGCGAGGACGGAAAACAGGTGCTGAAATTCTCGCTGGCCGCGCTGCGCTCGGCGCGGGAGGGGCGGCCGATCCGAATGGACGAAATGGAGTGATACGATGCGCGTCGCGGTCATCAACGAAATCAGCGCCTGCGGGAAGAACCCGGACATCCTTTCGGCGCTTTCGGAATTCCGGGACATAACAGTTCTAAATGTTGGCATGGCCCGGCCGGACGAGCAGCCGTCCCTGACCTACATCCACACCGGGCTGATGGCGGGGCTTCTCTTGAACGCGGACGCGTGTGACCTGGTGATCGGCGGCTGCGGCACCGGGCAGGGGTTTTTGAATTCCGCGCTGCAATATCCGCTCGTCGTGTGCGGGCTGATCGAAAGCCCGCTGGACGCATGGCTGTTCTCCCAAATCAACGGCGGCAACTGCGTTTCGCTCGCGCTCAACAAGGGCTACGGCTGGGCCGGGGACGTGAACCTGCGCCTGATCTTCCGCGAGCTGTTCCGGGATCCGCCGGGCGCGGGCTACCCGCCCGCCCGCGCCGCGTCGCAGAAGGAGAGCCGCGAAGCGCTTGGGCGCGTCTCGGCCGTGACCCATCGGCCGATGGACGAGATCCTCGCCCACATCGACCCGGTTATTCTGGAAACCGTCGGGCGAAGTGAACGATTCCTCGCGGCCTACGGGCGGGCGCTTGTATGATCCAGTCGCTGGACCGCGCCGTCCGGATCCTTTCGCTGATCGCCGATCGCAACAGCATGGGCGTGACCGAACTCGCCCAAAAATTGCAGGTGGACAAATCCACCGTATCGCGGCTTCTGGATACGCTTCGCGCCCACGACATGGTGCAGATCGACTCGAGCACCGGCAAGTACCGGCTGGGTTTTCGGATTCTGCATCTGGGCGAGTCGCTGAAGAACAACCTCAACGTCATCGCCATCGCGCGCCCGACCATTATGGACCTCAGCAAAAACCTCAGCGAGAGTGTCCACCTGTGCGCGTTCAACAACAACCTCGTGTACGTCGTCGATCAGGTGCGCTCCAGCCGCGTCTACTCGCTGTCCGCCACGGTGGGCATGGTGGAACCGTTCCACTGCTCGTCGGTGGGCAAGTGCATCCTGGCCTACCGGCGGCCTGAAACCGTCCGCTCGCTCCTCGCCCACTATGAATTCACCCGCTACACCGAGCATACCATCACCGACGCGGACGAATTGATGCACCATCTGGAGGGCATCCGCGCGCAGGGCTACGCCATCGACGACGAGGAAATGGCCATCGGCGTTCGCTGCGTCGCCGTCCCGATTTTCAACTACCGCAAGTCCGTCCAGTTCTCCATCGGCATCTCCGGTCCCAAGCACGACCTCACCGCCACGAAGATCGAGCATATCCTCATGAGCATGTTCTCCGCCGCGCGCACAATCAGCGAGGGCATCGGCTGCCCCGCCGGCACGATCAACCTCAACACGCGCGGACTCAACTGTTCCGAGTCCGAGTGATTGACAAAACGCGCGGACTCAAGTAGGCCAAAAACCAAGCGGCCAGTACAACGCGCAGGCTCAGTCAAACCAGAAACCGAGCAGCCAAAAAACGCACGAACGTTGCACCCTACGCAACCCGATTTCCTCATTCGCATTGCAAACGCCCGACCGATCATGTACCATATACGTAGTTAACATAAAACAGCACATAAGCGTAATGCGTCTAAAATCAATGCGATATAATTATGATGTATTGCTTAAATGCAATCGTCTAATGTAGAGGAGGGCGTTATCATGAGGAGGACCATTTTCTTGCTGCTGGCTTTGGCGCTCGTGATCACCGGGATGACCGTACCTGCGATGGCGGAGGATCAGATCTACATCGGCGTGAGCATGCAGGGGAACCAGAGCGGGTTCATCCAGTACATCACGTCGGGCATCTGGGAGTACCAGAAGAACAGCGCGCCGGACATCAAGCTGGAAGTCGTCTTCGCGGACGACGACGCGGCCAAGCAGCTCTCCCAGGTGGAGACCTTCATTTCCAAGGGCGTGGACGCGATCGTCCTGAACCCGGTGGACAAGGTGCAGTCGGCGGCGGCGGTGGACGCGGCCCATGACAAGGGCATCCCGGTCGTCACCGTCAACACGATTTCCGACAGCAAGAACGTCGCGGCCCACGTGGGCTCGGACGACGTGGAGTCCGGACGACTCCAGATGCAGCGGCTATTGGACGTATGCGGCCCCGACATGAAGGTCGTGTACGTGGACGCGGTGCTGGGCCACTCGGCGCAGATCGGCCGCGCGCAGGGCTACAAGGAGATCCTGGACGCGAATCCCTCCGTCACGCTGGTTGCCCACGACACTGGCAACTGGTCGGCGGACGATTCGATGAAGCTGGTCGAGAACTGGATTCAGAGCGGCAAGCAGTTTGACGCCGTCGCTTGCAACGCCGACTGCCAGCTGATCGGCGTGGTCACCGCCATCGAGAACGCCGGGCTGATCGGCAAGGTCAAGCTCAGCGGCATGGACTGCGACCCGATGATCATGGAAGACATCAAGAAGGGCATCGTGGACAGCTCCATCTGGCAGGACGGCGTGGGCCAGGGCGAGAACGCGCTGCGCATCGCGATCGAGGCCGCCAAGGGCAACCCCGTTGAGGATTTCTTCCTGCCCTACGAAGTGTGCAACGGCGACAACATCGACGAGTATATGGTGCGCGCCGAAGCGCGCAACGCACTGGCGAAGAAGTACTTCTAGTCCCTGATCGTATCGTCAGACTGGCCGGGGACAGCCTCCAAGCGGGTCTGTCCCCGACGTCATGAACAAATTCCGAATCGCTCGTTCATCCTTAGATGGGGGTGCGGCCGTGGAGAACGAAATCATCCTCGA
Organism: uncultured Oscillospiraceae bacterium; assembly: GCA_964575255.1. Taxonomy (GTDB): domain Bacteria; phylum Bacillota; class Clostridia; order Christensenellales; family Aristaeellaceae; genus JAEZHK01. The sequence continues at coordinate 108,358 of CAZNPZ010000004.1, forward strand.
AATGAAGCACATCGACATGCGCTTTCAGGGCGTTCACGCGCTGGACGACGTGTCGTTTACGCTCAGGCGCGGCGAGGTGCACGCGCTGGTGGGCGAGAATGGGGCTGGGAAATCGACGCTGATGAAGATCCTGATCGGCCTGTATACGCCTGTCAGCGGGGAAATCATCTTCAAGGGACAGAACGTGAAATTCAAATCGGTCATGGACACCCGGCGCGCGGGCATCAGCATGATCTTTCAGGAGTTCAATCAGGTCCGCCACATGACGGTAATGGAGAACATCTTCCTGGGCCGGGAGCCGAGGAGCCGCTTGGGCACGGTCGATTTTGGCAAGATGTACCGCGACGCGTCGGCGCTGCTCACGCGGCTGGGCGTGGACCTGAACCCCAAGACCATGATGCGCGACCTGACCGTGGCGAAATACCAGCTGGTGGAGATCGTCAAGGCGGTGTCCTACAACGCGGAGATCATCATCATGGACGAGCCCACGTCGGCGCTCAGCCATGCCGAGATACGCTACCTGATGGACATGGTGGAAGCGCTGTGCCGGGAGGGCAAGTCGATCGTGTTCATTTCGCATAAAATGGACGAAATCTACAGCCTGTGCAGCCGGGTGACGGTGCTCCGGGATGGGAAGTTCATCCACACCGGGCTGGTTCGTGACGTAACGGAGCGGGAACTGATCCGGATGATGGTCGACCGGAACGTCGACCAGCTCTACCCGAAGACCCCCGCCGTGATCGGCGAGGCGGTTTTGGAAGCCCGCAACATCACCTGCAGGGGCGCTTTCCGGGACGTCTCCTTTACGCTGCGCCGGGGCGAGATTCTGGGCTTCGCGGGGCTGATGGGCGCCGGGCGCACGGAGGTCATGGAGGCCATCATGGGCATGCGGAAACTGGACTCGGGCGAGGTACTGCTCCACGGTAAGCCCATCGTAAGCCGAATCCCGACCGATGCCATCCGGCGCGGCATCGTGATGGTGCCCGAGGACCGGAAGCGAAACGGCCTGGTCTTGAAGCTCAGCGTCCGGGACAACATCCTGATGTCTTCCATGAAAAAATGCCTCCGGATGGGATTCCTCAGAAAACCGCTGGAGAACCAACTGGTTCAGGAATACGCGGACAAGCTAGAAATCAAGATGCACACACCCTCGACGCCGTGCGCCAACCTATCCGGCGGCAACCAGCAGAAGGTCGCCATCGGCAAGGCGCTGTGCGCCGATCCTGAAATCATCATCCTGGACGAGCCGACCCGCGGCATCGACGTAAAGACCAAGGCGGATATCCACGCGCTGATGTCCAAACTGGCCGCTTCGGGCAAGGCCATTTTGATGGTGTCCTCGGAGCTTCCGGAGGTGCTGGGCATGGCGGATCGGGTGGTGGTGCTGCACGAGGGCGTCATGACCGGAACGCTCGACCGGAGTGAAGCCGTGCCCGACGCGATCATGGCACTGGCGGTCGGATCGATAAAGGAGGGGAATCGAAATGGTTAGCCAACAGCGGGACATTGAAAAAAGCCGTGCGGACATCGGAAAAATCATCGCCAGCAACGGCATCGTGTTCAGCTTTCTGGTGATCTGCGTACTGCTCTCCATTTTCGCGGAGGGCTTCTTCTCGTTCTCAAACCTCATCACCATCTTAAAGCAGGTCTCCACGATCGGCATCGCGACCATCGGCGTCGGTATGCTGATCATCATGAACTGCATTGACCTGTCGATCGGGTCGATGTTCGCGCTGTGCGGCGTGACGGCGGGCCTCGCGGTATCCACCGGGAATGGCGGCTACGGTCTGCCCGGCTGGGTGGGCTATGTGACCGGCATTTTAACCGGCGTCGTCTTCGGCTTACTGAACGGCGGCATCGTCGCCAAGGGGCGCATCCCCGCGTTCATCGTGTCGCTGGGCACGATGTTCATCGCCCGCGGCGCGGCGCTGGTGCTGGCGCACGGCATGCCGGTGGCGAGCTTCCCGGATTCATTCAATTACCTGGGCACCGCCTCGCTGGACGCGGGCGGCTTCGTGCCCTGGATCGTGATCATGTTCCTTGTGATCATCGTGATCGCCACGTTCGTCATGCGAAAGCTGCCCATCGGCCGCTACACCTACGCCATAGGCGGCAACGAGGTCGCCGCGCGGGTGGCCGGCATCAACGTCGACCGGATCAAGATCTACGTGTACCTGATCGAGGGCGCGATGCTGGGCTTCGCCGGCACGTTGATGGCGTCCCGCCTCCGCTCCGCCGCGCCGGCGATGGGCGTGGGCTACGAGGGCGACGCGATTGCGGGCGCGATCATCGGCGGTGTCAGCTTCACCGGCGGCGTGGGCACCGTGCCCGGCATGGTGCTGGGCGCGATGATGATCGGCGTGATCAACAACGGCATGGATCTGATCGGCGTCGACGCGTTCTACAAGCAGCTGGTCAAGGGCTCGATCATCATCCTGGCGGTGCTGATCGACCGCAAACGCGTTGGAAGGAACTAAACGGAGGCGCGAAGATGCAATACGACTACGAGCGGATGCGGCGGCTCAGCGCGGACATCCGCATCGAGACCATCCGCGCGCTGGCGGCGGCGGGCTACGGGCACATCGGCGGCTCGATGTCCATCGCGGACGCGCTGGGCGCGCTGTACGGCGGCGTGATGAACATCCGCCCCGATGACCCGGATTGGGAAGAGCGGGATTTTCTCGTACTCTCCAAAGGTCATTGCGGCCCGGCGCTGTACGCGGCGCTGGCGCTGTCCGGCTACTTCCCGGCGGAGGAGCTTGCAACCGTCAATCAGGGCGGCACACGGCTGCCCAGCCACTGCGACCGGCTGAAGACCGTGGGCGTGGATATGTCCACGGGCTCTTTGGGGCAGGGGATGTCGAGCGCAGAGGGCATTGCGCTGGGCAATCGCCTCAAAGGGCTTTCTTCGTATACCTACTGCATCCTGGGTGACGGCGAGTGTCAGGAGGGGCAGGTGTGGGAAGGCGCGGAGCTGGCGGCGCAACTGAAGCTGGATCACTTCATTGTGCTGGTGGACGACAACAAAAAGCAGTTGGACGGGCGGGTGGACGCCGTGCGCACCGGGCAGGACCTCGCCGATAAATGGCGCGCGTTCGGTTGGCGCGTAGAGCGCGTCGCGGGCTGGGACGTGCGCGAAATCGCGGAGGCGGTTGACCGCGCCAAGGCGGCGCAAGGGATGCCCTCGGTCATACTTCTGGATACCCTCAAAGGGCTGGGCGCGGATTTCGCGGAGGCGGCGGCGTTCAACCATTACATGGTGATCACACCGGAAATGGCCGACGGGGCGATCCGGGAGATCGAGCGCCGTTATGAGACGGGCGCATTTCCAAGGGGGGATGTCCGGTGGTAAGGCTCAGAAAGGAATTTACCCTCGACGCGCGCGAGATGCGCGAAGTCTACTGTCAGGCGCTGATTGACGCCGCGGCGGCGGACGAGCGCGTGTTCGTGCTGGATTGCGACCTGTCCAGTTCCGTCGGCACCAGGCCGTTCATCGCGCGCTTTCCCGACAGACATCTCAACTGTGGCATTCAGGAGGCCAACGCCTGCGGCGTCGCTGCCGGGCTTTCCCGGAGGGGCTTCGTGCCATTATTGCACACCTTCGGCGTGTTCGCCTCCCGACGGATCCTGGATCAGGTCTACATCTCCTGCGGCTTCGCGGGGCTGAACGTCAAGATCGTCGGCGCGGACCCGGGCGTCACGGCGGCGGTCAACGGCGGCACCCACATGGCGCTGGAGGACGGCGGCATCCTCAGGCTGGTGCCGGGTTCGACGGTGCTGGAGCCGTCCGACCCGGTCATGATGTACCAGTTGACGCGCCGCATGGCGCAGCACCAGGGCGTCGACTACCTGCGCATGGCGCGTAAGTCGGCGGTTCGGCTGTATGAGGAGGATTCCACGTTTGAAATCGGCAAGGCCGCGGTGCTGCGCGAGGGCGGAGACGTAACGCTGATCGCCGCCGGGATTATGGTGTATGAATCGCTGAAGGCCGCGAATCGGCTTCAGACGGAAGGCATCGAGGCGACGGTCGTGGACATGTTCACGGTCAAGCCGCTGGATGTTCAAACGGTGGTCGAATGCGCGCGGCGCACCGGCGCGGTGGTTACCTGCGAAAACCACAACGTGATCGGATACCTGGGTTCTGCGGTGGCGGAGGCGTTGAGCGAGCACTGCCCCGTACCGCTGGAGCGCGTGGGCGTCCCGGATGTCTACGGAGAAGTCGGAACTCAGGAGTACCTGATGGCCAGGTTTCATCTGACCGACGAGGCGATATGTGAAAAGGCACGGCGGGTAATCGAGCGAAAGGCACAGTGATAGGGAGGGAATTCCATGGCCGTTGAAATCCTGAGGCCGTTCATCAATGGGCGGTTTGTCGAAAGCAAAACCGAAAAAACCATGCCGATCTACGACCCCTCGACCGGCGAGGTCATCGCCAAGACGCCCTGCTGCACCCGCGAGGAAGTCGTTTCGGCGATCGAAGCCGCCAAGGCGGCCTTCCCCGCCTGGCGCGACACGCCCTGCCCGCAGCGGGTGCAGGTTCTCTATCGCTTCCGGGATCTGCTGGCCCAACATATGGACGATCTGACCTATACGCTGTGCCGTGAGAACGGCAAGAACTGGGACGAGGCGCAGGGCGACTTACTCAAGGTCAAGGAGCCGGTAGAGGTCGCTTGCGGCTGCCCGAGCCTGATGATGGGCGAAGCGCTGATGAACGTCACGCGAGGGTTTGACTCCACGCTCTACCGGGAACCGCTGGGCGTGTTCGCTGGGCTCGCCCCGTTCAACTTCCCGGCCATGATCCCGATGGGCTGGATGATGCCCATGTGCATCGCGACCGGCAACACGCTGGTGATCAAGGCTTCGTCCATGACGCCGATGACCTCGATGCGCCTTGTCGCGCTGCTGAGGGAAGCCGGGCTGCCGGACGGCGTGGTCAACCTTGTGACCTGCTCGCGCCACGAGGCGGAACTGTTCCTCACCCACCCGGACGTGCAGGGGATCACGTTCGTCGGCTCCACCAGTGTCGGGCGGCACATCTACGCCACCGCGGCGGCGAACGGCAAGCGCGTGCAGTGCCTGTGCGAGGCCAAGAACCACGCGCTGGTCCTCAGCGACGCGCCCATCGAGCGCACCGCGGCGGGCATCATCAACTCGGCTTTTGGCTGCGCGGGCGAGCGCTGCATGGCGCTGCCGGCGGTGGTTGCGGAAGAAGCAATCGCGGACGAACTGGTCGCGGAGATCGTCAGGCAGATCAAGACGCAAAAAATCGGCCCGGCCTACGACCGCGCCACCAATCTGGGGCCGCTGGTAACGCAGGAACACCGGCAGTCCGTTGTTGATTGGATTCAAAAGGGCGTCGACGAGGGCGCGAAGCTGGTGCTGGACGGGCGCGGCGTCATCGTGCCGGGGTATGAGGGCGGCTTCTACCTGGGTCATACGGTGTTTGACCATGTGACGCCAGAGATGTCGGTGGGCGAGAGCGAGATTTTCGGGCCTGTCTTATGCGTCAAGCGCGTCCGGGACTTTGAGGAAGGCCTCGCGCTGATGAATTCAAACCCGTTCGCGAACGGATCGGTCATCTTTACGCAGAGCGGCTTATATGCCCGTGAGTTCGCCCGCCGTACCCACGGCGGCATGGTGGGTGTCAACGTGGGCATCCCGGTGCCCGCTGGCATGTTCCCCTTCGCGGGGCACAAGAATTCCTTCATTGGCGACCTGCACGCGCTGGGCAAGGATGGTCTCCGGTTCTACACCGAATCCAAGTGCGTGACGACGCGCTGGTTTAGCGAAGAGAATGTGAAAACAACTAAGGTCTTCACCTGGGACGGCGCGCTGTAATACCAATCTCAATCATTTTTTCATCATCGCCACGGCATTTTTTGCACATGGCTGTGTCGCTTTACGCTCAGCGTATCGTTGCTACGCATGGCTCCGACCCCTGCTTTGCATCAAAACTCTCGCCGCTTTGGACGAAGTACGATTTTGGTTCCGTCCCCCGAAAAATGGAGAGTTGGTCCAGATGATGTGATAGAGCAAAGCAGTTGGAAGCATGGGTTGGCAGACGTGCAGTGTGGGGCAGATCGTCGTGAAGCTAAGATAGATCGAGGTGCAGTGCGGACAGGGAAAGACGGTCGCGAGCGCTACGAAGCAACGTTGACGGGATGTACAAGTAACGCTCATGTCTAACAAATTCAAAGCATCGACTGTCAAGGGGAGGGTGGAGATTTGCGGAGCAAATACGACCCGACCTTGA
>CAZNPZ010000005.1:0-47612 GCA_964575255.1 uncultured Oscillospiraceae bacterium
TCTAGGTAACCACTGATTTAAACAGAAGCGGCGGCATGGTATAATAGGAAAAAAATCGGTGCGGTGATGAAGATGGAGAAGCAGCAGAGCATAGCGGATATCGAATACGCGAACCGGAAACGGAAGACCAAGCGAGATGAGTTTCTGGGGATCATGGAAGAAGTCATACCGTGGGATGAGTGGACGGCGCTCGTGGAGCCATATTACCCTGGTGGAAAACGCGGACGTCCACCGCGGGGTGTGGAAACGATGCTGCGGATGTATCTGCTGGCGAACTGGTTTAATCTGTCGGATGAAGGCGTAGAGGACGCGATCTACGACAGCTATGCATTCCGGAAGTTCATGCGGGTGGACTTTCTTGGCGAGGAACAGGTACCGGACGCTACGACCCTGTGCAAGTTCCGGAAGCTGCTGGGCGACAATGGAATCACGAAGCTGCTTTTCGAAACGATACGGGCGTTTCTGGATCGGCACGGCAAGCTGATGCACGGCGGAACCATTGTGGACGCGACGATCATCGAAGCGCCGACCTCAACGAAGAACGCGGAGAAGCAGCGCGATCCGGAGATGCACCAGGTGAAAAAGGGGAACGAGTGGCACTTTGGGGAGCGGCTGCACATTGGCGTGGATGCGGGGACAGGGTATGTTCACTCGATGGAGGTAACGGCAGCGAACACGGGCGAACGCGATGTTGTGCCGCTTCTGATCCGTCCGGACGACGAAGTTCTGTACGGAGACGCCGGATATACGGGGCTTTCAAAGCGACCGGAAATACAGGCAGACGCTCACCTTTCCCAGATCGATTACCGCACGAATACCCGCAACCGGCTTCGTTGGAAGACCCAGGCCCCCGGCTTTGATTGGGATCGATCCATAGAGTATCAGAAATCCCGGGTTCGAAGCAAGGTGGAGTACGTCTTCCTCATCATCAAGCGATTGTTCGGATACCGCAAGGTTCGCTACCGAGGACTGGTGAAAAACCAAACCCATGCGTTCATCCTGGGATCCTGCGCCAACCTGTTCATGTTGGCGCAATCCGGATGGTGCATGGGCGAAGGCCTTGCCTAAGAGGCCGGGCATACCCCCAGAGCCAGTGATTTAGCTCCGCTCGGTATGGTTCTCAATCATTGACGTTGCTTCTTGAACTGCTTCGGCCTTTAATCAGCGGTTACCAAGGACGGCAAGGCTTCCTTCTACAAGTACATCGGGTAAATTTGTCGCGCGATATGGGGCGGGCGATCCGCCCCATATCGCGCCTGTATGAAAAGCCCGCATCACCTCGAGTCATTTTCGCGCCCCTCCTTGATATTGGGAAGCGCTCATGGTGCGGTTTTCACCGACCCATGATTTTCGTTGTTTATGAACCTTCGCGCCGGGAGCGATTCAGCGATTCTCGCTCCGGCTAAGAAAGGGTGTTCGCTCGATGGACGGTTTATCGCTCTTCATTCAGCAGCTGATCAACGGGCTGCGCGTGGGTTCCATCTACGCGCTGATCGCGCTGGGCTACACGATGGTGTACGGCATCATCCGGCTGATCAACTTCGCCCACGGAGATTTTATCATGGTGGGCGGCTACACGCTGGTGTTCACGATTCCGCTGATGACGGCCTACGGCATGCCCGCGTGGATGGCCGTGGTGCTCGCGGTCGTCGTGTGCGCGGTCGTGGGCATGCTGGTGGAGAAGATGGCCTACAGCCCGGTCCGGAAGCGCGGCAACAACATGTCCGCGCTGATCACGGCCATCGCGATGAGCCTGTTCCTTGAGAACCTGGCGCAGAAGCTGTTCACCGCGTCGCCCAAGCAGGTGGGCACGATCTTCAAGCTGGAAAACGTGGGCGGGTTCAGCGGCAACACGCTCTTGACCATCGCGATCGGCGTCGTGATGATGGTCGGCCTTTCGCTGTTCGTCAAGTACACCAAGGCCGGGCAGGCGATGCGCGCCGTGTCCGAGGACAAGGACGCGTCCAACCTGATGGGCGTGAACGTCAACCACACGATCACGCTGACGTTCGGCATCGGCGCGGGGCTCGCGGGCGTGGCGGCGCTGATGTACTGCGCGCAGTACAATCAGGTGAACACCACGATGGGCTACATGCTGGGCCTGAAGGCGTTCGTCGCGGCGGTCTTGGGCGGGATCGGCATCATTCCGGGCGCGATGCTGGGCGGCCTCGCGGTCGGGATCATCGAGAGCCTCGCCAAGGCGTACATGGGTACCTTGACCGGCGGCGTGATCACTTCGGCGTTTTCGGACGCCATCGTGTTCGGGATCCTGATCATCGTGCTACTGGTCAAACCCGCCGGCATTCTGGGCAAGAACGTCGGCGAGAAAGTGTAGGTGGCGCCCATGCTGATTCCCTCCAAAGAGCGCAAAAAGCATCTGGTCACCTTGCTGGGGATTGCCGCGCTGTTCCTGGGGCTCGTGGCGCTCGACCACACCAGCCTCGTCAACAGCTACATCCGCACGATCCTCTTACAGACCTGCTTCACGATCATCGTGGTCACTTCGCTGAACCTGACGCTGGGCTTCCTGGGGCAACTCGCGCTGGGCCACGCGGGCTTCATGGCGATCGGCGCGTATACCTCCGCCCTGGTCACGAAGGCGATGCTGAACGCCATCAAAGCGGGGCAGATGGCGCCGATGCCCAATGTCCTGTTGTTTGCGATCGGTCTGATCGCGGGCGCGGTGATGGCGGCGGTGTTCGGCCTCGTGGTCGGCATCCCGGCGCTCAGGCTCCGCGGCGACTACCTCGCGATCATCACGTTGGGCTTTGGCGAGATCATCCGCGTCATCATCCAGAACCTGCCGATGGCCGGCGGCAAGGGCCTGGGCAGCGGCCAGGCGGGACAGGCGCTGATTGGCATCATGAAGATGAACGACCTGTACCTGATCTTCTGGATCATGGTCGGCTGCGTCGCGGCGATGTACTGTTTTGTGCGCTCAAAGTACGGGCGCGCGATCATGTCCATCCGCGAGGACGACATCGCGTCCTCTTCGGTGGGCATCAACACCACCTTCTACAAGGTTCTGACCTTTACGCTGTCCGCGTTCTTCGCGGGGGTCGCCGGCGCGATCTTCGCGCACCGCGGCACCGGCACGCTGCAGCCGGGCGACTTCACCTTCATGCGATCCACCGAAATGGTCATCATGGTGGTGCTGGGCGGCATGGGCTCCCTGACCGGCTCCATCGTCGCGACGATCATCCTGACGGCGCTGCCGGAACTCTTGCGCTCCTTCGGCGACAACCGCATGCTGGTCTACTCGGTCGTCCTGGTGGTGGTCATGATTTTCCGGCCCACCGGCCTCGCGGGCTCCTACGAATTCTCGCTGTACCGGTCGATCTTTGAACGCAGGCGCAGGTCGGACGCCGCGGATGCCACGAAAGGCGGTGCCTGACATGGAAAGCATCCTGAAAGCGGTCAACCTGGGCATCGCGTTCGGCGGCCTGAAGGCCGTGCAGCGCTTCAACATCGACATCAAACAGGGCGAACTGGTCGGGCTGATCGGGCCGAACGGCGCGGGCAAAACGACGGTGTTCAACCTGTTAACCGGCGTGTACAAACCTACCGAGGGCGAATTCTTCCTGATGGGTCAGAAGCTGAACGGCCGCAAGACCCACGAAATCGTGGCCGCCGGCATCGCGAGGACGTTCCAGAACATCCGTCTGTTCAAGAAAATGACGGTGCTGGAAAATGTACTGATTTCCTTTACGCCCAAGGTGCGTTACGGCCTGGGCGGCGCGCTGATCCGCAGCGGCAACTATTACGAGGAAGAAATCAAGATCACAGACAAGGCGATGGACCTCCTCAGGGTCTTCAACCTCCAGGACAAAGCCGACTGGATGGCCGCGAACCTGCCCTACGGCCAGCAGAGGAAGCTGGAAATCGCGCGGGCGCTCGCGACCGACATGAAGATGCTGCTCCTGGACGAGCCCGCCGCGGGCATGAACCCCACCGAGACGGCGGAGCTACTGGAGTGCATCAACATCATCCGCAGCCGCTTCAACATCGCGATCCTCCTGATCGAGCACGACATGAGCCTTGTGATGAACATCTGCGAGCGGATCGTCGTGATCGACTACGGCGAGATCATCGCCGAGGGCTTGCCCGAAGAGATCGCGCACAACCCGAAGGTCGTCGCGGCCTATCTGGGCGAGTAGGAGGGGCAGCATGCTGACAGTAAAAGACCTGCACGTACACTACGGCGCGATCCACGCGATCAAGGGCGTTTCGCTGACCGTCGGTGACGGCGAAATCGTATCGCTGATCGGCGCGAACGGCGCCGGGAAGACCACCATCCTTCGAACCATTTCGCAACTCAATCACGCCACGTCCGGCGAGATCACGCTGGACAAGCACGACTTGAGGCGCGCCGAGCCCAACCGCATCATTTCGATGGGACTGGCGCACGTGCCGGAGGGGCGGCATGTGTTCAGCCGCATGACGGTGCTCGAAAACCTCAAGATGGGCGCGTATTCGCTGAAAGACAAGAGCCGGGTCGACCAGAACGTCGAGATGGTGTTCAAAAGCTTCCCGCGGCTCAAGGAACGCGCGAAACAGCTGGCCGGGACGCTGTCCGGCGGCGAGCAGCAGATGCTGTCCACCGGCCGCGCGCTGATGACCAACCCCAAGATTCTATTGATGGACGAGCCGTCGATGGGGCTTTCGCCGATCCTGGTCAAGGAGATCTTCCGCATCATCGGAACGCTGCACGAGCAGGGGATTACGATCCTCCTGGTCGAGCAGAACGCGCGCATGGCGCTGTCGGTGTCCGACCGCGCGTATGTGCTCGAAACCGGCGCGATCGTGATGAGCGGCACCGCCAACGAACTGATGGAGGACGACAAAGTCCGAAAAGCGTACCTTGGCGCATAGCGCCAAGGCAAAGAAATCTCGCTTCGCGATCTTTCTTTGCGGCGGGTGAAATCTGACGCATCTTTCACCCGCGGGGTTATGGCGCAAGCCCTGTTCACTTCGTTCACGGTCGGGCTTGCGCATTAATCGGTAGCAGCCTTCGACCGTACACGCCGCTTTGCGGCAGCTTTGATCCGCGTTCGCGGCCTCCCGCGCAATCGGGGGTTGCGACCCCCGATACCCCCAATCGGGAAAGAGCGACGGAAAGGGATCGAATTTCTCAAATCGTTTCGAGAGGGCATAATGCCCTCTTGATGTTCGTCTTTGGTGGGGAAAAGATTTCATCTTTTAAGCCCGCGCGTTGCGCGGGCTTCTGCGGAGGTCCAGGGGCACTGCCCCTGGCGGGGGTTTTCGCCCCAAGTGAATACCGATCACCAACATTCAATACACTTGGGGCGAAAACGGGTTTGGTGCGGCTCTGCCGAACAAAGCGTTTTGAAAACCCAGGAGCGAGCGCGGAGCCCCGCAAGGATCTTGAAGGAGTTTGGAATGAACGAAAAAAACGGCTGGCACTACCTGTCCACGGTCGGCGCGCTTCTGATCTGGAGTTCGTCGTTCATCGCCACCAAGGTCGCGTACCGGAGTTTTCCGCCGATCACGCTGGCGGCGGCGCGGTTTCTTGTTGCGCTGATCCTTCTGTTCATCGCGCGGCTGGTCATGAAGGAAAAGATCAGGCCGACGAGGAAGGAAATCTGGCCGATCGCGTTCAGCGGGTTCATGGGGATCACGCTGTACTTCCTGTTTGAGAACGTGGGGCTTTCGATGACCACGGCGTCCAGCGCCGCGCTGATCGTGGCGTCGTTTCCGGCGATCACGCTGGTGGGCGAGCGCATCGTATACAAGACGCCGATCACATTGAAACAGGTCGCGGGCATCGTGCTCGCGGTGGTGGGCGTGTACCTGATCTCGGTCGGCTCCGAAAAGACGGAGGGCGCGGAGAATCCGCTTCTCGGCAACCTGATCCTGCTGGGCACCGGCGTCGTGTGGGCGGCGTACATCTTTTCGACGCGCAAGGTTGTGGGGAAATTCCCCGCCGTCACGCTGTCGTACTACCAGACGCTGGCGGGCTTCATCGGCTTTCTGCCGTTCACGCTGTTGGAGATCGGGAAATGGAAAACGCCCGACGCGCCGTCGGTCGGCATGCTTGTGTACCTGGGCGCGATGTGCTCGGTGGCGGCGTACATGATGTATAACTACGGCCTGAGGCGGTTGAAGCCGTCCACATCCGCGTTTTTGATGAACCTCGTGCCCATCTTCGGCACGCTGTTTTCGGTGGTTCTCCTGGGCGAACACCTGACCTGGCGGCACATCGTCGGCGGCGCGCTGGTTATCCTGGGCGTCCTCGTCAGCATCCGGGTCTCGCAGGGCGCGGTTGAGAAGGCCGAGGGCGCTTAAAAGAGGTACACGACCCGGAATGTCTCAAACGCCACTTCCATATCCTCGGAGAAAGCATATCCGAGCGTTTCCCCCTCCCGCGTGAAGAAGTCGCGGTGGTTTTCACGCCAGGATTCGATGGAATCGTCCTCGCCTTCGAGCCTCGCCCGCTCGAAGGTGATTTCATGAAACGGCAGGATAGCGACCGATTCGGTCTCGATCACGCAGCGGGGGTTTCCCGCCCAGTCGGTGACGAGGCTGAGGTCGCCCTCTTTCGGCAGGTCCAGCCCCATGATCCCAAGCCCTTTGACGCCGCTGGACGTGGCTTTCTTCTGGCCGGACAGGACCAGCTGCAACAGCCGGTTCGAGCCTTCTTCGTGGTTGTTGAACGCGAAGCACTCGTACGGCTGAAGCGCCGCGTCGCGCCCGGTCTCCATTAAAAATGTCCGCCAGCATTCCGCCGCTTTCTCGGTCATATCGATCAATTCCCTTCCAGCAATTGATTTACGGTGACAAAAGTGTACCCTTCGGCCTTCAGCCTCGGAACGGCAAGCCGGATCGCCTCCAGCGAAATTTTCATTGTACATCGGATGCATCAGGAGGATATCCTTTGATGGCTGTACGAATGGTTTCCGATTTCGCGGCCCGCGTTTGCGATCGCCTTCGCGCCCTCAGGCCGCTCCCTCATGGAATTTCCGCACAGGAAGAACGTGGCGGGCACGTTCAGTTCCCGGAGCGTTTCGAGGATTTCCGCCGTGCGCCCGGTTGGCCCATCGTCGATCGTCAGCGCGATCACCTTCTGGTCCGTCTCGGCGCGCGTCACCAGTTTCCCGAAGAATTGGAAGGTTCTGGATTTGGAGACGAGAAACAGCAGAAACGCGATCAGCGCGACGGCGGCGATCGCGATCACGGGCACGAGGATTCTTTTTAAGCGCCGTCGGGACATGCGCCTCAGCCTTCTCCCAAATCAATACGCCTTTATTGACAGGAGAACGAGGGAGATTGTTCCAAACGAGACTTAACTTCTTTACGTTTCCGTGATACACTTTTCGTCGGGGGTGGCGGCCATGCACCGGATCCTGATCGTAGAGGACGACCAAACCATTTCGGGCGCGCTTATGCGCCATCTGGCGGCGTGGGGCTACGAGGCGCGCGCGGTGACGGATTTCGGCAACGTGATGAACGCGTTCTCCGAGTTCGACCCGCAGCTGACGCTGATGGACATCTCGCTGCCGTTTTTCAGCGGCTACCACTGGTGCGGCGAAATTCGCAAGGTCTCCAAAGCGCCCATCATCTTTCTGTCCAGCGCGTCGGACAGCATGAACATCGTGATGGCGATTTCGCTGGGCGCGGACGACTTCATCGCCAAACCCTTCGACCTGAACGTACTGACCGCGAAGGTGCAGGCGATGATGCGCAGGGCCTACGATTTCGCGGGGACGAGCGAGATCGTCGAGCACCGGGGCGCGGTCTTGAACCTCTCGGACGGCACGCTGCACTTTGAGGGGCAGAAGATCGAGCTGACGAGGAACGAACTGAAAATCCTCCAGACGCTGCTGGAACGCAAGGGGCGCGTGGTGGCGCGGGAAACCTTAATGCAGCGGTTGTGGGAGACCGACAGCTTCGTCGACGAGAATACGCTGTCGGTCAATGTGGCGCGTCTTCGACGCAAGCTGGAGGCGGCGGGGCTTATGGGCTTCATTGAGACAAAAAAAGGGCTGGGCTATATCGTAAGCTGATCAGGTTGGGGAGGGGCGCGCGTTGAGAAGCTATCTGAAAACCCGCGTGCGGGGCGCGCTGATCCTTCTGTTCTGCGCGCTGCTGTTCGCCTTCGTATTCTGGCTGTACGCCCTCCCGTGGCAGGCGGCGCTGTACGCCGCCGTGCTTTGCGCCGCGCTGCTTTTGATCTACGGGGTTTTCGACTTTCTGAAGTTCCAGGAAAAGCGCGCGCGGCTTCAGGCGCTGAAAAGCGAGGTCGCGCTCACGCTTGATCGCCTGCCGACGCCCAGGAACCCCGTTGAGGCGGACTATCAGGCGCTGCTCACCATTCTCCGGGACGACGGCGCGCGGAAGCTCGCCGAGTGCGCCGCGCGGTACGACGGCGCGGTCGACTACTTCACGCTGTGGGCACACCAGATCAAGACGCCCATCGCCGCCTCGCGGCTCTTGTTGCAGGAGGGAGACGCCGACCCGAGGGCGCTGTCGGATGAGCTTTTCAAGATCGAGCAGTACGTGGAGATGGCGCTTTGCTACCTGAAATTGGACGGCGGGCCGACGGATTACGTGTTCCGGGAAGTTGACCTGGACGACGTGATCCGGCAGGCGCTCCGGAAATACGCGCCGCAGTTCATCCGGCGCAAAATCGCGCTTTCGTACGAGCCAGTCAAGCGGCGGGCGCTGACCGACGAGAAGTGGCTGCTTTTTGTGATTGAACAGGTGCTGTCCAACGCGCTCAAGTATACCAGCGGGGGAAGTATTTCGATCCGGCTGGAGGAACCTGTGACGCTCGTGATCTCCGACACCGGCATCGGCATTGAGCCGGAGGATCTGCCCCGCGTGTTTGAAAAGGGCTACACCGGCCTCAACGGCCGCTACGACAAGCGCGCGACTGGCATCGGTCTGTACCTCTGCCGCCGGATCATGGCGGCGCTCGGCCACGGCATCCGCATCCAGTCGACGGTCGGGAAAGGGACAACTGTTCGGCTCGACCTCGACACAAAGCCGGTCGAGGGCGATTCATCTTACACACCTGTAAGGCTGCGCGGGGAAATGTAAGCCAGTTCGATGGCTGACGCGCCCCGCCTTCTGTACAATAAAACCCGTAAACAGATACGGGAGGAAACATGCATGGCAATTCTTGAAGTCGAAAACCTGAGAAAAATCTACACCACCCGCTTCGGCGCGCAGAAAGTGCAGGCGCTTTCCAAGGTGTCCTTTACGGTGGAGCCGGGCGAGTTCGTCGCGATCATGGGCGAATCCGGTTCGGGCAAGACCACGCTGCTCAATCTGCTCGCGGCGTTCGATCGGCCGACATCCGGCGAGATCCGCCTCGCCGGGCGCGCGCTCTCCCAGGTCGCGGAGAAGGATGTGGCGGCGTTCCGGCGCGACAACCTGGGCTTCGTGTTTCAGGATTTCAACCTGCTCGACACATTCTCCCTTCAGGACAACATCTTCCTGCCGCTGGTGCTGGCGGGCAAGGCCTACCCGGAGATGCGCGAGCGGATGCTGCCCGTCGCGAAAAAACTGGGCATCACGGAAATCCTCGAAAAGTACCCCTACGAAGTCTCCGGCGGGCAGAAGCAGCGCGCCGCCGTCGCCCGCGCGCTGATCACCGGTCCCGCACTGGTGCTGGCGGACGAGCCGACCGGTGCGCTCGATTCCCGCGCCACCGTCGAGCTTCTCAGGCTGTTCGGCGAGATCAACCGCGGCGGGCAGACGGTTCTGATGGTCACCCATTCCACGAAGGCCGCGAGCCACGCGGGGCGCGTATTGTTCATCAAGGACGGCGAGGTGTTCCACCAGATCTACCGCGGCCAGGCGACCAATGAGGAAATGTACCAGAAGATCACGAACGCGCTGACCCTGATGGCGACGGGCGGTGACAGAAATTGACCACCGCGCTGTATGCCCGGCTCGCCCGGATGAACATCAAAAACAACCGCAGGATCTACATCCCCTACATCCTGACCGCCGTCGGCATGGTCATGATGTTCTACATCGTGTGTTTCCTCGCCACCGACCCGGAGGTGGGGCACATCGGCGGCGGCGCGATGCTTCAGACGCTCCTATCGTTTGGCGTGGGCGTCGTCGCCGTGTTCGGGGCGATCTTCCTCTTCTACACCAACAGCTTCGTGATGAAGCGCCGCAAGAAGGAACTGGGGCTTTACAACGTTTTGGGCATGGGCAAGCGCCACATCGCGCGGGTCATGCTGTGGGAGACGGGGTTCGTCGTATCCGTCAGCATTGGGCTGGGCCTCGCTGGAGGCATCCTGCTCAGTAAATTCAGCCAGCTTCTGATGCTGAAGCTGGTGGACAGGGCAGCGTCCTTCAGCTTCACGGTGTCCGGCTTCGCGATCACGGTGACCGCCGCGCTGTTTCTGGGCGTGTTCTTCCTGATTCTTTTAAACAGCCTCCGGCAGGTACACGCGTCCAGCCCGATTGAGCTTCTCCGCGGCGCGAGCGCGGGGGAGCGCGAGCCGAAGGCCAACTATGTGCTGGCGGCGCTGGGCATCCTTCTCCTCGGCGCGGGGTACTACCTGGCGCTGACCGTGGTCAACCCGATCGAGGCGCTCGCGTGGTTCTTCGTCGCGGTGATCCTGGTGATCCTGGGAACCTACCTGTTATTCATCGCCGGAAGCGTGGCGCTTCTCAAGATTCTCAGAAGGAACAAGCGCTACTACTACCAGACCAGCCACTTTGTGTCGGTTTCCGGCATGTTCTACCGGATGAAGCGCAATGGCGCGGGCCTCGCGTCCATCTGCATCCTGTCGACGATGGTCTTGGTCATGATCTCCTCCACCACCTGCCTGTACCTGGGCGCGGACGACGCGCTTCTGACACGCTTCCCCCGGAACATCTCCATCACCACCAACACCAAATCCCCGGAAACGCCGGCAGCCGTGGAGGACGCCGTGAAAGCGGAACTTGAAAAAGCCGGGACGCGCGCAGAGAACCTGATGGTCTACCGCTACCTGTCCTTCTCCGCGTTTCACGACGGCGATAAACTGACGCCGGATGCGAACACGGACGGCCTCGCGCGAGCCGGAAGCGATTTCGTCCGGGTCTATATCGTCCCCGCCGAGGACTATACGAAGGGATCCGGCAGGGCGCTGATCCTTCAGGACGGCGAAGTCGCCGTGTATGAGAAAGGCGTCACGGTCGGGGACAGGCTCGATATCGGCGGAATTCCCTTCAAGGTCGGCGAGCGGCTGGATTCTTTCGCGGGCGACGCCGCGGACGTGATGTCCATCACCGATTCGGTCTATGTGTTCGTACCGACGCTGACCGACATGGCGGCGCTCTACGACATGCAAAAGGCGGTCTACGGCAAGAACGCCTCGGACTACAACCATTACTACGCGTTTGACGTGCCGCTTCAGCGGGACGCGCAGATCGCGCTGACCGGCGCCATCCGGGAAGACCTGAAGAAGACATCGCGGGACTCCCATGTGGAAGGCTCCGCGGAACTGTGGGGCGAATTCATCGGCATCTACGGAGGGCTTCTGTTCCTGGGGCTGCTTTTGGGGCTTACGTTCATCCTTGCGGCGGTTCTGATCATGTACTACAAACAGGTCACCGAAGGCTACGAGGACAACGCGCGGTTTGACATCTTGAAAAAGGTCGGCATGACCGGGCGCGAGATTCGCGGGACGATCAATTCGCAGGTTTTGACCGTTTTCGCGCTGCCGCTCGCCGCCGCCGCCATGCACATGGCGTTCGCGTTCCCGATGGTCGCGAAACTCCTGAAGGTGTTCAGCCTGACCAACGTGAAGCTTTTCGCGTCGCTGACCGCCGCCACGATCCTCGTATTCGGCCTGTTCTACGTGCTTTCGTACCTCGCGACCTCCCGCGCGTACCTGTCGATTGTCAGCGGGATGAACGGGCACGTACATGACTGACGCTTCCAGAAAATCATCAAAACCAGCCGCCGTGCGAGCTTACCACCGGTGCATCCGGAGGAGTCTCGCGCGGTCTGTCTTTGGAGACCTGTGACGCGATCGACATCTGCCCCCTTCCATTCGGCGGCGCGAATTGGTATAATAATGCTGTTCCGGGCATGATGAAAGCGCGGATGATTCGGGGTTACGCGCGAAGCAGGCGGCTCACCGCCTTTTCGTCCGCGCCGGGGTTCAGGGACAGGATGTGCGCGCGCATCTTTTCGAGCGAGTCCTCCGGGTCCAGCGAGTACGCCTCGCGGGTGAGGCCTGGGAACGCTTCGTCCGCCGCCTGGTAGCGGTTGATGCCCCAGCCGTATGGGCGGCCCTGGGCGCTGACGCTCCGGTCAAAGCCGGTGATCACGATGTCGGTGGACATCATGAGGAATGTCGCGGCGCGGTCGACGGCGGAATTTGGGCCGGGGACGAGGCTCCGGAGTTCCAGCGTCGAACGGGGCCGCTCGCGGATGTGTTGAAACAGCCGCTTCGCGCCTTCCGGCACGCGGCCTTCCTCATAGCGCTCCTCAAAGTCCAGCCCGCCGCGCCGGGCGTTACACAACATGGGGAACCATTCGCGGCTGATAAAGCCCGCCTTGCCGCGCAGGAACTTCCCGTAGGCGAAATGGTCAATCGCCTGCTGGCGCCACTCCCACGGGCCGTCCACGTCCCTCACGAACCAGAACTGCGGCGGCGTCAGTTCCTCCACGGAGTAGCCGTCGATCCCTGAGCGGAAGAAGGGCAGGATGCCCAGCTCCTCTACCCGGCGGACAAGCTCCTCCGCGCTTCTGACCGGCTGAAAGCGCATGATATCCCCCCCAACGATCCTTCCCACGTTATACCGTAGGTCGCGCGCGGCTGTCAAGATTTTTATCAGCATGTTTCTTTGTCGGCGGCGCGTGGTATATGAATCTGGACGTCCTGAATGAAAGGGGACTCAAGATGAAAACACTGAAGCTTTCCGACGGACTCACCTACTGCGGCGTGCTGGATCCCGGCCTTTCGGTATTCGACATCGTCATGAATACCAAATACGGCACCACCTACAACGCCTACATCCTGAAAGGCACGGAGAAGACCGCGCTGATCGAGACCGCGAAATTAAAATTCCTGGACGAATACATGCGGTCTGTGAACGGCCTCGCGGACGTCCGGAAGATTGATTATATCATCGTCAGCCATACCGAGCCGGATCACGCGGGCTCGATCGAGCACATTCTGTCGCTGAACCCGGACATCACGATCGTCGGCACGTCCACCGCGATCGGGTTTCTGAAGCATATTGTCAACCGCGACTTCAAATCCATCCCGGTCAAGGACGGGGACACGCTGTCGCTTGGCGGAAAGACGCTCACGTTCATGCCGCTCCCGAACCTGCACTGGCCGGACACCATGTTCACCTACATCGAGGAAGACAAGGCGCTCGTCACCTGCGATTCGTTCGGCGCGCACTACAGCCACCCGGATCTTCTGCGCAGCACCGTGACCGACGAGGCGGGGTACCTCGACGCGCTCAAATACTACTTTGACGGCATCATCGGCCCGTTCAAGCGGCCCTACATGACCGCGGCGCTCAAGCGCATCGAGGGGCTGGACATTCAGATGATCCTGACCGGCCACGGCCCGGTGCTGGACAGCCATGTGAAGGAGACCATCGGCCTCTACACCAAATGGTGCGCACCGGACAGCCCGTTTACGAAGAAGGCCGTCATCATCCCCTATGTCAGCGCATACGGCTACACGCGGCAGCTGGCGGAGGAAATCGCGAAGGGCATCCACGCGGCGGGCGACTTTGAGGTGCGCCTGCATGACATGGTGACAGACAACCGCGCCGAAGTGCTTCAGGAGATCGACTGGGCGGACGGTTTTCTGCTCGGAACGCCCACGATGGTCGGCGAGGCTTTGAAGCCGATCTGGGATCTGACCAGCGAGATGCTGCCGCCTGTCGTCAAGGGCAAGTACGCGAGCGCGTTCGGCAGCTACGGCTGGAGCGGCGAGGGCGTGCCCCACATTCTGGAACGGCTGAAGCAGCTTCGGCTCAAGGTTCTGGAAGACGGTCTGAAAGTCCGCTTCAAGCCCGACCCCGCGCAGCTTCAGGAGGCGCGCGCGTTCGGCGAAAAGTTCGCGAAGATGGTGCTGGGCGAGGCAGTCCCCGAACCGCCCGCCGAAAAGCCCGTCGGGAAACCCGCGGACGCGAAGGTGCGCTGCACCGTGTGCAACGCGGTATTTGACGCGTCGCTTGACACCTGCCCCGTGTGCGGCGCGAGCCGGGACAAGTTCGTGCCCGCCGGGGACGCGCCCGTGAAACCTGCCGCGCAGGCAAAACCCGCGAAGGCGGAAGGCGCGAAGGTGCGCTGCACCGTGTGCAACGCGGTGTTTGACGCGTCGCTTGACACCTGCCCCGTGTGCGGCGCGAGCCGGGACAAGTTCGTGCCCGCCGGGGACGCGACCGTGATGCCCGCCGCGCAGGCAAGACCCGCGAAGGTGGAAGGCGCGAAGGCGCGATGCACCGTCTGCGGCGCGATGGTGGACGCCGCGAGCGAGAACTGCCCGCTGTGCGGCGCGTCGCGCGGCGCGTTCGAGCCGGTGAAGACCGCGCCCAGGGACGCCTCCAAAGCGTCCGGCAAGGTGAAGTGCCTCGTATGCGGCGAGGTATTTGACGCCTCCTACGATGTCTGCCCGGTCTGCGGGGCGGGGAAGGAGAGCTTCGTCCCTTTTAAGGAACCGGCCTTGGCCTTTACGCGGGACACCGCCGAGCGTTATTTGATCATCGGCGGCGGCGCGGCGGGCTACAATGCGTTGAAGGCCATCCGCGAGCACAACAAGACCTGCTCGATCGTCCTTCTGTCCGCGGAGGACGAGCTTCCCTACAACCGCCCGATGCTGACCAAGACGCTGCTGACGGACTTCCATTGCGACCAGATCGCGATCAGCCCGAAGGCGTGGTACGAGGAGCACGGCGTGACGCTTCTGACCGGCGTCGCAGCGGCCTCCGTCGATCCGGAGAAAAAACTTGTTACGACAACTACCGGCGCGGTGCTCGCCTACGACAAGCTGATTTACGCCGCCGGGGCGCGCTGCTTCCGCCCGCCGGTTCCTGGAATGGACTTTGAAAACGTCGTCTCCATCCGCAGCGCCGCGGACGCGGCAAGGGTCGCAAAGCTACTGCCCCGCGTCAAAAAGGCCGTCGTGATCGGCGGCGGCGTACTCGGCATCGAGGCCGCGTGGGAACTTCGTCAGGCGGGCGCTTCGGTTACCGTGATCGAGGGCATGCCCCGCGTGATGCCCAGGCAGCTGGACGAGGGCGCGTCCCGGACGCTTTCGATGATCCTCGAAAAGAAGGGCATCGCGCTCAAAACCGGCGCGGCGGTGTGCGCGATCGAGGGCGCGGGCAGGGCGGAGCGGGTAACGCTCAAATCCGGCGAAGCCTTCGAGGCGGATCTCGTGATCGTGTCCACCGGCGTCGTGCCCAATGTGGAAATCCTGAAAAACGCCGGCGCGGCGGTGGGCCGCGCGATTCGGGTGGATCGGCATATGCGGACGACGCTTCCGGACGTCTACGCCGCGGGCGATTGCGCCGAGTGCGATGGCGTCAGCTTCCAGCTGTGGGCGCAGGCGGTGGAAATGGGCCGCGTGGCGGGCGCGAACGCGGCGGGCGAAGAGACCCTATATCAGGGCGTTTCCGGCGCGCTGACGCTCAACGCGCTGGACACCACGCTCTACGCCGTGGGCGAGCACGGCGAATCGGGCGTCTACCGCGCGAGCGAGGCGCGGGACGACGAGAAAGGCTTCTACGAGAAGCTGTATTTCCGCGGCGAACGGCTGGCCGGGTTCATCCTGATCGGGGAGTTGGCGCGGCTGACCGAACTGATGGCGGCCTTCGAGGGCCTCGCCGGGCCCAAGGCCTGACGGATCTTCGGCGAATCATCATCATTGAGGAGGAATCAACCATGGCTGTGTGCGAATCCCGTTTCTTCATCTGCAAACATTGCGGCAACCTGATCGGCATGATCAACTGCTCCGGCGTCCCGGTGGTCTGCTGCGGCGAGGAGATGACCGAGCTGGTGCCCGGCAGCGTGGACGCCAGCCACGAAAAGCATGTGCCAGTGATCACCGTGGACGGGAACACCGTCACCGTTGAGGTCGGCGCGGCAGCGCACCCGATGACCGCCGAGCACTACATCGAGTGGATCTACCTGGAGACCACCAACGGCGGCCAGCGCAAGGCGCTGAACCCCGGCGACGCGCCCAAGGCCACCTTCGCGCTGACGGACGGAAGACCCGTTTCCGCCTACGCCTACTGCAACCTGCACGGGCTGTGGAGAAAGACCGTCTGATTCATACTGATCCGGAATACTTGTTTCCCCTTTTGCCGACAGGCTGAAGCGCCGCATCATCGATGCGGCGCTTCAGCGTCCGGAGAATTTGGCCTTGTCAGGTTATTTCCTGAAACCGCCGCAGCAGAACATGAAAAACCCAAGACCCGTGAGTAGCAACGCCAGGGAGCCGATGATGCCAGGAATGCCGAGTATGGCGGGGAAGATCGCGGAGAACACAAGGCCGACGATGCCAACTACGATCAAGAGAGCCGCAATCGCTTTCATGGGAACACCTCTTTTCAGGGATACCTTTGTCCGGCTCACGCCCCATACAATGCGCGCCGCAATGTTCCGGTTCGCATTTCGGACGCCGGGACGCCGCGAAACCCGCTGCCCGGCGCCGATCCACAGTCTTTTGTGGAGAATGGGGTGCGCCAAGCGCATACTTGAATATTGGTATGATTCAATTGCGCTTGGCGCGATAGCGGGTTCGGTGCGGCTCTGCCGCACCAAAAACCAGTTGGGCGTTTTTGAGAACCCAGGGGCTGCTGCGAGATCATCTGCTTGGGTATATGAAAGATGATGGTCGCGGCAGCCCGCTGCGTTCAGCCGACGCGCGCGCCTGCCCGCCGGAATGGAAGGTCAGTTTCTGCAGCAGACGCAGCGGTAAACCAGGAAGCCGATGCCCGCCAGCAGAGCGGCCACCGAGCCAATGATTCCGGGAATGCCGACAACGGGCAGAACCGCGGAGAGAATCAATCCGGCGATGCCCACGACAATCAGGGCAATGATAATCGCTTTCACAGAATGCACCTCACTTTTTGGGTGTGCCGAAACTCGGCCCGTGTCATACTATGCGCCCTCCGCGCAATGCGTCAGAACTCGATCACAGCCATTAAAAATCGCGAAAACGCGCATTCGGGTCAGGCGCATTTGCCACATCCGTCCAGCATTTTCCACCGTCTCTCCCACGGAAAACGCGTATCTTGACGTTGACAATCGCGTATAATTCCATACAATGAATGATATACGTTCTCTATGCCCGCGCGGCGTCAGGGAAACCGGCGGCTTTACGGAAGAAAATGTGTAATGCTGTCAGGCGCACTCGCCGTGCCGGGCCTGTGTTTTTGGGACGAAAGGAGAAGCCATGAACAATGTCAAAACCCTGTTGACCCTTCTTCTGATCATGGCTCTGGGGCTGGGTCAGGCGCTCGCGGAGATCGCGCCCGCGCCCGCCCAGCAAACCCCGCCGCCGGCGGGCGGAGCCGCGGTTTCGCCGGATGCGGGAGACCTCCGCGTGACGGACGGGCTGGACGAGCGCTGGATCAACATCCTGCTTCTGGGCGGGGATTCCCGCAGCGAGAGCGGTTATGCCCGCACCGACAGCATGATCATCCTGTCGGTCAACCCGGACACTTCTTCGGTCAGACTGTGCTCCATCATGCGGGACACCTGGGTCAACCTCTACGGCGTCGGCTGGAACAAGATCAACGCGGCCAATGTGTTCGGCGGGCCGGAGCTCGCGATGCGCACGGTCAACGAAAACTTCGGCCTGAACATCCGGTATTACGCGATGGTCAACATGACCGCGCTGGCCAGGGTGGTGGACGCCGTTGGCGGCGTCGATTTGGACATCGACAAGGCGGAGATGCGCAACATCAACCTGCAGATGGCCGGGTACATCGTCCCTGAACTGGATCAGTCCAAGTTGAAGTCCTACGGCAAGGGCACGCACCTGACCGGCAATCAGGCGCTCGCCTACACGCGCAACCGCGCGCAGGGAGCCGACTATGAACGCACCGAACGTCAGCGCAGCGTTTTGCTCGCCATCGCCCGGAAGTTGAAGGACAACGGCGTCATGACCGCCGCGGGGGCCATCGCCTCGCTGATGCCCTACGTGAAGACCAACCTGGACATCGGAACCATCGGAAAACTCGCTTCCGTTGCGCTGGGCGCGGACGTGAACGATGTCCCGCAGCTGCGCGTCCCGGCGGACGGTACGTTTGACGCCGGGATGAAGGACGGCGTCTGGATGATCCGGCCCGATTTTTCGGCGAATGCCAAGCTGATCCGGGATTTCATCTACGCAGACGAGGCGGACTGAGAACCCCCGTTGCATTTTTCTCCATCTTCTGTTCATGGGTTGATTTCGAAGCCTGATTGTGTTACACTTATGCGCATCGGATTTCAGTATATATAGAATGGGGCGCGGGAAATGGCTGGGAAGAAACGGGTGCCGGCCCGGATGAAGACCAAGAAGGAATTCAAGCCGCAGGGGTTCACCAAAAAGGAATGGATCACGATGGGCATCGTCGTGGCGGCGATTGCCGTCGTAATCGCGGGCTACTTCCTGCTGCGCGACTACTTTGACGGCTCGCTGCGCATTTCAGGCGGCAAGGTGCAGGCGGAGGAGAACTGGGTTGTCGTCAACACCGGTACTACCGACAAGCCCAAGTACTACAAGCTGGGCACGGTGTCCGATGTGGAAGGCTACAAGCGGACTGCCGAACACATAACGGACGAGAATGTGTCTGCTTTTGTGTATAAACCCGATGCCAAGAGCGCGATCGACAACATCAGCATGACCGCGGCCAAGGGCGCGGCGGAGGAAATGGCCGCAAAGGTCTCCGCCAACTACAGCTCCTACCTGCAGAACGCGGTCGCCAGCGAAGTGTCCCAGGTGACCATCGCAGGGCGCAGCGGCTGGATGTTCTCCTGCGACTATGAAGATTCCACGGCGGACGCGGCGGCGACCCCGGTTCCGGAAGCGACGCCCGCGGCGACCACCGCTCCGGCGGCGAAGAAGGTGCGCGTGATCACTGTGTACTTTGACGCGTCCCGCGGCATGTCCATCCTGACCAGCATCACCGCGAAGGCGGACGACGCCGCGCAGCTCCCCTCCGTCGAAGAACTCACCAAGGCGCTCGATCCGTTCATCGCGGGTCTGACGATTGACGGCGAGGCGCTCTCGACCGCCGCTCCGGCCGCGACCGGCTCGATCCCGGCTTCCGGCGACGCCGTCGCCACCGCCGAGCCGACCGCTGCGGCGACCGCCGAGCCGACCGCAGAGCCGACCGCTGCGGCGACCGCCGAGCCGACCGCGACGCCCGCGCCGACCGCGACGCCGACGGTTGCGCCGACCGCGACGCCGACAGTGAAGCCGACGGTTGCGCCGACCGCGACGCCGACAGTGAAGCCGACGGTCGCTCCGACACCCGCGCCGACCGCGACGCCAACGGTGAAGCCGACCCTTGCGCCGACTTTGGCGCCGACGGTGAAGCCGACCCTTGCGCCGACGCCCGCGCCGACTTTGGCGCCGACGGTGAAGCCGACGGTCGCGCCGACGCTGAAGCCGACCCTCGCGCCGACCGCGACACCGGCTACCTGATCCAAAATGAACAAACCGGGGCTTGCTTCGCGCGGCCCCGGTTCATTTTGCGGTTCGGAGCTTTTTGAATGCAATACCGCAAGGTGGCACTCCATAAACAGGATCGTGGGCTTAGAATGAAATTCGGTCAATAAGGAGAGACAATGGAAATCTGGGATCTGTACGATGACGGCCGGAAGCCGCTCAACCGCACCGGGCGGCGGGGCGACGCGCTCGCGACGGGGGAGAACCACCTGGTGGCGGAAGTGTGGACGGTAAACCTTCAGGGCGAAATCCTGGTCACGCGCCGGGACGACCGGAAAATGCCCTACCCCGGCAAGTGGGAGAACACCGGCGGCGCGGTGACGGCGGGGGAGGACACCCGTACCGCCGCCGCGCGCGAGCTGTTCGAGGAGACCGGCATCCGGGCGGAAGCAGAAGAACTGACGCTTCTGGGCGGCTACCGCGTGCCGTACGTGTTCGCGGACGTGTACCTTTGCAAAACGGACGTGGCGATTTGCGACCTGACGCTGCAGCCGGGCGAGACGGTTGACGCGAAATGGGTCACTTTGGCGGAACTTGAGGAAATGCGCGCTTCGGGCGATCTGGCCTTCCCGACACATGAGCGCCTGAAGTTCATCCGGGACGTGCTGGAACCGCCCACGGCGGATCAATCCGAATCTTAACGGGAAGACGGAACGGAAATGGGTTGACTCTCCCGTTGCGGGAGGCCTTACGATCCTTTCTGCAAAGGGGTGTCAGACGCATGTTCACCATCGGGGAATTCTCAAAGCTTGCCAAAACCACCGTGAAGACGCTCAGGTACTACGACGAGGCGGGGCTCCTCAGCCCCGCGTCCGTCGACGAATGGACCGGCTACCGGCGTTATACGTCGGCACAACTGTACCCGCTGCAGCGGGTCGTCGCGCTGCGACAGGCCGGACTTCAGGTGGAGGAGATCCTTCGGATTCTGGGCGGCGCGGACCAGACGGACGTGCTGAACAGGCGAAGGGACATTCTTGTGCGCGAGCTTGAGGAAGCCGAAGGGCGCGTTCGGCGGCTGGACATCCTGCTGCGCAACATGAAAGGGGGAAAAACCATGATTCAACCTGTCATCCGCACGCTGCCCGGCTGCACCGTCTACTTTGAGGAAGCGATGCTGAAAAACTACGCGGCGCTATCCGAATTCATCCCCGCCTCGGAGGCGAGGCTGTTCGCGACCAATCCGCACGTCCAGTTCTCGTCGCCCGGTTACTGCTTCGTCAGCTACCTCGACGGCGAGTACAGGGAAGAGGACGTCCGCGTCCGCTACTCGAAGGCGGTCGAAGCGCCGGGCGTGGAAGCCGAGGGCATCCGCTTTATGCAGCTACAGCCGGTGGACGCGGTGTGCGCGATGCACCAAGGCCCGTATGAGACGCTCGGCGAGGCCTACGCGCTCGCGGTCAACTGGGCGCAGGAGAACGGCTACGAACTGGCCGAACTCGCGCGTGAGCGCTACATCGACGGGATGTGGAACAAGGAAGATCCCGCCGATTGGCTGACCGAAATCGAGCTGCCGATCCGAACGAAGTAGACATGCCCAACCAAAGCATCGGACGGTGGAGGATGCCCTCCGCCGTCCGGTTTTGTCACCACTGATTGAAGTGCATCCGCTGGCGGGCGTCCGCCGGAATCTGGCGAATCTCAGGCAGTTCCTTCGCCGGGTAGCCCAGCGCCAGGTAGCAGGGGATTTCGTAGTCCGCCGGGATGGAGAGGAGCGCCTTCAGGTGCGCGATCTCCGGGTCGAACGGGATGCGCGTGACGCCATAAATCCCTTCTGCGGCGGCGGCCAGCAGCATGTTCTCGATCACGCACCAGGCGGACGCGAAGCCGTTGAGCGCGGACAGGGAGTCGGGTTTCAGAAGCGGGCCGGGCTGGCGGAACAGCGGCAGGATCAGGCAGCCAGCGGTGAGCAGCATCCGGTGCTGCTTGGGGATGCCGTCCAGATACATCGCGCGCTGGGACGCGTCGGTCAGCCCCCAGGCGTCGATGATCGCTTCCGACTCCTGAACGCCCAGGTCGTCCCGCACCATGCGGATGACCTCCAACCGCCGCACCGGGTCGTTCAGCAGGATGAATTCCCACTCGCGCATGTGGTTGTTGCTGGGCGCTTTGAGCCCCGCGCCGATGATGCGCGCGACGGTTTCCTCCGGGACGGGCTTGTCCAGAAAATCCCGCACCGTGCGCCGCGCCGCGACCGCCTCGTAAAAATCCATAAAAACCCTCCCGTTTGCGCTTGGCAACAGTATACCGCGCGGGGACTCCCACGTAAATCGAACGTCCGGCTAAATTCAGAGCCGCCGGGGAATGCTGTATGTCGGGGTGAGGCGTATGAATTTCTTCGACGCGAACTTTCTGACGGTGGGCCTTAGGAAACTCTTAAGAGTCGGGCGACGCCGCCGCGGAGAAACGGCAGCCCATCAACCCGGCGAGGAGGCGAAGGACGAACGCTTTGAATGATCCCGGTAATAAACCCCGGAAGGCTTCGATGCCGGCCGGGGTTTTCGTTTACAATTCTATCCGCGCTGCGGGGCTTTCAGGATCGTCTGGCCGACCTGCTCCTTCTGCTTCCGCGCAAAGTACGCGAAGATGGAGCAGACCGCGTAGTAGGCCGCCGCGACGAGGAGGTAGATGAGCAGGATGTCCTCCGCCGTCACGATGGACTTGTGCGCGGCGGCGATCTTGCTGGTGAAGGACAATTCGTACGTGCCCACCAGCGCGCAGAACGAGGTATCCTTGATGGTGGTCACGAACTGGCTGGTGAGCGGCGAGCGGATGCGGCGGATCGCCTGCGGCAGGATCACGAAGACCATCCCGCCGATGAAGCCGAACCCCTGCGAGTGCGCCGCTTCCCACTGGCCGGGGTGCACGCTGTTAAGGCCGCCGCGCACGATCTCGGCCACGACCGCCGCGGTGAACACCGTCATCGCCGCGATGCCGCTCTCAAGCGGCGGGAGTTTCGTCATGAACCGCATGCCGATGATGAACAGGGTCAGCGGGATGTTCCGCACGGTCTCGATGTAGACCGCCGCGAGAATCCGGAGCGGCTTTACGCGGCAGGCGCGCGTCAGCCCCAGGATCGCGCCCAGCACGAGGCTCAGCGCGATCGTGACCACCGCGATGTACATGGTGTTTTTCAGCCCCTGAAGGAGGAACAGAAGGATCTTGGGCGCGAACACCCGCTCGAACGCGTGCGCCCACACTTCGCTAAACATGCGTGAGGCTCCTCCTTTCGAGGTATCTGGCCAGCATCGAAACCGGCAGGCAGATCGCAAGGTAGAGGACGCCGGTCATGACGAATGTCGGCCCATAGATCAGATTGTCGCCGCTCCAGCTGTCGGCGGTGTACATCAGGTCGCCGCCCGCGATGACCGCCATCACCGACGAGTTCTTGATCAGGTTCACCGCCTGATTGGTCATCGGCGGCAGGCCGACTTTGACCGCCTGCGGCAGGATGATCCGCGCCATCGCGCCGAGGAAGCCGAAGCCTTGTGAACTCGCGGCCTCCATCTGTCCCGGCGGAACCGCGCGGATGGCGCTGGCCACGATGTCGGCGGCGTACGCGCCAGTGTAGAGCGCAAGGCCCATCACGCCCAGCGGCACCACATCCAGCCTTAGCCCCAGCTTGGGCAGGACGTTGTAGTAGATGAACACCTGCATGACCAGCGGGGTGTTCTGGAAGGCAGACATGTACGCCCGGCAGACGGCGGGCAGCACCCGGACTTTCGAGCACATGGCGACGCCCACGATTACGCCGATCAGAAGCGTAAAGAACAGCGCCAGGCCGGAGATCTCCAGCGTTCGTAAAAAGCCCGCGCGGAACACATCCCAGTCGCGGAACCAGGCGCTCCAGTTTGCGATGGAAAACGGCCCGCTTTCAAGCATCGGCGTACCTCATCTCGTGACAAAAAGTACAGGTTGCGGCGAACATATCGCGTACCATGCGGGCTTTGAGCCGCGCATGGTACGCAATGTATGATTCGTTGTCAGGGGATCAGCCCAGCTTCGCGGCTTCAGCCCAGAGGGTTTCGGCGTAGCCGTCCACCTGCGCCCAGTCAACAGGAGCCAATTCCCACTTGGAAACGAGCGCGTCGATCTCGCCCGCGGCGCGCATCGCGTTAAGCTTGGAATCGACGAACGCGAGGAGGCCGGCGGAGCCCTTCTTCATCGCGATGCCGTAGGGCTGGCTCTCAAACGAGTCGGGCAGGAGCGTCGTATTGTCGTCCACATAGCCCATCAGGATCGCCTTGTCCACCGAGAAGCAGGCGACGCGGTCGGAGTCCAGCGCGGCCTTGATGTCGGGGTAGGTGGCGAATTCCAAAAACTCCAGCTTGATGGCTGCGGCTTCGGCGGCTTTCGCGAGCGCGTCCTTGGTGGTGGCGCTCTGCGCGACGCCGACGGCCTTGCCGTCCAGATCCTTGAAGCCCTGGATGCCGGAATCCTTCTTGACCAGAAGGCCGATGGCGTCCACGAAGTAGGGCTTGGAGAAGTCGTACTGCACGATCCGGTCGGGCTTGATGGTGAAGGTCGCGATGACGAGGTCGAGTTCCCCGGTGTCAAGGAGCGGCCCGCGGGTCTTGGCGGTGACGGCGGTGAACTCTACCGCGTTCTCGTCGCCCAGCAGTTCCTTGGCCAGTGCCTTCGCGATGTCAATCTCGAGGCCTTCAAAGTCGCTGCCCAGTTCCTGATAGCCGAACTTGGGCACGTCCGCCTTGACGCCGACGAGCAGCTTGCCGCGCTCGACGATCTTCGCGATCGCCGGGTCGGCCTTGTCGATGGCCACGGCCGGTTCGGCCATGCCGGAAAGCGGGATCAGGGCAACCAGCAGAAGCGCGAGCGCGAGGGCCAGAAACTTCTTCATGGGTTCTCCTCCTTGCGATGTAGGATTTTTCCGAAGAACGCGCGCGTACGCTCGTTCTTCGGGTGGTGAAACACCTCGTTAGGTGTGCCATCCTCCAAAATGACGCCGTCGTCCAGGAATATGACACGGTCGGCGATGTGCTCGGCGAACTGCATCTCGTGGGTGACGAACAGCATCGTGATGTTCTGGTGCGCGACCCGCTCCATGATCTCCAATACTTCCTGGATCATCTCCGGGTCGAGCGCGGAGGTCGGCTCGTCAAACAGCAGGATTTTCGGGTTCATCGTCAGCGCCCGCGCGATCGCCACGCGCTGCTGCTGCCCGCCGGAGAGCTGCGCGGGGTACACGTTGCGCTTCTCGATCAGCCCCACGTCCTCCAGGTTCTTGAGCGCCCGCTCCTCGGCCTGCTTCCGGGATTCCTTTTTCAGTTTCATCGGGGCCAGCGTCAGGTTCTCAAGCGCCGTCATGTGGCCGTAGAGGTTGAAGGACTGGAACACCATCCCGATGTCCTGCCGCGCGCGGTACAGCTCCCGATTGCTCAGTTTCTTCATTTCCTTGCCGTCCACCAGCACGCGGCCCCTGGACGGCGGCTCGAAGTTGTTGATCGTGCGCAGGAGCGTGCTCTTGCCGCTGCCGCTGGGGCCGATGATGACGGTCTTGGAGCCGTCCGGGATGTCCATCGTGATGCCCTTGATCACGTGCAGAGGGCCGTAGTGGACGTGTACGTCCTGAAATGCAATCATCGGAACGCTCCTGTCAAGAAAGGACACCCGCGCGTGTGGCTTCATTGCCCCGCGGCGCCGCGTGTCCAGGTCAATGTATTTCGATAAAAACCATTCTATTCTAAGAATTGCAGGATGTCAAGAGAAAATCTTCATATTTACAACATCTACGCAGACAAGCGCCACGGCAACCGGATAATTTGAACGACGGAAATTCATATTGGCGTTGATCCTGCAAAATTGGCCCGCGTCCGGAATTCCGGCGGCGTGGGTCGATGCGCTGGAATTGAATTTGATTTCACCATACAAGAAGAAAATGGGGTATCTATTGGTTTGTATTCACGTTATCTTGACGGACGTTCAGCTGCGCCTCGGTCAGGGTTTCCTCGCGGACGAGCGCATGCGAGCCGTCATCCTGCAATTCAGAGGCGCGGAGGGTGAAGAGGCTCGATCCGATGCCGTAGGCCTGCTCCTGCCGGTAGGTTTCGGTCAGGCGGCCGTCCCGCCATGCCCAGACGCCGTCCACATGGTCGACGGCATTGCCGTGCTCGTAGGTTCGGATCAGGCGAGCGCTCTCGTCAAGGGTCGGCGAGGACAGCGCGCGGAACTGCGGAACGGAATCGTACCGCCCGGTCTCCGGGTTCCAGACCCAGCCGTCGTAGTGGATGTTCTGCGCGCCCTGGCTGTAGATCAGCAGAAGATCCGGGTAGCCGTCGAAGTTGATGTCCGGGGTGGTATGAACTAATCGCGGTTGAGGTCGGTCAGCGCGTCCGGATCGAACAAAATACACTGGACTTCGGAGCCGTCCGGCGCGCGGACGACGACGGCGTCCGCCGTCAGCGTCAGCGTGCGTGGCTGAAGCGGCAATCCCTTCCGGCGTTCCGGCTACGCTATACGAGGATGTCGTTCACAAAGGGCTGCCTCGAAGCGGTCTTCGACGCAAAGTCCGCGATGTATTTGTGATCATCCGTGAACACCAGTGCCCACGCGGGCGTGATTTTCAATATGCAGGTGTCCGGGTCGTGCTCGTCCACGTGGCGGGAATAGAACTTCTCAAACACGCGCATCAGCGTTTCGCGAAGCGCCTCGTTGCCCTTCGCGAGCGGGTGGCCTTTGTCTTCCGCCGTGCCGCGCGCGACAAACAGCAGGTGGTTGAGCGCTACGTTGGGGTTTCTCGCGATCTCGAGCATCTTGTTGCTCTTCTTGTGCGTGACGGTATAGAACGCGCCGTTTTCAAAGTACACGTCCACAACGCGGATGTTGGGCTTTTCCCCTTCCGCGGTGGCGAGGCTCATCGGCACGTCTTGTCCGTACAGGGTTTCCATCGCTTTTACGGCTTCCAGGAAGAACGCGTTCGTCTGTTCCATTAATATGCTCCTTCGTACAGAAACTCAAGCGCCTTTCGCGCTACCAATTATGCGATCGAGGGATCACGGGAAGCAGCTTCCTTTCAGGTGTCGATGCGCGTCATCTCCGCGATGGCGCGGTTCCGGTAGTTGAGGTCTTCTCGCCTTGTGAAGCCGTGGTGTTCCCAGAATGCATTGCCGAGGGAGTTCCGCGCGAACACCACCAGCGCGACCTTCAGGATGCCTTCGGTTTTGAGCGCGGCAAGCGCATGATCCAGCAGCGCGCCGCCGATGCCGCGCCGCCGCATGCTTTCCCGAACCGCCATGTGGTGGATGTAGCCGCGCCGCCCGTCGTGGCCGGACAGGATCACGCCGTGAATCACGCCGCCCTCCTCCGCCACGAAGCAGGTGGTTGGGTTCCTGCGGAGGTATTTTTCGATGCCCTCGCGGGAATCGTCCGCCGTGTTCAGCCCCATGCCGGGCGTGGACAGCCACAGCGCGTACACATTGTCGTAGTCCTCGATCGCCATCCGCCGAATCTGCATCCGCGAGCCTCCGTCGTTCATGGGAATTTTTCCAATTGTAACATGGACAATTCCTCGTGGCAAGACCTTGCCCGGTTTCATAATGCGCTGTTCGGGTATATATGGGGCAAGGGACATAGAATCCGAGAGGAGCTGACATACAATGAAGATCATGTACAAAACCAGGGCCGTGTCCGTCGGCGGACGCGACGGTCAGGCGCGCGTGGACAATACCCCCATTCAGTTCGAGATGGCGCTGCCGCCGGAACTGGGCGGCGCGAAGGGAAACGGTTTCAACCCGGAGCAGCTGTTCGCGGCGGGCTACGCGGCCTGCTTTGGAAGCGCTTTACAGCACGTATTCCGCGAGCACAAGCTGACGCTGCCGCCGCCGGAGGTGCAGGCGACCGTCGGCATCGGAAGAAACGACGCGGGCGGGTTCCAGCTGGCGGTGGACATCCTGGCTGTGATCGGGGGCGTCGAGCAGGACGCCGCGGAAAAACTGGCCGCCGAGGCGCACGTCGTCTGCCCCTACTCCAACGCGACCCGCGGCAATATCGAGGTCAACGTGACAGCCAAGGCGGTATAGCCCTCCCCGGTTCGGATGATCCGCCTGAGGCCGCGCTCCAAACAGCCATAACAAAAGAAATTCGGGCATGGACGGCCTGAACGCGGCATCCGATTCCTCCCGTGCCCCGCTCGCAAAAACGAGCGGGGCCTAAAGTTTGTTTAGGCTGCCGTTTGTGATTTTCTTCAGGCAACCGTTTGTGAGGTCTTGACATCCGCGGCTTCGTGTGCTACTTTGCTTTTGTTTTTACTTGGTACTACAGGCTTGAGAGGAGTAATCACATGGAATTTCCCCGCACCATGGTCGGCGGCGTATCCCTCCCCAGGATGTTGATCGGCAGCAACTGGCTGGTGGGCTTCAGCCACACCTCGACCGCATCGGACGAGATGATCAAGGCGTACCACATGACCCGCGAGTCGGTCGCGGAGGTCATCGAGGCGTACCTTGCCTACGGCATCGATGCCATCATGGGTCTGATGGTTGGGACGCCCATCCTGGTGGACGCCGCGAAGCTGGCGGAGGATCGCACCGGAAAACGGGTGATCCTGATCGACACACCGGTTCTGAATGTAGACGACAGCGCCTCTGCCCGCGAAGCGGCGAAGAAGGCGGTGGAGGCCTCCCGCAGGGCGGGATCGACCTTCTGCATGCCCCACCACACCAGCGTCGAGCAGTTGGTGTGTAAGAACACAAAAACCATCAACCGCCTGCCGGATTACCTTTCGATGATCCGCGAAAACGGCATGATCCCCGGCCTTTCCGCCCACATGCCGGAGTTGATCGTGTACTCGGACCTGAATGAATACGACGTGGAAACCTACATCCAGATCTACAACTGCGCGGGCTTTCTGATGCAGGTGGAGGTCGAGTACATTCACAAGGTGATTCAGGCGGCGAAGAAGCCGGTCATGACGATCAAGGCGATGGCGGCCGGGCGGGTCTCGCCGTTTGTCGGCCTGACGTTCTCCTATGCGACGATCCGCCCCTGCGACATGGTGACGCTGGGCGCGTTCTCGCCCGCCGAAGTCCATGAGGACGTGGAGATCGCGATGGCCGCGATCGAGCGCCGCGCGCCCCGGATCGAGGGCCGCAAGAGCCCCAACAAGTCCGACGCCATGCCGGACTGATCTCTTTCATACGAAGCGGTACGAGCCGAAATACGCTTTCTTCACAACGCGGGGGTTTCCGGGCGCGCGTCGCCGGAAGCCCCCGACGCTTTATATTTTGGATGCTTCGCAGTAATAATTGGCGTTTCTTCGTGCATCTCTATTGACACGCGTTTGAATACGTGTTATGATTCCATATATCAACGATTCTAATAAAGTCTAGAATTATCATATCAATGAAGCGACCGGGGGAGGCGAAAGCCTTTGATCGAACAAAAGCCGGAGGCGGAGTTCGTTCTGGAATTCCGGGGGATCTCCAAGCACTTTCCGGGCGTGGTGGCGCTCCGGGATGTCAGTTTCGGCATCCGGAAGGGCACCACGCACGTGATCGTGGGGGAAAACGGCGCGGGGAAGTCGACACTGCTCAAGGTGATCAACGGCCTTTACAAGGCGGACAGCGGTGAGGTACTGCTGGACGGCAAGCCCTTGAACGCGGGCGGCCCGGTGGACGCGCTGAAGGCCGGCATCTCGATGATCTATCAGGAGCTCAACATCATCCCGGAGATGACGGTACTGGAGAACATGTACCTGGGTCGGGAGATCATGTCTGGCGGCATGCTCGATCACAAGGCGATGGCGAAAAAGGCCCGCGAGTTTCTGGATCAGCAGGGGCTTTCGCACTACGACATCACCCGCAAGATGAAGACGCTGTCCGTCGCCGAGGCGCAGATGATCGAGATCGTCAAGGCGATCTCGGTGGACGCCAAGGTCATCCTGATGGACGAGCCCACGTCTTCACTGACCGAGAACGAGGTCAACTACCTGTTCCAGAAGATCGAGGAACTGAAAAAGCAGGGCATTTCGATCATCTTCATCTCCCACAAGATGGACGAGATCTTCCGCGTGGGCGACTACATCACCGTGCTCCGGGACGGCCAGCACATCCAGACGATGCACGCCTCCGAGACGGACATCCCGCGGATCGTGGAGATGATGGTGGGCCGCAAGATGAGCGAGGTCTACCCGCCCAAACACTGCGAGATCGGCGAGGAAGTGTTCCGCGTCGAGCACTATTCGCAATACGGCGTGTTTGACGACGTGAGCTTCTCACTTCGGCGCAGCGAGATTCTGGGCTTTGCGGGCCTCGTCGGCGCGGGGCGCACCGAGATCGCGCGGGCCATCATGGGCATGGACCCGCACGAGTCGGGCGAGATCACCGCGTTCGGCAAAAAGCTCCATATCCGGGATGTCAACGACGCCATCGCCGCCGGGCTCGCGATGGTGCCGGAGGACCGGCGGCGGCAGGGGCTGGTTCTGATGCACTCGGTGGCGGAAAACATCTCGCTGGTGGCGCACCGGCACGTGTTCCACAGCGAGTGGGTGCATTACAAGGGGCTGCGCCAGATTGTCTCGCGCATGGTGAAGCTGATGAGCATCAAGGCGCCGTCCATCGAAACCAAAGTGGAGACGTTGTCGGGCGGCAACCAGCAGAAGGTGGTCTTGGGCAAGTGGCTCGCCATCGAGCCGAAAATCCTGCTGCTGGACGAACCGACGCGCGGCATCGACGTGGGCACCAAGTACGAGATCTATAAACTCATGCACCAGATGTGCGCCCAGGGCGTTTCGATCATGCTGTTTGATTCCGACCTTGAGGAACTCCTGGGCATGAGCGACCGGAT
The DNA here is from genome assembly GCA_964575255.1 of uncultured Oscillospiraceae bacterium. Lineage (GTDB taxonomy): Bacteria > Bacillota > Clostridia > Christensenellales > Aristaeellaceae > JAEZHK01. Next base: position 30,465 of record CAZNPZ010000005.1, read on the forward strand.
TCTGGTGGTGAGCAAGGGCCGCATCTGCGGGGAGTTTGATCGCTCGCAGGCGACGGCGGAATCGGTCATGCACTGCGCGGTAGGAGGATGAACCCATGGAGAAGACGGGACGAAAGCTGACCCCCAGTGAAAAAATCGCGGAAATCTACAACAAGATCGGCATCATCGCGATCCTGGTTCTTCTGATCATCGCGTGCTCGTTCATCTCCCCGGTTTTCCTGTCCAAAGCGAACATCATCAACCTCCTGACCCAGACCGCCGTGGTGACCATCGTGGCCTGCGGCATCACGATGCTCATCATCTCAGGCAATACCGACCTGTCCGCCGGCTCTATGGTGGCGTTCACCGGCTGCCTGATCCTGGGCACGTACAAACAGCTGACGAACAGCTACGGGTTCAATCCGTTCTTCGGCACGGTCACGGCGTTGCTCGTGGGCATCTCGGCCAGCATCGTTCTCTACCTGTTCGCGGCGTTCATCATGACCAGGTACAACGTGCCCGCCTTCATCGTGACGCTGGCGGTCTCCACGTCCGCGCGCGGCCTCGTGTTCATCTACACCGACGGCAAGGTCATCAACACCATCGGCGACATCGTGGTGATCGGCCAGGGCAAGATCTTCAACTTCCTGCCGTGGCCCGCGGTGGCGATGATCATCATCGCCTTCATCACCTGGATAATCCTATCCAAGACCCGCATGGGCAAGTACCTGTACGCCATTGGCGGCAACGCCGAAGCCGCGCGCGCCGCGGGCATCAACCAGACGAGGACGGTCATCCGCTCCTACATCATCCACGCGATCTTCGTGGCCATCGCGGGCGGGCTGTTCATGGCGCGCATGAACTCCGCGCAGCCGTCGGCTGCGGTCGGCCTGGAGTTTGACGCGATCACCGCGGCGATCATCGGCGGCGCCTCGCTCTCCGGCGGCATCGGCACCGCGATCGGCACCATCATCGGCTCCCTGATCATCGGCATCATCGGCAACATCCTGACGCTCAAATCCGTGCAGTCCTACTTCCAGATGATCATTACCGGCCTCATCATCGTGGCGGCGGTGGTCATCGACATCAAGACCAAGGGCGGCAAGCGCAACTGACCGACAGGTTTCACAAGCGGATCAAACTGGGCGAAGGCTCAAAAGCCTACGCTTGGGTATGTGTTCCCTGAAAAGTCGAAATGCACCCATCCACATTGTGTTTATGCCTCCGGGCATGAATAATATCAACGAGGAGGTCTATGGTATGAAACGGACTCTGGCACTGGTGTTGACGGTCTTACTCGCGCTTTCCTGCTTCAGCGGCATAGCGGTTGCGGAGGAGAAGGCCCGCGTGGCGTTCATCTGCAAAGGCTATCAGGACACGTACTGCCTGCTCGTCATGAACATCTTCAAGAAGTACGTGGAAGAAACCTACGCCGACCAGTTCACCGTCGACTACTTTGACGGCGAGACCGACGCGGACAAGATCACCCAGCTGATCGAGACCTGCACGGCCAGCAAGTACAACGTGATCATCATGCAGCAGCAGGACGCCGACGCGCCGGTCGCCGCCATCAAGGCCGCGAAGGAAGCGGGCATCCCGGTGGTCGTGACCGTCGGCTCCGTCAATGACGGCGGCGTCAGCTACTACCTGGACGCGAACCCGGAACAGCAGGGCTCGATCGTCGCCCAGTACGCCATCGACCAGGGCGCGCTGAAGAAGGACACCAAGGTCGCCATCCTGCAGGGACCGGCCGGCCAGTTCCATTCCAACGGCCGCACCAAGGGCTACAATGACGCCATCACCAAGGTCGGCGCCAACAAGCTGGCCCAGGAAATCTGCGAGTGGCAGAAGAACAAGGCCCAGACCTGCGTGGAAAACTGGCTGGTCGCGTATCCGGACCTCGAAGTCATCCTTGCCTGCAACGACGACATGGCGCTGGGCGCGATCGAAGCCATGAAGCTGGGCGGCAATGACAAGATCTACGTCGTGGGCGTGGACGCCAACGAAGAAGGCTGCCTCGCGATCAAGGCCGGGACGCTGAAGGCCTCCGTCGCGCAGGACACCATGGGCTACGCGCACGGCGCCGCCGATTTCGCCTCCAAGCTCCTCAAGGGCGAGCCGGTCGAGAGCAAGATCTGCGACAGCGTGCTGATCACCAAGGAGAATGTGGACGACATCCTGCTCAACATCCATGGCTACACCGCCGACCAGATCAAGGCGCTCGGCTGATCCGATCTTCCGGTAAAATTCCTGCGCGCGGGGGGGCATGGCCCCCTCCGCGCGTACAGACGGGGGTACAAACATGGGCGAACATTCGATCAAGCTGGGCGTCGTGCACACGCGGCGCAACATCGACAGCGATTTCTTCTGCAATGTGGACATCGCCAAGATAAGCAAGGACGCTACGGAAGCGAAACTCCGCGAAATGGGCATTGACTTTGTGAACATCGACTTCCTGAACCCCGCTGGCATGATCAAGAGCGGGCTGGACGCGCAGGCGGTCGCCGACTACATGATTTCGCAAAAGGTGGACGCGCTCTTTACCCCGCACTGCAACTTCGGCACCGAGGATGCCGTCGCGAAAATTGGCAAGCTGGTCGGAAAGCCGCTGCTTTTGTGGGCGCCGCGCGACCCCGCGCCCAATCCCCAGGGCCTTCGCGCCACCGACAGCCAGTGCGGCGTGATGGCCACCGGCAAGGTACTCAGGCAGTTCGGCGTGCCGTTTACCTATATGACCAACTGTAGCCCCGACGACGAGGTCTTTGAGCGCACGATGCGCACGTTCCTGAACGCCGCGCAGGTGGTCAAGGCGATGAGGGGGCTTCGGATCGGGCAGATCAGCGTCCGACCGGATGCGTTCTGGTCGGTCAAGTGCAACGAACTGCAGCTTCTGGAGAAGTTCGGCGTGGAGGTCGTGCCGGTCACGCTGATCGAGATCCAGCAGCGCTACCAGAAGATCCTGGAAACGCGCAGGGCGGATCTTGAACCCATTGTCGAGGACTATAAGAAGAGCTTCGACGTGCGGGTGAACGAGGAATCCCTCTACCGCGCCGCCGCGCTGAAGACCGCGCTCAAGGATTGGGCCAAGGAACAGCAGGTGTCGGCGATGGCGTCCAACTGCTGGGGGCCGATGCGCGACATGTCCGGCATCGCCGCATGTTTTACCTTCGGCGAGCTGACCGACGAGGGGATGCCCGTCGTGTGCGAGACCGACATCCACGGCGCGATCACCTCGGTCATCGCGCAGGCGGCGACCGGCTGGAAGAAGGCCTCGTTCTTCGCGGACATCACCATCCGCCACCCCACCAACGACAACGCGGAGCTGTTCTGGCACTGCGGCGTGTTCCCGCGCTCGACCGCGTCCTGCGCGTGCAAACCCGCGATCGCGCCCAACTTTGACGAGGGCCGCCCGGCGGTGGGCAACTTCCTGATCGAGGACAGCGGGGTAACGCTGCTGCGCTTTGACTGCTCGGACGACAAGTATTCGCTTTTGATCGCCGAGGGCAAGACCGTGCCCGGCCCCGAGACCGCCGGAACCTACGGCTACGTGGAGTTCAAGGATTGGCCAAAAATCGAGCACAAGGTGGTCACCGGCCCCTACATCCACCACGTCGCGGGCGTCCACCAGCACGTCGCCGAGGTGTTGTACGAGGCGTGCAAGTACCTGCCGGGCCTCGTGCCCGATCTCGCGGAGCCGTCGGAGGAAGAAGTGCTCCGCCGCCTCCGGTAATTCACCCAATAGGGAAGGGCTGCCACGGCAGCCCTTTCATTCTTACGAATTCCATGAAGCGAGGTTGCGCAGGTAACCCGCATCTGGTATAATCGCACATTGGTTTGTTGAGTTGGATCGGCGATACCATTCCGGGATGAAGGGCGAGTGCGATGACGAATACGAGCTCCCTGAAAAAGAGCAATCTCCTTCGGATTGTGCAGGCGATCAAGGTGATGGGCCCCGTGTCCAAACCGGAAATCGCCGCGGCGACGGGACTGACCGGCGCGTCGGTGCACAACCTTGTCAAGGAACTGGAGGGCAAGGGGCTGGTCAAGGAGATCGGCCTGAGTACGTCCAGCGGCGGCCGGAAGGCGTCGCTGTACACGTTCAATTCGTCGAGCTTTTACCTGATCGGCTTCACCGCCACGCTGAACGCGATGACCACCGCGGTCTACGACCTGGACTTCAACGCCCTCTACCGCAATAGCGTGGACTTCAACCTGCCCGGAAACAGCGTGGAGAGCGGCATCACCACGATGGTGGAGGAAACCAGAAGGGCCGTGGAAGCGGCGGGCGGCATGCAGGGGACGCTGCTTGGCGTTGGCGTCAGCTTTCCGGGGCTGGTGGATCACGAAAAGGGCCGGGTGATCCGGCTGACCAACGCGCCCCGCTGGAAGAACGTCCCCGTCCGGGACATCCTGGAGCGCGAACTGAATTTGCCAACCGTCGTCGACAAGGACACCAACGCGTCGCTCATCATCATCCGCCAGTCGAGAACCCAGGCCGCGCCGGACAACGCGGTGTTCCTGTCCATCAGTAGCGGCATCGGCGCGGGGCTGTACCTGAACGGCGGCATCTTCCGAAGCAACCACGGCCTCGCCGGGGAAATCGGCCACCTGAGCGTGGATCGCGACGGAAAGCTGTGCAACTGCGGGAACCGCGGCTGCCTGGAGCTGTACATCTCCAACCGCGCGCTCTACGAGAAGGCGAAAATGATGCTGCCCTCGCTCGACTGCGCGCTGGACTATTCCGACAACTGCGTCGAGACCATCGCGCTCGCGCTGGAGGCGGACGGCGTCTCCCCGATGACGCTGTACGGGGAAGCGTCCGACCGGCTGGCGCGCTGCGTCGGCGACGCCATCCGCATGTACGACCCGGACGAGGTGATCATCGAGTGCGCGTGGCTCAGGCGCTACGAGGAAATCTACCGCCAGCTGTGCGAATCGGTATTTGACAACAACAACCTCATCAACCGCGCCGACGTGACCATCTCGCTCAACACCGTCGAGGATGTCTGGGTCAAGGGCGCGGCGGCGCTGGTGTACGACCGGCAGTTCAACAACTACACCAGCGAACTGATGGGCTTCTCCAGCGACACGGCGGAAGCCTAGGGACGCCTCTCGTCGCAGAAGGAGAACCATGAAAATCACGGTCATTACGGGAAGCCCGCGCCGACGCGGCACATCCGCGCTGCTGGCGGATCGGTTCGTTCAGGGTGCATTGGACGCGGGGCACGAGGTGTTCCGCTTTGACGCCGCGTTTGAGAAGGTCGCCCCCTGTCTTGCCTGCGGCCACTGCGGGATGGGCGATAGACCCTGCGTCCATCGCGACGCGATGGACAAACTGAACCCAAGGCTTCTGGAAGCGGACGCCGTCTGTTTCGTCACCCCGCTGTATTATTCCGGCATGTCGGCGCAATTAAAGACGGTTCTCGACCGTTTTTATGCAATCAATACGCACCTTCTGGGGAGCGGAAAGCGCGCCTGCCTGCTCGCGACGGCGCACGACCCCGGCGAGGAAACGCTGAAAGATCTGGTCGCCCAGTACCGTTCGGTGATTTCGTACCTGCAATGGGCGGACGCGGGGATGGTGCTCGCGCCTGGCTGCGGGACGCGGGAAGCCATCGAGCGGACGGATTACCCTGAAAAAGCGTACCGCCTCGGCACGGCCATCTGAATAGTTGCGTATAAAAAGGCTGTCCCCGGCGTTGCCCGGCTGACAGCCTTTTCTGTATAATATCCGTTATTCGATACACCCGAACAGCTTGATGAACCCCGCCACCTGATCCTCAATCGCGTCGCGCTGCTTGCACGCGAGGTCAACCCAGGAGAGGCCGTCGTTCAGGTGATCGCGGAGGTAGGAAAGCGCGTAGTCGTTCATCGCGGTGTAGATGTTGACCTTGCGGATGCCCCTGCGGATGGCTTTGACGAAATCCGCGTCCGAGATGCCGGAACCGCCGTGCAGAACCAGCGCGCAGGGCGTCGCTTTCTTGATCGCCTCCAGCCGCGTAAAATCGAGTTTCGGCTCGCCGCGGTAGTGACCGTGCATGTTGCCGATGGCGATGGCGAGCGCGTCCACGCCGGTGACCTCGGCGAAGTGCTTTGCGTCCTCCGGGCTGGTCAGGTGCAGCTGGTTGACGCGCTCGAGGCTGGTCTTGGCGTTTGGATCCTCGTCCGCGCCCTCCTCAAAGCCCAGGTAGCCGATCTCGCCCTCGACCGAGACATTGAACGCATGCGCCACCTTGACGATCTCGCGGGTCTTTTCGATGTTTTCGTCGTGGGGCAGCGCGGAGCCGTCGAACATGATCGAGGTGAAGCCGTATTTGATTGCCTTCATCAGGAGGTTGTAATCGACGCCGTGGTCAATGTGCACCACGCAGGGTACCTTGGCGCGCAGCGCGAACTCCACGAGCAGCGGCCCCATGATCTCCACGTCGTGATACTTGAAGAACGCCTCCGGGAAGCCCAGAATGACCGGCAGGTTCACGCGCTCCGCCGCGCGCACCACCGCCTCCGCGTACTCCAGCGAGATGATGTTGAACATTCCCAGCGCGTAGTTGCCCTGTTCCGCCATGTCCAGACCCTGTTTGAGCGTAATCAGCGACATATTGCCTCTCCCTTTGTGTTGAATTTCCGATTCGTTATCATAAGCGCGGCGGCCATCCGGCCATTTTTTCGGCCAACTCCGGTACGCCTTCGAGGCTCAATCCGGACGACCGCATGAACTCGGCGACGCCGGGAATCCCGACGGCGGCGCTGGTCGCGCCCATCCGCGTCGTGGCGATCGCGCCGGTCGCGTTGGCGAGGATGCCGCATTCGCGTAAGGAAAGCCCCCTCGCAAGCCCCGTCAGAAAGCCCGCCACGAAGTTGTCGCCCGCGCCGGTGGTGTCCACGGCGTTCACCGGGAAACCGGGAATCAGGTGGCGCTCCGCGCGGCTCTTGATCAGGCAGCCCTTCGCGCCCAGCTTGATCGCGACCGCCCGGTTGACGTACTTCAGGAACTCGTCCGCGCAGGCGTCCGCGTCCTCGTGCCCGGCGATCATCACCGCCTCGTCGTAGCTGGGCAGGGAATAATCAAGGTTTTTTAGCTCGCCCGCCATTTCGCGTACCGAACGATGGGTGCCGCTGACGTCCGCGGAGGTGACCGCCCCGCGGGCATGCGCCTCAAAGAGCAGTTTCTCCGCGCCCGCCCCGTCGAACGCGGGCATGGAGACGAGGCTCCCGATGTTGACGATCGAGGCCTCGGAGAGGAGGTTCAGGTCGATGTCCTCGATGGAGAAATGATGCAGGTTGCCGCGCGAACTCAAAAAATGACGCTCGCCCTTTTCGTCGATCAGCACGATGGAGACGGTCGTCCGCTCGTCCGGAAGCACGCGCACGCCCGAAACATCGACGCCGTTGGTCTCGGCCGCGTCCAGTACGAACCGGCCGAACCCGTCGCCGCCCAGCCTGCCCGAAAGCCCGACCCGCATGCCGAGCCTGGACAGGACGACCGCTTCGTTCATCGCGTCGCCGCCTGTCGCCATCAGTGTCTCGTCCGCCCAGGTGGTGTCCCGTGTGAAAATGCTTGCGTCGGCTGGGCGGGACAGGATGTCCACCACCATGATCCCAACACACAGGATATCCAACCGCTTTTCAGCCATGAATCCTCCCGCCCGCGCGCGCGGGCCATCCCAACGGCACACGTCCAACGCCATATTCGTCGCTTCTTATTATATCTTCAACGTTCCACGCTGTACAGGCTTATCGGTTGCGTTTGCGTCATTTTTCTGACAACATAACACACGGCGTATCGGCGTCATGGGCGATTCTATAAATTAGAAGAAATTAATTTTTAACGAATTTTGCCCAAGGAATTCGCATTTCTGGAAAAATATGTTATAATTCAAAACGGTATGGCAAATCATGAAGACGTTGGAGGCTTACAGTCATGAAGGTTCAGCTTCGTAAACTGCTGGCATGCGTTCTTTCTTTACTTCTTCTGACCGGGTCGCTGCCCGCGCCCGCCGCCTTACCTCAGGCGGTCGCGCCCGGAGCGGTTCCAGCGTTCGCGGAATCCGGGGAATTGTCCGCAGAAGATGAACCTGCGGGCGAACCCGCGTCCAGCGGCGATAAGGAGCGCAAACCCAGGGAGGACGCCCAGCCGGAAGCGCCGTCCGGGGACGATGCGTTAAGCGAACCGGATTCTGCGCCGGAGGAGCCCGCCGCGCAGGAAGAGCCCGCCGCGCAGGAAGAGCCCGCCGCGCCGGAGGAACCCGCCGCGCCGGAGGAACCCGCCGCGCCGGACGTTACGCCGGGCGAGCCGACCGCCGCGCCAGACGTTACGCCGGGCGAGCCGACCGCCGCGCCAGACGTTACGCCGGACGCAACGGTCGTGGAAGCGACTGCCGAGCCTACCCCCGAATCGGCCGATCAACCCCCGCTGATCGCGATGGGCGAGCCGACCGTCGTCAAGATTCTGAACGACGAAGACGAAGAAATCACAAGCATGACCTTCGACCTGGGCGAGGGTTTTAAAACGTTCACCCTGACCGCCCAGGTAGTTCCTGCGGAAACGCCGATCAAGTGGTCCATCGCCAAAACCAAAATCGCGACCATCGCGGTGGATAAAGACAACCCGCTCGTCTGCACCGTGACCGCGAAGAAGACCGGCAAAATCAAGATCACCGCGACCGCGAACGACGGCAGCAAAAAATACGCCGCCTGTGCCGTCACCATCGTAAACCTGGTGAACGCTCTTGAAATCAAGGGTGCGGACGAAATGCCCGAAAACAGCAAGATTTCGCTGACGGCGGCGATTACGCCTTCAAACGCCTCCAACAAGGCGGTCGCCTGGTCCATCCCGGACGAGGCCGACCGGCAGGTTGCCTCGATCGATTCAAAGGGTGTCGTGACTGCAAAAAGCGTGGATACGCGCACCACGATCACCGTGCGCGCGACCGCGAAAGACAGGAGCGCCGAAGACGCCGCGTTTGACACCCACGAGATCACCATCGTCAACAAGGTGGATACAATCGACATCACGCTGGACGACGATTCGCCCGTACTGACAGAAATCGACATGTGCGACGACCCGACGATCAGCCTCAAGGCGACCGTACAGCCGGACGACGCCGCCAAGACCGTGACTTGGGTCTCCTCCAACCCCAAGATCGCGCGCATCGCGGCGGACGGCACGGTCACGTTCCTCAAGATCGGTTCCGTCTATTTCACCGCGAAGGCGACGGACGGCAGCGGCATTTCCAATCGCACCGCGACAATAGAAGTGACCGCGCTGGCCAACGAGGTCTCGATCAAGGATCCGGGCGTGATCCCGGAACTTGGCTCCGTGCAGCTTTCGGCATCTGTGCTGCCCGCCGCCACCGCCAATAAGGCGGTAACATGGGCGATCACCGACGGGGGCGACTACGCGACGATTGACGCCGCCAAGGGCATCCTCAAGGCGAAGGACATTTCAGGTCCCGGACGGGAGACCGTCACCGTGACCGCCACCGCGAAAGACGGAAGCGGCGCGTCCGACTCCATCGAGATCGGCATCGCGCCCAGGGCGACGGCGGTCTCGATCGAGCAGCAAGACGGCTCCGACGTACCCGCCTCCGTCGACATGAACGAGTACGACACGCTTTCGCTGCGTGCCGTCGTGTCGCCGGAGGGCGCGATCCAGAACGTGACCTGGACGAGCTCTGATCCTAAAACCGCTCGCATCAATTCGGACGGCGTCGTGACATTCCTCAAGGCGAATACGAAACCCGTTACGTTTACCGCCACGGTGACCGACGGCACCAAGCGCTATCAAAAATGCGCGGTCACCGTCACCGCCATCTCGAAGGAAGTCAAAATCACCGGGCCGTACTCGATCCCGGAACTCAAGTCCGTCCAGCTCACCGCGCAGGTGCTGCCCGCGGCCACTTCCAACAAGGCGATCACGTGGCGCATCGATTCGGAGGACGCGCAGTACGCGTCGGTCAGCGCGAAGGGCGTGCTGACCACCAAGGACGTGGACGAGCCGGTACAGATCACCGTCACTGCGGAGACCGGTGACATGAGCGCCGCCTTCGGCACCTACAGGCCCTGGATTCTGCCCAGGGCGGAGTCGATCAAGATCGTGCGGGCGGACAATCCGACCGCCGAACTGCCCGTTCAGATCGATCTCAACGATGAAACGCAGATTCCCCTTTTGGCGCAGATCACGCCGGAAACCGCGCAACAGGACACCGTCTGGTCAAGTTCCAATCCGAAGCTGGCGAAGTTCACATCGCCGGGCACGCTGTCGATCTTGAAAACCGGCCCGGTGACCGTGAACGCCGCGACGACCGACGGCAGCGGCGTGAAGTCGCCCTCCTGGACGTTCAAGATCGTCGCGCTGTCCAAGGAAATCGCGATCAACGCGCCGGAGACCCTGTCCGCCGGAAAGAGCGCCACGCTCACCGCGACGGTGACCCCCGCCGCCACCGTCGATAAAACCGTGACCTGGAGCCTCGACGGGGACGGCGCAACCTACGCAAGCATCGACCCGAAAAAGGGCACGCTGTTGCCCAAAGCCAATCTCACGGAAGCCGTGGACGTGACCGTCGTCGCCACCGCGGCGGACGGCGGCGCCGAGCCCGCCACCCGCGTGGTGACGCTGCTTCCCAAATCGACAAAGACGGACATTCTGTTGAACTACGAGGTCTCCACCGGAACCACGGTCTACCTGAACGGGCCGAGGACGATCACGCTGGTCGCCGCCATTACGCCGGAAGACGCGGCGCAGGGCGTGACCTGGGCTACGTCCAGCAAGACCGTAGCGAGCATTGCGCCCAATGGCCTCGAGTGCGTGGTAACCGCGAAGAAGGCAAGCAAGGGCGTGACGATCACCGCGAAGCCCGCGGACGGCGGCAAGGCAGCCCAGTTCAAGCTGGTCATCGCGGCGGGCACACCCGCCTCCGTCATCGGCGACATCACGCCCAATTACAAGGCGGTGCTGGCGAACACCTTGCAGCAGATTGACTGGAGCTTCACCGGCCAGGATGGCGTGACCTACAGCGCCGATGTCTTTAAGGACGGCGAACTGGCAGCCGACGGCCTTGCGCCTACGCTGACGGACGGCAAATACCACGTCGCCTATGCGCCCCTTGACAGCGGCGTCTACACGCTGCGCGTCACCGGCACCGACGAAGGGGACAATGAGGTCGTCCGCACCGGCGGCAATGTGACCGCTTTCACCATGAAGCTGACCAAGGCGCTTGAATACATCGCGCTCGGCGGCGTGAAGAGCGGGAAATACGCGACCCTCGCGCCGGACAGGGCACTTCCGGCAGGTGCGTATGTTGAGTACGGCGATTTTGACCTCCAGTCTGAGGATCCGCCGGTCGTCCTCACGCCGGGCGGGGTTGCCGGGAACACCTGCACCATCAACTATGAGGAGACGGGGACGACGCCGGGCACCGCGGAATACCTGATCGATTACACGCTGTATAACGGCACCGTGCCCTACGGCGCGGAAGCTTCGGTCGAGGTCGAGGCTGTTCGGCAAACAAACCTGCCCACCTCGATGAGCGTGACCTCGCCCATCTTTACCGGCGTCGCCGGGCAGGGCATGACCTTTGATATCAGCCGCGTCCGGCTGACCGGCGGAAACCTGCTGCCCGCCGACCTCGAATACGCGCTTTCAGACGAAGACGGCGAGATCGGCGACGGGCTGACCGTTTCGTTCGACGAGCCGGGCCGCTACCATCTGACGCTGACGGGCACGTACTTTGATACAAGTTGGAGCTGCCCGGTCACCGCGATCGTGAAGGACGCGGGCACGAACCAGCCCTTTGAAATCACCCTGGATACGCAGGACAGGACGCTCTACACCCGAAACGTCCGAACCGACGTGTTCGCGGCCCTCACGACCAACGCGGTTCTTGAGGACGGAGAAACCCTGAGCTGGGAAATGGTCCGCGTCGATCAGAACACCCGCGCGGTGGCCAATCTGACGCTGAAAGACGGCGTGGGGCCTTCAAACGCGCTGATGAACGGCTGGGCGACCGGAACCGGCGAGGTTACTTTCCGCATTACCGCGACTTCCACAAAGAGCAGCGCCTACTGTGCCTCGCTGGATGTCACGCTGACGCTGGCGCCGACGCCGGGCGGCCTGCCCACCGCCATCCAGTACACCAAGGGCAGCCAGTTCAAGCGGCCTGTGGGCGGGAGCTTACGCGTCAATTGGGCGGACATCGTGGCCGACACCGGCGCGATGCCCGCGGATGCGACCTTCTCCGCGGCCTACGGCATGACCTCGCCGACGACGCAAGTGAGCGGCGACGCAACCGGCGCGACCATCCTGTTTGCGACCGCGGGCGCGTACACCGTCCGGCTTACGGCGCGGCTTGGGAACCTTGTGTGGTTCACCGACCTCACCGTCAACTGCGACAGTTCGATCAGGTTCCCGGCTCTGACCGGCACGAAGAACGAACTGACGCTGTATAAAGGTCAGGGCGCGGGCGCGATCGGCCGCGTGACCGTGGATCCCGCCTACATCGAGGACAGCAAGGTCAACTGGAGCGCGGAACTGACCAAAGGCGCTGATGCGGTCGAAGTGCGCAAGAACATCTCGGCGGACGCTCGCTCGATCGACCTCAGCTATGTGAACCTCGGCGAACCGGCGGACGCGACGCTTCGCGTCACCTGCACGGTGAACGGCGCATCCGCGCACTACGATTTCACGATCCACGTGCTGGACGCGCCGGACGAAGTCCCGGACGCCATCCGTTATGCGGACGGCTACGGCCCGTTCGAGGTGGCCGCGGACGATACCGCCACCTACACCTATCGCGTGGCGGACATCGTCGATGAAAACGGCGAAGTGCTGCCGGACGGCATGACCGCGTCGTTCGACGTGCCGGAAGCCATCCTCGTCGATACGGCTGCGAACGGCGACGTGACGGTTCGCTACCCCGTCGCCGGGCGCTACATGATCGGCATGGTTGCCACCAAGGGCAACATCACGCGTAATGCCGCATTCTCCGTAGTCGTGGGCGACGGCGCCTGCGCGATCAGCCTGATCAAGGATCTGCGCATCACCGAGGTGTACCCGTCGGGCGAGATGGGTCAGCACATCGGCACCGTTTTCGCGGATCGGCTCGTCCTGAAGGACGGCGAGGATTCCGACTGGCGGATCGCGCGAACTGGCAGCGACGCGGTGGACCTCGCGGTGGAGGACAATTCCGGCTACTTCTACGCGAACCTACAGATCAGCGACCTGAAGCCGGTGGATCAGGATGAGACGGCGCACTTCACCGTTACCTGCTACGTGTCGGACAGCTATCAGGGTTCCATCGAGTTTGACATGATCGTCAGGGCGCAGGACGCGGTAAGCCTGCCGACGAGCCTGAGCTACACCGGCGCGAAGGATGTGACCATCCCGGTCGGCGGGTCGGTGGCGTTTGACAACGACGACTTCCAGGGCGTCGGCGCGGCGCTGCCGGATGGCTCCTGGCTGGACCTTTACGACGTACCGGATTCCTGCACGGAGTACTGGACGGCGGACGCCCGCATCCTGACCTTCCACAAGGCGGGCCGCTACCTGATCACCCCCGCGGCAGGGTATCAGAACTACGCCTGGACCGCGGACTCGGTCGCCGTCAACGTGCGGGACGAGGAGACGCTCGATCCGGGTCTCAACCTGTTCCAGCGGTACGCCACGCTGTACACCGGCGGCAATACGACCGAGAACAATCTGGGCTACATCTCGGCGGACAGCGCCGTGATCCGGGACGGCGAGCCGTACAAGTGGAAGATCGAGCGCATCGACGACGGCGCGACCGATCCGATTCACCTGACGCTGCCCGATCAGAACCCCAACGGCACGCCCATCGATTTCATTCTGACGGGTGAAACCGGCGCCGCGCGCTACCGAGTCACCTATACCGCGCTGGACGGGCTGTATCAGGATTCCCGCGAGTTTGACGTGACGGTCTTGGGCGGCCTGCCGGAGGATATGCCGGATGGCATCTCGACGCCGTTCCAGTCGAAATACGAGATTCACACCGGTGATTCGCTGCCCTTCTCGCTGGACGACATCGACTTTGAAACGCACGGCACGGTTCCCGCGGGGCAGGAAATCTGGAAAGATTTCTGGAACGAACGCGGCGACTGGAGCCAGGTGGATGAGTCCTGGGACGACGAACAGACTGTGCGCACCCTGACCTTCAACAACGAAGGCCGCTTCCGCATGCTGGCCGTCATTGGCGTCGCCAACAACCGCTTTGTACAGGAAATCGAGTTCGTCGTCAAGGACAGTGAGCATCTGCCCACGGATGTCGGCGCGTCCCTGCGCTACACCACGCTCTACACCGGCGCCAATTACCCCCAGCACAACCTGGGCGGCGGCTGGGTGAACGCGGAGTTCTGGGAGGAAGACGGCAACGACTACGAATGGAAACTCGAACGCCTCACCGGCGGAGACAATCCCCCGCTGAAGCTGTACCTGACCGGCTCCGAACCGACCGGCGCTTCGATTGACTTTGAGCTGACGGAAGGCGAGGGCACGGTGCGCTACCGCCTCAGCTATACGGCGCTGGGCGGGCTGTACCAGGGTTCCTATGAATTCGACGTAACGGTGGTGGATGGACTTCCGGAGGATCTGCCCAGCGGCATCACGACGCCGTTCTTGAGTCAGTACGTGATCCATACCGGCGATTCGCTTGTCTTCGGCATGAACGACATTGACTTTGAGACGCCGGGCACGGTTCCGGAGGGGCAGGAGATCTGGAAGGAGTTCTGGAAGGATAATGGCGACTGGGGTTCGGTGGACGAGGAATGGTCCGGCGACGACATTCGCACGGAAACTTTCCATCACGAAGGGCGGTACCAGCTCACGATCGCCATCGGCATCGCCAACAACTTCTTCACCCAGAGTATCGAGATCATCGTCAAAGACGGCGAACAACTGGATCCCGGCCTGAACGTCTATCAGCGGTTTGCGACCGCGTACCTGGACGGCGAGAAAGATCAGTTCCTCGGCATCGTCAATGCCGACAATGTCGTTGTGTTCAACGAGGAATGGGACAAATTTGATTTTGAGTGGACGATTCAGCGCCTTTCCGGCGACGAGAACATTGCCACGCTTTCGCTGGAAGAGTGGGGCGACCCGCGCGGCGTCGGCATTCGCTTTGCGCTGGGGACGGAGCCGGGCACGGTCACCTATGAGGTCGGTTACACCGGCGCGGGCGGGCTGTACCAGGGTACAGCCGAAATCACGCTGAACGTCGAGGCGAGCCTGCCGACGGGTCTGCCGACGGAGATCACCTTCCCCAAGACGGAGTATGAGATTCCCGTGGGCGGCAGTATCGAATTGGCGCTTGACGACATCGGCTTCGCCGACGGAGCCGTGCCGGATGGCGCAAAGGTCTGGAAGGAGTTCTGGAACGCCGAGGGCGACTGGGGCTCCGTGGAAGAGGACTGGCCGGAAGAAAACGTCCGCAGGAACACCTTCCCGAAGGAAGGACTGTACTACCTGACCTTGGCGGCGGGCGTCGGCAACCACACCTTGACCAAGTCCGTCACGATCCTCGTCAAGGATGGCGAGCACATGGATCCCAGCCTGTACATGGACCAGCGGTTTACGACCGCGTATCTGGACGTGGATGGAGATACGTACCTCGGAAACGTCTACGCTGAGAACGTGACCATCCGGGACGGCGACTGGGACAAATTTGACTACGAGTGGACGATCCGGAAGGTGTCGGGCGAGGACGATACCGCGACGCTGTCTCTTGATGGCGAGGGCGACCCGCGCGGCGTCGGCATTCGCTTTGCGCTGGGGACGGAGCCGGGCACGGTCACCTATGAGGTCGGTTACACCGGCGCGGGCGGGCTGTACCAGGGTACAGCCGAAATCACGCTGAACGTCGAGGCGAGCCTGCCGACGGGTCTGCCGACGGAGATCACCTTCCCCAAGACGGAGTATGAGATTCCCGTGGGCGGCAGTATCGAATTGGCGCTTGACGACATCGGCTTCGCCGACGGAGCCGTGCCGGATGGCGCAAAGGTCTGGAAGGAGTTCTGGAACGCCGAGGGCGACTGGGGCTCCGTGGAAGAGGACTGGCCGGAAGAAAACGTCCGCAGGAACACCTTCCCGAAGGAAGGACTGTACTACCTGACCGTGGCGGCGGGCGTCGGCAACTACACCTTGACCAAGTCCGTCACGATCCTCGTCAAGGATGGCGACCACATCAACCCGAACCTGAACGTCTATCAGCGGTTTACGACCGCGTATCTGGACGTGGAAGGAGATACGTACCTCGGAAACGTCAACGCTGAGAACGTGACCATCCGGGACGGCGAATGGGACGATTTCGACTATGAGTGGACGATTCAGCGCCTTTCCGGCGACGAGAACATTGCCACGCTTTCGCTGGAAGAGTGGGGCGACCCGCGCGGCGTCGGCATTCGCTTTGCGCTGGGGACGGAGCCGGGCACGGTCACCTATGAGGTCGGTTACACCGGCGCGGGCGGGCTGTACCAGGGTACAGCCGAAATCACGCTGAACGTCGAGGCGAGCCTGCCGACGGGTCTGCCGACGGAGATCACCTTCCCCAAGACGGAGTATGAGATTCCCGTGGGCGGCAGTATCGAATTGGCGCTTGACGACATCGGCTTCGCCGACGGAGCCGTGCCGGATGGCGCAAAGGTCTGGAAGGAGTTCTGGAACGCCGAGGGCGACTGGGGCTCCGTGGAAGAGGACTGGCCGGAAGAAAACGTCCGCAGGAACACCTTCCCGAAGGAAGGACTGTACTACCTGACCTTGGCGGCGGGCGTCGGCAACCACACCTTGACCAAGTCCGTCACGATCCTCGTCAAGGATGGCGAGCACATGGATCCCAGCCTGTACATGGACCAGCGGTTTACGACCGCGTATCTGGGCGGCGAGACGGATCAGTTCCTTGGCGGCGTACACGCCGATAACGTGACCGTGCGGGACGGCGAATGGGAGGATTTCGACTACGAGTGGACGATCCGCCCGCTTTCGGGCGACGAATCCATCGCCTCGCTTTCGCTGGAGGGCGAGGGTGATCCGCGCAGCGTCGGCATCCACTACATACTGGGCAATCAAGAGGGCACTGTCACTTACGAAGTCGGCTACACCGGCGGCCCGGACGGGCTGTACCAGGGCACGATCGAGGTCGCGCTGACTGTGGCGGCCGACCT
>CAZNPZ010000005.1:47712-65598 GCA_964575255.1 uncultured Oscillospiraceae bacterium
AGATCATCGTCAAGGACGGCGACCATCTGAGTCCGAACCTGAACATTTATCAGCGGTTTACCACCGCCTATCTGGATGGGGAGAAGGATCAGCACCTTGGAAACGTGAACGCCGACAATGTGACCATCCGGGACGGCGAGTGGGAAGACTTCGCTTATGAATGGACGATCCAGCCGGTGGCCGAAGACGCGGACGTCGCCACGCTGGAGTTTGAGGACGAAGGCGACCCGCGTAATGTGGGCATCCGCTACAGTCTGGGAACCGAACCGGGTACGGTCACCTATGAAGTCGGCTACACCGGCGGCCCGGAGGGGCTGTACCAGGGCACGGTGGAGATTTCTCTGACGGTGGAAGAGGGGCTGCCCGCGAACCTGCCAAGCGGCATTTCGACGCCGTTCCTTGCGAAGTACGAGAAGCACACCGGCGAGTCGATCTCCTTCGCGCTCGCGGACATCAATTTTGAAACGCAGGGCACGATCCCGGAGGGGCAGCAGGAATGGAGGGAATTCTGGAACGGTGAGGGAGACTGGGGCGCGGTAGATGAATCCTGGAGCGAAGACGGCGTGCGCACCATCACGTTTGACAGCGAAGGGCGCTTCCGCATCTGGGCCGTCATCGGCATCGGCAACTGCTATTACAAGCAGTCTATTGAGATCGACGTCATGGACGAGGATCGCCTTGGCGGAGATGCGCTGGATATGGAAGGCCTCAACCTGTCCACGCTTTATTCCGGTGCGCAGTCGTACCGTTCGCTTGGCGTAATCTCAAATAACGCGGATCTCTGGGAAGACCAAGGCGACGAATACGAATGGACGCTGGAAAGAATCAGCGCCGGTGACAATCCCCCGTTGAACCTCTTCATCAGCGACGAGAATTCCAACTCGATCCGGCTTGACTACACTTTCCCTGGCGGCGCGGGCACCGTGCGTTACCGCGTGTCGTACGTAGCGCTGGATGGAGTGTTCAGACAATCCTGCGAATTTGACGTCACCGTTGTAGAAGGGCTGCCTGAAGGCCTCCCCGAGGGCATTGCGACGCTGTTCGCAGATTCGTATACAATCCGAACGGAACAGCAACTGTCGTTTTCTCTAGACGACATCGACTTCGAGACATCCGGCGCAATCCCGGAAGGTCAACCAGTCTGGAAGGATATTTGGGGCGGCTCGGATGACGATACCTGGAGCGAGGACGGCGTGCGCACCAGCATTTTCTACAATGAAGGGGTCTACTACTTCCAGGCCGTTATTGGTATCGGGAACTATTTCTTCCAGAAGGATATTGAGATTATCGTCAAGGACGGCGACCACCTGAACCCGAACCTGAATGCCCACCAGCGGTTCATGACCGCGTACCTGGATGGCGAAGGGGATCAGAACCTCGGCAGCGTGAGCGCCGACAATGTGACCATCCGGGACGGCGAGTGGGAAGATTTCGCTTATGAATGGACGATCCGGCCGGTGGCCGAAGACGCGGACGTCGCCACGATTTCGCTGGAGGGCGAAGGCGATCCGCGCAATATCGGCATCCACTATGTGCTGGGCACGAAGCCGGGTACCGTGCGGTACGAGGTCGGCTACACCGGCGGCGCGGACGGGCTGTACCAGGGCACGATCGAGGTCGCGCTGACTGTGGCGGCCGACCTGCCTTCGGGTCTTCCGACCGGAATTCAGGTACCAAAGAAGGAGTATCTGGATATCCCTGTGGGCGGCAGCGTGACGTTGGACACGGCGGACATCCTGCCTACGGGCGGCTCCGCTCCGGATGGCACGCGCGTGTGGCGCGAATACTGGAACGCCGAGGGCGATTGGAATCAGACAGAAGAGAACTGGGATGAGTCTGAAAGAACCATGATCTTCCATGCGCCGGGCCGTTATTTCATGGATGCGGTCTATGGCATAGACAACTACATTCTGATGGAAACCATCCTGATCGTAGTCGGAGAGGAAGACGGCCACCTGCCGGTGACCGTGCACAGCGACCAGCGGTTTACGACCGCGTATCTGGACGGCGTGCAATCCCAGACCATCTCCTATCTCTGGGTGGAGGGCGTGACGCTCCGGGGCGACGAGCAGGAGGACTTCCAGTGGTCGTTCGACAGGATCGAGGGCGACGAGAACATCGCGGAGATCGGACCGGGCGATAATGGCAGGAGCGCCTATGACAACGAGGCGGACTACAACTTATTGGGCGGCACGGGATCGGTGACCTACAGGGTTACATACCGCGCACTGGGTGGGCTGTATGAAGGCAGCTGCGATATCACACTGAACGTCGAGGCGGAGAAGCCCGAAGGCCTGCCGACGGGAATCAGCCTGCCCAAGACGGAGTTTGAGATCAAAACCGGCGAAACCGTGGATCTCGACTTGAACGACGTGGAACTGGTCGGCGGGTCGGCGCAGCCGGGGATGGCGGTGTGGAAGGAATTCTGGAACAGCGAGGGAGACTGGGGCTCGGTGGGCGAGGAATGGACTTCCAAGACCAACCGGCGAAACACCTTCCCCAACGAGGGCGTGTACTACGTCACCGTGGCTTATGGTATTGACAACCACATTCTGGAACTGTCCGTCAAGATCATCGTCAAGGACGGCGACCATCTGAGTCCGAACCTGAACATTTATCAGCGATTTACCACCGCCTATCTGGATGGGGAGAAGGATCAGCACCTTGGAAACGTGAGCGCCGACAATGTGACCATCCGGGACGGCGAGTGGGAAGATTTCGCTTATGAATGGACGATCCGGCCGGTGGCCGAAGACGCGGACGTCGCCACGATTTCGCTGGAGGGCGAAGGCGATCCGCGCAATATCGGCATCCACTATGTGCTGGGCACGAAGCCGGGTACCGTGCGGTACGAGGTCGGCTACACCGGCGGCCCGGAGGGGCTGTACCAGGGCACGGTGGAGATCACACTGACGGTGGAAGAAGGGCTGCCCGCGAACCTGCCCAGCGGCATTTCGACGCCGTTCCTTGCGAAGTACGAGAAGCACACCGGCGAGTCGATCTCCTTCGCGCTCGCGGACATCAATTTTGAAACGCAGGGCACGATCCCGGAGGGGCAGAAAGTTTGGAAGGAGCTCTGGAACGATGGCGGAGACTGGGGCTCGACGGAAGACTCCTGGAGCGATGATGGCGAAGGGGTGCGAACCATTACCTTCAGGGAAGAAGGACGCTTCCGCGCTTTCGCGGTCATCGGTATCGGCAACTACTACTTCAGGCAGTCCATCGAGATCGTCGTCATGGACGGCGACCATCTGAACGCGGACGTTTACGTGAGCCTGGTCTATGATACCATTTACACCGGTTCCGATGTTCAGGAGGACTACATTGGTGTCTGCGGAATCGAGGACTTGAGCGTCTGGGAAGATGAGGAGTACCAATGGAGTCTTGAGTGCATTTCGGGCGGGGACAATCCCCCGATCGAAATGACCATAAACGACAACTTCAGCGACTTCTGCTCGTTCGACTACAAAATTCTGAATGATTCCAGCGCTGAGCTTCGCTACCGGATGACGTATACGGCGCTGGATGGGCTGTATCAGGGCTCCTGCGAATTTGATGTCACGGTCGTTCAGGGTCTTCCGGAGGACATGCCCCAAGGCATCTCAACGCCGTACCCGTCGGAGTATCGGATTCAAGTTGGGGACTCTCTCACCTTCAAAGAGGACGACATCGATTTTGAGACGGCCGGTACGGTTCCGGCAGGGCGGGAAGTCTGGAGAACATTCTTCTTCGACGAGTGGGAAGGCGTGGATTCCGAGAGTGAATACACCTACACATTCAACAAATCGGGGCGCTGCTTCCTCGAGGTGGTCATCGGCGTCGGGAACGTTTACACAACGCAGTTCATTCAGATCTATGTTCTCGACGGCGACCACATCAACGCGGAGCTTGGCCAGGACATTCGGTTCAATACGCTCTACGCCGGCGCGGACGAAACGGAGGGCTTCCTGGGCGGCGCGTGGGTCAACTCCAACATTTGGGATCAAATAGACGACTTCCATTGGGATCTTACCAAGGTCTCCGGCGACGACGTGCTGGATGTATACCTGACCGCACAGGGACTTTACAACTGCGCCTTTGACTACAGGCTGACGGGCGGCGCGGGCACTGCGCGCTATCGCCTGAGCTACACCGCGATGGACGGGCTGTATCAGGATGCGTTTGAATTCGATTTGACGGTGGCGGAGGGTCTCCCGGAAGGCATGCCCGAAGGGATCAAGACCCCGTTCCAGTCGCAGTATACGATTCACACCGGCGATTCGCTCTCATTCGCGCGCTCCGACATCGGCTTTGAGACACCCGGTACGATTCCGGAAGGCCAGGATGTCTGGAAGGAGCTTCGAAACGACGCCGGAGACTGGGATTCGGTGGATGAGGACTGGGACGAGAACGGGAATGTGCGCACCGATACGTTCAACGAGGAGGGGCGTTTCCGCGTCTGGGCTGTCATCGGCATCGGCAACTACTACTTCCGGCAGCCCATCGAGATCACCGTCAAGGATGGCGACTACATCGACGTGGACATTGACATGCAGGGCCTCAACTTCTCCACGCTCTATAGCGGCGCCAGTTCGTACCACTCGTTTGGCGACGTCTCCGCAGACGCGGACTACCGGGAGGGCGAGGAAGATCAGTACGAATGGACGCTGGAAAGGATCAGCGCGGGCGACAATCCCCCGTTGAACCTGTTTATCAGCAACAGCAACACCGAGATGGCGTGGTTTGACTACACGTTCCCCGGCGGCGCGGGCACGGTGCGCTACCGGCTAACTTACACAGCTGTGGGCGGATTGTATCGGGGATCCTGTGAGTTTGAGGTGAACGTGGTGGAAGGCCTGCCGGAAGGCCTGCCCCAAGGCATCTCCACACCGTTCAAGGACAGCTACGAACTCCGTACCGGCGAACGGCTGTCACTCTCCCTGAACGACATCAACTTCGTGACCTCTGGCGCGCTCCCGGATGGCGAATCGGTCTGGCGGGATCTGTGGGGCGGGTCGGATTACGACGAGTGGAGCGAGGACGGCGTGCGTACGCTCGCCTTCGACCATGAGGGGAACTACGAAATCACAGCGGCCATCGGCATCGGCAACTACTTCTTCTCGCAGGATATCGCAATCATCGTCGACGACGACACACAGCACGACGCGGGTCTTTCCGTCGATCAAAAGTTCCCGACCGCATACCTTGACGGCGAAAAGGATCAGCGACTGGCGCGCGTCAACGCGCAAAACGTGGTCGTACCCGACGGCGAAGAGGAAGACTTTGACTACAAGTGGACGATCAGGAGGCTTTCGGGCGACGAGTCAACAGCCACACTTGATCTGGATAGCGAGGGTACCCCCTGGTATGTGACCATCCACTACCAACTGGGAACCCAGCCAGGCTCTGTCACCTATGAGGTCGGCTACACCGGCGCGGACGGTCTCTATCAGGGGACGACTGAAATTTCCCTGATCGTGGAGGCGTCGTCCGGCATCGCCCTGCCAGACGAGATCGCTGTGACAGGTCTGTCCAACCCCGTGCTGCTCAACGCGGATGACACGCTGGCCATCAATCTGGAAGACATTCACCCCGTGGGCGAATACCAGCCGCCGGAGGGTGCGGATATCTTCAGGGACATCTGGGAGGCGGAAGGTGACTGGGGCAGCGTGGATGGGCGCAGCAGCGATGCGTTGACCATTCGCAACAAGTTCTATGAACCCGGGCGTTACTTCTTCGACGCGGTTTACGGCGTGGCCAACTGCGTGGTCAGGAAGCGCTACGAGGTGCGCGTAACGAAGGATGGAAGCCTTCTGCGCGGCGCAGATCTTGACCAGATCTATGACAACCTCTATTCGGGCGTCACGACGGAGGGAATCTTCGGCTATGTGCACTTGGACGGCATTACGCTGAGCGAAGACGAAAGCAGCGAATGGACCGTCGAGCAGATCAACTACACAGAGCAGGCGCCCTTCAAGATCAACGTGGGCTTCAGTAACCAGGAAATGGCCGTGCTGATCTGCACGCCGAACAGCGCGGGCGGCGCGACCGGAGACGCGACCTTCCGCATCCATTACACCGGCGGCGCATACGACTGGAGCCGTGACTTCACCGTGCACATCCTGGACGGGCTGCCCGCCGTCGTGCCCACGGGCATCAACTACCTCTACAAGGGCGGGAAAGCGGTGACGGTGGGTGAGGCGCAGGCGCTGGATTCCTCGCTGATCTCGTTTGCCGATGTTGAAGGGCAGCCCACGGGCAGTAACGTATGGAAGCGGTACAGCTCCTACAGGGGAAACTTTGAAGCGATCCAGTGGGAAGAGATTGGCGGCGTCCCCTACGTTACCTTCACCGAACCGGGAACGTATACCTACATCGCGCAGGCTGGCATCGGAAACCTTCTGTGGGAGGACTTCTTCTCCTTCGAAGTGACCGAGTAGGCGCTGGCGTTTGTACTGAGATGAGGGATCCCACACGCCGATGCGCGCGGGGTCCCTTTTCTTCGCCATGTTTTTACCTTGGCTTGATCCAGCCCGCGATCGGTGGTAGTATTCATAAGTGGGTTTGTGATTGGGGTGATTCAGGAAATGGCGCGCATCGATCAGGTTTATCCGAAGAAACAGCGCAGGGAATCTGTGATCCAGTTCGGCAGCGGCGTATTCCTGCGCGGCTTCTTTGACTGAATGCTGCAAAAGGCGGACGACGCCGGGGTGATGGACGCCTCTACGGCGGTCGTCGTCTCCACCGATCTGGGCGCGGGGGGCGCTCTCTTAGCGCAGAACGGCCAGTATACCCACATCGCGCGCGGCGCGGATGGCGTGCAATTCCGCTACCTCGGCCACCGGATGCGTAACGCCATGACGTGATCCTCGCCGGCGCGGCGGTATTATTCTACGCGCTGTCCATCCTGCGCTTCTCCGGAAAGCGCAGGTTATCCGACGAGTTCCAGGTATGAACCATGCGCCGACTTTGTCGACACGCGGAAAACCTGCCAATTCTGATGCTTACCCCGATGGGCAGATCGGCCAGAAGTTCAATGGCTTTGAATTGGGGCGGACGACTGCCTGACCATGTCCTTTGAAGGGCTGGAGCTGGTCGTGCGCGTAAAGGCGCTTTTCGAGAAAACCCTGTTGCCGGTGTGCAAAACGCCCGGAAACAGGGTTTTTGGCATGGAAACAGGATGACTTCCAAATTTTGGGCGTTGACTTGGATGAATCCGGTATGTTAAGAATGAAATGTGGAAATTATGCGGTAATACCCGCGCGAGCTCCGGGAGATGTCATGTTACGAAAGGGCGGCTGACCATGAAGAGAATGTCTGTTTCGCTGATCCTGGCCATCGTCATGATCCTGACCACCGTCTACGCGTTTCCCGCGCTTGCGGCGGGCGTGACGACGCCAGTCCTGCAGTCCGCGGCGCTTTCCGTGAAGAGCGACCGATGGGTGACGCTCTCCGTCCGCTGGACCGCCGTATCCGGCGCGAATGCGGGGTATGAGATGGTCGTCATCAAATCGAACGGTCAGTCGAAGACATTCTACTATGCGGTGGGCGTTACAAGCGCGAAGCTGACATTGACCAACGACGATTTCACCGTGAAACTCCGCGCGGTCAGAAAATCCGCCTCCGGCGTCAAAAGCTACTCCGCCTACGCGGCGAAGGATGTCGCGAGGGTCGCGCCCAAACTGACGCTGCCCAAGGGCTTCGTGGCGCTTCAGCCCGGACAGGTCGCGCAGCTTCGGGTCACGGCGGTGCCACAGTCTGACGTGTCGTTCTCGGTTGCGGATTCGGGCGTCGCCACCGTCAGCGCGTCCGGAACCGTAACCGGAAGACGGCACGGCTCGACCACCGTCACAGTCAGGAGCGGAACCAGCGCGGTGACCGCGAGGGTGTACGTCTCCTTCGCCACCGGCCAGATTCAGGCGGTGTGCAGCGAAAAGGGCTATGTGAGCGGCGCGTACTGGAGCTATTCAAAAAGCGCCGGGAATTCAGAAGCATATACCGCTTCTCCTTTCAAGGCGACGACCGCCACCGCGACTTCCCGGAACCGGCCCGGCGACGGCGACTATGTGGGCTACGCGTTCGACTGGGCGAGCGAGTGCATGGGATTTGCGCACTACATCGGGTACAAAATAAGCAACGTCCAGCCCAAGCTGGGCTGGACGAAGTTTGAAAGCATTGCCGCGGTCAAGGCCGAGGGCGGGCTGCAAATCGGCGACATCCTGCGCACCACCGGGCACAGCGCGATCGTCTATGACATCCTGAGCGATGGCACGTTCACGGTCGCCGAGGCGTGGGGCGGCAGCAACAACCTGATCAAGGTCGGTGGCCGGTTTGCCGGAACCTACAGCTACACGACGCTGGACGCCATCCCCGGCTTCGTATACGTGTACCGCTTCAAGGGGTAGATCCTACTTTACGTAGATGAACTCGTTCAGCTTGGCGGCGTTTTTTTCAAAGTCGATGTCGTAGAGCGCCGCCCCGTTTGAACTCCGGGTCTCGCTCTTGTAGGAGCCGGTGATGGGCATCAGACCCGACTTCATTTCGCCGACGCCGCTTTTCAGCACCGTCGTCGCGAGGCCGATGGCGCTCATCATGTCCACATTGGTGTCGATGTACTGCCACATGGAGGTAGCCAGCTGCACCAGTTGCTTGACCGACACGCTGCCGCGCATCTTTTTGATTGTCGCGTCGATGACCCTGCGCTGGCGGCGTGTGCGCTCATAGTCGCTGTCGATGTGGCGGATGCGCGCGTAGCCCAGTGACTGCAAGCCGTCCAAATGGGTGTCCGGGCCGAAGGTCTTCAGGTCGTACTCGCCTGCCAGGTACTTTTCCTTGCTCAGATCGAGAAGCCGCGCCTGTTCCTTCAGGCTGTTGTTGACCTGATCCATCTCCTTTTTGGAGATGTCCAGGTCGATGCCGCCCAGGATGTCGATGATCTCCTTGAAGCTGGAAAAATTGACGAGCACGTATTCGGTGATGTTCATCTTGAAGCACTGGTTGACCACCTTCATGGTCAGTTCCGGCCCGCCGTAGTAGCTGGCCGAGTTGATCTTGCGATCGCCGTGGCCGGGGATGGGCACGATGGTGTCACGCATGATGGAGCTTAATTTGATCCGCCCGTCCTTCACGTTGATGGACGCGATGATGATGGTGTCCGTGCGGGACACCTTTTTGATGTTGCGGGTATCGGAACCCAGGAGCAGGATGTTGTGCCAGTCGGGGGACAGGCCTTCGGTGACGGACAGATCGTCCACCTTGACCTTCTCATCGCCCTCCAGCGGCGCGAGGTCGGGGTTCTCCTCCAGAATTTCTTCAATGGTCTTGGAGCCGCCGGACTTGGACGCTTCCGCCTCGGCTTCGGCGTTTTCCGCCGACCAGTCGTCGCCGCCGGTTTGCTGCGCGGTCTGATCCGCTTGTGCCGTCTGGCCGCCCGACACGGCGGCGTCTCGCGGGCGCGTCGAGACAAATACGACGATCGCGACAATCAAAACGACCAGGACGGCCAGAAAGCCGAAAAACCGGCCCGATACGCGTTTCTTCGCGCGGCGCCTTGAGGAATGGTTCTGCCTGTTCAAGTTCCCCACAACTCCTTGACCCGCGGGCTTCGCGGGAGATTTTCCGATTACTTACTCCGTCCGGATGCTGCCGAGGCCGTAATACTGCGCCATGCGCACGTTCTTCCAGTCCTTCGGGTTGTCGGTGATGTCCTCGTAGGAGATCAGCGGCATTTTGTCCCGATGTTTCGGCACGATGAGGTCGGAGCCTTTCGCGGCGTTTTCAATGAGCGCCGCACGTTCCATCGTCTCCCGGCGGTAGTTCGAGGCCTTCCCGGCGGCGATGTCAAGCGCCGCCTCCACGCCCGCGGGCATGCCGGTGATGCGCATGCCGCCGCCGTCGTCGTTCGCTTCGACCCCGCACGCGCCGGCGCAGGCGATGAAGAACATCAGGCAGGCTGCGGCGAAGAACGCGGTGCGCCGCTCGGACAGAAGCCGCATCAGGCTGTCAAACGGATGCACCGCCTCCGGCTTCGCGGCGGCCCTGCGGAGGCCCCATCCCAGAAGATAGTATAAAGAAAACCCGATCAGAAGCCACGCGGTGAAGTACAGCACGTTTTGCAGCCTGTCCGCGATGTGCAGCCCCATCGCGTAGAGCGGCGGCGTCGCCATCGCGCAGTAGACGCCAAACGACAGCGCGATTACGGGAAGCGGCTTCTTGAACGACCAGGTGGAGCGCCCCGCCGCCGCGTACAGAAACGGCAGCGCGAACAGGAACACGACCACCGCCGGGAGCTTCATCGCGGACGCGACGATGTACCCGCCCACCGCGAACGACATCATGACCGCCATCAAAGGGGAGAGGCCGCTTCCGATGTAGCGCTCCACCGCGTCCTGCCTGCGGGTGTTGCCGGGCGCGAGCGCGCTGACGAGAAGCCCTGCGGCGAGGATCAAAAGCAGGATCAGAAGCGCGAACTTCAGGCCGCTCTTTTTATAAAACGCGGCGGCGGTCAGGATCAGCAGAACGACGGCGGCGAATAGCGCGGTCGCGTAGTTTCCGCCGCCCAGGATTGCGCACAGAACAACCGACGCGACCATGCCGGGCACGGACGCGCGCCCTTTCGCGTGCATCGACGCGATTACGCCGAAAAGCAGCAGCATCAGGCAGTGAAAGCCCGTGTAGTACATCGCGCCGTTGAACCAGTAGAACGCCTCGCCCGCGTCGTGCACGCACTGGAACATCATTAGGATCATCGCGGACGCGACCGCGAGTGCCTCCCAGCGCGTCGCTTTCAGAACCTTGACCAGTACCTGCCACAGGAAGTAGAAGTTTGAAAGCGCGAACAGCGCGATCAGAAACGCGGCGCCGATCCAATACGCCTGGATGCCGAAGATGCCGGGCTGTAGGCACATCAGAAACAGCGCCGAATACGTGCCCTGCCACGTCTGATAGTACGCGCCCACCTGTTCCGCGGCGGTTTTCAGCACCGAAAACAGGTTCCCTGTGTTCAGCCACGCGGCGGCGGTGGCCGCGCCGTACTTGTAGTCGTCCGCGAACGGCTGCGCGTAGCGCGCGATGGCCAGGAGCGGCAGGATCAGGATCAGGCACATCGCGGCCATCAGGACGGCGATCACCGGGACGGAGAGCTGTTTTCTCATGGCGCATCCTCTGTATGTTGCTCGCTGCGTCAGACCGACCGGATCCTCTGAAGTACGTCCGCCGGGATCGTTAGGTCTTGCGCGGCGAGGTTGTTCAGAAGGTGTTCCTCACTGGTCGTCCCAAAGACCGCCGCGCTGACGTTCGGGTTGTCGAGGACGTACCGGAGCGCGACCTGCGCGCCGCTCATCCCCGGAACCTCGTCGACGAACCGGTAGGAGAAGCCCTTGATCAATTGACCGCGGAACCGGACGACCGCGCGCGCCAGATACCACACGTCCCTGGGCCGGGTGATCTTGAAGATCCTGCCCGAATACAGCCCGTGCGCGAGGCAGCCGCCCGCCAGCACGCCGACGCCCTTCGCGCGGAGTTTTTCAATGTGCGGCTCCACGTCCCGGTTCATCAGGTTGTAGTTGAGCAGCGCGAAGTCGAACTCGGCCTTTTCCTCGACGCGGCGCAGGACGGATGGGTTGGGGTTGCTGAGGCCTACCGCTCGGACGAGGCCTTCGGATTTTAAATCGTACAACGCGGTCATCGCCTCATCGGTCAGATGGGCGAGCGACGGGCTATGGAACATGAATAGATCCAGATGATCCGTGCCGATTCGTTCCAGGCTCAGCTGGCAGCTCTCGCGGATCCACGAAGGTGAAAAGTCCTTGTAGTACCGGCCATAGCCCTTCGCGCGTGTACCGCACTTGGAGGTAAGCACGAGGCCGTCCCTTTTGCCGAGCCGCTTGATCGCGCGCCCGAGGCGGATTTCCGCGTTGCCGCCGGAGTAGTTGTGGCCGGTGTCGAACAGCGTTACGCCACGCTCGACCGCCTTCAGGAAAATGTCGATGGCGGTCGTTTCATTGAAGGAGCGCATGCCCCAGAAGCTCGCGCAGCCCAGGCCGATCTGCGAGACCGATATGCCGGTGTTGCCCAGCGGGTTCGTCTTCATGCCGTATTCCTCATAAGCCGCGCAAAGCTTCAAGGCGTTTGATCCGGGCAAAGGGTGTTCGCCGGATACTGCGCGCCGTTTTCATGAAATCATCTAAGGTTTACCAGATATTCTCCAGCCATTATAATCCATAAGGCGTAAAAATGCAATCGAAGAAAAGCGGCGCGCCCGGATGTCAGTCCAGGCGCGCCGCTTCAATGAATGGATGTATAAATTACTTCGCGTCGCCGTCGTCGAACACGTCGCCGCACTCCGGGCAGAACTTCGGGGGATTGGCTTTGTCTTTAGGTTCCCAGCCGCACTTGTCGCAGCGGTAAACCTTCGCGCCCTCCGGCTTCTTCGCGCCGCACTCTTGGCAGAATTTGCCCTTGTTGACCGCGCCGCACGCGCACTTCCAGCCCTCGATCGGTTCCGGCTTCTTCGCGCCGCACTCCATGCAGAACCGGCCTGTGTTCTCGTGGCCGCAGGCGCACTTCCAGGTGTCCGCCGGAGCCTGCTGCGGGGCGGCCTGCGCCTGCCGCTCGCCCATGGCAAAGAGCGACTGCGCGCTCACGCCGCCCGCGCCCTGCGCCGCGTTCATACCCATGAAGCCCATCATCGCGCCGCCCTGATTCTTGGCCGCGTCCTGCATCGCCTGCGCCTGCGCGCCCACCAGCTGCGCCGCCGCCATGTTCGGGTTTCTGAACGCCGCGTTGCGCTGCAGTTCCTTGATCATCGCCTCGTCCTCTTCGGACGCCTTGACCGAGCTGACGCCGAAGGAGACGATCTCGATGCCGCGCAGCTTCGCCCACTTCTGGGAGAGCTCTTCGTTCAGCGCCTGCGCCAGTTCCGTCGTGTGGCCGGGCAGCGCGCTGTAGCGCACGCCCATCTCCGAGATGCGCGAGAACGCGGGCTGCAGCGCGGTCAGCAGTTCGGTCTTGAGCTGCGCGTCGATCTTCTCGCGGGGGTAGGCTTCCTCGACGTTGCCGCACACGTTTACGTAGAACAAAAGCGGGTTGACGATCTTGTAGGAATACTCGCCAAAGCAGCGCACCGAGATGTCCACGTCGAGGCCGACGTTCTTGTCCACCACGCGGAACGGGACGGGGCTGGGCGTGCCGTACTTGTTGCCCACGATCTCCTTGGTGTTGATGAAGTACACCCGCTGATCCTTCGCGGCCTGCCCGCCGAACGCGAGCCGGTCCAAGACCAGCGAAAGCGACTCCATCACGGCTTCCTTGTTCATGTCGCCGTAGAAGATGCTGGGTTCGGTGGACGTGTCGTACACGAATTCGCCGGGCTCGGCCGAGACTTCCACCACCTTGCCCTGATCCACGATCAGCATGCACTGACCCTCGTTGACGGCCACGATGGAGCCGTTCGAAATCACGTTGTCCGCCACATACTTGCTGCCGCCGAAGCGCTTGTTCATGCGCTTCACGGCTTTCACGGCCAGAATGTCCGCCTCCAGCGCCTCCGCGTGGAAGTAGTCGCGCCACTGATCCGCCAGAACGCCCGACAGCGCGCCGATGCCCGCCCTCAAAAGACCCATAATGTGTTCACCCTTTCATTTAGAATTTTCCGCTTCCGCCGCCGTGGCTCGTGCCGCTGGAGGATGTGAAGATCGAGCTGCCGCCCCCGCCGCCGGAGGATTCCTTCTGGACGCGCACGCGCGTCTGCGTGTGGTAGAGGTAGAGATCCTGCATCCGCGAGATTTGCGTGGAGCCGTCTTTTACGTAGTGCGAAGCGCTGTACTGCGGCTTCGCGGTCTTCATGCCGATCATGAGGATCCCCATGCCGATGGCGGCGGCCACCAGCGCGCCGAGCAGCAGGTACAGCCACGAACCGACCGTTCGCTCAAACGGGGAGCGGAGACGCACCGTGTTGTACACGTCGTACGGATCGCCCCTTGCAGCCTGCTGGAGGAAGACTTCCGCGTCGCGCAGGAACCGTCTGAAGCCGCCCGCGTAATCCCCGCCGGAGAAGAATGGGACGATGTCGTCCGAGATGGCTTGGATGCCGTAGTCGGTGAACGTCTGAATCCCGCTGCCGGTGGTCAGGATGCACCAGTCGCGGTCTTCCATCGAAAGCATCAGCATCACGCCGTCGTTGTCCGCGCCCTGGCCGTAACCTCTCCCGTCGTAGTAGTCGGCGGCGAAGTTCAGCGCGGTCTTGCCGTTCAGGCTCCCGGTGGTGAAGATCACGACGTCCATCCTGTATTTTTCGGACAGCCGCTGCGCCCCGGCGGTGAGCTCGGATATTTCTGAGGCGGTGAGCAGCGACGCGTCGTCCACGACCAGCGGCAAGCTGGAGGCCAGCGCGGGCGCGCAGAGCGCGAGCAGCATGAGAGACGCAAGCAGAAGGAGAATCAGCCGCTTCATCTACATCACCCCCATCGCGAACAAGGCGTAGACGATGGCGAACAACACCACAAACGAACCCGCGAAAAGCCCCAGCGCCCACAGGATCGCGCGTCTGGCGTCCACCGGGAGGTTGCCGACGATCCGCCCCGTCTGGCCGTTCATCGCGAACGTGTAGGTCTTGTCCTTCCACTGGGTGTTCAGCATCCAGACCGGGATCATCACGTTGCGCACGTCGCCCTGCTGGAGGCGGATGCTGGCGGACTGGGTGGAGACCGACGTATACCCGTTCACGGTGCCGCGGAACACGTCGATGACCGACTGCTTGATCCGCTCGTCGGCGCGCGGCCTCGCGGCCTCGGCGGCGACGTCGTACCGCTCCGCCTGATAGCCGGGGAGGTACGCGGTGGAGAACGCGGTTTCGCGCTGGTACTCGAACGGCTCGACCGCTTCCATCAAGGTGTCGTCAAACTTGGAGGAGCCGTCCACCGGCACGCCGGAAAAGCCGATCCGCCCGCCGCGCAACACCAGGAAATGGTCGGTGTCGGTGACCATGTAGTCGCCGCTTCGGTGGGCGGTCGTGCGCTCGGCGCGGTAGGTGATGTCCGCGTCCGCGTCGCAGCCGAACAGCCAGAACGGCACGTACACGCCGGTGATCTTCTCGATCCGGTTTTCCTCGGCGAACAGCTTGGGCAAGAGGCGCTTGCCGCGAATCAGGCCCAGATAGGCGTTCTGCGCGTCCTTCTTGGACTTTACGAACGGCAGGATCGCGTCGGGCTTGAAGCCGCCCGCGAGCTGCCCCGGCATGATCGAGGGGTTGCCGCAGTAGACGCACTCGGTGGCTGCGGTGGTCTGGTCGGCCACGATCTCCGCGCCGCAGGAGGAACAGGTGTAGGCGCGGAGCGTCGTCTTCTCCTCGTCCGACCAGTCGCCAGCCCCGGCTTTTTGCCAGTGCATTTCATCCGCCTGGGACGACTGGCTCACCGCCGCGTCCACCTGCCGCATGACGTCCTTCTCAAACTCGTTTCCGCAAGAATCGCAGCGCAGCTTGCCCTCGCCGCCGTCAAAGTGCAGCGGCGCGCCGCAGCACGGGCATTTTGCGCTATATACATCGCCTGCCATATACACACCCTCTCGCTTCCATGGTTGTTAACAATTTGATCTTCAAGTTACGGATTCCATTGGGGATGACGGGGGAGCGGCGGACAGGCTATCGGTCGGTCGCCTTGGAACTGCCAGAAACATACCAACAGTATAGGACAGGCGGGCGCGTTTTTCAAGCGCAATCCGTCCGAGTTGACGTCCGCACCGTCCGACTTGACACCATTTCGCCGCATCCTGACGGGCGACCGCGAGGGATTGGATCAGGCGGCGGCGCGGGGGAGCCGCTTCAGCGGACGCCCACCTGTTTTAAGATCAGGTCGGCGGCGTGGGGGAGCCGCTTCAGCGGACGCCCACCTGTTTGAGATGTACACGATCTCCACGTTTTCGTCCTCGACCAGTTCCCGGTAGCTTCCGTACGCCTTCGCGCCGCCGTGGCGCTCGATGAACGCCCGCGCACGCGCCTCGTCCCGCGCCGCCGCCGCGTACAGTTCCCCGTTTTCGGACAGTTTCAGCGCCGCCGCGAACCGCCCGGCGATCCCGCCGCAGCCG
The DNA here is from genome assembly GCA_964575255.1 of uncultured Oscillospiraceae bacterium. Taxonomy (GTDB): domain Bacteria; phylum Bacillota; class Clostridia; order Christensenellales; family Aristaeellaceae; genus JAEZHK01. The sequence continues at coordinate 63,775 of CAZNPZ010000005.1, forward strand.
AGAATGCCGAATTTGGTCTTCATGCTGTCCCTCCCGCGCATCGCGTATGGTTTGGTGCCAGTGACATCATAGCAGGAATGGGGTATAAAAGCCATGCCTGCCATAAGAAAAACCCAGTGTCCGGTTCGCCAACCGCGACACTGGGTTCGATGCGTCTATGTTATCCGACGATTCTTTTGATCGACCCGATCATCTGCCCGACCTTCTGGTACTCGTCGTTGGTCTGGTAGGTGATCATGATGTCGTAGAGGGAGCCGGAGGAACCGGCGAGCGTGACGTCGATGCCGGTCTCGTCGATGCGGTAGACCAGCACCTGTACGTCGCCGACGCTCGCCAGCGTGACCTCGGTCATGTCGCCGTCGGCCTTGTAGGAATCGTAGAGAGTTTGAAGCGTATCCTCGCCCTGCGGATACTTGTAGATGTCCATGCCCATCGTGTCGGAGTAGGCGGAGAATAGTAAGCCGTCCTGCAAATCCTGCTGGTCGACCGTTTGCGAGACGAGCGCGGTCGGGCAGAAAATGGTGAACTGGCTGTCGAACGACACCGTGCCGTCCGCTGCGCGGGTGGCGGCGACGTTGGGGGTTTCTGGGACCGCATCGGAGAGCGTCTCATCGGCGTTGAAACTCGCGTCGTCGTCGGTGAAGACTTCATCCTCATCGGTCTGCGCGTCGCCGGAGAGCGCGTCGTCCGATCCATCGGATAGCGCCGCGTCGTTTGTGCCGGTCGCCAGGGGGGCGGATGAATCGGCCAGCGCCATCGGCAGGCTGCCCATCATCAGAATCAGGATCAGAAATACGCTGCACAGTTTTTTCATGGTATCTCCTCTCGGTCGCGGTGAACGCTTCACAAGACTACAGGGGTGGCCCGGATTTTAACCCGACAGACCGTCCCTCAGGCGCTTATCAGCTCGCGGGGGGTGCGAGGGTAGGGTCGTCCGTCTTCAGGTATCCTTCCGCACGCCAGTTCTCCGCCATCTGCGCGTTGCCCTGCATCGTGTACAGATCCACCAGCAGCTTGTAGGGCTGCACCGCCTGAGGCTTAAGGTTCACGCATACCATGTAGGCCTTGGCCGCGTTCTCCCAGTTGCCGATGATGTCCTGCGTCTGGCCGACCAGAAGCGCGTACTCGTAATTGTCGGGGTCGAGCTTCAGCGCGCTGTAATAGGCGTCCGCAGCGCGGGCGATCTGGCCGTTCTCACGCTCCTGATCGCCCAGCGTCTTGTAGGCGGTGGCCGGCGCGCCCATGTTCCAGCGGGCGCGGAACAGCTGCCCGCCCGGCATCCATAGTAACCAGACCGTGATCACCGCGATGCCGACCAGCAGCATCAGCGCCACGATGCCCTTGATGCGCCGGGCCAGCGCCCACTCCTCGGCGGCCTCGTCGTAGTAGTTCTCCTTGGGCATTTCGAGGTCTTCAAAGAACAGGTCGTTCTTTGGCTTCCTGGGCGGCCTGAGCCCGCTAAGTGACGCGATGGGCGCGCGGCGCGCCGGGGGCGTGACCATGCCGCCCCACGCGGTGACCGCTTTGCCGCGGTCGGTTCGCGGAGGACGGGGTTTGTCCCCCCCGCGCGGGTCTGCCGGTTTTTCGTTTCGAGAGGGGTAGGCTGGCTTTGAGCCGTCCCTGCCTGGATTTCCGGGACGCGCGAAGCGTGAGTCTTCGCGGGGGTTCGCGGCGCGCTCGCCGCGCAGATCGCCCGTTTCAGCCTTTTCGGGGCGCATGAAGCGCATGTCTTCGCGGGGTTTCGCGGGGCGCTCGCCGCGCAGGTCGCTCGTTTCAGCCTTTTCGGGGCGCATGAAGCGCATGTCTTCGCGGGGTTTCGCGGGG
>CAZNPZ010000005.1:65698-109062 GCA_964575255.1 uncultured Oscillospiraceae bacterium
CGTTTCAGCCTTTTCGGGGCGCATGAAGCGCATGTCTTCGCGGGGTTTCGCGGGGCGCTCGCCGCGCAGATCGCCCGTTTCAGCCTTTTCGGGACGCGCGAAGCGCGGATTCTCGCGGGGTTTCGCGGGGCGCTCGCCGCGCGGATCGTCCAATCCGGCCTTTTCGGGGCGCGCGAAGCGCATGCCTTCGCGGGGTTTCGCGGGGCGCTCGCCGCGCGTTCCCGGTTCGGGTTTCTCGGGCCGCGACGCGCGCGGATTAGTTAGGGGAGCCGTGGGGCGCTCGCCGCCGAGATCAACGTTCAGATCGCCGTCCGGATCGACGTCCAAATCGTCGCCCTCGTCCGGGGAATTGGGCTTAGCGCCGCCCGAAACGGCCTTTTTGGCCTTTCCGGGCCACAAAATGCCCAACATACCGCGCGGTTTCGCGGGCCGCTCGTCATCCCAATTTTCATCGTCGCTTCTCAATCTCAGAAAACTCAGCCCGCCGCGCGGTCTGTTTGCGCGCGCGCCCGCGCCGCTTCCGGCGGATTTGTGCGGCGCGTCCGATTCGCCGTCAAGGTCATCCCAGTCGACGTCTTCCGGCGCGGGTTTGTGACCCTTCCGGTCGGCGCGGCGCATGGGCGGCTCCGGGACAACCGGTTCGCCGCTATCAAAATCCAGCCCGACCAACGCCGCCTGAGCGGTGGTATCCTCGGCCTGCCCGCCGTCAAAAACCAGTTCTTCAAGCGCCGCCCGCCTTGCGGCTTCCTCCGCCTGTTCGCCGCGCGGCGGCTGCGCCGGGTTGGGCGGCAGCGGGCGCACGGTTCTCAGGTCGTCCGCGCGCGAGAACTGCGAAGCGGGCCGCCGGATCGGCTGCGCGGCGGGCTTTGGCGGCTCGGCGGTTTCGTCATCGTCTGACGCCGGGCTATCCTGCCCCGCGTGCCCGAATTCCATGCGATCGATGTCCAGCCCCACCTGCTCCGGGGGCTTCGGCGCGTTCGCAGGTTCGGCGGGGACTTGCAAGGGCGCGGACAATTCAGGCGCGTTTGACGCCGGCGCGGGCGCTTCCGTCTCGATGGGCGCGGCGCTTTCCGCGGTCTCCAACGCCGGTTCAAGGCTCAGATCCGGGAGTTTTTCACCGCACCACGCGCAGAAGCGGGCGCCGTCGGGGCATTTCTTTCCGCAGGCGCTGCAGTACATCTCTCTTCCTCCAAGTCTTTGGTCATACTATTGAAGGTTATTAATGCATCCAAAGCAGGAAGTGATTTTCGTTGCAGGGCAAGGAGCCGGAGCGAGGAATAGCAGCGCTATTTTGAGCGGAAAGCGACACAGCCCTGCGAAAGAATCCCTGCGACGATGCATTCATAGCCGGAAATAGTATTACAAGTTTTTCATCGATTCATAGGCCGGGTCGCCGTCAAAGCGGCGGTCGTCCGCGGGCGGTTCGCCGCCCAGCGCCTCGATGGCGTTCCGGATTTCCAGATAGTCGAGGTAGCCGAGGTCGGAAAGCGAAAGTACGCGGCGCAGCGGCTCCAGCGCGCGCTCGTCGCCCAGCTTCGCGAGGTAGCTCGCGTACAGGCTCCGCCGGTCGTCCAGCCTCAAAAACCGCTCGGCGGTTACTGTATAGATTCGTTCATCGCCCGGAAAGTTGCATAAAAGATCCAAATAGGTGTCGAGTGCCGCGTCGCTCGCGGTGTCAAGCCGCGAAAGCATGCCGGGAACCGCCGCCTCGCCCAGCGCGGACAGGAGCTCCGCCGCGACGTCCGCCAGCTCGTCGTCCCTCTCCCGGCGGTCGATCAGCGTAAAGCATAGCGGCATCGGCTCGTCCGACTCAAGCTCGATCAAAAGGTTCATCGCGGTCATTCGCAGCGCGGCGGGCGCGCCCTCGTCCCCGGCGAGCGCGGTCAGCGGATGCGATGCGCGGCTGCCCAGGTCGTGAAGGCGCTCCAAAAGCGGATCAGGGATCGCGATGCCTGCCGCATGGTATTCCCGCATCAGGCCGATCAGCGACTCCGGGGTTTCGTAACGCAGGAAGTACTCCTCCGGCGATACGCCGTCCAAAAACGGCTGCGGGCGCTTCAGCCACGCGCGGTAGAGGTCGGGAATTTCCGCCTCGATCGCGTCCAGATCCTTTTCCACCTTCATGCGCTCGTGCGCCCACTGGTGGGCGTAGGCCGCGAATTTTTTGTCAAAATCAATGGGATTCATGGCCTGACTCCTTCGTCTCCAGCGGCGCGAGGCGCTCGATGCGCCGCGCCATGTGTTCCATCTTGCGGCGGGAACAGCGGAATAGTTCGGCAAGTTCGTCCTCGCCGACGTCCAGATGGTCCGTCCGCGCAAGGCACAGGTTGAGCGCCGCCGCCCAGCCGTTCAAATCCTTCAGCGCCGGGAGCGTTTCGCCCAGCGCCGCGGCGTAGCGCAGCCACAGCATCGTGAGCCTGGCGGGGTAGTCGTCCTTGAGCGACATGCCGGTGTAGACCGCGCGCTTCAAGACGCGCCGGTAGGCGAGCGGGAGTCTGGGAAACTGGCCACTGTCCACGGCGCTCGCGAGAGAGAATTTGTCCTCCCCGATCATGAGAAACGGCGGCGTGGCTCCGCGAAGGCCCAGGAGCATCAGCGCCTGATGCCGTACCTGCGGCGGCGCGGCAGGCTCCAGCATCACCTGACGCAAAAGGAATTCGGCCTCCCGCGTCTCAACCGCCGCCAGAAGGTTCACCCCGGCGCGCAGGAACGCGGCGTCGCCGCTCTCCACCGCCCAGCGCACCACGCGGCGCAGTTTGGGGGATTCCTCCCACGCGGTCTTCACGCCGTCGAAGCCGCCCTTCGCCGCCTCCGCGATCACCTCCGCGCGTGCGCGCAGTTCTTCGTCCGGCAGGCGGAACGCGTAAGGGATGGGCTTCAGATCCGGCCTTGCCAGGTAGTGGCTCGCGACCTCATTGTCGGGCTGGAGCCTTCGGATGCGCGCCCAGCAGCGCGCGGCGCGCTCCTGCGGGCGGCCGGTATTGACGATGGACGCCGCGCACAGGTGCAGAAGCGTCAGGTCGTAGGGGGATTCGGCGAGCGCCTTCTGGGTCAGCTCAAACACGCGCTCATCCATTTTGAGGTCGCAGGCGGCGTCCAGCATCATGCGAAGCTCCGCGCCCTGCGGGTTCCGCGCGGCGGCCTGATCCATCAGCTTTGCGGCGGACTCCGGGTTTCCGGTTGTGTTCTCGATCTGCGCGGCGATGAGGAGCGCTCGAATCGGCGGCTTGGTCGGCCGGAGCGCGCGCGCGACCTCCCGAACCGCACCGTCCATGTCGCCGACCATCGCGAGCGACATCGCGAGCAGCGCGCGCGTTTCGCTGTGCCGGGAGCGAATCTGAAGGCTTTTGCGAAGCGCCTGCTCCGCGCCGGGAAGGTCATTCAAGCGCATCAGGTTCACGCCCAGCGCCGCCAGCTTCGCCGCGCGCGCCTTGCGCCGGGATTTCTGGCCGCCCAGCGTGCGTGCGACGAACAGGTTGTGCAAGAGTTCGCCCACTTCCTGCCGCCCCGCGGACTGCGGGTCCTCCGACAGAAAGCACATCAGCGCCTTGTACGCGTCTTCCGCGTCATTCATGCCGTAAAAATTGCTGGCCATGCCGAAGTAGCATTCGGTGAGCGAGGGATCCTTCGCCAGCATGCGCACAAGGATGCGGTTTGAGGGCACATAGCAGCCCAGTTCGCACAGAACCTGCGCCAGATCCAGTTCGTAGTCGATATTGTCCGGGTCTTTTTCCAGCGCGCGTCGGGTCAGTTCCAGCGCGTCCAGCAGATGTCCTTCCCGCCGGTTGATGACCGCCCGCTGGTACAGGTAGGCGGCGCTGCGGGTAAAGGGCACAACCTTGCTCATTTTTCTCTCCTTTAGATGACGCTGCTTGGGGAGTTCCATTTTATGCGGGGAGCTTTTCGCGTTCAATCGATTGGTGTCCCGGATGGGAGACAATCAAATTCACTTTGCGCGCTTCAGCGTGCTTTTTCCAATAGATCGACCAGGTGTTCCTTCGTAAAATGCCGGTTTCGCCCGCAGAAATGGCAGCCCACCTCCGCCTCGCCCTGCTCGCGGATCAGCTTCTGAAGCTCCGCCTCGCCCATCGAGATCAGCGCCCGCTCGACGCGCTCCGTGCTGCAGTCGCACGCGTAGCGGGTTTTGAGCGACCCGATAACCTCCGGCTGGAGTTCGCCCAGGAGGCTTATCACCGCCTCGTCGATGCCGATGCCGTTCATCGTCTGGCTGATGCCGCGAAGCGTGAGCGCGGCCTGTTCCACCCGCGTCACCGCCTCATTGCTCGCGCCGGGCAGCATTTGGATGATCAGCCCGCCGGCGGAAATCACGATGTCCTGCGTCAGAACGCCCAGCGACACCAGCGAGGGAATCTGTTCCGACGCGGTGAAGTACATCGCGTAGTCCTCCGCCAGTTCGCCGGAGACCAGGTTTACCTGCCCCACATAGGGCTCGCCGAAGCCCAGATCCTTGATGATGGAAAGCCGCCCGTTTCGGCCCACAGCGCCGCCCACGTCCAGCTTGCCGTTGACGCGCGGGAGGTCGACCGCCGGGTTTTCCACATAGCCCTTGACCGCGCCGTCCGGTTTCGCGACGGCGAGCAGCGTCCCCAAAGGCCCGCCACCCTTGACGGTGGCAGTCACCGAGCCGTCGCCTTTTAACATCGCGCCCAGCATCGCGCAGGCGGTCAGGTGACGCCCCAGCGCGGCGGTGGCGGTGCGGGAAAGATTGTGGATCGCGCGCGCGTCCTCCACCAACTGGGTGGAATCGATCAGAAGCGCCCGCGCCTGTCCGTCAAGGAGCGTAATGTGGTAGAGCATGTCGCCTTTCATGCATTGACCCCCGTGAAGTAGACGCGGTCGCCCCCGTCCTCGATGGTGATTTGTGTGAAGCCGGCATCCTGCATCCAGCCGCGCAGTTCGTCCGCGCTGTGGGCGCGCTGGCGCTGCACCTCGTCAAACCGGTCGTACCGCCCGTCCGGGCCTTTGATGAAGAAGCTCAGTTCCATCGTCAGGATGCCCGACGCCATTTTGTTGGTCCAGAGATAGGTGAGGCCATCCCGGTCCTCGAAATACACGCGCTCCCGCGCCATGCGCCGGAGCTTCTCCTTCGAAGAGACGTCAAAGGACAGGACGCCCCCCTTCCGGAGGGACTCCCTGGCCCGGCTGAAGAATTTCGCGACCCGCATTGGGGTCAAAAGGTAGTTGACGCCGTCGCAGGCGCACACCAGTGCGTCCACGGGTCGGGGGAGGCTCAGTTCGCACATGTCCTGCCGAACGAGCCGCACCTCCAGCCCCTCGGCCCGCGCCTTGTCGGCGGCCAGCCGCAGCATGGACTCGGACAGATCCACCCCGGTCACCTTCAGCCCGCGCCGCGCCAGCTTCAGCGCGACGCCGCCGGTGCCGCAGGCGCAGTCGCAGACGGTTTTCGGCGCCACGCCGCGGGCGGCGATCCGGGACAGGTACTCCGTCGCGCGCGCCTCGTAATCAGTGTCCTCCATCAGGGTATCGTAGACGGAAGCGAATTCCGCGTACATTTGTATCCTCCCCGGTTTGTCCCCGGCAGCTCAGTCCCGTTTCCCGCGTATCATCGAGCCGATCAGGCCCGTCTCCCTGGCGCTGAGCCCGCCCCAGCCCACTTGAACCAGCTTCTCCAGCAGCCCCAATTCTTCTGCGGCCTCGTACTTGAGCCGCTCCGGCCTGGTCAATGGTTTCCATGAAAACGTATTCAAGGTTGCACCTCCGCGCGAACTGACTGAAATCAGTATGCGCGTAGGTTCCCGGCGTTAAACCTTGTCGTCTTCCTCGTCGTCCTCATCCAGCGACTGATCGCGAAGGCCCAGGTTGACCGGCGCGCCCTCGATCTTCGGGTTCAGGAACCGGTCGAAGCAGCTGACCGCGTAGGAGGCGTAGATCAGCCCCGTCAGCGAAAAGCCCACCACCAGATAGATTCCCACGATGACGAGATACCCGTATGGCACGAACATCGCGATCGCCGCCGGTACGAGGAACGCGCCCAGCAGGAACAGGATCGACCAGGGCAGCCGCGCCAGCGCAATCAGCGCGGCGTTGCGGATCAGTACCTTCAGGGTCATATCGTAGGTGACCATCATCGGGTAGATCAGCATGTTGATCATCCACCACAGCGCCAGCATCATCACCACCAGCGTCTCCGGGATGACCCAGACGATGGACGAGGCCGTCATCTGGCTGTAGTACATGATGCCCACGTAGCTGACGAGCAGCGAGATGCCGTTGATCAGGCCGATGACGAGGCCTTGCTTCCAGTTGCCCTTCACCGCGTCCTTGAAATCGCTGATCAGGAACGAATGCTGGTCCCGCGCCCAGTTGCGCACGACATACATCAGACCCGGCGCGCCGACGCCCGCGATTGTGAGGCAGGGCACCATGCCGATGAGGTAGAACATCAAATTGCCGCTCGCCATGGACAAGTCCGCCTCGGCGGACATGAACAGCGACGCGTTGATCCCCGTCCACAAAAGCGCCGGCAGGCAGAACAGAAGGTAGATCAGGTTGACCGCGCACAGCCCGCCGAAGTGGATGCGCAACATGTCGAAGAACAGCTTGACGCGGCTGTCCGGAAGGCTCTCCGGCGTAAAATCCGCCTTGCCCGCCTTGCCGTAGTAGTAATTATTAATGAATCCAGACATGGATGTATCCTCCCGGCGTCGGCCGCTCGCCCGGCGGCATTTGATCCTACTAATTATAGCCTTTCCGTCTGCTTTCGTCAATGCCGCGCCACAAGGCAGGTTTTCATTCTGCGCGTTTCACGGAAAAGCGGGTCTGCCCTTTGGGATCCGGCCCGTACCTTCATCCGGTAGTTCCCTTGTCAGAAGCATCTGCCGGTCTGTGACTTGTGGCAGCCGTCGGTCGGACCGCCCGGCTGGCAGCGGTAGCAGATCTCGTTTTCAAGCGGCGCGCCCGCGAAGAACGAACGCACACTGTCCAGCGTGGTCCTCGCGATCGCCTGAAGCGCCTCGTCGGTCAAGAACGCCTGATGCGAGGTGATCAGGACGTTGGGGAGCGTCAGAAGGAGCGACAGCACCTCGTCCTCCATCAGCTGGAACGACTTGTCCTCAAAGAACAGGTCGCCCTCCTCCTCGTAGACGTCCAGCCCCGCAGCGCCCAGCCGCCCCTTCTGCAGCGCCTCGAGGAGCGCCCGGCTGTCCACCAGCGCGCCGCGCGACGTGTTGATGATGGTCGCCGTGGACTTCATTTTGGCGAGGTTCTCCGCGCCGATCAGATGGTGGGTCTCCGGCGTCAGCGGGCAATGCAGCGACAGGATGTCGCTTTTTTGAAGCAGTTCGTCCATCTCCACGTACTTGACGCCCAGGTTTGGGTTGGGGAACGCGTCGTGGGCGAGCACCTCCATGCCAAAACCTTTGCAGATCGCGATGAACGCCTGCCCGATCTTGCCGGTGCCGATCACGCCCGCGGTTTTCCCGTGCAGATCGAAGCCCTCCAGGCCGCTGATCGTAAAGTTGTGCTCCCGCGTGCGGTTGAACGCCCTGTGGGTCTTGCGGTTGAGCGTGAGCATCAGCGCCGCGGCGTGCTCCGCCACCGCGTAGGGCGAATAGCCCGGCACGCGCACCACGCTGACGCGCTGATAGGCGGCTTTGAAATCCACATTGTTGTATCCGGCGCAGCGCAGCGCGATCAGGCGGATGCCGTAGCCGTACAGCGCATCGATGACCTCCGCGTTCACCTCGTCGTTGACGAACGCGCACACCGCGTCCAGCCCCTCGGCCAGGCGGACGGTTTCCGGGCCGAGCTTGCCCTCGAAGCAGCGGATCTCGATGTCTTCACCCTTCAGGCGGTCGAACCAGCGGCGGTCGTAGGGCTTGGCGTCAAACAAGCCGATTCTGATCATGAGGATCACTCCTTCTGTCGGCGGTTTCGCGTGTTTTCTTCCCAATATTGAAGTATAACCGCTTCTGAGAAGGTCAACCATATGGCTTCGCCGCGGTTGACGAAGCTTGTTTTCAGGGATATACTGGGAACGATTCAGCCGTTCAGGAGGGATTCTCATGGAACTTCCGGTGATCCGGCACATCCCAAGCAACCCGTCCCTTGAGGGCATGGCGGAACTTCTTCAGAACGTCGTCTACTCCACGGCAACCGGAACGGACATCACGCTTTCGCTGCTCATCCCGTGGGGCGCGCGGGAACGGGGCGACCGCCTGCCGCTGATCGTGTTCGTGCAGGGCAGCGCGTGGACGTTCCCCAACCTCGGCTACGAAATATTGCAGCTGGCCGACTACGCCCGGAATGGGTATGTCGTCGCGATGGCGACGCACCGGAGCTGCCTGGACGGCCACCCGTTCCCGGCGTACCTACAGGATGTGAAGGCCGCGATCCGGTTCCTGAAGCGCCACGCGGAGGAGTACGCGATCGACAAGAACCGGGTGTGCATCTGGGGAACTTCCTCCGGCGGCAACACGGCGCTGCTCGTCGGCCTGACCGCGGACGACCCTCGCTACAAGACCGCGGAATACCGGGAGGAATCGGACGGGGTGAGCCTCGTCGTGGAGTGCTTCGGCCCGACCGACCTCTCCCGAATGCTGGGCGGGCGAATGACGGAGGAAGGCGAAATTGCGGACATCTTCAATCACCTGATCGGCGGGCGGGACGCGCGGGAGGTTCTCTTGGAAATGAGCCCGGTCAGCCATGTGAAGCCGGGTGAAACAACTCCGCCATTCCTCCTGATCCACGGCGACGCGGACGAACTGGTACCCTACGACCAGATGATCGTCATGGTACAGGCGCTTCATGCGCAGAGCGCGGATGTCCGGGCGGTCTGCGTGGACGGCGCGCCGCACGAGGGCAGTTTCTGGAGCCGGGAACTGCACGGCCTGATTCTGGATTACATACGCGAGAAACTATAGAAAAACCGCCGCGCCCCCCGTTTCATGAAACGGGAGGCGCGGCGGCGTTCCATTCCTATTTGGCAGGCTTCAGCGCGTCGCCCTTGGGCATGTACTTTACGCCCAGCAGCATGACGAGCGCGAACACGATCAGGTAGTACACGACCGCCATCCGGTGCGCGAAGCACGCCGCCGCCACCATGAACACGCAGCTTACGATGGCGATGACGGGCATCGCGACCCGCTTGAACGCGCCGAGATCGGTCTCCCTGCGCATCATCATCAGGAAAATCGGCACGTACCCGGCATAGAGCGTCACGATGGGCAGCTCCGATGTGTCAAAGCTGAACGGGCCGAACCAGGAGGCGGTGAGGTTCGCGCCGTAGAAGTACATCAGCCAGAACCCGCAGAGGAGAAGACCCAGCACCGAGGCGTTTGCGGGCATGTCGGTGGTTGCGTCCACCTGCTGAAACCTTTTGGGGTTGGGGCCCAGGCCGCGCGCGGCCAGCGCGTAGAAGCTGCGGGTGCAGCCCAGCATCAGGCCGTTCAATGTGCCCAGACAGGACACGATGATGAACACGAAGATCAGCGTGCCCGCCACCTGGCCGAAGATGTTCTGGAACGCCAGCTTCGCGCCCGCCTCGCCGCCCGCCATCAAGGTCTCGGTGGACACCGCGCCCGCGAGGCCGATGTAGTAGCAGATGTAGACGACGACCACGATCAAGGCGCCGATGATCAGCGCGCGGGGCAGGTTCTTCTTGGAATCCCTGATCTCCGCGTTGATCGACGTGGCCACGATCCAGCCCTCGTATGCGAAGGCCACCGCGACGATGGAGGCGAACAGCCCGCCGCCCGCGCTGACGCCCGCGTCCGCCACGCGGGAAAAGTTTGCCGCCGTCATGCCGCTGGATAACCCCGCGATGGTACCGACCACGGCCATCAGGATCAGCGGGATCAGTTTGACGACCGTGGTCGTCACCTGAAACTTCCCGGCCAGCACCGGGGACAGCGCGTTCATCGCGTAGACGGCGATCAGGTAGAACGCGGCGATCGTCATGCACGAACCGCCGGTGATGTCCCAGCCAAGGAGCACGCAGGTATACCGGGCGGACACCCACGCCAGCACTGAGGTCAGCGTCGGCTGGTAGATGGTCGCCATGAACCAGCCCACGAAGTAGCCGTACTTTTTGCCGACCGCGACTTCTGCGTAGTCCACGATGCCGTTCACCTTCTCGTAGCGGGTGGCCAGTGTCGCAAACACGTAGGAGCAGGCGATCATGATCAATCCCACGATGCCCCAGGCCGCGATGCCCAGCGGCATGTTGCCGCCGGTGGCCGTCAAGACCTTCTCCGCCTTGAAAAATACGCCGCTGCCGATGACGATGCCCACCACCATCGAAATCGCCGTGAACAAACCGTACTTCTTGGTTAGGCTCTTCTCCATTGATGCTCATCTCTCCAAACGCATATTTGCGTGGGCGATCCTCCCCCCGCGCATCCGACGCGTATACTATAGGTCTTTTCGCCTTGTTTGTAAACAACTTTCGACACGTTTCTGTGCTTATTCATAACATATTCTGTGCGTTTGCCCATATTGGGAACGTTCACAAACGTGCACCGCCCCATTCATTGACGCCGCGACCCGCCGCGGGGTATAATGGAAGGACAATAGAACCGGCTCCGGCGGGGAAGGATTGCGTATGAATCAGCGCTGCCTCACGATCCTCGAACTTTTAAACCGCGAGGAGTCCCTCGACGTCAACATGCTCGCGGAGCGTCTGAACGTCTCCGCCGTCACGGTCCGGAAAGACCTCGACTTTCTGGAGGCGCGCGGGCTGCTTCGGCGGCAGCACGGCAGCGCCGTGCGTGTTTCAACAAACGACATCCGCTACCGGATGACCTTCGATTACGAGGTCAAATCGCGCATCGCCGAGCGCGCCAGCGGTATGGTGGGGCGCGGCGAGACGGTGATGATCGAGTCCGGCTCCACCTGCGCGATGCTCGCCTACGAACTGGTCAAAGCGCGGCGGGAAGTCACCATCCTCACCAATTCCGCGTTCATCGCGGACTACGTCCGGCACCTGCCCGGTTCGCGGGTGATCCTGCTGGGCGGGCAGTACGACCCGGACGCGCAGGTGATGCACGGGCCGCTGGTCAAAAAGTGCGCCGAGGAATTCTACGTGGACAAGTTCTTCATCGGCACCGACGGTTTCGAGCCGCGACTGGGCTTTTCCAATGTGGATCTTTCGCGCGCCGAGGCGGTGCGCGCGATGGCCGAGCGCGCGCGTCGGCGCGTGATCCTGACGGATTCCTCCAAGTTCAACAGGAGGGGCGTGGTGCTCCTTTTGCCCGTAAGCGAGGTTTCCGCCGTCGTCACAGACAGGGTGCCGGACAACTGCGCGGAAGCGCTTAAGGCGGGCGGCGTCGAGATCATCCTGGCATAGCTTTTCAAGAACGAACGCTTTGAATCGAAAGGATCATTATGCCGAAACTGGTATCAAACCTCGTCCACGCGGAGATCAAGCTGATCAACCCGCTGTTGAAGCGAATGGATCTCAAGGCGTCCCGCGCGGTACAGGAGGCGCTTGGGAACCTCGGCGCGATGGCGCTGACCGGCAGCGTGACCTACGAAGCCGAACCGTTCGAGGAATTCGACGCCGCCTGGGTGACGCCCAAGGACCCCGTGCCGGGCAAGGCGATTCTGTACCTGTACGGCGGCGCGTACACCTCCGGCGGCCTGACGTATTCCAAGCGGTTCGGCGGCGTGCTGGCGGATACGACCGCGCAGAAGGTGCTCTGCGCGGGGTATCGCGTCGCGCCGGAACACCCGTACCCCGCGGCGCTTCACGACGCGCTCGCCGCGTACCGGCGGATGCTTGGCTCGTACAGGCCGGAGGACATTTCGTTCGCGGGCGAGTCGGCGGGCGGCGGCCTTTGCTACTGCCTGTGCCTGAAGCTGAAGGAACTGGGTCTGCCTCAGCCCGCGCGGGTCGTCGCGATTTCGCCGTGGACGGATCTGACCAACGAGTTTTTACGGCTTGAATGCGAGACGGAGGACGCGGTTCTGAGCCTGGAGGGTCTCACCCACTCGGCGTCATTGTACGCTGGGCACAATTTGCGTCAGCCGACGGTCTCGCCGGTATTCGGAGACCTTGCGGGTCTCCCGGATTCGATGATCTTCGCGGGCGACTGCGAGATTTTGATGAACGACTCCACGCGGCTCGCGGAGAAGCTGAAGGCGTCCGGCTGTACCTGCGAGCTGGTCATTGAAGAGGGTATGTGGCACGCCTACGTGCTGTACGGCATCCCGGAGGCAAAAGCCGCGCTTGGGAAGATCCGCGCCTTCCTGTCCGGGAAATAGAAGGTGAAACCGATGGCAAAAACCGGCGGCGCGCACGCCCCGACCTGGCTGAAACTGGACAACGCCGCGAAGATCTATCCGCCGTCCCGCACGCGCGGCTGGGCGGCGATGTTCCGGCTGTCGGTGACACTCACCGAACCCATCGATCCCGCCGTTCTCGATCAGGCGCACCGCGCGGTTCTTGCGCGGTTCCCGACCTTCCGGTACCGGCTGCGGCGCGGCTTCTTCTGGTACTACCTTGATAAAATGGAGGGCGCGCCGGATCTTCAGGAGGATGTGGGCAACCCGCTGGTGCGGATGGATCTGCGCGAAAACGGGCGCTTTCTGTACCGGGTTCGCCACCACGGCAGGCGGATCGCGGTCGAATTCTTCCACGCGCTGACGGACGGGAGCGGCGGACTGAGCTTCCTTCTGACGCTCGCCGCCGAGTACCTACGGCTCAAGCGCGGCGCGCGCATTCCCGCGGGCGGCCATGTTTTAAGCCTCGCCGACCGTCCGCAGGCCGGGGAGATGGAGGACAGTTTTCTGGTGCACGCGCGCGGCGCGGGACGGAGCCGTCTGGAGGAACCCGCGTTTCACATTGAGGGGACGCCGGAGCGCAGCCACTTTTTGAACATCACCACCGGCATCATCCCGTCCGGCGCGCTGAAGGAAGCGGCGAAAGCGCATCATGTCAGCGTCACGGGGCTGCTCGTCGCCATATTGCTCCTCTGCTTTCAGGACATTCAGGCCGCGCGGCCCACTCGCCGCGTCCGCCCGGTCAAGGTGCAGCTGCCGGTGAACCTGCGCCGGTTCTACGGCTCGAAGACGCTTCGGAATTTCGCGTCCTACGTCAACGTCGGCATCCAGCCCGCCTATGGACGGCACAGCTTTGAGGAAATTCTGACCGTCGTCCGCCACACGCTGGGGCTGGAGATCGCCGAAAAGCCGCTCAACGCGCGCATGTCCGCCAACGTCAACGCGGAGCGGAACCCCGTGATCCGGGCGACGCCGCTGTTTCTCAAGGCGCCGTTCCTCAAAATCATGTTCGGGCTTCAGGGCGACCGATACTGTACCACCACGTTTTCAAACCTGGGCGAGGTGACGCTGCCGGAGGAGATGCGCGGGTTTGTCACCCGGATGGACTTCCTGCTGGGCACGCCCTTCAAAAACCCCGTCATCTGCGCCTGCGTCAGCTGCGGCGGAAAGACCTACATCAATTTCTCCCGCTGCATCCGGGAATCTTTCGTCGAGCGCGCCTTCTTCACAACGCTGGTTAAGATGGGCATCCCCGTGCTGGTGGAGAGCAATTCGAGGTGATTTGATGGCCTACTGCGTTCATTGCGGCGTGGAGCTCGCGCCGTCCGAGGAAAAATGCCCGCTGTGCAAGACCCCGGTGATGGACCCGAACCCCGCGTGGCACGAGGCCGCGGAGCGACCCTACCCGGAGCGACTGGAGGTCGTTCCGCCCCGGATCGACCGGCGCTACGGCGCGCAGCTCGCGGCGCTGTTCCTATTAATCCCGATGGCGGCGGCTCTCGTCAGCAACCTCCTCATCAACCATCAGGTCACCTGGTCGGCATACGTTCTGGGCGCGATCGCCTGCGTGGAGGTTTGGGTGCTGCTGCCAATGTACCTGGACATCACGCGGCCATACCTGTACATCGCGATGGACATCCTGTCCGCGGCCATGTACCTGCTTCTGATTGCGTGGCGGACCGGCGGCGCTTCGTGGTATCTGCCGCTGGCGCTGCCGCTGACCCTCCTCGTAGGCGGGGCGGCGATGCTTTCGGTATACGTCTGCCGGCGGCCGAGGATGCCCCAGCTGGACCGGGCGTCGCTGGTTGTACTGACCGGAGTGGCGTTTTTGGCGGGGCTGGAGGCGTTGATCGACATCAGGGTGTACGGCGGCGTGCAGTTGGAGTGGTCGGTCTACGCGCTGGTGCCGCTGGCCGCGTCCGCCGCGGTGCTGCGCGTGATCGAGCGAAAGCCGGGGCTGAAGGAGGAAATCCTGAAAAGGCTGTTCTTGTAACGCCGCGTAATCAAATATTCACCGGAACTTCGGGCAACCTGTGCAGGAGAAGCCGCGAAACGTGGTATACTGACATGATGGTTGCCATCAATGAAACGAGTTAGGAAGAGAATATGACCTTTGAAGAAATGAACCTGATCGGGCCGTTGCTCGGCGCGGTCCGTCACTTTGGGTATGAGACGCCGACACCCATCCAGCAGGCGACGATCCCGCTGGCGCTCGCGGGCAAAGACGTGCTGGGCTGCGCCCAGACGGGCACCGGCAAGACCGCGGCGTTCGCGCTGCCGATTTTGCAGCAGCTCGCGAAGAAGCCCGCGCCCATCGGAGCGCGCCCGATCCGCGCGCTGATCCTGACGCCCACCCGCGAACTGGCGCAGCAGATCTACGACAGCTTCCTGGACTACGGAAGCCGCAGGCTCTCGCTGATCCCGGCGGTGATCTTCGGCGGCGTGAGCCAGCACCCGCAGACGGCGCAGCTTCAGCGCGGCGTCGACATCCTGGTCGCGACCCCCGGACGGCTGAACGATCTGATCCAGCAGGGGTACGTCCATCTGGACAAGGTGGAGATCTTCGTGCTGGACGAGGCGGACCGCATGCTGGACATGGGCTTCATCCGCGACGTGGAGCGGGTGATCGCGAAGATCCCGGTCGTCCGGCAGACGCTGTTCTTCTCCGCGACCATGCCGCGCGAGGTCGAGAACCTCGCGCTGATGATCCTGAAAAACCCGGAGACGGTCAAGGTGGACTCGGTCACCACGCCGGTCGACAGCATTCGTCAGGTGCTCTACCGCGTGGACCGGGGCAACAAGAAGTACCTGCTGGCGCACCTTCTGAACCAGCCGGAAATCGAAAACGCGCTGATCTTCGCCCGGACGCGCCACGGCGCCGACCGCGTGGTGAAGGACCTTGAAAGCGCGGGCATCCGCGCGCTGGCGATCCACGGCAGCAAGTCGCAGACCGCGCGGCAGGACGCGCTGAACCAGTTCAAGACCGGGCGGCTGAGCGCGCTCGTCGCCACCGACATCGCCGCGCGCGGCATCGACATCGCGGGGCTTTCCCACGTAATCAATTACGACCTCCCCCACGAGCCGGAGGTGTACATCCACCGCATCGGGCGCACCGGGCGGGCAGGGCTCAGCGGCGACGCGATCAGTTTCTGCTCGATCGACGAAGTGAAGGACCTCGGCCAGATTGAGGCGCTGATCGGCAGGCGCATCCCGACGCTGGAGAGCGCGTGGCCGATGGAGGTCTTCACCCCGACGCCGCCCAAAGCGGCCAACACCAACGCCCCGGCGAAGCTCACCATGAAGGGCGAGCCCGCGCGTGCGCGCGCGCCGCGCTATTCGGAACCCGGAAGGGGTGCGGGCGGCTATTCTTCCGGCAGACCGTCAGGGCAGGATCGCTTCGGCGGGCGCGCGGGCAGCAAGCCCGCAAGACCTGCCGGGCAAGACCGCTTCGGCGGCGGGCGAATGGGCGAGCAGCCCAGACCCGCGAGGGACGACCGCTTCGGGGGCAATCGCTCTGGCGACCAACCCGCAAGACCTGCCGGGCAAGACCGCTTCGGCGGCGGGCGAATGGGCGACCAGCCCAGACCCGCGAGGGACGACCGCTTCGGGGGCAATCGCTCTGGCGACCAACCCGCAAGACCTGCCGGGCAAGACCGCTTTGGCGGCGGACGTCCGGGCGGAAGGCCGTTTGACGGTGCGCGGCGTTCGGGCGGCGGGCGACCGGGGGACAGGAAAAGATAAAAGAAGAGGCCATGCTTCCCGGATCGGGAGCATGGCCTCTTTGTACGATTCAGTCCGGAGGTTTACAGGCTGGAAGCGTCGATGACCTTCACGCCGGTGTCCACGTTCTCCTCGGTCAGGGCTTCACCCGCCAGCGCCTTCGCCGCGGACATCATGCCTTCGTAGCCCATCTTGTAGGGATCCTGCGCCATCGTGCACAAGAGGCTTCCGTCCTTGATCAGGCCCAGGATCGCGTCGCTCTTGTCAAAGCCCACGCCCACCACGGTGCCGCCGGCTTCCTTGATCGCGTTGCCGACGCCCACGGTGCCGCCCTCGTTGGTGCCGAAGATGCCCACGCAGCCGGAGGTGATGTAGTTGGCCGCGATTTCCTGCGACTTGGTGGCGTTGCCCTCGCCGTACTGTGTTTCGAGGATTTCAAACTTGGAGCCTTCGAACGCCTTGCGGAAGCCCGCCTCGCGCTGCACGGTGGAGGTGGTGGCCGCGTTCACGTTCACGATGCCGATCTTGCCCTCGCTGACGCCGTTGGCGGTCAGCTTGGCCAGCAGCTGCTCACCGGCGATCTGGCCGGCATTGGTGTTGTTGGTCGCCAGCGTCTGCAGCGCCGGGTAGTTGGCCGCGGAGTCCACGTAGATGAACTTCACGCCGTCCTTGGTGAGCTGGTCGATCGTGGCCACCTGGGTGTCCGGGCCGTTGGAGGCCAGCAGGATCAGGTCGACGTTGTTGGCGTAGGCGTTGTTGATGCACTCGATCTGCGCGGCGTCGTCCTTGCCGTTCGTGGGCGCGTCCCAGTTGTAGGTGATGTCGATCCCCTTGGCCTTGAGTTCTGCGACGGCGTCCTGGCAGCCCTTGTCCACGTTGACCCAATGCTGATCCATCAGGTCCATCGTGATCAGGGTGACCTTCGCGGCCATGGCCATCGACGTCAAGGAGAACAGGAGAACCAGGCTCAGTACCAGCGCGAATGTCTTCTTCATGAATGATACCCTCCATTCATTATTCTTAAAGCACCGTACGCGGGCGCCTTAATTCGGCGGGGTCTGCGCGGCGGGTTTCAAACCCGCGGATTCGCGGGGCTTGCGGCTCCATTTGCCGCTGCGCACCACGACGTCGGCCAGAACCGAGATGACCACGATCACGCCGATCACGATGTTTCTGAGCGCCACCGGCGCGCCGGCCAGCGAAAGCCCGTTCTGCATTACGCCCCAGACACTCGCGCCCACCACGGTGCCCAGCAGGATGCCCTGACCGCCCAGCGTGCTCACGCCGCCGATGACGGCGGCCGCGACCGCGTACAGTTCGTAGCTGTTGCCTGCGTCCATCGTGCCCAGGCCGCCGGTCGCGCAGGTGATGAGGCCCGCGACGCCGGAGCAGAACGCGCTGACCGTGTACGCCTTGATGACCACCTTGGAGACGTTCACGCCGGAGAGTTTCGCGGCTTCGAGGTTGCTGCCCACCGCGTAGATGTAGCTGCCGGTGCGCGTCTTGCTCAAAATGTAGTTGAAGATGATCCAGAGCACGATGGCGATGTACACCGTGGAGAACACGCCCAGGAACTTGCCATAGTAGAAGAAATCCCGAAAGCCCGCCGCCGCGTCGCCGATGGCGTCGGTATTCATGTTGTTGTTGACGATCTGCGCGATGCCGCGCGCGATGGTCATCGTGCCCAGCGTGGCGATGAAGGGGGGAAGCTTGCAGTTGGCCACCAGTACGCCGTTGGCCACGCCAACCGCAAGGCAGCTCACGAGCGTGACCACGCAGGAAAGCCAGGGATCCATGCCCTTGGTCATCAATGTTGCCGAGATCATGCAGCTCATGCCCAGCACCGAGCCGATGGAGAGGTCAATGTTGCCGGTGATCAGCACATAGCTCTGCGCGATGCCCACGATCAGGAACGGGGCGATCTGCCGAAGCAGGTTGTTCATGTTGCGCTGCGAGGTGAAATTGGGGTTTAGAAGCGCGAACACCACGCACAGAAGGATGAGGCCGATGGTGACGGTGATGACCTGTCCGACGCCCCGGATGGACATCAGCCGACGGATGGGGTTGCGGTTCCGGGCAGTTTGCATGGTCGTCCTCTCCTAACTTTTCAAGCGGTAGCCCCGTTGATCTTCGCCTCGAAGCGGGTCGCCAGATCCATGATCTTCTCCTGGGTCGCCTCGCCGATGGGCATTTCCCCCGTCACCCGGCCGTCGCACATCACGACGATCCGGTCGCTGATGCCCAGGATCTCCGGCATTTCGGAGGAGACGAACAATACGCCGATGCCCTGCCGCTTCAGTTCGTTCATCAGGTTGTAAATCTCGACCTTGGCGGCGACGTCGATGCCGCGGGTCGGCTCGTCGAACAGCACCATCTTGGAGTGGCGCGCCAGCCATTTCCCGACGACCACCTTCTGCTGGTTGCCGCCCGAAAGGCTGGCGGCGTCCACATCGTCGCTGGGCAGCTTGATGCGCAGGTCGCGCACCGTCTGCGCCGACATCGCGCTCTTTTTGCGGCGGTTGACGACCGTGAAGCGGTTGCACAGGATGTCGAGGTTGGGCAGCGCGATGTTGTCGCGGATGCTCAGTTTCACGCACAGCCCGTCCCGCTTTCTGTCCTCCGGAACCAGAACGATGCCCGCGCGGATGGAATCCTCCGGCCGCCGGATGGTCACGCGCTTTCCCTCCAGCCAAATTTCGCCGGATTCCTTGGGGTCCACGCCGAAGATGGCGCGGGTGGTCTCGGTGCGCCCGGCGCCCATCAGCCCGGCGATGCCGACGATCTCGCCCTTCCGGACGGTCAGGTTCACGTCGCGCACCAGCCGCCCGGCGTTCAGGTGTTTGACCTCAAAGATCACGTCCCCGGCCTCGCATTCCACGCGGGGGAACTTTTCTTTGATCTCGCGACCCACCATGAAGCTGATGATCTCGCGGAGCGAGGTATCCTGATAGCGCATGGTGGTCACGTACTGCCCGTCGCGCAGGATGGTCACGCGGTCGGCGATGTACTGAAGCTCCTCCAGACGGTGGGAGATGTAGATGATGCCGTGGCCCTCGGCGCGCAGTTTGTGGATGATCGAGAAGAGGTCGCTGATTTCTTTGGCAGTCAGTGCGCTGGTGGGCTCGTCCATGATGAGCACCTTCGCGTTGGTCGAAAGCGCCTTCGCGATCTCAACCATCTGCTGCTTGGAGAGCTGCAGCATGCCCACCACGGTTTCCGGGTCGATGTCGATGTTCAGGTGCGCGAGCACTTCCCGCGCCGCCTGGTTCATCTCCTTGCGGCACAGGCGGCCGCCGCGCACGATCTCCCGACCCAGGAAGATGTTCTCCGCGACAGTCAGGTGCTGACACAGGTTCAATTCCTGGTGGATGATGGCGATGCCCAGTTCCCGCGCTTTCTGCGGCGTCATGTTCTCAACGACTTTGCCGAACACCCTGGTCACGCCGGAATCCTTGGTATAGACCCCGCTTAAAATCTTCATCAGCGTCGATTTGCCCGCGCCGTTCTCGCCCAAGAGGGCGAGCACCTCGCCCGCCCGGAGGTTCAATTGAACGTCGTCCAGCGCCTTGACGCCGGGAAAGCTTTTCGAGACGCCCTGAAGCTCCACCAGATACTCCTGCACGCGGACATCACCCCAGCTGGAATTTATTCCCAATTGTTAACGCATTGATTATCATAACTGCCCAACATCGATTTGTCAAGTTTGGACATGACGTGGAAATTCATTTCCTATGAATGACTGAGGGTTTCTTCCGGCGGCAGGCAGCGCACGACCTCGATCGTCGCCCGCGCGTACAATTCGGCCTTTCCCTTCAGGCAGTAGGGCAGGAAGAAATACGCGCCCCGCCGAAGCGCGCGGACGCCGCCATCCCAGTGAAGCTCGCCTTCTCCTTCGGTGACGACGTACAGCGCCGGGGCGTCCGAAAGCGCGCAGCGCGCGCCCGTCACGGTATCGCGCCGGACGGAAAAGCAGGGCGTGTCGCTTTTGTCGATCAGGCTCTCCGCCCGGCAGCCATCCGCTTCATAGATCAGCCTCGGCGTCTTTTTGCACAGCCTGAGCGCCTCCGGGCCGAAGACGGAGAAATCAAAGCATTCCAGCGCCGTGTCCGGGGCGAGACCCAGGTACATCTCCCGCGCGTTCAGGCGGTACTCGCCGCACCAGTGTTCGGGCTGGATCGTAAAATCGGCCGGCTCCTGTACTTCCAGCATCAGGCAGCCCGCGCCGATCGCGTGTACGTGCCGGGCGTGGATCAGGTACACCTCGCCGGGCTGAACTTCTGTACGGTTCAACAGCGGCTCCATCGCGTCCCGGTCGGTCTCGCTTTTTGCGACGGCCTCCGCGAACCGTTCTTTGGTCAGACGTTCTTTGAAGCCGTAGTAGATGCAGGCGTTCGGACGGGTTTTGAGCACCAGCCACATCTCCGTCTTTCCGAACGGGCTGTGAAAGTGTTTGCGTGAAAACGCCGGGTCTGGATGGGTCTGTACCGGAAGGCGGATGGCGCTGTCCAGCGCCTTGACCAACACGTCAAAGTTGCCGCCGGGGCTCAGCATCCGATCCGGCTCGCGCGCAAGGAGTTCCCGGAAGGGGATATCCGTGCCCGCCACCAGGCTCAGACCCTCGCGGGGGTCTTTGCCGCCTTCATTCAGCGCCAATACCGTCGAGGCGATCCACTCCTCCGGCTTCTTGCCGTCCACCGGTTCGTCGCCGAAGAAATCGGCGAACAACCTGCCGCCGTCGTAGACCCGCGCCACGCGGTTGCGCTCAAAGAATACCGGCTGTCCGCTCAGGATCTTCCAATCGATCGGCATGCGTCCCGCCCCCTTGTTTCCAAGCCGAGTATACTGGATTTAACTTTATTTGTCAATCAGTTTGACAAATATTCTTAAAAAAATGATGCTATACTGAAGCTTAATGGCAGGGAAAGGATGTGCCCCATGCGCAGCGTAACATTGAACGCGACCGAGATGAAGCGAAGAAACCGCGCGCTGGTTCTCCGGCACATCCGCGAGCGGGGCGCGAGCCGCGCGGAGATCGCCCGGCGCACGGGACTCACGCGCGCGGCCATCAGCGTGCTGGTGGACGAACTGCTGCGCGAGAGAATCCTGAAGGAGGGCGCTTCGGAAGTCAAAGATGCGGCGGGTCGCCGCGCGACCCGGCTGAGCCTGAACCCGGACGCGCATCACATCCTGGGGCTGAGCGTTACGCGCGCCGGTTCCACGCTGGGGCTGACCGACTTTTGCGGCACATTGTTGCGGGAGGAGCAGGTTTCTTCGCCGGGCATGGGGCCGGGTGAGGCGATTACGCGCATCGACGCGGCGGTCAGGGAATTCTTGAAATCGCCGCCGCCGGGTCGACTTCTGGGGCTGGGGATGATCGCGCCCGGCCCGCTGGACGCGCGGCGCGGCCTGATCCTGGATCCCCCGAATTTTCCGCTCTGGCGCGATGTGCCGCTGGGCGACCACTTCCGCACGCTTCTGAACGCGCCGGTATTGTTGGAGAACAACGCGACCGCGCTGGCGCTTGCGGAAAAATCCTGCGGGCTGGGGCACCGGCACCCGCGCTTTCTGGCAGTGGTGGTGGACACCGGCGTCGGCGGCGGGTTTGTGACCCCGGACGGCATCTATAAGGGCAGCATGGGGTTTGGCAGCGAGATCGGGCACACGTCCATTTGCTTTGACGGCCCGACATGCACCTGCGGCAACCGGGGCTGCGCGGAGCTGTACGCCTCCATCCCCAACATTCTGCGCGCCGCTTCGGACGTCTGTCCAGACCTTACGGATTGGCCCGCGTTGGTGGATGCCGCCGCCGCCGGGCGCGCGGACGCTCAAAGCGTGCTGAACCGCGAGGCGGACTACCTTTCCTGCATGATCCAAAACGCCGTCCAGCTTCTGGACGTGCCCGCGGTGGTCTTCTTCGGCGACATCCGCTACCGCTTTGAGGTGATCGCCAAGCGCCTGGAGGCTCGGCTCAACGGCCGCGGCATGGGGCATACCGTTCGCCGCGTCCAGGTCTACCCCTCCGCGCTCACCACCCCGGCAACGTTCGCGGCCGCCAACCTGGTGCTGGAGGCGTACATTGGGGCGGATCTTGCGATGTACTGATTTGTGCAACACACTGGAGTACAGGGGGAAGGGCATATCGAAAACCTGTTGAACCAGCTTCTGATCGGGGCCTCGGACAACGGTTTTGACGACGCTGCTGTTTCAGGCCGCGCACCGGTTCTATGCGAAGAACTCGTTCGTTGAAATCACGGGGGACGAGCTTCCGAAGAACTTTCCGGTCATGGAAGTGGATAGGAAGTTCAACCGCTACAGGATTCAATAATGGTCAATATCTGACCTTTTTTATGGATTCCGCCTTGGCTTCCCGGATCCACGAAAGAAGTTCCGCGTCCAGCTCTTTTGGATCGGACAGGATCAGGTGATGGGCGTACCGGCCGGGGGTTGCTTCGACGATCTGGGTAAATCGCGGGGAGTCGATCCTGCGGCCCAGCCGGAGCGTCAGAACCAGATGGATGGGCGGGCGGCCGCCGACAACGCGGATGGGCAGCCATGCGTACCCAAAGTGCCTCGGCGCGCCCAGCGCGATGTCGGACTTCTGAACCAGGTAGTTCCCGTCGCCCGCGGCGGCGCAGGCCTTCATCAGATGGGAAAAGAGCTGCTCCGCGCCGGGCATCCCGGCAAAGTATTTCGTGACTTTCGGGTCGTTCCTCACAAAATGCTCCCCTCGTCATCCCGGTCGTCCAGCGCGCGGCCGTCGATGGTCAGGCAGCCGTCCTGGATGTGGTGGGCGCTGAAGTATGCTTCTTCCTGCGGGATCCACTCGGCCACGAACCGGTCGAAGAGTTCGGGATTGCGTACTTTCAGCCGCGAACGCTGCGTGAGCGGGTCGACCGTCATGAAGATCTTCACGTCGTAGGGAATCTGGATCGCCGGGTGCAGGCAGTAGGAGCCTTCGACGACCCTGACGCGGGTGGGCCTGATCTGCCGGGGCGGCAGGAACTGCCCCGTCAGGCAGTTGTAGGCGCGAAGCGGAAACGGCTCGCCCGCCGCGAACGGCGTAAGCGCCGCCATCAGGCGCGTCCCATCAATGTTGGCGACCACGGCGCGTTCGCCCGCGGCCTTCTGCGCCTCGGTCTGGAAGAAGTCATCCATGTGCAGTACCATCGCGCCGTAGACCGACGCGATCAATTGGGACAGCGAACTCTTGCCAGAGCCGCAGCGCCCGTCAATCGCGACGAGGACGCTGTCCTGATCCGAAAGCGCGTCGACCGCGTGGAAGACTTCCATCAGCCGCTGGAACTTTGAGAGCACCACCCGGTAGGCCGGGCGGTACGCCGCGCGGTAGATTTCGCTGTGGCCCGGCGGCGGGCAGTCGTTCGCGCGGTAGGCGGCGATGAACGGCGCGCATTCCGGCCAAAGGCGCCCCAACTGATCCAGTTCTTTTTCAAAGCGCTGGTTCCGGGGCATCCGCGTGCTGGCGTAGAACATTCCGGCGGCGGTTTCCATCGCGGGGAACTCCGGCGATGCCAGGTTCATGCGGGTCAGCCCCGCGCCCAGCGGCTCAAATAGCTCTGCATTCGGGTCTTTTGCGACCAGCGCCATCTCCTCGCGCAGGCGCTTCAGCGCGCTTTCGCGGCTGTCGACCATATGGCCGGTCGCGAAGGCGCGCTGGTAGATCAGCTTTACCGCGTCCTGCGGCTCCATCAATGGGTAGCGCGCCCGGTGGGCGCGCAAAATTTCCAGCATGGAATCCTCCGAAGGGTTGATTACGCTTTGAGTTCCGACGGGATCAGCCGCGCGCGCTGAAGCGCCAGGATCAGCGCGGGCACCAGCACGAGCTGAATGACGATGCCGGGGACCGCGTTGACGAACGCGCCCGCCAGAAACGCCTGGAAGCCGAAATTCGAGCCTGAGATCAGCGCCATCACGAGACCCCATACGATCCTGCCGCCCAGCATCGCGCCGATCAGCGAGATATACGCAAACGGCCAGGACTTGGGCAATTTTTGAAACAGGATGCCGGTCAGCGCGCCGTAGGCTGCCATTTCAAAAGCCATTGCGAACGCCACCGGCCACAGCGGCGGCATGCCGACCAGCACGCTGCGAAGGAGCGGCGAAATCAGGCCGACCGCGAGACCCCAGGGCCAGCCGCAGACAAAACCGCACAGCAGCACCGGCAGGTGCATCGGCAGGAACGCGCTCCCCATCTGCGGAAGGTTGGCCGTCAAAAACGGCAGCGTGATGCCCAGTGCGAGAAACAAGCCGGAAAGCGTCAGGTTTCGGGTATTCTTCATGAAACTGCCCCCCATCACAAATTGAAAGGCCTGCCTCCTTCATGAAAGCCTGCCTGTCGGGGGCGGCTTCATGCCGCCGTTTTCCGGGTCAGTATACCAAAGGAACGGAAAAAAGTCAAGCGCGCGCCAGGCGCTCAATACGGCTTCTCGTCAAGTATCTGAATTTTTATAAAACGGCTCAAGATCAAGGATCGTCTCCCGCCAGAAATCCGAATCGCAGGAGACGAGATCAAGCGGCAGATCGGTCAAAGCGCCCGCCGCGGCGCGCGAAATCCCCTGAAACAGCGTCTTTTTGTCGCCCGTGAAGTCGACGGCCACCAGATACCTGGGCGCCCCCTCTACTTCCATCAGTTGCAGGTACGCGGCCTTCACGCCCGGCTGCGTTTTCAGGTACTTCGAAATGGCGCCGATCAGCGCACGCGGCGCTTCGGTGGGCAGACCCAGTTGGACGGTCGTTCCCCTGTTCATGACGATTTGCTCCGCGCCCGCGCTTCGCGCCTCTTTGTCGCGCCGGATGGCCGCGATCATCGCGCGGTCAAACACGACATTTCCGCCGTAGGGGTTGATCACAAAGCCGTCTGACGCCATCCTTCCGTCCAGCACGATCCGTGCGTAGTCGTCAAAGGTCATCACCAGCACGCGCTGGCCGGGGGTTTGGCGCCACTTGGATAGTTCCTCCCGGTCGGTGAACGCCAGGTACAGCTTCCGGCCGCTCGCCGGATCCTCGATCATGTGCAGACTGAACGACGGCGCGTCCCGCCGGGTTATCTCGCTGTTTTCATCGGTTCGGGGCGCGGTGGAGATGTCCACCGGGGTGATGAACCGCGCCCGCGCCGCCTCGCGCACCATGTCCGCCCAGGCCCGCGCGGTTCTGGACGCTCGGGCGTTTTCGATGGCCATCACCAATTCCGGGTTCGTTACCGGCTCTTTCGCGTCGCTCATCGCGCTTATCCTCGTTCGGCCTGTCTGGCGGCGTCCGCGCAGCGGGTCGGAAGTCCGCCTTTATTATACACGGGAAATTGGGAATCGTCAATTTGGCGAGGCGTTGATCGACAAAAAACGCGGCCCGCGATTCGTCGCAGGCCGCGTCTGTCTCATAATTGCCGAGCGTTAATATTTCTCGCGCTTGGCGTAGTGGGTGTGCAGCAGTTCGTGCGCCTTGTGGCTGTTGGGCTTCTCCAGGAACTCGGCGTACAGTTTCTTGATGGACGGGTTCTCGTGGGACTTGCGGATGTTCTTTTCCGCGTCCTCACGGTACAGCGCCTTGGCGCGAAGCACGCGCGGGTCGGTCCTCTCGCGCTGTTCGACGGTCACGATCGGCTGGCCGCCGCCGTTGACGCAGCCGCCGGGGCAGCCCATGACCTCGATGAACGCATAATTCTTCTTGCCTTCGCGCACCTGGTCGAGCAGCATCCCGGCGAGGCCGGTGGAACTGACGACCGCGACGTTCAGCTTGGTGCCGTTTAAGTCAATGGTGGCTTCCTTGACGCCCGCGATGCCGCGGACGGCGTTGAAGTCCACATCCTCCAAAGTCTTTCCGGTGACGGCCTCGTAGGCGGTGCGCAGCGCCGCTTCCATGACGCCGCCGGTCGCGCCGAAGATGACGCCCGCGCCGGTGGAATCGCCCAGCATGTCGTCAAAGTCGCCGTCGGGGAGGTTCGGGAAATCGATGCCGGCCTGCTTGATCATGCGGCCAAGTTCGCGGGTGGTGATGACCACGTCCACGTCCGCGAGCCCGTCGTGGCCCAGTTCCGGCCGCGCGCGCTCGAACTTCTTGGCGGTGCAGGGCATGACCGACACGACCACGATCTTCTTGGGATCAATGCCGTTCTTCTGGGCGAAGTAGGACTTGATGATCGCGCCCTCCATCTCGTGCGGCGACTTGCAGGAGGAGAGGTTCGGGATAAAGTCGGGGTGGAAGGTTTCGCAGTACTTGATCCAGCCCGGCGAGCAGGAGGTGATCATCGGCAGGACGCCGCCGTTTGTGAGGCGGTCGATCAGCTCGTACGCTTCCTCCATGATGGTCAGGTCCGCCGCGAAGTCGGTGTCGAACACGCGGTCAAAGCCGAGGCGCCGGAGCGCGGTCGCCATCTTGCCGGTGACCGACGTACCCATCGGCATGCCGAACTCCTCGCCCAGCGCGGCGCGGACGGCGGGCGCGGGCTGCACGACCACGAACTTGTCCGGGTCGTTCAGCGCGTCCCAGACCTTCCCAGTATCGTCCTTTTCGGTCAAAGCGCCGGTGGGGCAGACCACGATGCACTGGCCGCAGTTGACGCAGGCGGTTGTGCCCAGCGGCATTTCCCAGGCGGATTCGACGGTGGTCTTGAAGCCGCGCTTGGTGGGGCCGATGACGCCGACGTTCTGGATCTTTTCGCAGACGGCGACGCAGCGGCGGCACAAAACGCACTTGTTGTTGTTGCGGACGATCGACGGGGAAACCTCGTCGATCTTGTGATCGATCATCGAACCCGCAAAGCGGTTTTCGTCTTCCACGCCGTACTCGTTGCACAGGCCCTGCAGCTCGCAGTTGGTGGAGCGCACGCAGGACAGGCACTTCTTGTCATGGGTGGAGAGCAGAAGCTCCAGGTTGATTTTGCGGGCCTCGCGCACGGCGGGCGTGTTGGTTTTGACCTTCATGCCCTCCGAAACGGGCAGCACGCAGGCCGCGGACAGCGCGCGCGCGCCGGTGTCCACCACACACATGCGGCAGGCGCCGATTTCGTTGAGGCCGCTCAGATAGCAGAGCGTGGGAATGCGGATGCCCACCGACTTGGCGGCGTCCAGAACGCTCGTCCCCTCCGGAACGGAGACGCTCACGCCGTCGATCGACAGATTGATCATTTTGGTGTCCATGGCGGCTCCTCCTTACTTTTTCGAGATCGCGCCGAACTTGCACTTTTCCATGCAGGCGCCGCACTTGATGCAGGTGCTCTGATTAATGAGGTGCTTCTCTTTCACCTTGCCGCTGATCGCGCCGACCGGGCAGACGCGGGCGCACAGGGTGCAGCCGACGCACTTGTTCGGGTCGATCTCGTAGCTGAGCAGCTTCTGGCACACGTGCGCCGGGCAGCGCTTTTCGTAGATGTGCGCCTCGTACTCATTGCGGAAGTAGCGGATCGTGGAGAGCACCGGGTTGGGCGCGGTCTGGCCCAGGCCGCACAGCGCGGTGTTCTTGATGGAGTTGGCGAGCGACTCCAGCTTTTCGATGTCGCCCTCCTCGCCCTTGCCCTCGCAGATGCGGTCGAGAATCTCGAGCATCCGGCGGGTGCCGACGCGGCAGGGGGTGCACTTGCCGCAGCTCTCGTCCACCGTGAAGTCCAGGAAGAAGCGCGCGATGTCCACCATGCAGTTGTCCTCGTCCATGACGATCATGCCGCCGGAGCCCATCATGGAGCCGATCGCGAGCAGGTTGTCATAGTCGATCTCGGTGTCGAGGAGCGACGCCGGAATGCAGCCGCCGGAGGGGCCGCCGGTCTGCGCGGCTTTGAACGCCTTGCCGTTCGGGATGCCGCCGCCGATGTCAAAGATGATCTCGCGCAGCTTCGTGCCCATCGGGACTTCGACGAGGCCGGTGTTGTTGATCTTACCGCCCAGCGCGAACACCTTTGTGCCCTTGGAGCGCTCGGTGCCCATCGAGGAGAACCACTCCGCGCCGTTCAGGATGATCTGGCACACGTTGGCGTAGGTCTCGACGTTGTTCAGGATGGTCGGCTTTCCAAACAGACCCTTGACCGCCGGGAACGGCGGGCGGGGGCGCGGCTCGCCGCGCTCGCCCTCGATGGAGGCCATCAGCGCGGTTTCCTCGCCGCAGACGAACGCGCCGGCGCCGAGGCGGATGTCGACGTCAAAATTGAAGCCCGTTCCAAAGATGTCCTTACCAAGCAAACCGTATTCACGCGCCTGGTCGATGGCGATTTTGAGGCGCTTGACCGCGATGGGGTACTCGGCGCGGACGTAGATATAGCCCTGGTCGGAGCCGATCGCGTAGCCCGCGATGGCCATCGCCTCCAGCACCGCGTGGGGGTCGCCCTCCAGCACCGAGCGGTCCATGAACGCGCCGGGGTCGCCCTCGTCGGCGTTGCAGCACACGTACTTCTGACCCTTGGGCTGCGCCGCCGCGAACGACCACTTGCGGCCGGTCGGGAAGCCCGCGCCGCCGCGGCCGCGGAGGCCTGAGCGGTTGATGATGTCAATGACATCGGCGGGGGTCATCTCGGTCAGCACCTTGCACAGCGCCTTGTAGCCGTCAAAGGCGATGTACTCGTCGATGTTCTCCGGGTTGATCACGCCGCAGTTGCGAAGTGCGACGCGTTTTTGCTTTTTGTAGAAATCCACGTCGTCCAGCGCCTTGACGCCGCCGGTGGGCTCCACCGACTCCTTGTACAGAAGGCGGGTGACGATGCGGCCTTTGACCAAGTGCTCGGCGACGATTTCGTCCACGTCGGTGGGCTGAATGCGGCTGTAGAACGCGCCCTCCGGGTAGATGATGACCACCGGGCCGACTTCGCACAGGCCGAAGCAACCGGTGCGCACAAGTTTGATTTCATGCTCCAGTTTGTTTTCGGCGATCAGCTTATTAAACCGATCATAGATCAGCGCGGATCCGGAAGACGTGCAGCCGGTGCCCCCGCAGATCAAAACGTGGGAACGGTACAGATCCATTGGTAATTCCTCCTCAATCCTGCGCGTTTATTCGGCCGCGCCGATGGTATACTCGTCGACAGGCTTTCCGTTTACGATGTGCTCCGCCACGATACGCGGCACCATATCCGGCTTGACCTTGACGTAGGTGACTTTTTCCTGGCCGGGCAGCGTGACTTCGACCATCGGCTCCAGGCGGCACATGCCGATGCAGCCGGTCTGCGCCACGGTGACGTCCAGCAGGTTGCGCTTGCCCACTTCGTCCAGGAACGCCAGCATGACCGGCCTCGCGCCGGCCGCGATGCCGCAGGTGGCCATGCCGACAACCACGCGGGTGCCCTGGTGTTCGCGCCTCAGGTTGACCTGATCGAGCGTCTTCTGACGGATGGCCTCCAGTTCGGCTAGGGATTTCATATTTGACACCTCCAAAAGTGTTGATGAATGTTCTAAATAGGGTCGACGCTTTGGATGCCTTCGTCCAGGTACTCGCTCAGCCAGGCGTTGACCTCGGCCCCTGCAAGCGGCATCCCGCCCAGCGCTTCGCGGATCGGCCGGGTGTCAAACGCGAACGCGCGTCCGTCCACCCGATAGGAAAGCACGAAATCCGGCGTTTCCGGGTTTCCCGCCACCAGCGTCAAAACGGTGCCCTTCAGGTCGCCCAGCGGCGGAAGATCCACGTGGGATGCCCTGAACGTCGCTGTGAGCAGGGTTCCCCTGCCCTTTTCGGACGAAAGGCGGAACGTGCCGCCGCACATCAGCGCGCACTGCTTGAACATCGGAATGCCCAGGCCCACCTTCCGGGTCGTTCTCGTGGTCTCAAACGGGCTTTCGACGCGCCGGAGCAGCGCCTCGTCCATCCCGCAGCCGTCGTCCTCGATCGAAATGGTCAGCTCGTCCGAAGCGGTGTCCAGGATCACGGTGATGGTCACCAGTTTCGCGCCCGCCGCCACCGAGTTCTGAACCAGATCCAGAATGTGCAGCGCCAGTTCAAACATCGGTTTTTACATCGCCTGGTACTTTTCGATGATGGCCGGGAGATCCTCCGGCACGAGGCGGCCGTATACGTCGTCGTTGATCATGATGACCGGCGCGAGGCCGCAGCAGCCCAGGCACCGGGTGTCCTTGAGGGTAAAGCGGCCGTCCTCCGTGGTTTTGCCGGCGGGGACTTTCAAAAGGGAGATCAGTTTGTCCATGATCGCCTTCGCGCCCCGGACGTAGCACGCGGTGCCCAGGCAAACGCCCACCACGAAGCGGCCCCGCGGCTCCAGCGCGAACTGGGAATAGAAAGTCGCCACGCCGTACACTTCGCTGAGCGTCACGCCCAGCCCGTCGGCGATGTGAATCTGCACTTCCTTGGGCACGTAGCCGTACAGTTCCTGAGCACTTTGAAGCGTCCGCATCACCGCGCCCCGCTGGCCTTTGTTTTCGGAAATGATTTCGTCCAACTCGGCCAGTTTTCCCTTGTTTTCGAGAAGCGACATGGGTTAAGAACCTCCCTTGCTGTTATCAGGGCCACCGGAAAAATGGCCTTACGGAAAACCACCAAACGACATTGTATCACAAACCCACGCGCATGCGCAATCATTCAGGTGGCGAATAAGTAAATTTATACTTAAAAGAATAAGAAAAATTAACGACACGGCCAGTTTCCGCGGGCATTTTTTGAATTTCTGTGAATCTCCGGAAATGGTACCGGACAGTGCCGGGGGTGTCCGCCGGGCGCCGTCGGGTCGCCGGCAGGATTCGATGAAGACCCGCGCGCGATCCCGCCGATCGGAACCAAACGCGGCTGTCCGCGCTTGGCTGACCAGTAATTTTTTATGGCTAAAAAAACCGGATGTTCCTGTCGGGCTGTCAGCCCGGAACGGGCTGACGCGAACGCGCCGGCCGTGTAACCGAAAACCACGAGAAAAGCGGTCTGAAAGGTTACGTAATCCATTTTTATCCTGTCCCCGCTACTCGGCGGAACCCAGAAACCCAGCAAATTCAAGGGTTTCGTAAGTAACAAAATGGTTACATGATCAAAACTCATGTAACCATTGATTTCTTGATTCTGTTTGCGAGCGCTGGATCCACTCAAAAAGACACTGTAAGCAGTATACCGCGATGCGGGCGATCCGTCAATAGAAAAATCGACAAAATTCAGAAAAACATTTGCCGGTTTGCCGCAATCAATCCCAAACACACTGAGAAAAACGTCAATTTGCATAGGACTATCTGCGTGTATATAGTATGTTCATCGTTGAAATCGCACAGAATAGACAAAAAATATCGGTTCCGGGCATGTATTCCACATGTGGCGCGCGGCTTCCTGTTATGATATAGTGTATGTCGGTGAATCTTGCGTTGGGGGGAGTAAGGGATGCAAACCTTGCTGACCAGTCTATTTAGCGGTGTCCTTTTCCTGGGTACGGTGAGCGGCGTCAAGATGCTCGTCATGCTGGCGATTGCCGGCGTGCTGATCTATCTTGCGATTGCGAAGGACTACGAGCCGTCGCTGCTTCTGCCGATTGGCTTCGGCGCGATTTTGGCCAACCTGCCGCCGCTGATCGCGGGCGGCGCGTCCGCGGCGCTGGGCGAAGAAGGCTTTCTGACCATCCTCTACAAAGCCGGCATCGCCAACGAGCTGTTTCCGATCCTGATCTTCATCGCCATCGGCGCGATGTGCGACTTCTCGCCGCTTCTGAAGGATCCGTCGATGATCTTCTTCGGCGCGGCGGCGCAGTTTGGCATTTTCTTCACCTTCCTGATCGCGCTGTTCACGGTCGGCCCGATCTTCGGCGAGACCGACCCGCACATGATCGCCAAGATCTCTGCGGCCATCGGCATCATCGGCGCGGCGGACGGTCCGACGACTTTGTATGTCGCCAACTATTTTGACCTTGCGAAATACGTGGCGCCGATTTCGGTGGCGGCGTACAGCTACATGTCGCTCGTTCCGATCATCCAGCCGCCGGTCATCCGCGCGCTGACGACCAAGGCCGAGCGCCAGATCCGCATGACCTACCCGACCGGCGAGAACAACGTTTCGCAGGTCACCTTGGTGCTTCTGCCCATTGTGGTTACAATCGTGGCGGGCATCATCGTCCCGATGAGCGTGCCGCTGGTCGGCTCCCTGATGTTCGGCAACCTCATCCGCGCCTGCGGCGTGCTGGAGCGCCTGAACCAGACCGCGCAGAAGGAACTGGCCAGCCTGGTCACGATCCTTCTGGGCCTCACCATCGGCTCCACGATGGTGGCGGAAAACTTCCTGCGCTGGGATACGCTGCTCATCATGAGCCTGGGCCTTCTGGCCTTTGTGTTTGACACCGCGGGCGGCGTGCTGTTTGCCAAGTTCCTGAACCTCTTCCGCAAGGAAAAGATCAACCCGATGATCGGCGCGGCGGGCATTTCGGCGTTCCCGATGAGCGCGCGCGTCATCCAGAAGATGGCCAAGGAGGACGATCCCTACAACTTCGTGCTCATGCAGGCGATCAGCGCCAACGTGTCCGGCCAGATCGGTTCGATCGTCGCAGGTTCGGTGCTGATCACACTGGTCAGCATGATGATCGGCAAATAGGAGGGAAAGCACATGTTTGCATCGATGCCCAACTTCGAAAGCGGCCCGATCGTCGCGGTCGTGGGTCTGCTCTGCACGTTCCTCGTGCTGGTGCTCGTGTTCATCATGATCAAGCTGCTCAAGAAGATCAAGTAATCCAGCGCTTCGCGTCCATGATCCCTTAACGTCGGTACGCCGCGGATCGCATGTGATCCGCGGCTTCTTCATCTCGACAAACCCGTTGGCGTGCGCCTCAGGTCATGTCAAAAAACGCACAATTCGCGCCCTGCGATTGACAGGCCAATTGGGCTATGCTATAGTCAGTGCATGTTTTTACAACCACCGGGAGGAATCCGATGCGAACCAAATTCCTGTGTCTTGCCCTTTTGATCCTGCTCGCGACCCCGGCGTTTGCCGAGACCTTGAACGTGAACGGCGCGTTCACCATCACGCTGCCCGACGACATGAAGGCTGCGGAAATGTCTGATGAGAATGTGGCCGACGGCCTTCTTCTGAATATGCAAAGCGATTCGATGCGCGCCGTCGCCTACGTCTATGAACCGGATCCGGCCTATACCCCGACGCTGGACGAGATGTTTGAGAACTATCTGGCCGACCAGCAGGATGGGTTTTACACGAATGTCGCCATCGAGGACATCCACGGCACCCGCATGATCGTCTACGGCATCGATGAGAATACCATCGGCGCGATCACCGTCGTGTCGGGCGGGTATACCTATGAATTCATCATGATGTGCGATCTGGACAGCGCGCACGAAGCGGCAAAGGCGGCCATCGAGTCCATCACGGCCGCCGCCGCGTAGCGAAGGGAGGTGGTTTGATGGCGAAAAAGGAAGGCCGGGGCAGGGTTGTCCGCTGGATCGCGCTGGCGCTGGCGGCCTTGATGGTGCTGGGCGTACTGGTCTCCGCGATCTTCTCCGCCGCGATGGCCGAGGAACGCGGGCGGTGCGAAATGCAGCTGACGATGCTTCAGGATCTGAACGCGGTCAGCGTCACGCAGACGGTGACCTACCCGAACCAAACGGGGCAGCGCCTCGATCAGATCCTCTTCCAGCTCGCGCCCAACGCGCTCCGGCGGGAGACCACGGCCCCTTACGAGAGCGAAACCATTTTCGACGCCTATCCCGCAGGATTCGCCGCGGGGGGCGTCGAACTTCATTCGGTGCGCTTCAACGACGCTCCGGCGGACTGGGGTGCCGAGGGCACCGACGAGGCGACGCTGCGCGTTTCCTGCAACCTCGCGCCCGGCGCGACCGGGACATTCCAGTTTGATTACGAACTGATCCTGCCCGAAGTGCTGGGGCCGATCGGCACCGGGGACATCGGCTGGCGGCTTTCAGGCTTTTCGGTTCTCCCGGCTCCCTGGAAGGGTGAGTTTGTCGTCGAGCGGGTCAGCCCGGTGGGGGAGAGCCTGCTCGCCGATCCGATGGACTATCACGTAACCGTGAACCTGCCGGATACCTGGCAGGTCGCAGCGGGCGGAAGCGTGACCGCCGCGCCGCCCGTCGACGCGCGTCAGACCGTGACCATCGACCTCCCCGCGGCCAGGGTTTTCTCGCTGGCGCTCAGCCGGAAATACATCGAGGAGAACAGGACGGCTGCTTCGGGCGTCACGGTGCGCTCCTACGCCAACGACCGAGACGCCGCCGCCCGCGCCGCCGACGCCGCTACCCAGGCGCTCAACGCCTACGAGCCGCTGTTCGGCCCGTATCCGTACGGAAGCCTTGCGGTCGCGCAGGGCGATCTCCTGAACGGCGCGGCGCAGTCCGGAATCGTGATGATCCCGGAGGCGTTTTATTCCTACGCGCAGCGCGGGGAACTGGCGTATCAGGTCGCGCTGTTCACGGCGCGGCAGTGGTTCGGGGGCGTCGTCGGCACGAACCCCGCCGAGGAACCGTGGTTGACCGAGTCGCTGTCCGCCTACGCGGCGCTCCTTTGCACCGAGAAAACGTACGGGCACGACAGGTATCTTACGGAGCTGAACGCCCGCGTCACGCCTTCCCTTCGGGTCACCATCCCCGGCGGCGTGACGGTGGACAGCGAGGCGCTGGCGTTCGGCACCGTAAGCGACTTTCTGGCGGTCACGCGCGGGCGCGGCGCCGCGGTGCTGCACGAGCTGAGGATGTCGCTTGGCGAGGACGTTCTTCAGGACGCCATGAAGCGGTACGTCTCGGAAAACGCCGGGCGGATCGCGACCGGACGGGATTTTCTCGTCTCGCTCAATGAAGCCGCCGGTCGGGACACCGAAGGGCTGCTCGTGGAACTCCTGAAAGGCATTGACCAGTACGTGGGGCAGGAAGTGGATTGGTACGAATAACACCAGTTCAGACGAAAGGGTTGTATGGGCATGGATCGCGTGATTGCGCTGGACGTGGGCGGAACGCTGGTCAAGTTCGGCGTGGTTTCCAGAGAGGGCGCGCTGATCGGCGCGGGCAGCTTTGAGACGCTCGCCCAGGAGGGCGGGGCGTCTTTGATGGCGCGCATCTTAACGAAGATACACGCCCTGTACGCCGAGCATCCGGGGGTAGGGGCGGTGGCGCTGTCCTCGCCGGGGCTGATCTCCCAGGATCACGGCTCCATCGCGTTCGCCGGCGGCAACCTGCCTGGCTGGTCGGGCATGCAGGTGGCGCGGCAGGTGCGGCAGGGGACGGGCCTTCCCTGTTACGTGGAGAACGACGTCAACGCCGCGGCACTGGGTGAAAGGTGGCTGGGCGCTGCGCAGGGCTGCCGGATGCTGCTCATGCTGGCGCTGGGCACCGGCGTCGGCGGCGCGGCGATCTGGCGCGGGCAACTCATTACCGGCGCGGGCGGCGGCGCGGGCGAGT
Source organism: uncultured Oscillospiraceae bacterium (assembly GCA_964575255.1). Lineage (GTDB taxonomy): Bacteria > Bacillota > Clostridia > Christensenellales > Aristaeellaceae > JAEZHK01. Next base: position 101,005 of record CAZNPZ010000005.1, read on the forward strand.
TCGGCCACATCGTACTCTACCCCGGCGGGCACCTTTGCACCTGCGGGCAGAACGGCTGCCTGGAGCAATACGCCTCGACCGGCGCATTGAAGCGCAGAACCGGCACGCTGCCGGAGGGGCATCCGGCGAGGGGCGACGTGCGGGCGCTGTTTGAAAGCGGGCGCGCGGGCGACGGGGCGGCGCTCCGGGTGCTGGACGGCTGGATCCACGACCTTTCGATTGGGATCGCCTCCCTGACCCACGCGTTCAACCCGGACGTGGTGCTGCTCGGCGGCGGCGTGTCCGAACAGGGCGAGTTCCTTTTAAGCCGCGTGCGCGCGCAGCTGCAAAAGTTGATCATTCCCTCGTTTTTTGACGGCCTCCGCGTCGAGGCCGCGAAGCTGGGAAACGACGCTGCGCTATTGGGCGCGGCCAAGGCCGTGTTTGAAAAGACAGAGAGTATCCTTTTCTGAGTTTTTCATGTGAGAACGTCGAGAGGGCCGCGGCCCTCTCGACGTTCATAATGGGGATGTTTCAATTGGAGCTTTGGGTCATGGGGTCGCCGTCGGCGCGTCGTCCGCGTACAGTTTCTTTTGCAGGCTGACGCTCGCGACGCCGGTCTTTTTGATGCCAAGCGCCTTCTGGAACGCCTTGACGGCGGTTCGGGTTTGCGTGCGGAAGTGTCCGCCGATTTCTCCGTCATAGAATCCCAGTGCCTTGAGCCTGGTCTGCAGTTCCTTGACGCGCGTTCCCGTGTCCCCGTATCTCAGTTCGATGTACTCCGAGCACTTTTTCGCCTTGGAGGAAAACAGCCGCTCCTGCAGCTTCATGGTGGCCGTGCCGGACTGCTTGACACCGATGGCCTTCTGGAACAGTTCCACTGCGTCGGCGGTGCGGCTGTCAAAGTTGCCGTCGCGCGCCCCCGCGTAGTAGCCCAGTTTGTACAGGCGCTCCTGCAGCTTTTTGACGCGGCTGCCGGTGTCCCCTTCGGAGAGCGTGATATAGCCGTTGTAGGCCGGCGCGCTCTTCGCCATCAGCGCCTTGAGCGTCGCCACGGAGGCCGAGCCGGTCTGCTTCAGCCCCGCCCTGCTCTGGAACTTGCGGACGGCTTCGGCGGTGCCGCTGCCGTAATCGCCGTCCACGGACGCGGTGGTGTAGCCGAGCGCGCGGAGCCGGGACTGCAGAACCTCCACCCGGATGCCGTGGCTGCCCCTGGCGAGCGCGACATACTGCACATATTCGGGCGCGCTGTCGGCGAAGATCTCTTCTTTCAGATCCGGCGTCACGATGCCCGTCTGGGCGATGCCCTGCGCGTCCTGGAAGTAGCGCACCGACTGATGGGTCTTGTACCCGAACACGCCGTCCGCCGTGCCGACCGGATAGTTCAGCGCAAGGAGCCGCTGCTGCAGGCTTTTCACTTCCTCGCCGGTGTCGCCTCTCGCAAGATCCTCCGGGTTCTTGGCCGTAACGTCGGCGCCTTTCGCCGTGATGCCGCTGTCTCCGGTTTCCGCAGCGGCGTCTTCCGCCGCGACGCCGCTGTCTCCGGTTTCCGCTGTGGCGTCTTCCGCCGCGACGCCGCTGTCGCCATTTTCCGCTGTGGCGTCTTCCGCCGCGACGCCGTTGTCGCCATTTTCCGCAGAGGCGTCGGCGGTATCATCCATCGTCAGCGCGGCGGGCAGCGGCAGCGTGGCCGCGACCGTCTTCTCGCCCGAGTCCGAAGCCGTATAGACCGTGAGGGCGCCGTCATTTAGCTCGATCTCCGGCGCGTTCAGCGCGGTCGTCGGATTCAGATCCGACACGGCGGATATCTCTCCGGTCGCCGTGTCCAGCGCCATCAGTTTCGGCGAGTCGGTAACAAGCAGGAAGTAGATCGCCCCGCCCGCCGCGTCATACACGGCGTTGGATGCGAGGTCGCTTACCCGCTGGGCTGCGCCATCCTGATACACCCACAGCGAGGCGGTTGCTTCCGCGCCTCCTGTCTCGGCGCCCTGCGTGAAGTATACGGCGTCGTCCGTCTGTGCCACGATGGCCTGCACATTTTCCCCGATGGCTTCTCCTTCGCTGCCTTGCACGATCAGGCGGCCGTCCGGCCCGATCGATGCGCCCGTCTCGGCCAAAGCCGACAGCCCCATGAAGAGACAACCGGTAAGTATCAGTGCGATGATCCGTTTCATGAAAATCCCTCCTTCTACCATTCCGTCCCGGCAACCCGCCGCGAGGGAGATACCGGGCGGTGACGCGGCAATCCGGCGCGGATTGATGTATGAACGCGCCGCCGCTGATATGCCCGGCGTCCGCGTAAAGAAGCGCGCCGCGTCTTGGCGCTCTGAAACATTAGACAGTGTCCGGCTGGAAAAAGTAGCAGGATTTGCTAGCCCGACGGCCTCCGTTGGAAATTATTACATAACCGGTGCGCAGCGGAAAGCGCAGGGTTCATGTTTGCCAAATCGTTTTTGCCTTCCCGCGATGGACAAACGCGCGCGTTTGTGCTATACCAGTTCGGGAATGCCGCCCGCCCCGCCGGGGCAGGCCCCGACCCCGTGATACCAATTTGAAACATTAACGCATCGCCGCGTCGGGTCTTTCCGCGTCCTGCATAGAAAATCCCTCGACGCTTTGGATGCATTGATTTTTCGCATTGGTGTAAGGAGTGCCCCAAATGCAAAACGAACGCCCCAACGCGATCATCCAGAACACCATCTGGAAAGAGCTTTTAAAATACTTCTTCCCGATCCTGCTCGGCACGTTTTTTCAGCAATTGTACAACATCGTGGACGCCAGCATCGTCGGCCATTTCGTGGGCGACGCGGGGCTTGCCGCGGTGGGCGGCCCCAGCATGACGATCATCAACCTGTTCCTGGGCTTCTTCGTGGGGCTTGGATCGGGCGCTACGGTCGTGGTGGCGCAGCACTACGGCGCGAAGGACGCAGAGGGGACGGGGCGCGCGGTGCATACGGTGGTGGCGCTCAGCCTTGCCGCGGGTGCGATCCTGATGGTGGCTGGGACGCTTCTGAGCCGGGCGATGCTGGTGGGGCTGAACACGCCGCCGGAAGTGCTGGCTGGATCGACGATGTTTCTGCGCGTATACTTTCTGGGCATCGAATCGGTTCTGTTCTTCAACATTGGCTCCGGCATCCTGCGCGCGGTGGGCGATTCCCGGCGGCCGCTCGTCTACCTGATCATCGGCTCCGCGGTCAACATCGGGATGGACTTCCTGCTGGTCGTATATTTCAGGCTGGGCGTGATGGGCGCGGCGTTGGCCACATTGACCGCGCAGACCTGCGCGGCGTCGCTTCTGGTCATCCGGCTGATGCGCGTGAACGACTGCTACCGGCTGAACGTGAGGCGGATCGGGTTTGACAGGGGGGTGCTCCTCGATGCGTTCCGCATCGGACTCCCGGCGGGGTTTCAGTCCACGATGTACGGCATATCCAACTTGCTCATACAGGGCGGCATCAATTCGTTCGGCACGACGACGGTGGCTGCCTGGACGGCTTACGGAAAGATCGACTCGATGTTCTGGATGACGGTGAGCGCGCTTGGCATCTCGGTCACCACGTTCGTGAGCCAGAACTTCGGCGCGCGCAAGATGGATCGCGTGCGCGTGAGCGTGCGCACCGGCTACCTGATGGCGATGGGTGCGGCGCTTGCCATCTCCACGGTCGTATGGTTCTTCGCGGAGCCGTTCATCAGCTTCTTTACGACGGACGCCGAGGTCATCCGAACCGGCGCGAGGCTGCTTCGGGAGATCACGCCGCTCTACTTCACCTACGTGAGCATTGAAATTCTGTCGGGCGCGCTGCGCGGCACGGGCGATTCGCTGATCCCGATGGCGATGACGGTGTTTGGGATCTGCGGGCTTCGCCTTTTCTGGCTGTACGTCGTGTTCCCGCTGTTTCCGACGATGGACGCGTTGGTTTTCAGTTACCCGGTGACCTGGGCGGCCACGAGCCTGTTATTCATCGCATACTACCTTCGCGGCGGATGGCTCAGGCGCAGGCAGTTGGCAATTGGCGCTTAAAATCCGCGTGTCGACAGAGTCGACACGCGCAAAGCGCATCTTTCCTTTGCATAGGGAACGGGGGCCGGTTCCCTGAAATTCTTCGGAATTTCTGTGCGGGAACCGGTTTGGGCGTGTTTTCCCGGTCGGCCGGGCAAGCTCGGCTTTGGGGGAAAACCAAATCCACCGCGCAGGTCGCTGGATTTGAGAGGGCTTTGGCCTCCCGACGCCCTCCCATGGGTCAGTCGCCGGGAAAGAATGATAGGTACGACGGAGTATGCAAATTCAACCTGAAATAAAGGACTGACAGTAGAAGTTGGTCAGGAGGAGCATTCTATGAAATACTTTGTCGCCGACGCCCACGCGGACACGCTGTACTCGATCGCGATCGAGGGGATCGCGCCGGATAAGTGCGCCGTCAGGCCGGAGGCGCTCCGGGCGGGCGGCGTTGGGCTTCAGACCTACGCGCTGTTCGCGGGCTCCGCGGGGATCAAGGGCAACCCATACGGCAAGGCGCTGAAAATGCTGGATCACCTCGGCGACCTTGGGGTTCCGATTCTGACCGGGGCGCTCCCGGACGAGCCGCCGGAAGCGCCGCACGGCATCCTGTCCATCGAGGGCGGCGAGGTGCTGGAGGGTTCGATTGAAAGACTTCACAGTTTCGCCTCGCGCGGCATCCGGCTGATCGCGCTGACCTGGAACAATGAAAACGAGCTTGGCTACCCCGCGAAGGACGACTGCGGGCGCGGGCTGAAGCCGGCGGGGCTTGAGATGCTGCGGGAAATGGACGGCTTGGGCATCCTCGCGGACGTGTCCCACCTGAACGAGGCCGGGTTCTACGACACCGTGGAACACGCGTATCTCCCGGTCGTGGCCAGCCACTCGAATCTGAGGACGCTGTGCGGCTCGTTCCGAAACCTGACGCCCGCGCAGGCGCGCGCGCTGATCGAAAAGCGCGGCTTCATCGGCATCAATTTCTATTCCGATTTTCTGGCCGACGGGCGGGACGCGACGCTCGACGACGTGATCCGGCACATCGAGGGCTTCGCGGAACTGGGCGGCGTGGATTGCGTGGGCTTTGGCTCCGACTTCGACGGCATCGAGCGGTGGCCGGATGGGCTGAAAGACCCGTCCGACTTCCCGAAAATCCTGGAGCGGCTGGAAAAACTGGGGTATACCCAGGCGCAGATCGCGGGCATCGCCGGGCTCAACTTCTACCGGGTGCTTCAAGATGCGCAGGCTTCCGGGCGGATCGCCTGATATATTCTGAAGGGGCTGCCGCAACGGGACATTTCCCGGCACGGCAGCCCTTTGGATGAGTATGTTTTTATGGAAGGCTATTTGAGCTTCCCGACCACCGTCAGGTTCTTCAGCACGGAGTCCTTGTGGGGCGCCGTGCCGATTACGTCGGTCAGGTCTTTCCCTGCCTGGTAGCCGTTGTGTGTGCCGTTTTTCCACGCGGGTACGTTGGTGACGTCATAGATGACGCCGTTCACCGCGACGTACGCGGGCTTGCCGTTCTGGCCGTCGTAGGCGGCAAGTTCCTCAACCGTCAGTTCAACCTGCGCGGGCGCGGAGGCGGCGGTCGCTTCAGGCGCGGAGGCTTCGGTCTCCGCGGGCACGGGCGGTTCGGTTACGACCGGCACGGGAGTCGGGGTGGCGACAGACGCATCTGTTGCGGCTGGCGCGGGGGTCGCGGTCGTGGCGGGGGTCGCCGGGCCTGCGCAGCCGGTGAGCGCGACGGCGGCGACGATCAGCATCGCGGCGATGGTCAAGGTCTTGATCTTCATGATAAATCCTCCTTCGGAGATGGCCTGTTTCAATTCAAATCTCAGGACGATCGCAACGTCCTTGCAATACTTTACCCTGCCGCCGCTGTTTTCTACCATGCTTCCAGGATTTAACGGGTCGTGTCGATTTTTGTCAGAAAAACGCAACCCCCGTGCGCTGGTAACGCACGGGGGTTGGCATTTGGCGCCTTTCTTACAGCGCCTTCGCGAAGAAGTCCGCCGTGCCGCCCACGACGGTGTTCAGCACGTCGGTCTTGTCGGAGTAGAAGCCGTAGCTGTGGCCGTCGCCGGTGGCTTTGACGACTTCCGCGCCCAGCGCGTCGGCGACCTTCTGGGAGACTTCAATCGGCGGAACCACGGTGTCGTCCTCGGCGTAGATGACGAGGGCTTTGCCCTTGAACGCGGCCGCCGCGGCCTCGGTCGGGTTTTCCACGGCCTCAAGATCGGAGAAAAACTGCTTGCCCAGTTCCTGCACCTGGCCGTAGATGGTGGTGAAGGTGAAGAAGCCCTTCGCTTCGGCTTCCGCCTTCATGGTATCCCAGTTTTCCGAGCCGCCGAACACCGGCTTCAGCGCCTCGGTGGACGCCGCCGGGGCCAGGAGCCCAACCGCCTTATAGGGCGCGTCGCCCGCGGCCAGGAGTTCCAGCGCGATGCGGCCGCCCATGCTGTAGCCAAAAAGCCCGATGCGCGTCGGGTCGACGGGGTAGTTCGCGAGCGCGTATTCAAGGGAAGCCTTGACGTCCGCCTTCATGTTGGTCAGGTTGTTGTTCTGGAAGGATTCCTTGCTCTCACCGCAGCCGGGGAAATCCATGCGGATGGAAGCGATGCCCTTGTCCGCGAGCGCCTTGGCGATTGCGCCGAAGCCGATGTTCTCCTCGCGGCTGCCGCCGTGGCCGTGGCACAGGATCACCAGCGGGAACGGCCCTTCGCCCGAGGGCAGCACCACCGTCGCGGGCACTTGCGCGTCGCGGGAAGAGATGGAAACGACCTGATCCTCAGCCAGGGCGGGGATGGCCAGTACGAGCGCCAGCGCGAGCAGCAAGACCCAAATTTTCTTCATGATTTCCACTCCTTTTCCTCATGGATATGAAATCACCTTGTTAAAGTATACCATTGAGGCAGTGTCGCGTCCACACATTTTCACGGATTTCGCCACCTGCGCCGGGCAATCGCTGCGCATCCGTTTCATTCTTGTGAAATCGCAGGAATGGATTTTCATACCGTCAAAACAGGTTAAATCCGTGGGTGTTGCGAGCGCTTTACGGCTTCGCCTGAAACATTCGCGCGTAAAATATTCATTTCAGGCAAAATTTTGGCTTGACACAGGCGTGAAAGTTGCATATACTCAATCAATAAAAGACGCACCGAGCCGCGATGACGCGGCCCGCGTTCATGAATACTGACGTGCAAAACAAAGCGACGACGCTTCTCAAACGCCCTTACGGCCCTTGGGAAGTTTTTTATTATCAGGTTTCGGACGGGTACCCGCCCGGAGAATAAAAAGGAGGCGTCCCTTTATGAAGCGAATGCTCCCCAGGATCCTGTCGTTTGCGCTGGTAGTCCTGATGCTCTCCGGCATGATGGCCGTCGCAGGCGCTTCAGCGCTGCCGGTGATCAAAGTTGCCAGCTGCACCCCGCTGTCCGGCAGCCAGTCGGCGCTGGGCGGGTCGATCAAGAACGGCATCGAACTGGCGCTCAAAGAGCGCGTCGAGGAGTTCAAGGCGCTGGGCTTTGACCTGCAGTTCCTGCCGATGGACGACCAGGCCGACCCGAAAGTGGGCGTCAGCAACGCGCAGCGCCTGATCGAGGATCCGGAAGTGCTGGCGGTCGTCGGCCACTATAACTCCGGCGTCGCGATCCCGTCCTCCGAAGTGTACAACTCGGCGGGTCTTGCGATGATCTCCCCGGCCAACACCAACCCGGACGTGACCGACCGACAGCTGCCCACCGTCAACCGCATCTGCGCCCGTGACGACGCGCAGGGCCCCGCCGGTGCGGACTTCCTGTTCGGCCTGGGCAAGAAGAGCGTGTTCGTCCTGCAGGACAAGACCACCTACGGCCAGGGCGTCGCGGATCAGTTCAAGATGCGCTTTGAGGCCATCGGCGGCGAAGTGAAGGGCTACGAAGGCATCACCGCCGGCGAAGCCGATTTCTCGGCTGTCGAGGAAATGATCCGCGCCAGCGGCGCGGAGGCCGTCTACTTCGGCGGCATGTACCCGGAGGGCGCGCTCCTGATCAAGCAGCTCAAGGAAAAGGGCATCGACGTGGTGTTCCTGGGCCCGGACGGCA